>NZ_JBQZFO010000006.1:0-262854 GCF_052691715.1 Serratia sp. NA_112.1
GACGCCGACCCCAACGGAAACGCCGACCCCAACGGAAACGCCGACCCCAACGGAAACGCCGACCCCAACGGAAACGCCGACCCCAACGGAGACGCCGACCCCAACGGAAACGCCGACCCCAACGGAGACGCCGACCCCAACGGAAAGCCAGACGCCGGAACCTTAAAATATCAAACGACCCAGGTACTACGACCCTGGGTCATTTCAAGCTGTAATAAGGAGAAATACGATGCAGCCAGCAGCAAGAATAGGAGATGCCATTTCGCACGGCGGAGCTATTACTAGTGGTTCGCCCAACGTTTTCATCAACGGTATTCCGGCAGGGGTAGTGGGTATAAGTGTTGCCGCTTGCAGCCTGCATGGGGCATCAGTGGTCGCGAGTGGTTCAGGCACGGTGTTTATCAATGGTTCGCCCGCCGCACGTTTAGGTGATACGACATCCTGTGGCGCAAGCATTACTTGCGGTTCAGGCAACGTATTGATTGGTTGACGTTAGTGCAATTGCAGATGGACTGGCCCTGGCAGGGGGTGAATCACCGATTGCGCGAGTTCCTGGCACCAGAGCAGGCAGATTTTTTTTGCCTGCGCCAGGGTAAGTTTGTTGACGAAAAGCCTGAAGGGAGGCGGGGTTTCTTACGGTTCGGGTGGAGTGATCCTGACTGTGTCATGACTTGCCATAGTGACGAGTATCAGAGTGTGATTGACTTTCAGCATCTGCAGCCGGGCGTAGCATACCCGCTACGTATGGGTATGGTAATTCAGGTGGGACATTTTCGTTTTCGTGTCACGTCTATATCAGAGAGTACCCCACCGCTACTGGACGATCCTGATTTGCCTGATCTCGACACCCTGCTTATGCACGGTGGCCACTATACGCCCTGGGAGGTATCTGACCTTTCAGCTATCACCGAAAAAATACAGGGTGATGTGCTAAAGCAACTCGGTAGTGAATATAAACGTTATTTACTTTGGGGTGATCAGAGCCGAACTTTTACCTCTCAGGATGTACAGCAGAAGAATTCACTGCCTGCTCACGATAGTTACCTGGAACACGTGATCCAAAGCTCTAAAAATAAAACGTTGTCGGAGTGCATCTTTAACGAAGGCTCCTTGATTGAACGCGTGTTGACAGAACTGATGGCTCTGGATCAAGCGGAAATTATTGAAGAGAAGCAGCCTGATATTTTAATCGAGCTGGCACCCGAACATTTATCGAGAATTGAACGTTGGGATGTTTCGGAATTACTTTATCGCGAGCTTTATAAACTGGGGTTAGATAGCCATTTATAACCATATTGGAGAAAAAGGATGGAGCAAACTGGAGTTACGATAGGAATGGATATACAGGAACTGGAGGACTGGGTCTCCGGGGTTTCTCGTTGGATAAAAAGCGAACCCGGTAATATTGAAGCACGTTTGCAATTGTTTAAATTTTATTGTTTCCAGGCTGAATGGGATCGCGCACTGCTGCAGCTCGATACTTTGTTAAAAATTGCCCCTGAGACGCAACGTCAGGTTGAGCTGTATAAAAATCTGATATTTAGCGAGCGTCTTCGGGACAGTGTGTTGTCTGGTAGACGTGAGGCCTGTTCGCTGGACGGCACGCTGCCTGACTGGATGCAAAAATTGCATCGTGCGAATGCTTTTTATGCTGCTGGCCAGGACGAAAGGGGGGAAGCATGTCGGTTACAGGCGCTGGAAAATGCGCCTATGAGTGCGGGGCATTGCGAGGCGCTGGGCGAATTTACCTGGCTCGCAGATGGCGATGATCGACTGGGGCCGATCTGCGAGTTTATCTGTGCTGGTGGTTATCGCTGGGTACCCTTATCAGGTATTAATGCGTTAGTGGTTAATCCCCCCTTAGGATTATTAGATTTGGTGTGGGCACCTGCCACGCTTATGCTGGATAAACCAGTACATGGGTTCATTCCGGCCCGTTATCCTTTGATGGAGCAAAAAGATCATAAGTTTAAAACAGGCTCACAAACCCAGTGGCAGCTACAGGGATCGGAAAGATATGTGGGTAATGGGCGTAAAATGTGGATGAGTAGCGGTGGGGAGTGCGCATTGTTTGAGGCAGGAAACATCACTTTTAACAGGGTAGAAAGTGAACATGAAGCGTAAACCTTTCCTGCCTTGTTTACTGGAGCGCCTTTTGGATGATGAACCACGAAAACAGATTGAAACTTGGGATCGTTATCACTTTAATGCCCGCACGATGCGTACACTGATACAACGCAATATTGCTGATATTCTCAATACGGCGAATATGGAGGATCAGTTGGATAGGGTGCGTCATAGAGATACCGCGGCATCGGTGATTAATTTCGGTATTTCGCCGCTAGTCGGTGGCTATGCAACGCTGCGCTCTTGGGGCGTATTGGAACATATGATCCGTGAGGCCATAATCCGCTTTGAGCCGCGTCTTATCGCTGACTCTATCATCATTACGCTACTGGGGGACACGCAGTCCCCTGCTTGCAATGGTATTATTCAGTTTGAAATTCGGGCGTTGGTTAAATGGGATCCGCAGCCTTTCGATCTCTTTCTCGGGGCACGTTATGACATTGAAACGGACAGTGCGGGTGTGACGCTGTATCCATAATAGGCACCAACTACACTACTCAGGATATGCACTGACGGGCGATCTCAGAAGGGAACCGCGCATATGATGTTCAAACATCTGGATCTGGCGGAGCAGATGAAGGAGAACATTGCCAAGTATTAGCTTGGCATGCTTGCCCATCGATAATTAGCCGTACTTTTTGACAAACTAACCTGCTGCTGTCAATTTTATCAAATAAAACATCGCCATATTAATAATAGCAGGTTGCGTTACTATTTTTAATCCTGTAGGGAGAAAAACCGTCCTCATTTTTATTGAGGGCGGTTTAGGGTGTGTCAGGGCGTCGTGCCCGTTTCCGCGTCGTGGAGCATTTTCAAGGCCAGGGCCAGTTTTATCATCCCACTCTCGTCCAGCGTATCTCCTTGCGGGGTGTCAGGTTGGAAGTAGGCATCCAGAACATAAAGTGCCCGCTTAGCGCCGTTAAACGCTTTTGTCCAGTCCATATGGAAAGCATTATCCCCCGGCTCACGGGCTTTCTCGGTCTGCCGAAAATTCGTGATGAATTCGCGCAGCACATTGGTTAAGAGCGCAAACTCCTCGTCTTTGAGCATTCCTCCGCGTTCTCGGGTGACATAGAACGCCTGCAGAAGGCGTTTCAGTAACGTGAAATCCATATACAAATGACGTTGCAGGGTGCTGGGTTTATTGACCTGCGTATGAATGATGAACGGCAACTCCCGGTGTTGCGCGATATAATGATAAAGACCGACTATCGCCGTAGTCGGTTTTATCCCTAATCCCCGTAGAATAGCATCCACCTCATCTTTTAAAGCTTTGTCGACTTTCACACCGATTTGCGTGGGTTCACTCATTTAAATGTCCTTCTTACCTACCCAGTGACGGTGTCCGCAGTGGTGTCAGTTACTCATAAATAATATTGAGCGTCGCGCTGGTGTTGATTTTTCCTTTTCCAGCGGACGCGAGGTTATAGGGATAATAGTAAGCCCCCATGCTGAGGGTGAAACGGGCCTCCAAGGGACTGCCGGCTGTGACGTTAAACAGCGACGTGGCGTTAGCCGGGTGGGTGGCAGACGCAGACAGGCGCACCGGTATGCCGGGAGCACTGGCTTGCGCCAGCCGGATCCCGACGCCCTTGGCAGAACCGGCGCTGGTGTCGATCATTACGCTGTTGTCTGTTGCCAACAGGTTGTTGCTTGACAAGAACATCTCAATTTTCCTGTCGGAGGCCCCGTTCTCCAGTCGGTTGTCGCAGCGCATATTCAGGGTGAACGGCGTATAGCCCGGTTGGTTGCCGGTCAACTGGGCGACGCCCAACCGGGGCAACTGGACGGCCAGGCCGGCATTTTCAAACTGGCAGGTAGTCGCCCGGGGGGTATAAGTAATCATTAAGGGTTGCATATACATGTCCCGCTGGTCCACCGGCCAGCCATTGCCTGCCAGCCAGGATAAAAACTTGCCTGCCTGGGTGATTGGCCAGGTGATGATTTCCCACAGGGACATACCGGTCCAATCGGAGACCATCATCGAGTTATCAATGCGGTAACTGTTTTTGGCCGTCGTGGAGCCGGACGGTTTAACCAGAGTCGCCTTGAGGGTGTAGCCGATGTTGAGCTCGGAGGCAGAGTGTGCCCCTCTTTCTGCGAGGGTGATCTCCTCTTTCTCGGGGGCCGACGTTTGGAGCTTCACCCAGTGTTTGCCATCCCCAAAGCCGACGATCAGTGTGTTACGGGCGCTGTCGGCGATGGGAGAGAAATAGCCGAGTCGGTTGTTGCGCGTATTGCAATCAAAATTACCGGTGAATTGTGTTTGGATCTGCCCAGACCATTCGGGGGTGTTGGCGCTCAGTTTGTCCGACAGATCAATACCAATGGCGCGTGCGGTCCCCAGCGGGTTACCGTAGCAGGCCGCTTGGCTGTCAGTGGTATAAAGGCCGGCCAGGATCAGGGAGAAGAAATAGATGGTTTTCATAATGACCTCACTCACAGGGGCTCAGCGGCAAATGGCCGTTGAGGCGTTCACAGCCGTCGGCGTCAGGGTGATCACACAGTGGCCCGCGTCGCGTTTGTTGAGTTTGACCTCAAGGTGCGTGGGCGCCTGTTCGGTCTTGATGTACAGCACGCTGGCCTGACCAACGTAACCCACGGGCTCACCGGTACGATCCACGACTTCAGTCCCGAAGGGCAAGGGGGTCCCGTCGGGGAAGGTGGCGGTCAGCGTTGTGGACTGACGACGGTCTGTGTCAAAGGTGACCCGGTTAACGGCGCCGTAGAACGGCACGGTATGGCCAATGTTGCTGACGATCTCTGCCCCGGACGCGTCCTGGGTATCGGACAGCGTGAGGGTATTTTGGCGATAGGGGGTGGCATAGGGCACCAGGGCCAGCCCGTCCCGGTTGGTGACAATACTCTCGTCTCCGTTCACCATCAGCCCGGCGGCCTGCGGGGCTTCGATTACCGTCAGCGTGTGCCCTATTTCGTTGGCGGGCAGCAGATGCCAGGGGATGGCCACCAGACTGCCGCGGGCGCTTAAGCCGGCCTGTCGGTATTCGGTCGCCTCACTGTAGGAACCGCCGAGTGTGGAGAACGTCGTCCGGTAGTCGGCGTTGACGCCGGCCATGTTGTTCCCGCCGGACTGGTTGGCACCGGACAGGGTATAACTCAGCCGGTTGGCATCACCGGCCACGCCGCTGACGCTGAGCTGGCTCTGTTGATAATGGCTGTCCGTCATCGACAGGCTGCTGCTCAGGTAGGCGGTATTATCGAACGCATCGAAAGGCACATTGAGCGACAGGTAAAAGCGTGTTTCTTCCTGATGCTCGGTGTTGCGGACGCGGCTGGCCGAGAGCGCGTAATCCACCTTGCCCAGGGCGTTGGCGTAACCCAATTGGTATTCCCGGCTGTTGCCCTGCTCACTCCAGTAATCACGCTGGGTGCCGGAAAAGAAGGCTGTACCCAGGTTCTCCCCGAGCCGCTGGTTCAGGCTCAGCGTAAAGGTGTTACGGGGGCGGGCGGAACGCAGAGCGTCCAGCGTATTCATATCCAGCTGTTCGAGTGGTTCGCTGCCGGGACGCCCCAAGAGGTCGTGTGGCCGTTCGGCAAGCTGGCGAAAACCTTCATGGCTGTAAATGGCGTCTGAAAAACTATAATACCCCTGGGTCGAATAGCGATAGGCCGCCAGGGTAAAGTTGGTTGCGGTGGTGTCGAGAAATTTGCTGTAGGCGATGCGATAACTTTGCCCGCGCTCCCGGCGGCCGGGAAGTTGGGTGTCGGCCTGGGTGAGATCCACCGACACCGCGCCTATCGGCAGGTTCCAGCCGCTGCCTAACAACCAGGCTCGGTAATCCTCGCTGATCAACGCGCCGGCATACCCGGTGACGAGGTTATTCACACCGTATTGCAGGGTCCCCTGGAAAAAATCGGGATCGTACCGGGTGTTGCTTTGGTTGACCTTGCCGGCGAGCAGCCCGTATTTTGCGATCCCTTGCTTGAGCATGTTGGGGACAGACGAGAACGGCACACTAAAGGACTGTTCGCTGCCGTCGGCTTCTTTCACAATCACCCGCAGATCTCCCCCGGAGCCGGTGGGTTGGATACTGTCGAGAGTAAAGGCGCCGGGCGGGACATTCTCTTGGTAGATAACATTGCCATTTTGCACGACTTTCACCAGGGCATTGGTCTGTGCCACACCGTGGACTACGGGCGCGAAGCCCTGTTGCGCATTGGGCAGCATGCTCATGTCCGACGCCAGCGATACCCCCCGCAGGCGGATCGAGTCAAACAGGGTGCTGGGTGAATAGAAGTCGCCCCCGGTCAGTGTCGACGTCAGGGAGGAAAAGGCGCGTTGCACATAGCGGGTGTTGTTCCGCCAGTGGCTGTCGCGACCGGAATAATGTGAAAAAGTGCTGTTGTCACGAAACTGCCATCCTCCCAGATTCACGCCGGCGTTGAGTCCGGCATACAGGTCATCCTGCGTGCCCCGGCTGCCGGTCTGGAACCGGGAATGGTAGTAGGTGGTATTGTACGAGAACAGCAGGGCGGGCTCACCCTGTTGCCAAAACTGCGGGTCCACATAACCGCTTTCCGCGCGAAGGAGATGGGCTTGTGGCACAAACAGCCTGACGCTGAGGGTGTCGGTTTCCTGCCGGACACTGCCGCCCTGCACCAGGTCGCCCAAGGGGAGATTCGTCACGCGCGTCGGGCCCGTTTCCCACGCGGAGAGGTTTATTCCTAACGCTGCGGCGTCGCGCGCGCTGATGGTGGTCTGTTCAGGCGACTCGCCGAGGTGCAGGGTGAAGCGCCCTTTCCAGCTGTCATTCACATACACATCAAGTGTCTGGGGCCCGACCGGGAGGTCGGTGTGGCGATAAAAGCGTGACAGATCGGCCTGCGACGAGCTGCCGGCCAGTAAGCGGGTGTCAAACTCGACGGCCGCTGCCCGATTTACGAGCAGCAGGAACGCCAGCGCCAGCCGCGAAGCGAATGCGTGGGTGATAGTCATGATGGCTTCCCTTCATCAATGAGACGTGATGGCTTTTTCTTGATACGCACCCAGGTCGTCAACGTACTTCAGCGTCAGGTGCTCGTTGGCTTTGATCGGCTCACGCGTCGGGATGGTGGCGGTCGAAAACGGCGCGACCATGACGGCATCGGTGAGTAGATTCTGCTGTGTGCCACGGGTGAGGTTTGCCAGGGTGAAATGGTAGGGGGCGTCGTTTTTGATGACGAGAAGATCACCGCGCGGATACAACGCAATATTGTCGGCCACGGCATCGGGTTTTATTTTCAGATCGCGGGGACGATAAAACAGCTTTATTCGGGATTTGACGGCGAGTTGCAGTGTATTTTGCCCTTGCAGATTTTCCGGTACCGGCGGGATATCCAGTACGTTCAGATAAAATACCGATTCCCTGTCGGCCGCGAGGCGAGGGCCCGTTTTTTTTATCCGTAATTGTTGGCCACCCTGGGCGGCAACTTTTACCACGGGGGGGGACAATAAAAAAGGCACGTTGGCGGTTTCGGGGGTGGAGTTCATATCGCCGGCGTCGATCCAGGTTTGCACCAGGGACGGGGTATCACCGTTATTGATCAATTGTACGACAACGTCTTTATGGGCTTCCGGATAAATCACGCGGGTGGTATTGATCACGACATTGGCCGAGGCAGGGGCCGCCCCCAGGATACACCCGGCGAGGAGGATTTTTTTAATCATAAGGCTCCCGATAGCCAGGCTCATCCTTTGAGCCTGGCTGACAGTTCAATTACAGGTAAGAAATGGTGTAGGTCACGTTAGAGTGTAAAGCCCCGACTTTGGCTGCCTCGGCATTGGTTTTGTAATAATACGCATCCAGTGTCAGCGTTTCTGAATCCGGGCTGACGTTGCTGCCTTTCAGGTCAGTCACCAGCGGCTGATTCAGCGCCAGCGGGGCAGAGGAGGTGGTTTTTGCCAGAGAGAAACCGACATTTTTCGCGACGCTGGCGTCGTTTTCGTTCACGGTATCGTTCAGCAGGTACTTCCCGTCGGTGGAAATGGTATCCGCGGAGGAGAAGTAGATTTTGAGCGGGACACCGGCGGTTCCCGCAGCAGGTGCACAGTTGGAGAAGGTGAGTGAGAAGGTCTTCTTGTTTTTGGTGATGGGGCCCACGGTGGTCCCGGCATCGGTTACAGAAATCGGGCTGAGGGCGACGGTAAAGTCAGCGCTTTTGCCACCGTTAATGGTACAGGTGGTGTCCGTAATGGCACCCGAAAAAGAAATAACGCCACCGGCAGATTGATCTGCGGCAATAACACCGGTTGAGCCGAGTGTGGCCGCCAATAATGAGAGTGACAGGATTTTATTAACCATATTGACTCCAAATTCCATATAGTGAGTTATAGGTATCTATGAGGTATATATTGAGGCGCTCCGCCGTAAAGACAGTCTACGTTTCCCACGGGGAGCGTCAGACGGATATATCACTGTTCCTATATTACGTAAGGTGAATGACTGAGGCGCAACGCTATGCGGGCTCAGTAAAAACATGATAATTCATATGGGATAAAGAGTAACGAGAAATATAAATTTTTATAATGCATTCGAACGCGGATAAATATCATTTAAAAACAAGGCGTGACGAGAAGGTGTTTATTATAACTTTTCGTTTCTTGGGTGTGGCGGTTTAGCGTAAAACGAAGGAGTCACATTTTATATAAAATAATCTATCTCTTTTATTTCCTTTAATTGCTCCCACGGTGACCGTCATTACCTGGCTGGGGTGTCATCACCGCGGGGCAAGGTATTACCACAGCCAGATCAGGCTCGCGATGACCAGACTCCAAAACAACAGGCTGACACCGATAACCAGCAGGCAACCATCTCGGCGAGTATAAGGATGTGTGGCGACTTTTTCTTTCAGGGAGTGGTAATAGGTTTTCACAAAAAAATCCTTAGTGCAGTCACACAGGAAGGGCCTGGCCTCTTCCACAATAAATTGCCGTTTTATGAGATCATCGACGGCGCTAAAAAATAGCCGTTGACGGATAGGAGACGTCAACGGCTTAACACGGGTCTTCCTGGCAGCAGACGCTTACCTGGAAGGCGATGCGGCTTCAGGTGTCGCCTTTTTTTTCTGTGTGGCGGGGTACACTTCGGCAATGCGCAACGTATATACCATGGTCGCGTTAGGCGGCACGTTTGGTGGATAGCCTTTATCGCCGTACGCCAGCGCTGGTGGTACCACCAAGGTTAAAGAACCGTGGTTATTCAACTGACGCAGAGCATCGGCAAATAACGGCGGGAACTGTGCCAGGGACTGGGACAACACGCTGTCGTTGGCCTCCATATCCTGAATGACTGTGCCATCGGTCAGGGTTTCTTTCACGACCACATCCAGGGTGGCATCAGGGGGGATCGGGTTATCACCGGCATAATCAATGCGATACCAGGCCCCGCCGGCAGTGGTTTTCACCCGCTTGTCTTTTTTGAACGTGGCCAGATAAGCGTCACCCTGCTTTTTCTGGGTTGAGAAAACATTTTCTCTGGCCTTGGTCACTTGTTTTTCCGAGTCGGCCAGCGCCTGATTGAGGGCTGGCTCATCGAGTTGCCGTTGCCCATTGAAGGTGTCGATAAGCCCTGCCAGAAGCGTTTTTTTATCGACGTTTACCCCCCAACGCTGGCGCTCAGCATGCATTTGTAAAATTTCTTCACCCAGAGAGACACCGGCCGCGTAGTCTTGCCGCACCGAGGGCTGTTTCAGGCTCTCGGCCTGGATTTTGGCCGGTACCACCTTTTGCAACGCCGTGAGCTCCGCGGTCAAATCGGCCACGCGGGTAATATTTGCGTCCAGCTCGGTCTGTAGCGTTGTATGTTGTTGTTGCAGTTTGTTCTGCTGTTGTTGTTGTTGCGTTTGTGTTTGGCGTAGTTCTGCCTCGGTCGTTTTTGCCCTGGCCAACTGTGCCTTCAGGTTTTCAGTTGTTGCGTTCAGGCTCTGGGTGCTGTTTTGCGCTTCTGATAGATGGGTTTGCAACGTCGCCCTGTCTTGTTCAGCCGCTTGCAAGCGGTTTTTGAGGTCGGCCTGGGCATCGGTGACGGCGACCTGCTGCTGTGTTTTCAGGGTCGACAGTCGTGTTTTGAGGGCCTGATTTTCTGACTGCAGCCGATCTTGCAAGGTCTGGGCTTGCATCTGCTGTTGCTGAGCCAGTCGCAGACGTTCTCGGGCCTGGGTTTCATTGGGGGTCAATGCGAGTGCCTGGCGCAGGCCCTGGGCCAGTTTCCCCCATTGCTGCAGATCCACCGGCGGTTGAGGCGGGGAGGCGACGGTGGCCGCCGGGGCGGAGGCTCTGAGCGCCAGGGTCTTTTTCAGCGCCGCCACCTCACGCTCCAGGCGGTCAATGGTCCCTTGTTGGCGTTGGATCTCTGCTTCTTTGGTTTGCCAGCGGGTCGTTGTCGTGACGCTTTTTTTTAGCTGAGGATTCGTTCCGGAGACCTCGTGGCTATTTTGAGCCGGCGCTTTTTCTTTTTTCGGGGTGTTATCCACAGTGGATTGTTGCTGATATTGTTCTGCAAATTGCAAGATCGCCGGGATACCGGCCTTCGGCGTCGCCAGCGCAGAGCCCGACGTGGTCAGGCCAATCGCCATCATGAGTCCGAGCATCAGGGGGCTGCTGCGCAGCGGGAACGGGATGAGGCCAATAGTCATGGTGCCGTTCCACCTTGTTCCGCCAGGCGATTGAGCACGGCTTGATTGATTTGGGCGCACAGTAGGTTCACACGATACCGGTACAAGGCATCTACGGTGTCCTGCGTGCTTTCATTAACACTGGTGCGCAAGCCTGCATATTGCGCGGCACCACGCATCAGTCGATCAAACGCGCCTTGGGTGGCCGGGTAACTGGCGTCTTGCAGCGTGCTGAGCGCTTTTAATTGTTGCTGACATTGGCGCAGGCGTTGCACTTCCTGTCCTACCAGTGGTTCGGCTGATGTGGAAGCTGGCGTCGTCCCGGTTGCAGAAGGACGGGCAGGCGCTTTGCACCCACTCAGCAGTGTGGTGAAAATTAGCAGTGACACGGACAGGGCAGTGCAGTTAGGCATAGTCATTCTCTGATAAATACGTGTTTTACTCCGCCCGCAGTGGCGGCAGGGAAGGGATTAAATGAGGTTGCGAAGAAGAAAATGCTCGGTAAGCGAACATCGGTCGTACGCCGGGTGACGCTGTGTGGGCCAGTTGATTTATTCCACCATGCAACAGCCAGTAATTGAGATCTGACGAACGGCTGAGTCCCAGCTTCTCCATGGCGTTGCGCTTATGACCGCTCACTGTTTTTTGGCTGATGCGTAACCTGCGGCTGATATCACAGGAACGTTGCCCCTTGGATAAGTAGCTCAGGATCTCTCTTTCCCGTTCGGTCAGAGGAATTGCAGGTCTCGCCCGGCGATAACGCGTCTTGGTAACCGATATGTTCCGTAACGCTTGTGCCACAATCTGCACCGCCCAATCAAGACTTTGATAGCGATAAAATATGCCATTCAGCGCTTTGTATAGGACTTTATCTGCCTGAGCCGGCCTTTCCTTAAAAAGATAGATATGTTGATAGGGAGGGGCTGTTTCACGCTGAGCTAAATAACGCAGCTGCGCGCCCTCCAACTCGGCCGCCATAAACACCACATCAGCAATCGATTTATCCACAAGCGAGTGGGTAAACATGATCGGGATTTCCAGGCTGTCAAAATGTTTCAAGAGCCCGTGCATAAATCCACGGGAAAAATACTGATTGGATTCGACAATCAAGATAGTCGCATAGGACTTCATGTTTGTTCTCCTTATTAAACACCAGGCAAGACTACACTGGTCAGTCATGCGGTTTTTAGGGGACATCAGGGTTGACTGTGGGAAGCCTGTTTTTCAGATGGCTTGCGAGGTCTTCCTCTTTTTTACCACAAAAGCCTTGGGTGTTTATTTCCGGGCAGATATACCAACGCAGCGTATTTTTTACCGGACGCGGGGTTACCTGGATCCATCCTTTAGCCACCATTTTCATCAATAAATAACGCGTCTTATAAATGCTGAAATCACAGTTTTCGGCAATATCACGTGTGCTGGGCCAGGTTTCCGGCGCGCAGGCGTTTCGCCCCTGTTGTGTGGCACACAATTGGGTGACGGCTTCAATCAGAAGCTCAACCGGCGACAAACCCTCTATTCTTTGCTCAAAGACCGTATTCATTCCATGGCTCCTTCTTTCATCGCCTGTATAGCTACAAGTTTAATTAGGCCATCACCCACAACGTGAATAATCCTTCCCACGCTAATAATATTCCGGTGATGGATTTTAATGAGGCTTATAAATCAATTGCTTTTCAGCAAGGCCCTTAATGGGTGCTCACAATCTCCTCTATTTAGATGATTATAACGCACATTTAGAAAGCGCGATCTATGATGTTGGTGTATGGATTTTTTTCAGAATATTATTCTTGTTGTTTTTGTTTTTTTGATATTAAAGATCGCAAAAATTAGAAATTTAATATAGTCGAAGAGTTATATCGTGTATTTTTTTGAATATAATTTTTTACGTTTTAAAATTAATTTTGTTTTGTAATAATTCTCTCAGTTGAGCTCATCGTGGTGGGCTCAATTGTGATGTGTAACTCGTTTTTTTTCGCAGTGTGTACCGCTAGAAATTAACGGACTATCTATTTGATTTTCTCGAAAGGTAGATTTTGGTTTTTCTTACTTTGAATTATATGAAATACACACACGGACTGATTTGATGCAATTCATTAATCTGCCAGATTTCTGGCAGAAAGGTTTTGCGTGAGATGCATTCATATTCTAATGAATGTAATAGAGCCCTGCTGCTATGGGAATAACAAAGTAGGCGGGGATTAGTGTCGATGTCTGAACGCCGGTTCATCATCGTTAATGAATTAAGGATAACAAAATGCAATTGAACAAAATTATGCTGGCAGCAGCACTGACTTTTGGTGCTGTATCTATGGCTAACGCAGCTAATCAGGGTGCTGGCACTGTGACTTTTAAAGGCTCTATCATTGATGCGCCATGTTCTATTGATCCGGGTACTCTGGACCAAACGGTAAAATTGGGCGACATTGCTACGGCTCAACTGAAAAATGGCGGGAAATCAACGCCACAAGATATCCTGATTAAGTTGGTTGGTTGTGACATTAGCACTGCCAAAAACGTGACTACGACCTTTAAAGGAACCGAGTCTAATGCTCAGCCTGGTATGCTCGCAATGAAGGGCAGCGCACGCGGGGCTAGTATTTCTATTAATGATGTTGATGGAAAAACGCTGGCATTAGGTAAAGCGAGTAAACCACAGGAGCTTGAAGATGGTCAGGCAACCTTGCGTTTCTCTGCTCACCTGCAGGGCGATGGCGCTTCTGCCGCTATCACTCCAGGTGAATTTAACTCTGTAGCTGATTTCACCCTGGCATACCAGTAAGTTAATAAGCTTTTGAATAAAGAGCCGCATGCGGGGTAACCCGCATGCTTCTTAGTTATGTGTTGGTGGCAATGAACGGATAATCAAGCATGTTTCGAATGACAATAAGCCTGACATTATTGCGTACACTGTGTGCCAGTATGCTGTTGTTTTCTAAATTGTTATTTGCAGCCAATCAAGGAAGCGGCGAAGTAAGCATGCAAGGGAGAATTATCGCGTCTGCCTGCGCCATTGATACCGAAAGCCGGGATCAGACTATTAATCTCGGTCATATGCCTATCAGCCGCATTATCCGCGACGGTCAGGGGGAGTCACACCCTTTTAGCATTAAGCTGGTCAATTGTGTTTTGGAACGATCTGCGACTGCACAAGCAGACTGGCGCTATTTTGAAATAACCTTTGACGGTGAAAATGATTCAGGTCTTTTTGGTCTGTATGGTGAAGCAAAAGGAATCGCCTTACAAATTACTGATGCACAAGGCCAGAGCGCGATACCAGGGAAACCGTTGTCAAAAAGTGAAATTGAACCCAAAGCAATGATGCTGAGCTATAGCATGCGTTTAGTTGGAAACAATCAGATTGTCGAATCAGGGAGATATTACTCCACTGTGCGTTACAAAATGGATTATTACTGACCGCTTGTTTTGTGAGGTTATCGGCATGAGATTTCAATGGCAGAAGATTAGTAATATTTTACTTTTTTATAATAGATAAAGGTCTGCGGATGTTAATTCTTTCATCGGGTTACCGTGCATGGAATGCACGACCGCGTATTTTAAGTGTATTCATTTGCCTGGCGATAATTAGTAACACATCGAGTGGTTTGGCCAGGGATATAGAGTTTAACACCGATGTGCTGGATGTTAACGACCGCGCCAATATCGATTTGGACCAATTCTCCCGCAATAATTTTATTATGCCTGGTGATTATCTTTTCACTGTGCATATCAATAAACAGATGCTTCAGGAACAACCGGTGGTGTTTTATCCACCAGATGACGATGCTAAAGGCAGCGAAGCCTGTATCTCCCCGAAATTGGTTGAACAGTTGGGGTTAAAAGAGGCTGTATTAGCGAAACTGAAATGGTGGCATCAGGAACAATGTCTGGATCCGCGTAGTTTAGACGGCATGGAAGTTCGTGGTGATTTAGGTGCAGCAGCGCTGTATCTGAATATTCCACAGGCTTATCTGGAGTATACCGCGGAAAACTGGGACCCACCTGCGCGTTGGGATAATGGGATTCCTGGAATTTTATTTGATTATAACCTGAACGCGCAGAGCCAGCGCCAGCAAAAACAAGGCACGCAAGCCTATAACCTGAGCGGCAATGGCACAGCAGGGGCTAACCTCGGTGCATGGCGTTTGCGGGCGGATTGGCAATCACGGCTGGAACACCAGGGCGGAGGGGGAGCGGCAAACCGCAATAAGTGGGAATGGAGCCGGTATTACGCTTATCGGGCCATTCCGCGCATCGGCGCCAAGCTGACCGTCGGTGAAAACTATTTATATTCCGACATTTTTGAGAGCTTCCGTTTTGCCGGTGCCAGTCTGGCGAGCGACGATAATATGTTGCCACCGAACCTGCGCGGTTACGCGCCTGAGGTGACCGGTATCGCCCGTACCAACGCCAAAGTGGTGATCCGCCAGCAAGGGCGAGTTTTGTATGAAGCCCAGGTAGCGGCGGGGCCGTTCCGTATCCAGGACATTAATGATGCGGTGAATGGTCAGCTTGACGTGCGGGTCGAAGAACAGGATGGCAGCGTGCAGGAGTTCCGTATGGACACTGCCAGTATTCCCTACCTGACGCGCCCAGGATCAGTACGTTACAAAGTGAGCGCCGGCCGCCCTTCAGATTATCAGCACCGTAGTAATGGGCCTATATTTGGCATCGGTGAATTCTCCTGGGGGGTGAGCAACGGATGGTCACTGTACGGCGGTGCGGTCGCTGGCGGGGATTACAACGCTCTGGCACTGGGCGTTGGCCGTGACCTTATGATGTTTGGTGCCTTGTCTTTTGACGCCACACAGTCACGGGCTAAGTTACAGGATAAAGACACATTGAGCGGCGGTTCCTACCGGTTGAGCTACTCCAAACGCTTTGACGATTACGATAGTCAGGTGACCTTCGCCGCTTATCGTTTCTCACAGCGCAATTATATGACGATGGGTGAGTATCTGGATGCGCAGGCGTTTGGCTCGCGGATCAACAGCAGCAAGGAAATGTACAACATCACCTTTAATCAGCAGTTCCGCGATCTGGGGTTGAGTGCATTCCTTGACTACCATCACCAGACCTATTGGGATCGCCCAGCGAATGATACGTACAAATTGACCCTGGCGCACTATTTCGATGTCGGGAGCTTCAGAAACCTGAGCCTGTCATTATCCGCTTATCGCAATAAGTATAACGGTGTGAACGACGATGGCATGTATTTATCGCTGTCCATGCCCTGGGGTGACAACGGCAGTCTGAGCTACAACGGTAGCGTCAACAGTAAGAACAACAGTAACCAAGTGAGTTATTACGATCGTGTGAACGAACGCGACAGCTATCAACTGAGCAGCGGTATGTCACGTAATGGAGCAATGGCGAGTGGTTATTACAGCCACGAGGGCGACATTAATCAAGTGAGTGCCAGTGCCAGTTACCAAGCGGGCCAGTACAGTTCACTGGGATTATCAATGCAGGGGGGGGCTACGGCGACCTTGCAAGGCGCGGCATTGCACCGCAACAGCACGGCAGGAGGTACGCGCATGATGCTGGACACAGACGGTGTCGAAGGGATCCCGATCCGTGGTTATAGCACCCCGACGAAGAGTAACAGGTTTGGTAAAGCAGTGATGGTGAACGTGAGCAATTACTACCGAAACCAGTTCAACATTGATTTGAATGGGTTGCCGGATACCGCCGAGGTGAACGGTTCGGTGACGCAGGCCACCCTGACCGAGGGGGCGATCGGCTATCGGCATTTTGAGGTGATCTCCGGTGAAAAAGCGATGGCTATTGTACGGTTGGCTGACGGCAGTGCACCGCCATTTGGCGCCACCGTGCTGAACCACAAAAGACAGGAAGTGGGCATCATCAACGACGGCGGCAACGTTTACCTCAGTGGCATCAATGCCGGTGAAACCATGAGTGTGAACTGGGGCGGTATTGCACAGTGTGGTTTTACGTTGCCCGAGCGGTTGCAGGCCAGCCAGTTGGCAAACCTGTTGTTGCCGTGTGGCCCGTTGGCCAAAACAGACCCTTAATTTATTTTTCGACGAGTCCTTAATGATGAAACTGAATTCAACAGTAACTTTAATCGCCGCTTTGTTACTGGCACAGCAGGCCAGTGCAGCGATTTCTCTGGATCGTACTCGGGTGATTTTCAACGGTGAAGATAAATCCGTCAGTCTGAGTATTAGCAATGAGAACAAGCAATTGCCTTATTTGGCACAGGGCTGGATTGAAGATGCCCAAGGCAACAAAATCAGCAGCCCGTTGACGGTGCTGCCGCCGGTGCAACGCCTGGAGCCGGGTGCGAAAAGCCAGGTGAAGGTGCAAGGGTTACCTGCGGCCAACCTGATGGCGCAGGATCGCGAGACGCTGTTTTACTTCAATTTACGCGAGATCCCACCGAAAAGCGACAAGCCCAATACGCTACAACTGGCGCTGCAAACCCGTATCAAGCTGTTTTATCGGCCAAAAGCCATTGCAGTAGTCAATGCCCAGACTACGGCGCCCTGGCAGGAACAACTGACCCTGACCAAGCAGGGCGATAAATACCAGGTAAATAACCCGACACCGTATTACGTCACGTTGGTGGATGCCGCCAGCCATAAAGGCGGTGCTAGTGCCAGTGGTTTTAACCCGCTGATGATCGCCCCGAAAAGTAGTGAAACGTTGGGCGTTGCGGCAGCCGCGTTGGGCAATGCGCCGGTGCTGACTTATGTCAATGATTTTGGCGGTCGTCCGGTACTGACCTTCCAGTGTAACGGTGCAAGCTGCAAGGTGATGCCGGGTAAGAGCGGCAACTAACCACAGGCTAACGGATAAGGAACGGCAGCATGCAAGGGGTATTTCGCTATATCAATAACCATCGCCATCAATGGCATGAATGGCTGTACGTGCTGGTCATCAGTGCCATGGTGATGATGATCCCACTGGTGGTATGCGCCATGGTGCTGTTGTTACCGGTGGCGGCAGCGGCAGACAACTGGCAGGTAGAAGGAGCCAACGGCCAACTGCATGTGCATGGTGCACTCAGTGAAAGTGCTTGCCGGCTGGACATGGAATCTGCCGACCAAGCGGTCTATCTGGGGCAAACAGGCACCGCTCAACTTGCCAGCGTGGGTGCACGTGGCAGACCGGTCACCGTACAGTTGCGGCTGCAAGATTGTCTGCGTAGCGCCGCGAATAACCGGGATACGCGCAGCGGTAACTTGTTATGGGATGCCCAGCAACCAGCGGTTTCGGTGAGCTTTATGGCCCCGGCGGATGCCGACAACCCACAGCTCGTTAGGGTTGCGGGGGCATCCGGGCTTGCGTTGCGTATTGCGGATGCACAAGGGCGGGATGTGCGTCTCGGGGGGCGTGGTGCACCGTTGCTGCTGGCCGTGGGGCAAAACACCCTGAACTACAGCGTGACCCCGGAGCGGACCCGCGCACCCTTGCAAGCCGGTGCGTATTCCGCCCATGTGGATTTCAGGCTCAGTTATGACTAAGGAAAGCACAACATGTATGGCGTGAATTGGCGATATCTCCCTTGGGCTGCGGGGCTGCTGATTATTAGCACGCCGTTAATGGCGGTGACGACCCTGACAGTAACCGTCACCATTGTGGCACCGCCGCCCTGTGTGATTAACGGCAATAATGTGATCGAAGTGAACTTTGGTAATGACGTTATGACCACCCGGGTGGATGGCAGCTACAAAAAAATGCCGGTGGCCTATCGTGTGGAATGCACAAACGCGCCGACCAACGCGATGAAAATGCAGGTTTCCGGCAACGGTGCCGGTTTTGACAGCGGCGTGTTGCAAACCAATCGCGCCGACCTGGGGGTGGCGTTTGTCAGGAACGGCAATCGTGTACCGTTAAATAGCTGGCTGAACTTTACTTATCCGAACACGCCGACGCTGGAGGCTGTGCTGGTCAAGCAGGCGGGCGCGACGTTGAGCGGCGGGGCGTTTTCCGCCGGGGCGACCATGAAGGTGGAATACCAGTGAATAGGGGCCTGGAAATGATGCAATACGCGGTATTTACCGGCCTGCTGCTCAGCGGGCTGCTCGCGGGCAAGGCGTCGGCTGCAGAGAACATGAAGTTCTACGGCACACTGATTGAACCGCCGCCTTGCACCATTAACGACGGTGGCGAAGTGGACGTTGATTTTGGCAGCCGGGTTGGGGTGACGAAAGTGAATGGCAACAACTATCTGCAGCCTGTGAATTACCAGATCACCTGCGACTCAGGGGCAAATGTCTGGCAGATGACGCTGACGCTGACGGTGATCGGGACGCCGACCACCTATGACACAGCGGCGCTGCAAACGAATGCAACCGACTTGGGGATTCGTTTGTTGCGTGACGGCAGTGCCTTTGAGCTGAACAAACCGGTTGCCATTACTCTTAATAGCCCACCACGGCTGGAGGCGGTGCCGGTAAAACGGCCAGGCTCAACCTTAAGCGAAGGGGTGTTTGAGGCTACGGCTACTTTATTGGCGGTGTATCAATGACGAGCTTATCCTCTTTGCTGGCCGGGAAGGCTTACAGCGCCCGTTGGCTGTATGGAGTGGCGGGAGTGCTGTTGTTGCTCAGTCAATCACTCCATAGTGCGGACAATATGCGTTTGCACGGGGCGCTGGTGGCGGAACCCTGTGTGATCCCTCCGGGAGATGAAACGGTGGTACTGGATTTTGACACGGTGATCGATAAATACCTGTATCTGAACACCCGCACACTGGGGAAGGCGTTTGCGCTGCACCTGGCGGAATGTGACTTGAGCCTGGGGAAAACGGTGAAAGTCACCTTTAGCGGCACCGAAAACGCCGCGCTACCGGGAATGCTGGCATTGGACGGCGGCAGCCAGGCCAACGGTATTGCCATTGGTATGGAAACCCCCGAAGGGCAGCCTTTGCCGGTGAATAAAAGCGGACAGGCGCAGGTGCTGGTGAGCGGCAGCAATACCCTGACGATTCATACCTATGTGCAGGGCGAGCCGAAGGCGTTAGCTCAAAAGGCGATTGTGCGCGGGCCCTTTAGTGCCACCGCCACCTTTAGTCTGGAATATGAATAGGGCAATAACCCAAGGGGAGTTTGCCTGCGGTTGGTTATGCCTCCCCGTCCAATGTCGATGTATCGTAGTGTGTTATCAATGGCAATAAGCGGACGCGCACAGCACGGTGAAAAAACGGGGTGAGGGTATGTTGAGGGCGGCACCGATTGCTGAGGGAAGCACCTAGAGTCCCTAACTAGTTATTTAGTGTTTTCCCAGATGCAAGGTTGGCGAATATTAGGACCGTATTATGAATTTTCTTTCTCTTTTTAGGTTATTCCTGCTTGTTGTATCTGCTCCAGTATATGCCAATTTTACCATATCTGTGGTGGAGGTCCCTATCAGTGTTAATGGTTTTTTTTCGGCCGCCGTTGTTGGTCCCCCTGGCCACATCCGTAACCCATGTTACGGCGAATCTAGGTGCAGGCTCCACTTCTATACGATCGACGAATCTTGGCTCCCTAACGGTGCACACTACTCTGCTACTGACGTAGATGATTGGATTCACCAATCGGGAAGGCACATATCAACCTTTGAATACCTTGATACATGGTGGGCGGGTGTACAGAATAAAGGGAGGGTTGGGCGAGATTACCTCGAACCGCTACTGGGGAATAAGCCTTGTGTCGTCATCGCTGCTGGCATTGATGGTTACCTGAAAGTTGGCACTCTCGTTTCGAACTGCGCCAAGGGTATTGTACAAGCTACCTCATGTAGCTTTTTCTCCAATAGCATGCAGCTGGATTTTGGTACAATCACTGCGGATAGAGTGAATGCTACGGCCTCTACGACTGTGAACGTGTCTTGTACAATAGGGGCCTCGGTTGATCTCGTCATTGAGACCAACTCTGGGGAACGGATTCCGCTGAGCATAACGGATGATATCTATGCTGAACTCGATTGGGGCGGCGGCTATGGGCGCCCCTATAAATTCCGTGGGGGGGGATGGAACACAGTAAATCTCAAAGGACGACTGGGGGGGCGTGACCTCGGTAAACCTGGCGCTTTTCGTGGAAGTGTCATCGTGAACCTTAGCTATGATTGATGGAGCTTGGCTACCTTTGCAAAATGCTTCCAAGTGATGACCACTTGCGGTGTATGCGGCAGGTGGTCAAGGCAGTTCTACTGGCGCTGGGTTAATGTACTTGTCCATCAGTGCGGCTTCAGGATTAGCCCGCAATCTATGACGTGTATAGTCGCCCCAGGAGCGGGGCAGGCTGAGTTGGCTCGTAGCAAACCGAAAAAATGGATTAAGGGTTGCGTGTGACCGCGGAAGTGAGTAACGGCTGAGCTTATTTGCGTTGTGGAATTTTTATTCGGTATAGCGAAAAATGAATAACCCCCAACCTGGATGAAAGCAGTTTAATATTCTGGTGAGGCTTATGTATGAGAACAAATAATATTACTTTCTTATGGATTTTTGCTGCACTTGGCGGGCTCTCTTTCTATATATCCAATCCCGGGGGCGTGGGGTTGGCCATGCCTAATAATATAATCACTTATTTATTAATGACAGGACTGATATTGTCGTGCTGGCTCAGGTTGCCTTTGCGTGCAATTAGGGTAACAGAAACCAGTCGGCTTATTATGTGTGCCATGGTCGTGTTGCTGGTACCGTTGTTTTATACACGCCCTGAATGGTTACAGAGCGCAGGCTGGCGTGCATTAGGTTTGTTTACGGGCGTATTTTTTTACTTTATGTGTTTACAATTGCGGTTGCAGGCGTGCTGGCAGCGGTGGGTCGTGTATTTGATAATCATCGCGGCTGGGATACAGGCGTTGTTGGCTCTATTACAACTCTTTCTCCCTGGGTTAGCGGATGCCTGGGCACCGCTTGCAACCCGTCGGGCAGTCGGTATTTTTCAGCAACCCAACCTGTTAGCCAGCTTTCTGGCTACCGGTTTGGCGTTAACGTTAATGGTGTTTTTATTGCCAGGCTTTGCTTTAAGGCAAAAATATTGGGAGTGCTGCCGCAGTGCTGCGTTGGGGGTCATGCTAGCGGTATTCCCGGCGACGCTCGTCTGGGGACAATCACGCACCGGCTGGCTGGCTGGTATCTTGCTGATTGGGTTGTTTTTACTGTACTACGGCCGGCGAATGCCATGGCGTTGTTGTTTGTCAACTTTGCCTATCGCAGCTGGTGTACTGATGGCCATCGGGGTAATGCAGTTCGACCAGAATATGGCCTATCAACCCCATGATGGTTCTGATCAGGCACGCTCTGCTATGTTGTTCTCCACGCTGCAAATGATAGCGGAGAAACCCTGGTTAGGTTGGGGCTACGGAGGTTTTGAATATAGCTTCCAGCATTTTCGTCTGGCGCAGGGCTTATCAACCGAAGGTGTAGGTATTGCCCGTCATCCGCACAATGAACTGCTATTGTGGTGGGTTGAGGGAGGAATGGTCGGTCTGACAGGTATGTTGCTGCTAATAGTTGCAGGGATTTTCTTACTTCTCAAGGCCTGGCGATATGATAGTGTGGCTTTTCATAATGGTAAGGACTCTGCCGGACAAGGAATGGCCTTATGTTTTTCGTTGCTGCCCATATTGTTACATACACAGACGGAATACCCATTTTATCTTTCTGCCATACACTGGATGGTATTCTTGCTGTTGCTAGCGATGCTGGATCGCCTGGTTTCTCCTACTGCTCATCGTTATTCGCTGCCAACATATTGGCAACCCCTGGTGGGGAGCGCTGTGTTTATATTATCTGCTGCTGGCATGGCCATCATGGTGATGGCGTTTTATACCGGTATGCTGTTAACCCAGTCCGAAAAACAGCGGTTCAACAATATGGACAAGGTGTTGGCATTGCCTGTGGTGCTGACCTGGGTGCACAAAGATCGTTGGCAGTTTGATCGTCATTTGTATGGGGTGTTGCGTTTTAACCAGACCGGAGATGAAAAATTACTGGAAGGGTATACCCAATGGGCGCAAGATTACTTGAAATATCGTATCGATAAAAACGTCTATGCAAATCTTCTGATAATTTTGCGTTATCAGAAAAAATTGGTTGAGGCGGATGCATTGCACCAAGAGGCCGAGTTACTATTCCCTTCTGATCCGCGATTTAAATAACCTCCAGAGTGGTTTATTGATTTTTATATTAATATAGGTATAAATCAATTATCACCCAGAATACTAAGCTAAGAGTGGGGCCATCTAGAGGTGCAGTTCATTCTCTGACTGAGCAATCAGCGCTGTGGATGATTAACGGGGCTGGCATATTCGCGCCCCGTTGTACAGGCATCTGCAGGACCTTTATGTGTCACGTTGACAAACGACTTCTCTGTGCTAAAGGATATACATCAACCCCTGGTCATGTAGGGGGTATGCGCCCTCATCAAACGCCGGGCCAAGGGGTTTCATCAAATTCACATTTAAGCCGATACCCCTCCCCGGGGAGAGGATTAGCGTGTCTTCAGGACAGCCATGGCGTTTCAAAGTCGTCCGGGTTTGAAACAGCAACTGTTTGTAGTTATTTCCTTTATCTTTCCAATGGGTGCTTGGCCATATTGCCTGAATAATGGCTTGCCTCTCCGTAATACCCCTGACTAAACACATGAGGAATGTGTTTTGCAGGACACTCAGTCGTACCGAGATATTTTCTTCTTTTAAGGTCAGGGTATTATTGATTAGGACTAGTCTGCTATTTTCAAAATAGGGCTCGTTACTTACAGTTTTCATTATTTTCTTCTGTATTTTTGGTTTGCAAAAAAATCTCTTGGAGAAAAAGTTTCCCCAACGTAATGGTGTTTTTAAGGCGTATTGTTATTGACTGCGTGACGCCCTGAGGGGCTGTCATGGTTCCGCAGCTCAGTGTTCAACGTGGACACGTCTGAGCGTCATCTCCCTGGGGTGTGCTGCTTGATGGGAATAATCCTAACACTCAGTAAAATCCTAACGGTCATATATATCATTGTTTTATTGAGCATAGATTTTAATTCTGATTATTAACATTAGTTAGATTTTTGTTCTGAATAAAAGGGGGGTTGGGCGATTCAGGCCGGAAGGCCAGTGCGCTGCTTTGGAATTTTCTTTTACAATACAAGGGGGGGGCGGAGCGAACTGCAAGGGAGAACAACCTCAGGGAGGACAGGACGGCAGGCTTGTGGAGATGTAGAAAATAAATACAATTACGGAGAGTTATTACCGGGGAGTTTTATGAAGTACATTATTAATGGAGTTGCAAAGTACAACTCTTCAGATGGCACGCTTTTTTGTCCTGAAAATAGTATAGATATGCTCACGCTGAGCAGTGTGGGTAATGAGCTCTTGTTGCTATTTGTGAAAAATAACGGGCTCCCCTTACGTAGAGAGGTTATTTTAAATGAAATTTGGGAGAGCAGAGGGCTTAATGCCTCCAGTAATAATTTGAACAATCACGTTTCCATGCTGAGAAAAGCATTTTCGCAGTGTGGGTTGACGGGCCTGATAACCACCCTTCCTAAACATGGTTTTGTGTTTGAGGCCGAGAGCCTCAGCGTCATTGACGACGAGGAGAAAAAGGCAGAGGCATCACCGGTTGTTGCGGCAGACTTGAGTCCACTCTCTGAATTGGTGGTGTCTGAAGAGCAGCTCCCGGTTGTCGGGATCAAAGGTTCCACTAAAAGAAAATGGCTCATAGTTGCCCTTTCGCTTTGCGCGGCCGTGATGGCGCTCGGTGTGTCTCTGAGTCTCTGGCGGCACCCGGTGAGAACGCAGGTGTTCACCCTTGACCAGTGTCGGTTTTATCTGGCAGGGGGCGGGGCCCAAGCCATGGCAAGGCCGGAAGCCATCAACGTTTTCAAAACGCGGCTCCGCCGTAAGCCGCTGGACTGTACCCGTAAAGCAAACGTGTATTTCTTCGTGGACAGTACGATAGATTCGGTGGGCAAAGCGTTTACCAATCATTTAGTGGTTTATTGTCCGTACGACAGTAAGCTGCCTTGCGATAATGACTATGTTTTTAACTATGAAAATAAAGACGAAAAGTAGCGTATTTTTGCTGATAATGGTGGGACTTCTCCTGGGGTATTTGGGGTGGAAAAGTGTAGGACAAGAACTTGATGGCGGATTTGAATGCCAGGCTCGCATACACACCCGGATGGCGGCGAATACCTGTCAGGGGGATAGCATTACCGAATTGTTTCTGGCCATGCACGGTAATGGGAAAGGCTATGTAGTTGTTTCGGGCAGTTATACCTGCCCCAATGCTCAGCCTCAGTTGGTCGAGAGAATTGTAGAGTTTACCTATAAAAAGGAAGGCAGCTATTACGCGGTCCGTTTTGGCGCACGCAATCCTGACCTGGCGGTTATTTTTAAATTGTTCAGATATGACGAGGTGAAGTTTAAAATTATCCCCCTGGGGGGACAGGAGTATCTGTTGTCATCTCCCTGGCAGACTCCCATGGTCTGCAAGCGAGAGTGAATCCGTGGCTTGGGGGCCGTCCGTCATTTTCTGCATGCCAACGATAGGCCCGCTGCTGCACGCACTGCGCAGCACGCGGTCAGTATGGCTAACCTCCACGGATAATCGCGTCATCGAGGGTAACACCTTGAGGGCAACAGCGCGGGTGACACACAGCAAGGCTGCGGGTGAGATTTTTCACACTGACAACGAACGAATTGACGCGTCGTTCGATGATAATGATCGCGAATTACTGCCTTTCTTTAAGAAAATAGGGTTAAAAACCGCTGTTTTATTTTCGACGAGGCGAGTCTGTGCAATATCCATTTTTTCACTTCATTTTCCTTTTTAGACCTGTTTTTATTGCCCCTGCCACTCAATCATCTCGGCTGGGTGTCTTTGTGTGCTGAATGGCATGGTATGTCGAACTACCCACGCTGGATTTTGTGCTCAGGCGCCAGGTGGTATTTAATACGGCAGCAACCAAATAGGTACCTGTTAGTTTTCAAACTATTAGTTTCTTGGCGAGGTGTTCTCTGAGACTTATCAATCAAGTACTTTTCGCGTCCAGCCTGAGATACGTGCTCACATTCCCTTCTAATTTTAGATGATTATAACGCACCTTTTAAATTAACGTTCGATAATGTTAAGCATTTTATTTCAATGGTTTTTTATTCTGATTTATTTTCTTTTTTGATATTAAAGGTCGTGAAAGTTGTAAAATTAATATTGGGAAAGAGTTATGTCTTTTATTTTTTTTAATCTCATTTTTTATATTTTCAAATTGCTTCTGTTTTGCAATAATTGTCTCGTTGAGTGGGGGGAGGGTAATAATCCCCGTCGTTTTTATATTTCTTGCTGGGGCTTTAATAGTGCTTGGTTTTATTTTAGGTGCTAGTTTGTTGAGGTGGTAAATCATGAGGTTTTTATTTTTTTCTTTATTTTTTTCTTTTTCGCCTATGGTTTATGCCGTGTTTGCTACGGAAAAAATTAACAATGGTTATATTGTTGTTGGATCGAGCACTCCTGCGGATATGATGTTTTTTCCAGCGATCTCTCAAAATGCTGGTACTCTGGGCTACATTGAATACAGCGATGAAAAAAAAGATGTTTATGCCAGACAGGAGCCTTCAGCTAGCTTGGATTGTCCGAATGAGAAGGCGGCATCTGATTTTGTAAATAGGTATTCTGGCGAGACTTTGACGTCGGTGATTTTTCCTGGAGGAGGGAAAAGAGAGAATACCCTTATCATTAAATGTTATCCAAAGGGCATGTACGGATATTATATTTATAATCAATACATCCCCCCGGTACCCACAAAATCCTGCTCTGCTGAAGTCTTGAACCATGTAAACTTAATCACTCAAGTGGGTAAGTCGACGCGGGGCACTGCGGCAGTACGTGTTATTTGTAATCCCCTTAGTGTACGGGTGCGTGTAAGTGTAACAACCTTGGACATGAAGGATACAATCGTGATGAATGGCGGTGTCCGGGTGAAAATATCTGCCTGTGATGGCTGCGGTTCTACGGCTGAACGGGATATCATTGGCCCCTATACGTTTAACCCGCTCTTTGTTGTTACCGATACAGGGACACTTGGGCAAACCGTGAGTGGGTTTGCGCTTTTCAAGGTTGATATTTTGTAAGATAAAATAAAATCAAGACGATTGCATTAATAAATAAGTATAACCCACTGTTGCGTTGATTTATTTTTATGGGTTTTAAACTTATTTTAGTGCTTGAGATTTTCAGGTCGGTTGGTTTTATTTTTTCCCTGTTGTGCCCTGCAAGAGATTTTCTTGTTAGAAAGATTTATCTCAAGAGTAAGGGGAAACCACAGCGCTACCGGGCCCGCTGCTGCACACACTGCGCAGCACGCGGTCAGTATGGCTAACCTCCACGGATAATCGCATCATCGAGGGTAACACCTTGAGGGCAACAGCGCGGGTGACACACAGCAAGGCCACGGGTGAGATTTTTCACACTGACAACGAACGAATTGACGCGTCGTTCGATGATAATGATCGCGAATTACTGCCTTTCTTTAAGAAAATAGGGTTAAAAACCGCTGTTTTATTTTCAACGAGGTTAATCAGCAGGCTGACGACTTGGTCGTCATCGCTTATGCATGATTGTCCAATTTTCCTGCACACTGTTTCTCTGGGCCGGGTTATTGTTTGTCTTCAGCCCCCTGCTACTATCAGCGCCTCAACAACGTCACAGTTCCATTATCAAATGAAAAAATAAGAAGGTACGAAAAAATGACACTTCATATCCTGCAGGTGGATTTCCCGTATGCGGGCCCCTGGCAGCATGCCATGACCGAGAATTTCCGCGACCTGGCTTCAACTATTGCTCAGGAGCCCGGCCTGTACTGGAAACTCTGGACCGAGAATGCCTTAACCTGCGAAGCAGGGGGGATCTATCTTTTTGACAACCGGGATGATGCCTTGCGTTACGGCCGGATGCATGCCGAAAGGCTGTCACTGGCGGGGATTTCCGGCATTGAGATGAACGTTTTTGAGGTTAATGAACCCCTTTCAGCCATCAACTCAGCACCTCTTCATACACGTCCGTTCAGTTGCGGCTCTGACAAAGAAGAGGCATTGTATCTTATACAAACCGACTTTTCTCATCAGGGCCCCTGGGGCCGTGAGATGTCGGCAACCTATGGCCCGCTTGCCCATGATTTTTCAGCGGAAGCAGGACTGATGTGGAAAATTTGGACGGAGAATGCTGAAGAACAGGCTGCCGGGGGGCTTTTTGTCTTCAGAGACGAAGAGAATGCCGGGCGTTTCCTTCATGAGCACCGCGTTCGCCTGGCGCGCGGCGGATTCTGTAATGCCACATGTAAGATGTACGCCATCAATATCCCGTTATCTGAGATCTCGCTACCGCCCCGTTGAAAACGTTATGCCGGCAAGCGCTTTTCATGGGGCCAAGCCTACTCCAGCGTCAGCGCTTTGCTGATGCTGTTAATCTCTTTTTCAGCCAGTGAAACGGTGCGACATACCCACTCAACAAAAAGACTGACTCTCTGCGGCAGATTCTTTCTGCTTGGATAAACGATGCTGACCGGCCTTGGGGCAAGGGTCCACCCAGGAAATACCTGCACCAGCCTGCCGGCAGAGACCAGTTCGCTCACCCCTGCACCGATCCCCGGACATATTCCTTTTCCTGCCGCACAATGTAGCAGTGCGGCATCATGATCGTTCATATAAAGATGAGCTTCCGAGCGAAGCGTGAGGGTTTCATTTTCCCGCTTCAGCGACCACACCAAATTGCGTTCATCGGCGCTGAGCCAGGTAATGAGATCGCGGTCAGACAATAATTTCGGACTTTCACTCAGCGTTGCCGCATATTCAGGTGAAGCATAAAGCGCCAGTTCTACGTTGCATAGGTGGCGAGATATCATGCCCGAATCTTTCAGTTCGCCGCCGCGAATGGCGCAGTCCACGTTGTCTTCGTAGAGTCTGGCGAAACTGTCGTTACTGATAATGCTCAGCGTGACGTCAGGATGAAGCGCCATGAACTCATGCAGGCGTGGTGCAATAACCCAACGTGCTATGGGGGACAGTATGTCAACGCGAATATGTCCCCGGGCCCCATAAACCTCCCCACGCACTTCGTGTTCAGCATTATCAAGGGCGCCAATAATATCCCTGCAGCGCGACAGATAGTTTTCCCCTGCGGGTGTCAGCTTGAGTGAGCGGGTATTTCTTTCAAGGAGCCTGACACCTAACTCTTTTTCCAGCTCAGAAATTCGCTGCGATACCCGCGTTTTGGGTGCATTCATCAGCCTGGCCGCCTGGCTGAAGCTGCCAGCCTCGGCCACGTTTATGAAGGTCTGCATCGCGGTGAGTTTGTCCATCGTTCAGGTTTTCTGCACACAGTTGTTGGGATACAGCGCATTGTACCTGACCGGGCGGTTGATAAGATACCCGCATACTAATTAACAGGAGACAACAATGAAATGCGAAAATGAAAAAGGTATTTGTTTGGCCGAGAGTGTGCCTGATATCAACGCCCATTTATTTTCGGATGTCGGGAATAAAGAGGATATTTCATTTTATTATTTCGGCGATCCGATGTGTTCGTGGTGCTGGGGTGGGTCTGATACGTTTTCTGCGCTGGAAAACCTGTGTGAAAAAAACGACATCGGCTTCAACGTGATAACAGGAGGATTGCGGGCCGGAGGGGGGGATCTGTGGGGGCCGGAATTTACGGAATTTCTCAGAAATGAATGGGCTTATATCGCGTTAAAAACAGGAAAGCCTTTCAGCTACACACTACTTGATAGGCATTCCTTCAATTATGACACAGAGCCGGCCTGCCGGGCCGTCATCACCGCCGGGATTTTTATTGGAGAAAGTAAGAAGCTATCTTTTTTTCGCAGCATTCAGGAAAAGTTTTATGTTTCTGGTGAGGATCCCAAGGAAAAAGAGTTCTACAGAAGTTTGTGTGAGTTACATTCCATTCCGGTTGAGGATTTTATTTCCTGGTTTGAAAGTAATGAAATCAAGTCTGCTACACAGGCACAGTTTAGGTTCTGCAGAATATCAGGCGTGCAATCATTTCCGACAGTCTGTTTCAGGAGAAATGGCAGATTAAGCACGTTCATCAATGGATATCTGCCGCCTGAAAATCTTGAAGGCCTGTTTAATAAAGTCGTCTATGGTCAGGACGGGGCAGGAAAAAGTGCCTGAATTGCCCGAGGTTGAATGCGTTAGCAAAAGTATGGCCAGCCTGCAATTTTTCTGTCAAACGGTTGGCATGGGCGGAAAAACCACATTTATCTGCACATTATTTCAGACATAGAGAGAAAACCATGAAAGTTGAAGATGTAAAATATACAGCAAAAGCCACTGCAACGGGGGGCCGCGATGGTCGCGCCTGGTCTGAAAGTAAAGTGCTGGACGTCAGCCTTTCCATCCCCAAACAGCTTGGTGGGGCAGGCGTACCGGGAACCAATCCCGAAGAGCTTTTTGCCGCGGGTTATTCAGCCTGCTTTCTTGGCGCGATGACGTATGTGGCAGCGCGGCAGAAAATAGCCTTACCGGCAGGTACTAATGTCGAGGGTCTTGTCGGTATAGGGCCGACACCCACCGGTTTTGGCATTGAAGCAGAACTGAGGGTGACATTACCCGGCATGTCTTCCGCACAGGCGGAAAAGCTGATCGAAGAAGCCCATGTCGTCTGCCCTTATTCCAATGCCGTCCGCGATAACATTAAGGTGCTCACTCACCTTGTGGCCTGACAGATGAGGTCACCCGTCTGATTATTTTTTACCGAAGACGGGTTGTACCATTGATGACGGGATAGCCTGGTCTCCTTCTCTGAGCCGTCGGGGAAGGCATCTGAACCGGTTCCCGCGAGTCGAGGGTGGGCCTGACGCGACTCACCCTGTTATTGGGGGCCGCTGATAGGCGCACAAAGGCTGCCGGGGACAGGCAACCACTGTGAGTAACCGTCGCCTTCCTCGCGACCCCAGTATAAACCGACTGTGCTGCAGGCCCCGGGCGCGGAAAGTCGCTCTGCCGGCTCGGGGTAGGTAAAGGCCATATCGGTCGTGTGCGTGTAAATCCACTGCGTGTAGGCCTTTTCCCAAGCCATCCCCCTCGCGACAGGGATAAACCCGTATCTTGGGTAGAATTTATCGCCGACGACGGTGCCGACTGCCAGCGCGCAGCCCAGCACGGCCGTGCAGCTCACCTGAATAGCTGCAGCGTCCTGCTGTCGCCAAAGCGCATGCCCGTTAACGTTATACCAATTTTTGCCCCCCCATGTGCCGGCCAACTCGCCGGTGTTATGGGCGGTGACTGATAATTCGGCCTGCGCGCTGCAGAAGGGCAGGGCTGCTAACAGTAATAATGCGAGTCTGTGCAATATCCATTTTTTCACTTCATTTTCCTTTTTAGACCTGTTTTATTGCCCCTGCCACTCAATCATCTCGGGTTAGGGTGCCTTTACTGAAAAAATAACGTCAGAGTAGACACCCAGTCTTTATCGGCTGGGTGTCCATGCGTGCTCACATCCGGTTCGTGGCAACGTCAATTTCGCATAATCAAACGGAGAAATCATGCCTTCTCTGTTGATCCCCAGAAAATCAGCCCACCATTGCTGTAGTTGATCAGCAATTCCGGACACCTCAATAGCCTGTTTGGACTGGCCCCACCCCGGTAGACGATCCTGCCCTATGGTTTGAGTAAAGGGCAGTCGTGAAATTTCCTTTCTTCTGACGAAAACAAATAAGCCTCGTTTAAGTGAATAATAAGAAATGATGATAACCCGAAGATGTCGTCAATTTTTCACATGCTCAGTCACGTCCTGCTTCTCATTTTTTGATAAAAGTACAAAATCAGATATTTCACGTGATTGGTGGTGTTTTGTACAAATATACTCCCTAAGCTCAATTGATCGTTTGCTGAACACCCTTATTCCACATGGATTGAAGTGGTTTTTAAGGAAAATTCTTATAAATCAGAAAGATGATCTGTTGGTGTTAAAGGTTGACTTTGTAAAATTTTGTTACATTTTTTCATTTCCGATCAGGCAGAGAACGTTCCTACACTCCGGCTACTGGGTCTTATCTGAAATTTCTTATTTCAGAGAAATACTCAAAAATACAGTGTCGGCATGCTGGTGGATGGAATACACCCGCTTTTTAGTTCCGGGATTTTGATTTACGTTGGATGACGTAAGCAGGGATGTTGTTCTGGCAGGGTAAGCCTTTCTTATTAATTTCTCACTGGCATTGACCGTTTCTATTACTCCATAGAACAGGGACAGCCATGTCTAACTCTTCCTTTCAGTCCGAAATCCCTAAAGCGCGCATTAATCTGAAACTCGATTTGCATACGGGGGGCGCGAGCAAGAAAACTGAGCTCCCTCTGAAATTACTGGTGGCGGGCGACTTCAGTAATGATCAGGAGTCTGCACCATTGTCTGAGCGCAAAAAAGTTAACTTGAACAAAAATAATTTTGATTCAGTTCTTTCCAAATATTCCCCAAAAGTCAATCTGACCGTTAAAAACACGCTTGCCGATGATGGTAGTGAAGACAATATCAGTCTGACCTTCCTGAGCATGAAGGATTTCACTCCTGAGCAGGTTTCCCGGCATTAAGTGCAGAACTCTGAGCCGAACTTTCAGCCTTGGCCCCAAGACAGCCATAACGGTCACGATGATTTAACGGATTAATAAGGAAGATGCTGATGTCTGTAAAAAATGAGAATGCGGCTGGTGGTGAGAGTGTGGTGCTGGAACGTCCTGCTGCGGGTGGCGTTTACGCGTCCCTGTTTGAAAAAATCAACCTGAACCCGGTCTCTGAGCTGAGTGCGCTGGACATCTGGCAGGACGCGCAGACGATGTCGGATGCGATCGCGGATGAACGTTTAACGGCGGGGATGCAGGTGTTCCTGGAGTGCCCGCCGTTTTTTCTGAGTGCCTGCACGGTGGGCATTGAGTAAAGAAAACCACAATCTGCCTGCCAGCCTGACCGCATGCGCTCTGGTCCCCTTCATGGGAAACAGCGATGGGCGGTAGCGTGTCCAGGAACCGACCTTAACCGGGTGGAAAACCCGGGCACTTACGATGAGCATACGGCAAGCATGCAGGACTTTATCGCTGAGCAGGGCGGTGTTTCGTTATCAGCCCTATACACGACGTGATGAAGCAGTGATCCGAGGCGGTTGAATGTTACCCTCGCTGCGGATTTAAGACGCTTCTTCAGGTGCTTCTCAGACAGGACCACGTTTGGAACCACAAGCGTGTACACCGAATTTACTGCCTGCTAAAGTTTGTCGAGATATAAATAATTAATGCCCAAGGCCTTTTATGGGGCCTTGGAGCAGAACGAAGGGAAGAGTCAACTTTCGACGCTGATTGGGGTTTCTACAGGGATAAAGCTGTTGATAATACGCACGTAATGCTTGCGTTGCGCTTCGGTAAAATCATTGTTTACCGCCAACGTAAACACCAACAGTTTGCGAGAGTCTGGGTTTATCTGTGGGTGCCAAGGCAGCGTAATGATGGACGAGACCTGCCGAACCCAGCCGCCGTCCTCCAGGAATTTATTGGCAGTCTGTAGGACGGGTAGTTTAGCCGGGCCAATTTCATGTTTCAGGTTTTTCCCTTCCACTTCAAATCCTGGGACGGAACGTTTCATTTTTTCCCATTGCTTTTCACAAAAATCATCTACGGTTTGACCTTCTTCCAATATGGCACGATTAATCAGAATATTGTAGGGGGTATTCTCGTCATCCATATAGCGTAGGATATTGATTGTCCTATCCTCTTGCGGATCCAGTGTTACGAAAGTGCCTTCATTAAGTGGGTAAGTCACAGGTTTTTTGCTCATAAGCGAATTTCTCTCAATCCTGATTGTTTTGCATAGATAGTGGAATAATCTCAACGCGGCGATTTTGCGCGCGTCCTTTTTGGGTGGCGTTGCTGGCGGCCGGACGTGAGTTCCCTGCACCTTCAATGAGGAATTGGTTGACAGATAACCCACTGTGTTCAACCAACCAGTCCCGAACGACACGCGCCCGTTCGGTTGACAACGCAAGGTTGGTAGCGGCGGAACCGGTATTGTCAGAATGACCGATGATGAGGAACATTTGGCCTGGGATGTGCGTCATTTTTGGTACGATTTCAGCGAGTTGTTTTTCGCTGCTGGGCATTAGGTTGCTGCTGCCGTTTTCGAATAACGGTGTGTTGCCGCTCAAAGTGAATAGCACAACGTCAGTGTTTAGGCTGGAGTCTCCGAACAGCGCGTTAAAAAATGCCGACTGTTTCAACTGCTCACGTATTTCACCGCCAGATTGCCAACTGTAATACCCCAAACCACCTGCCACACAAGCAAATAACACCAACAGTGTGAAGGCTGTTTTTCTGCGTCGTTGCGGAGGATGAGGTTTGGCGAGAGGCAAAACCGGCGTCGGTAGAAGAGGATCTTCTGTCATCACAGGCGGAAGGGGGACGGCAGGGAGTGGATGCATAGCTAAGGAGGCAGCAAGGCCTGGCAGAATGCCATACTTTTCCGCAAGCCAAAGGGACCATGCGCCGTGGCGGGTGAATCCTTGCCCGTGGTCGGCCAGCGTAACGCCGGCGAGATCGAGCTGTGTGCTGTCAAACAACGTTTGCAGGGCATTCAGTATCCGATTTTCGGCAAGCCAGACTACGCACATAGAGCCCAGCGCGTGTCGTTGAATGGTGTAAACATCGTTGCCATCATCGCTGGCATCAAGCTCGTCAATAAGCTCAATAAGGCGGGGTTCCAGTTTTAGCTCCCCGTAGGGAGGAGCCGCTAAACCTCCGGTCCAGATTGCTCTATCGGGATCGTGTGGATAACGCTGTTGGCTCAGGCGCGTATACAGCCCCAGCATGCAGGGCAAGTGATCGGGAAGTCGCGTAGATGAAAAGGCATACTGCCACGCAGTAATTTGTTCAATCATGATCCCGCTGTTTTGAAATCCGTCGGCAAGCAGCGGGAAAAAAGCGAGGGTAGCCATCGAACTGTAGCTTTCCTTCAAATGCTCGAGTCGTTTAACCAGTGACGTCGCGTGCTCAGCGACAACCCAAACAATCCCGCTGTCGTTGCTTGTGGAAAGATCAGATTGGCTAAACCATTTGCCGGCAAATGGCCCAATAACACACACCATCAGGCGCGGCGAATCTGAGAGCGTATCGTTTTGCGATCCCCAGAGGGTGGGTTCTGGTTCCGGTGGCGTTAAGTGGGGGCGAACACGGGAAAAGTAACGGGCACGGGAAGCTGAGCGTAGCGAAACCAAGGTTTCAGTTTGCCCTTCTTCCTTCATCAGGAGCAGCAGCAGTTTCCAGGCGTAGCGGAAAATCACGTCGCTGCCGGTCTTCAAGAGAACCTCCAACTGAGCGGGTAATGAAGGGGCCTCTTGACTTTCGTTGTAACCGTAAAAGTAGTGCATCAATGAATAACGTTGCCAGGATAAGGAGTTATTCTGCGGGGCGTTGGTGAGACGCATGTCGAAATAACCGCACAAGGCTTGGCAGAGCGCTTCGCTCTCTGCTGGCAGTTGGTTTTCCGCCAGCAAGGCTTTATTGAGCTGCTCTATCAACGAGGTTAGCTTGAGCTGAAAATCTGCAGCGGAAGGAATGATCCCGTCGAAAGAGAACAGGGTATCGATCCCAATAAGCCTGCAAAAAAAGGTTTCGCTTTTCACCAGGCTTTCTCCGTGATAGCACCCCAGCCTGACGCCGTAGACCACGGGCATAACCGTACGACGGCGGGGTGAACTGTGTTGGCAGTTTTGAATTCGATTGATAAGGTTAGCCCGTCATGTGGCGATTTTTTCCGTAACGTCTCAAATTCCTCGGTTCCCAGTGTGCGCTTATACAGCAGGACATTTTCCTTGTTATAAACGTTCAAGTGCAGGTCGCTCATGCCCGGTTCAATGGTGCTATATTCCGACGCATTCAGTGTGATGGTTTTCTTGTAGTAGGCGTATTGGCGGTTGAGCCATTCCTGCTCGTCAATGGGAGGATCAGCAAAAAAATTTATCAATGATGGGCCCATCACTTCAGGTAGGACTGTGCCGTTTTCCAGACAAATCCCTGCTTGATACTCGAATTGCCTTAGGGTTCGCTTACTGCCCAGTGTGTAGGGAGCCAGACTGGCAGCCCCATCACTTTCCAGCCCCAACAAGGTTCTGACGCGTTTTTTCGAGGCGTTGTCCCATTCCCACCACGCTTTTTCAACCATGCCATCATCCTTAGCCTGATTGGTGTGATCACCCCAGATCTTGTTGTGTTCCGCGCGTTGATAGTAGTGCCAGAGCAGCGGTTTATGCGGGTGATAGATATCGTACCCGTGAGTGAATGCACGCACGGCCATGGCAATTTCTTCACCAGCGAAGAATATCTGCGGGTCGTTAGGAACGGCCTTAACATAACTCCCGGTGGAAAAGGTGAATCCGCCTGCGAGATAGCTGCCTCGGAGCGGTTTGGTCGCTTCAAAAATCGTGGAACCTAACATCGGAATCCTGTCCTCGTAGGCGCGAAAAAGTAAGCGGGTGACACTAGATATCTTGCTCGCTTCTTCATTGTCTCCTGGCGTATAAGCAGGGGGATAAGAAGAAATAATGGGCAGAGGCGATGTTGCTTGTAATTGTCGTAACATGGCGATCATTTCTTCATCCCAGTTGGGTATGAAGCGGCAATGGGAGTCTATCTGCAGGAAGTAGCTTTCATTATCAAATAGCGTTTCCGCCAGGTTACGTGCCCAACAGGCTCCTTGGCTGGCGTAATAATGTATGCTAATAACATCGATGCGAGCCTGATGATAGCGATAAGCAAAGACCTCATTGCCCGCGACGAACCGCTTGCCTATCGGTTCCAGCCCAGTCTGTTCGAAAACATCCCGTTCTTCGTTATCCTGCCAGCAAATGGCGATATGCAGATTTTCAGGATGTGCGGCGTGCTGCAGCATATCCTGAAGCGTGGACTGCAATTCCGGATCACGGTAACTGGCTATGCTGATAAAAATTGTTGCTGGGTTATCCCTGTTTTCCCGAACCATATAAAAATCCCTATTACTGAATATCAAAAACGATTTCCGCTTTAGCGGAGAGAACTCCCCCTGTTGGGGCGGATTGACTGCTGGCGAACAGTGTGGCATTCCAGGCAAACTCAGCGGGTCCAAGACTGGAGATACCGGTTTTTTGTTCCGACGTGCTGCCGTCGACTTTCATTGTCTTACCGGCACTATCAGTGATTTTTATTCCTAACCGGTCTTGTTTGCCTGCCGCATCTTTGGCACGGATATACGAGGCATCAGAGGAGGGGGTCGCTGTAATAATCGATGCTTTGGCCGAATAGGAGCCAAAGTCGCTTTTGCAGACAATGGCGAAATCCAGCTTGCGCGTAACGCCGTTTTTTAACTGTGAAGGGGTGATATCGTTAAAATTGACGGTTTTCGCTTTATCGGAGGTACAGGTACAGGCCGGCGTGCTGGTAATTTTCATTTCACCGATGGTCAGATCGGTGGTGAAATAGGCCGGATCCGCTATCCCCAGGTAGTTATAAGCAATGAGACCGGCTGGTAGGAAAGTATTCTCTCCATGCTGTAGAGAAAGTCGACTACCGGTTTTAAAAATTTGAATGCGATAACCAAGCCCTGCCTTGATATCGAATGTCCCTATCTGTTCGCCACCAGGAAATGTGACGGCACCGCTTGAGGGAAAGTCGCCGGTAGCGTCCCCAGCTCTCGCAAGCACTCTAATTCCGATGCCGGGAATATTGGTTGGGAAGATTTTTGTCGCCGGGTTCTGGTTTCGGAGATTTATCGTACGTTTACCGTATGGTGTCCCCGCTATGCAATCATCGAAGCCAATATCCTGCGATGTTGTCGGGCTATCGAACTGAGCCAGAGGATTTGAAGTACTGACCGGGGCATCAGCAGAAATGCGAATTACCTGCGAAGGAATGCTCAGCTTGGTGAGCGAGCCACGGGCAAGCTTACAGGCGGCCTCGGCATTGGGCGACAGAATAAGGGCGGAGAGCATAATGATAGAGATCTTTAACATCATTTATTCCTTTTCTTGATTCAGCACTGCAACGATTTCAGGAGGGTACATTTTTAAGAGGTCGGCAAAGTTTTTACCGATGCTATCCTCGGCGTACTTCAATACCTGAATCAGCGGGCTGCTGGGTTCGGTCATGGCAAACCAGCTGCGAACTTCCTGTAGGCGATGCAACGCATCAATACGGCTGCCAATGCCGCGTTGCACCTCTGGCACAGTGCATGTCGCAGCCTCAACCTGGGGAGATACGGTCTTCACAGCAGCGACGGGCGCTTCAACGGTGGGTGCCGGCAAGTCGTCTTGCCCGCCAACTGCGGCGGGAATGGAGTCAGGAAAGGGAGCCGCCGCAGCAGGCGGTTCGCTGCCGAATTCGCCGGAGAACAACTTCAGAATACTGACCAAAGCGTCAAACTCCGGCGCTTCTTGCGCCAGCATCTCCGAGAGCGCTTTTTTCATTTCAAGTATGAAATGATATGCCTGGCTCAAAGGACGAATCTCTTCGCGGGCGCTGCTGTGCCATTCATGGATCAGTGCGGCGACGGCAGTATCCGAAAGCGCTCCTTCTTCACGCGGAATCTGATGCGCTTTCTCGAATTCTTTGACGGTGACTTGCAGACCGGCAGCTTTTGGCAGCAGTTGGTTACGCAAGTCTGCCAATAAACCATTGACGTCATTCAGTTCGGCCAGGGCATTAGCGCGCAGAACGGGGGTAAATTCGCCCTCGTCCAAAAGCTGCGGATGGAGATCGTCCGGCCAGGCGTGAAGCAAGGAATGCAGAGCTTCGAGCCCTTCCGCCAGAGCAGGGAGGCCAATCTTGCGTAGTTGACAGCGCATCAGGATGATAATCAGCCTGATGTCCTTGCTTTTTTGCAGCAAGGTCTGGCATTCACGCTCGGTTTCCGTCCAGTTAATCGGCTCCGCCGCTTCAAAAAAATTGCCGTACTCAACGCCAAGTTTGGGCTGCAGCTTGGATTGCAGCATGATAAAGGCAGGATCGTAATCGAGGTTCTCACCACAGGGGGCATCACCCTCAATGGGTTGCATAAGGTGCTGGTAATAATCTGAACAGTTCAGGCTGTGTGTCTGATTCATAGCGACTTCACTTTCATCCATGAGTGGCTGCGTAATCGGCCCGTAGGGAGCCGCTAGCGGTGATACATTTCCGGTTCGAAGCTCATGCCGGAGACTGGCGAATCGCAGGTGTTTCGCTCCAGCCAACTGGCGTAGCCCAGTTGATGGCTGCCATCCAGCGTGGCCTGCGGTACCTGATCGGCGGCCAGCACTAGCTCTACATCCCATGCATATTCAAAACCAATAAAACTGCGCACCAGTTCGCGCAGTACCGACAAATCGCGGCCCCACGGACTAAACTGGGTGTACTGGGCCAGCGTTAGCGGTCCCATCAGCAATTTGAATTTGCATTGCCTGTCCAGTACGGTGTTGCCGAGAATGGCACCGTCGCCTAACAATGTGGCGTAGTGATCGTCGCCTAGCGCGGTTTGATCTTTGCTTTCCAGAAAAATCCATTGCAGCTCGAATTCTTCCATACGGACCGGCACTTCGAAGTAATACTGCATTGCGCCCAGTAAGCCGTCCGGGTTGCGCGCTTCTCGAATCAGGTGTGCAGAAGAGGCCAGCCGGGTATGAATCGGAAGCGGCGCAGGGGGGAGTTCGGCAGGATCCAGCCCTATCAGACTACCGACATAAAACGAAAAACGTTCATCGTCTTTGCGGTCCAGCGAGGCGGTGTCCTGCGATAAAAACCACGCGCGATAAAACAGGCTGAGTGCCCGGTGGTGAAAAATATCCGCAAAATCGGTTAGCGTACGATCGTGCTGCTCGTAGCGGGAGTAGGCCAGTTCGGAAAGATGAAGCGGCATGGCGCCTTGTGCGCCCCAGATCCCTAAACCGAATAGCTGGAGCTTGATTTTTTCGTCCTGTTGGCTAATGGCGGAAATTTCACGTGGCGAGAATGCCATACTGGCAACCTGCCCAAGTCGAAAGCCTTCTTGTGAAGGCAGCGTTGCCTTGCCCGGCGGTGGAGAGTCTGGCGTGCGGGCCGCAATAGCCCGCATTATGCTGATAAAACCGGCTTCCCAGGGTTTATCGATGTCGTACCAGTTGTCCAGATTTGCAGGTTGCCGGGAGGCGTCGCGATGATTCATAGCGCACCTCGCCTGCCTGGCCGCGCTTTCCAGCGCGCGATTAAACCACGCTGCATTGAATGCAGTTCAGTCTCCGTAAAGATGTTGATGGCGGCGTGGCGCGCCAGATAGTTTTCCATTATCAGGCCAAAGAGATAGGGGCTGACTCCGGAAAAACCCTCTTCGTCTACGGTCAAGCTGCAGCAAACTCCGCGTCCGTAAACCAGCAGCCCTTCATTCGACAGACGGCGAACCACGGGTTCGGTTTTGCACCCTACCAGGCTGTTAATTTGCGCTACGGAATCCAGATCGGCTGCGGTAGTGAAAAGCCGCAACATATTACGCAGCGACTCGCCCCCCTGAGCATGGTCCATGTCAGATAATGGCAGGTAGTTAAAGCTAAGCTGGCGAATTAGCCGCCATGCCGACTCGCCTAAGGCGAACGGCGCGCGCGGGGCGCTTGGCGAGCTTACGAATCGGGCGCCATGGATGGGAACGGAATCTGACATAGTGAGATCAAAGCTGCCGGTGCTGGTTAGCAAACGGGGTAAATCACGATTAGTAACCACCGCGTCGACCAATAGATAGCGAATCTGCTCCCCGTAGGGCGCTTCTTGTTGATCGACCAGCGAGATAAAAATTTCGGTGCCGCTGTAAGGCGTGCGGGTATCGTATTTACGACTGAGGCTTTCTTTTGTTCTGACTTCACGCTTTACCGAGAAGTAGCGCCCGAAATTGCCGGTGTCGCTGTGCCGGGTCTGATAAAGCGGGTTAAATGTCAGCTCCTCACTGGTTTCCGCCTGCAAACCAAGGACCTTATTAACGGAAAAAATCTCGTAATCGAGCGGGCGGCTACGGTCCGGGACAATATGAAAGTGGTTCAGCGCCCGATTGACTTCGATGCGGTCTACCCTCTTCGGGAAAAGATTAATCACCGGCGTACAAAACAGCAAAAAACGTGAGCTGTCCAGATGGGCGATTAAATCCTGCGGTAATCTATTCAGGAGAATAATAATCTCCACTTCATTTGTATTATTTTCTTCCAATGCCGTGCCCAACTGCGTGAGAGAGAAAAAGTAAAATCTTTCGCGGCAGGCAATATATTCCTGAATCAGAGTGTGACCATGGAACATATTCCACTGCAGGGGCAAAAGGCTCTGGTCCGGATCCAGGCCTTCGAATTTCAGAGGTTGATTGTTGATGACATGATGCTGAGGTTTTTCTCTATTCTCACTGCGGATCACTGTCGCAACATGGCTGCCGTGCAGAAGCTCAAAGGTATGAGACACAACGCGTTCATCACCTTGAATATAAAAAGGAAGATTATCCAGCCCTTTTAGCGCAGAAAAAACAAGGTCGCCCTGCAGTTTTAGTTTTATCCGCAGTGCGCCTTTCAACTGATGATGATTGAGACGATAACTTTCCAAATTAGGAATATCCGGTGGTACGGACGTCAGTCTTACCTCTGCTATCTCCAGCGGCCATAGGGTAACGTCTTGGTTATTCCTGAATTCACAGCGGGTCATTTCACCAGGCAAGATCCTGCTATAGAAAGCGCTTTGTTTGGGGATTTTATAGCCATGCGTTAAATCCCCCTCGCTCAAATTAGGTTTCAGCTGGACAACACCCATAGAGGGGGTGGGGGAATTATAGTTTGGATAGATAAGATCCAGTAACCGCTGGGTGAATTTAGGGAATTCAGCGTCAAGTTTTATTTGCGTTCTGGCAGATAAAAAGCAAAATGCCTCAATCAAACGCTCCACGTAAGGGTCCGCAACCTCGATGCCGTGCATCCCTAAACGCCCGGCAATTTTAGGATGTCGTTCGGCAAATTCTTGCGCCATTTCCCTGACGAATGTCAGCTCTCGATTGTAGTAGTCTAGGAAGTTGTGTTCCACTTAGCACCCTGTCAATTTATAACGGCAAAAAGAACTTTTCTTGTTGGTCAGGAGAACAATACCCGAAATTAAATCAAAAGTGTCCCGCTGGCCTTCTGCCGAACTTTTCTCTTTAACGGTAGCGATTCTATAAATTTAATTGTTTTTTACGATGGTATTATTAATCCCAGTTGCTATTTTAAGAATGCGCCTCGGGCTTTATTCTTAAAAAATAAAAATTAATGATTAAGACTAAGAATAACTTCCGGGCTTAATTCTCAAAATTGTTATGCGTCGCGTTTTAGGGTTTTTATTTCAATTTTTTTAATTAGAATTCTTACAAAGCAGCGTACCGTTACGCCGGATTTTTGTAACCAAAACGGTTCTCAGATCCACTATGGAAGAATTAAAACAGGGTGAGTTTTATCGTGGCGATAACCAGAAAAAACCTATTCGGCAAGCTAAATACTAGTTTGTTTAAAAGCGTAGAGAGTGCGACTACGTTGTGCAAACTGCGTGGTAATCCTTACGTTGAGTTGGTGCACTGGCTAAATCAGATATATCAACAGCAAGATAGTGATATCAAGCATATCATTCGGCACTTTGAAGTGGACGCCGAAATGCTGGAGCGTGATTTCGCGCAGGCATTAACGCGTCTACCGGCAGGTGCGAGCTCTATCTCCGATTTCTCATACCATATCGAACTGGCCATCGAGCGTTCGTGGGTATTTGCCAGTCTGGAATGCCACAATAATTGCATCCGCAGTGGTCACTTGCTTATTGCGTTGCTCACCACCATGGAATTACGCCGTGCGCTGTTTGCCATTTCCCCGGCGTTCGAAAAGATCCCGCTGGAGCATTTAAGCAAAGATCTCGGTTATATCATTCGCGATTCGGCCGAAGAAGGCGATTTGACCGGCGGCGCGGTTATTCCAGGCGAAGCTGGCGTTCCTGGCGAAGCCAGTAATGCATTGGGATCAGCACAGGGGGGCGGCCTGTCGCAGTATTCGACGGATCTGACGGCACTGGCGCGTGAGGGAAAAATTGATCCGGTTTTGGGGCGCGATAAAGAGATAAATACCCTGGTAGATATCTTGCTGCGCCGTCGGCAGAACAATCCATTGCTGACCGGTGAGGCCGGTGTAGGTAAGACTGCCGTGGTGGAAGGCCTGGCGTTGGCTATCGTTGCCGGTGAAGTGCCGCCTTCGCTTGAGAACGTCCGCCTATTGGCGCTGGATGTCGTTGCGCTTTCTGCGGGTGCCAGCATGAAAGGCGAATTCGAAGCGCGTTTAAAAGCGGTCCTGGAAGAAGCCGTCAATTCCGCCGAGCCGGTGATTTTGTTTATTGATGAAGTACATACGCTGGTTGGTGCGGGCGGTAATGCCGGTACGGGCGATGCCGCCAATCTAATGAAACCCATGTTGGCGCGTGGTCAGTTGCGTACGATCGGTGCCACTACGTGGAGCGAATTCAAGCGCCACATTGAAAAAGATCCGGCTCTGACGCGTCGCTTCCAGGTGCTTCAAGTTGAAGAGCCTTCCGAAGAGCTGGCTATCGCCATGCTGCGCGGGCTACTGCCGGTGCTGGAGAAGCATCATGGCGTCTGGATCATGGACGAGGCGATACGAGCGGCTGTGCGCCTTTCTCATCGTTATATTCCTGCCCGTCAATTGCCTGATAAGGCGATTAGCCTGCTGGATACCGCTTGTGCCAGGGTTGCCGTTGCGCAGCATGCTCCGCCGGAAGAATTGCAAATACTGAAATTCCGCAGCCAGTCGGCGCAGACGGAATTGTCTTTGCTCGAAAAAGCGATCGGTTTTGGTAAAGAAGACGGTGAACGCGTCCAGTCTATTCAGAATTCCATCGCTGAGCATGCTGAAGGGGCGAAGCTTCTCGATCGCCGTTGGGCGCAGGAATGCGAGCTGGTTGCCAGCATCATCGATACGCGTCAGCAACTTTTGGCCGCTGCGGTGGAAGAATCTCAGGTCCCGAAAGCAGAAAAAGTCGAGTATTTACAGGCGCGTTTGAATGAATTAGAGGAAACGCTGAGAAAAATTCGCGGTGAGCAGCCGCTTGTGCAGGCTGAAGTGAATGCCGGTGTGGTTGCCTCTATCGTAGCGAACTGGACCGGAATACCGGTAGGGCAGGTACTTAAGGATGATGTTAGTGCAGTAATGGAGCTGCCGCAGCGCCTCTCTGAAAGAGTGATTGGTCAGCAATATGCGCTGACTTGCCTAAGCCAGAGCATTCAGACTGCGCGTGCTGGCCTGGCTGACCCGCAAAAACCGTTTGGCGTCTTTATGCTGGTGGGGCCTTCTGGTGTCGGCAAAACAGAAACCGCATTGGCGATCGCCAGCCAGCTTTATGGCGGCGAGCAGAATCTTATCACCATCAATATGAGCGAATATCAGGAAGCGCATACTGTTTCTTCGCTGAAGGGGTCTCCGCCAGGCTATGTGGGCTACGGGGAAGGCGGCGTATTAACCGAAGCGGTTCGGCGTAAACCTTATAGCGTTATTCTGCTCGATGAAGTGGAAAAAGCGCATTCGGATGTGCACGAGCTGTTCTTCCAGGTCTTCGATAAAGGCTCGATGGAGGACGGTGAAGGTCGCCATATCGATTTCCGCAATACCGTTATTTTACTTACCAGCAATACAGGTAGTGAAATAATCAGCAGCGCCTGCGCGGATCCGGAAACGATGCCGGATGAAGACCGCTTATTAACGTTATTGCAGCCGGCATTGCTGAAAGTATTCCCCGCCGCTTTCTTGGGGCGGGTCACTGTCATACCGTATTTCCCATTGGAGACTGCCTCGTTGCGGCAGATTGTCAACATTCACCTGAACCGTATCGCTGAGCGGGCAAAAGCGAATTATGGTATTGCGCTGACCTTCAGCGAAGAATTGGTTCAGCACGTGGTTGAGCAATGTCCGGTAGCTGAAACTGGGGCCAGGATGTTAATCCGTTTTATCGAGAAAAATATTCTGCCAAAAATTGGCGTTACCGTTTTAAACCTGACAGGTGCTGATGCAGAAAAGAATAAAACAATAATTATTCGTGTCATTTATTCACAAGAGAAAGCAATTGAGGTTGTTATGTCAATGGAGGATCTGCCGATAGAGTGATTAAAATTAAAATCAGAAAGCATCAAATGATATGTTAATCGATGAATTTAATTTAAAAACATAAATATAGGGAATTATTAATGCGTAAATTAACGTTAACGCTGTGCGCGCTGGCTGCGGTATCGACTTCCGTCTTGGCTGCGGATGAAGTTACTCAGGGGACCGTAACCTTTAATGGTGAGTTGACTGCTGAGACCTGTTCTATTGAGAATGGCTCTCAAAACCGCATAGTTACTTTGCCAAAAGTTGCTATTCAGACTCTTAATGCTAATGGGAAAGAAGCCGGTTCAAAAATGTTCCAACTGACGGCTGAAAACTGCCCGAAGGGTCTTACTCAAGTTGCTGCACATTTTGAAGCTATTGGCAGTAGCGGCCTGGATGGCGCAACAGGGAACCTAAAAAACGAGTATCAGGGCGCGGAAACCAAAGCCACGGAGGTTCAGGTTCGCCTGTACAACACCGATGGGACGACACAACTGAAACTGGGTGACACGGGCACCGCGGCGAAAGTCGACGATAAAGGTAGTGCCACCATGACCTACTATGGTGGTTATTACGCAACGGCAGCCACTGGTGCTGGTATGGTTTATGCGCAAGCGCGTTATACCTTAGCTTACCCGTAATAAATCAGCCTCAAGGTTGGCATTGGGGCGAATTATCGCCCCTTATTAAGAAACGTTCCTGTTTTACCTTTTATAAGGTGGGATGCAACGCGCACAGGGTAGTGTTATGAAATATCAAAGTGGAATTTTTTCAACGTTAACCAAGGCTTTTTTCTGCCTGATATTAACGACCCAGATGTCTTTTGCCGGCATGACCATTTCTGGGACTCGAATTATTTTTCCGGGAGCTGAGCGCGAGCAAACCGTGAGAACTACCAATAAGGGAAGTATACCTTTGCTGGCGCAGGTTTGGGTTGACGATGGTAATGCTAATGATGATATTAATAGCGTCAAAGTTCCGTTTACCGTGACGCCGCCTATTTATCGTGTTGAACCAGGAAAAGGGCAAAGCATACGCCTTATTTACAACGGTATGGCTTTACCGCAGGATCGAGAGTCCGTATTTTGGTTTAATTTGCTGGAAGTACCGCCGATGCAAGAGACGGCGAAGGAAACCGATCACCTTGAGCTGGCATTCAGAACGCGTATTAAAATTTTTTATCGGCCAAGCGTGCTAAAAAGCAGCAGTACGAATGAAGTTGGCAAGTTACACTGGGAAATTATCAGCCCGGCGAAAGGCATTAAAGTAACCAATCCTACGCCGTATTATTACTCGTTCGATTCGGCATCAATAATCTCTGGTGCTATTAAATATCCTCTGAACGTTGATATGATTCCACCTTTTGGCAGTAAAGATTTTTTACTGGAAAATAAAAATAATGCACCAGTGACTGCGAATGGTGTGAATATTAATATGCTTAGCGATTATGGCAGTGTGGTTGAGTATCAATTAATTCCTGCATCAGGAAAGAGATTAACCATAAAAGAAGAATAGTGTGCAAAATAGTGGTGATTCTTCGTTCAGGTAGGAACGGTTTTTGATTATCGCTCTGGCATTCACACCTTGTGTTCAGGAGACATGGACGTGCAACCGAAAGAAATAAAAAAATATGCGCGACAAGCAATGTGTGTATCTAAGTTAACGCATGCGATCCGACGTGTCCTTATTACTTCTTTAGGGATCAGTTTTTCTGTATTTGCTCAGGGTAATTCCGCTAATGTACCGGAAATACTTGAAAATAATACGCAACCTGAAAATGTGAAGTTTAATGGTGCGTTTATCCACGGCCTCAGCGTCGACATTTCTCAATATTATCAGGGGAATCCAAGTTTAGCCGGTGAATATACGGTCTCGGTTGCCGTCAATGGTGAAAATCGGGGGCAGCGTAAAGTGGTATTCAGGCAAGTTGAAGGTCAAATTGGTGCCCAGCCTTGCTTTAATCAACACGAACTGACCAGTCTGGGCCTCAAGGTAACAGATGTTTCAATGGCAAAGAGGACGGATAAAAGCGGAATTAAGGAAAAAGCGCAGTGTGCCATGATTGGTAAGTGGATTGCTGGTGCTAAGGCCAATTATGACTCTGGGGATTTTTATCTCGACCTGGTGGTCCCCCAGGCTTATGTGGTGCAGTATCCGCGTGGTTATATCGATCCGAGTTCTTGGGACTCTGGTGTGACGATAGGGCTGTTAGATTATAACTCTAACTTTTACGTTCAGCAGTCAACCAGTAGTTTCTTTAAAGGCAATGATGAACATGCTGTTAGCGGTAGTTTAGGGGCGATGGCGGGTCTGAACTTTTCTGCTTGGCGTTTGCGCAAACGCATCAACACCAATTGGAGCAGCGGTTCTTCGGCCCATACTCAATCCTTGTTCACCTACCTGCAGAGAGACGTACCGGTACTGAAAAGCCGGTTAACACTTGGTGACAGCACGACCAGCGGTAATCTGTTTGACAGTATGACCGTACGGGGCATTCAATTGCAGTCTGACGAACTCATGCTGCCGGAAGGGCTGCGGTACTACACGCCTTTAGTGCGCGGTGTGGCCGACAGCAACGCGAAAGTGTTGGTAACTCAGCGTGGCCGAACCCTTTATGAAACTACGGTGCCACCGGGGCCCTTTGAAATCAGCGATATTGGCGCAATGGGTTACGGTGGCGATCTGCTGGTAACGGTGACAGAAGCTGATGGCCGGCAGAAAACTCAGGTGGTGCCTTTCTCGGCTCCCCCCATGTTGCTGCATGCTGGTGTTTCCCGTTTTGGCATTACGGTAGGCAAGCTGCAGGATGATTCGTTATTGGAAAAACCTGGGCTGGCGGAGGGCTTTTATCAGTACGGCATCGGCAATATGTATACGCTGTATGGCGGTGGCCAGCTTTCTGACAATTACGCCGCGTTGGGGTTGGGGAATGCGTTTAATACGCCACTAGGCGGCGTATCGGTAGATGTTACCAGGGCGCGCAGCGAACTGAAAAATGGCAAGGTTTCTACAGGTAATAGTTTCAATGTCGGGTTTAGCAAATATGTGGATTCAACCTCAACGGACGTCACTTTGGCGGCTTATCGCTATTCATCGAGCGGGTTTTACAGCCTGCGAGATGCGGCGTTGGACAGGTATGGCGAAAAGAACGATCGCTATATGGTGGATTATCGTACCCGGCAGCGTTTTACCATTAATGTCGGTCAGCCGCTATGGAATGGTGGAAGGCTAAATTTAACCGGCAATTTTTACAATTACTGGGGGGGCCGCTCATCGACCAGCCAGTACCAGCTTTCGTATAACAAGTCCGAGCGCTATTTCTCTTGGGGAATTTCGGCCTCGCGATCCTATAGCAGCGAAGAACGGAATGTGAATAGCGTTATGCTGTCCTTTAGCGTTCCTCTGGGGCAAAACAACATTACGGAGAAACCTGTATTTAGCTCGCTTTATTCTTCCGTCTCCCACGACAACGATGGCGCCGGTTCGATTCAAGCAAACGCTATTGGTAGCCAAGGCGAGCAAAACGAGCTGAACTATGGTATCGGGACTTCGGTTTCCAGAGCGAAGAATGATTCTTCCCAAACCGTTTTTAACGGCAACATACACTACAACTCCCCGATGGGAGAGTTTGGCTCTACCGCTTCGGTAGGTAATAAATCGCGTCAGCTTTCATTCTCGGCGAACGGGAGCTTGGTGGCGCATGGTGGTGGCATAACCGCAGGACCGCGTTTGGGTGACTATCCATTTGCGCTGGTCAATGCGCCGGGTGCTGAAGGTGCCAGAATACTCAACGGTTATGGTGCAAGAATTGATTCGAATGGTTATGCCATCGTGCCATCCCTGACGCCTTATCGCGAGAATACCGTCGCGGTGAACACCCAGGGGCTGCCAGATACTGTTGATGTATTGGAAAGCGAAAGTATCGTCATTCCGCGCCTGGGAGCGGCACTAAAAATCGATGTGAAAACAATGGTTGGCGATCCTGTCGTGCTGGTGGTGCATGACAAGCAAGGTAAACCGTTGCCGATTGGTATGAATATGGTTGATGAAGGCAACAACAATATTGGCATTATCGGGCAAGGGGGGATGGCATTTGTTCGCGGTTGGCAAGCACAGAATAATAACCTGTACGTGAAAGATTCATCTGGAGTACGCCTTTGTACCATTTATTCGGATGACGATATTTCCCATAAAATCAAGAGCGCTTCTGGTGCTATTACCCAGGTAGAGGTTTTATGTCATTAACTATTATTATCACTCCGGGTATGAAGTCTATCCGTATTGCTTTATATACGGTGTTTATTGCGATTCAATCGATGTTAACGGCGATGGCCTGCTCGACAAATTGCTCAATAGACGTTTACTTTACAGGTAAATATATCGACGAAACTTGTAACGTGGTAATTAATAACGCCGGCATTAATGAGGTTGTTACCTTACCCCGGATAGCGGTAGGGGCTCTCAAAAAAAATGGCAGTGAAGCGGGAAGTGTGCCTTTTGATATTACATTGAAAGATTGTCCTGCCAGCCGAACCGTGACGGTATTTTTTAACAGCAGCGTTTCTGGTTCAGATACGGAAACGGGAAATTTAGTTAATGATGCAGGTGTTCTTTTCAGTCGCAATGTGCAAATTCGGTTACGAAAAGAAAATAACTCTCAAGTTATTATTGATAATGCTACAACAGGGCAGGATTATGTTATTTCTTCTGCTGCTGAATCATTAAGTCACAGATTTACAGCGAGTTATTATGCAAAGGGGGACTCAGCCGTTACTGCTGGGAAAGTTCATTCTGTAGCAAGGGTTGAGCTTGTTTATAAATAACAGGGAGGCAAGGCTGCCTAATTATCTGAACGTTAACCATCAGGCGAACGACGGTTTATCCATAAACGGTTATTAAAGAGTGTTGACTACTATGAGCAAAAGCAATTCGCAAAAATTTATCGCACGTAACCGTGCGCCACGTGTACAGATTGAGTATGACGTGGAGATTTATGGCAGTGAAAAGAAAATAGAACTGCCGTTTGTTATGGGCGTGCTGGCCGACTTGTCCGGTAAACCGTTGGAGCCATTGCCTCCCGTTACCGACAGGAAGTTCCTGAGCATCGATATCGATAACTTCGACGAACGTATGAAGGGAATGCGGCCGCGCGTGGCGTTTGCAGTACCTAACACCTTGACGGGAGAAGGGCAACTGATGGTCGATATGACCTTCGAGAGCATGGATGATTTTGCTCCCGACGCTATTGCCCGCAAAGTCGATTCATTATCGCAGTTACTTGAGGCACGGACCCAGCTTGCCAACCTGCAAACCTATATGGATGGCAAAGCAGGCGCGGAAAGTCTGGTTATGAAAGTGCTTAACGACAAGTCGCTGCTGAATACTCTGGCTTCAGCTCCCAAGCCAAAACAGGCTGATGAAGCCGCGTCCCAAAAGTGATGTAGAGAGAGAACTATGGCAACTCAAGCAGAATCAAATAAACAGGCTATGACTCAGGCCGGAACGCAAAATGATTTTAATGCTTTGCTGACCCGTGAGTTTAAGCCGAAATCCGATCAGGCGAAAACGGCGGTTGAAATCGCGGTGAAGACCCTTGCCGAACAGGCATTGAACTCCTCGATCACGATGGCCGATGACGCATATAAAAACATCGCGGCGATCATTGCGGAAATTGATCTCAAGCTTTCCGAACAAATAAACCTGATCCTTCATCACGAAGAATTTCAGCGTCTGGAAAGTGCGTGGCGTGGTTTGCACTATCTGGTCTATAACACTGAAACCGATGAAAAGCTGAAGCTGCGTTTTATGGACATTTCAAAAAATGACCTGCGACGCAACATGAAACGTTACAAAGGCATCGCCTGGGATCAGAGCCCGCTATTTAAGCAAATCTATGAAGAGGAGTATGGTCAGCTCGGCGGTGAACCTTATGGCTGTCTGGTGGCGGATTATCACTTCGATCACAGTGCACAGGATGTGGATCTGCTGTCTTCGATGGGTAAGGTTGCGGCTTCTGCTCATATGCCATTTATCACTGGTGCCGCGCCGTCCGTAATGCAGATGGATTCTTGGCAAGAGTTGGCCAACCCGCGTGATTTGACGAAAATCTTTACTCAAAACCTGGAATATGCGGCTTGGAATTCGCTGCGTCAGTCTGAGGATTCTCGTTATATCGGTTTGGCGATGCCGCGTTTCCTCGCTCGCCTGCCGTATGGAATCAAGCATAATCCTGTTGATGACTTCAATTTTGAAGAAACGACTGACGGCGCGGATCACAGCAAATATGTTTGGTCTAATGCGGCATATGCAATGGCGGTAAACATCAACCGTTCATTCAAAAATTACGGCTGGTGCACCATGATTCGCGGCGTTGAGAGCGGCGGTGTGGTGGAAGACCTTCCCTGCCATACTTTCCCGACCGATGATGGCGGCGTGGATATGAAGTGCCCGACTGAAATCGCGATTTCTGACCGTCGGGAAGCGGAACTGGCCAAGAATGGCTTTATTCCCCTGGTCCATCGTAAAAATACAGACTATGCGGCATTTATTGGTGCCCAGTCTTTGCAAAAGCCTGCCGAGTATTACGACCCGGACGCTACGGCAAACGCCAATCTTTCCGCTCGTTTACCGTACCTGTTTGCCTGCTCGCGCTTTGCTCATTATCTGAAATGCATTGTGCGTGACAAGATCGGTTCTTTCAAAGAGCGTGAAGATATGCAGCGCTGGTTGAATAACTGGGTGATGAATTACGTTGACGGGGATCCGGCAAACTCTTCTCAGGAAACTAAGGCTCGTCGTCCATTGGCTGCGGCAGAAGTGGTGGTGGAAGACGTTGAGGGCAACCCGGGGTATTACCAAGCGAAGTTCTTCCTGCGTCCGCATTTCCAACTGGAAGGGTTGACCGTTTCTCTGCGTATGGTTGCCAAATTACCTTCGCTCAAAAATGTTGCCTGATTCTGATAAGTAAACCGGAAGAATATTCATTTTATTCTTCTTAATAGATACGGCTGCGCTGGGATTTCTTGCGCGCTGTAAAAGGCCAGAGATTTTTTTTCATGATGAGAACTTTTCTCTGTCTTAGTTTGGTCTGTTGCACTCTGTGTGACATTTTTAATGAAAGTAAATAAGGAAATATTATGGCTCAAGATATGTTTATTAAAATTGATGGCATCGAAGGTGAATCTCTGGATGCTACTCATAAAAATGAGATCGAGGTGCTTTCATGGCGTTGGGCCAGCGCTCAGCATTCAAATATGCACAGTGGTTCCGGTGGTGGTTCCGGCAAAGCGACGGTAGAAGATTTTTGCTTCGAGCACTATGTCGATAAAGCCAGTACCAATCTGCTGAGCTACTGTCTGTCTGGTAAACACATTAAGGACATTCAGTTCGTAGTACGTAAAGCGGGCGGTGATCCTCTTGAATATCTGACTATTAAATTCACTGATGTAATTATTACTTGCGTTGAAACGGCCGGTTCCGTAGAGGATGAAACTCGTCCGCGTGAAAGAGTTACCTTTGCCTTCACTAAGATGACTCAAGATTATGTGATGCAAAATGCTGAAGGCGCCAAATCTGGCGTTATTTCTACCAGCTACGATGTTAAAGCTAACCTGCGCAGCTAATATCGCCAGGCAAGCTAAAAGAGTTTTGCCGCTTCGGCGGCAAAACTCCCATTAGGTAGTTAGATACGGAAAGCCGCAGGTTTCCCTATCCTCTGTTTAAGTCGTCAATTCAGAATACACAGTTCAGAAAAAATAGGTTGCGTGGTTAGGGATATGTTTTTCAGCACAGAAATAAAAAAATACCGGCTGGATCCGCTGAAGGGATTGGTAGCAATATTACTGGCAGTCGTTTTGACGTCCTGTGGCAGCAATCGGTCTGAACCAGTTGGCGGTGAAATTAAAATCAATCTGATTGCAGATAAAGATATCAACCCCAATGGAAAGGGTGAGCCGGCACCACTAAATATTTTTATCTTCAACGTAAAGGAAGCCGATGTTTTCGTGAATGCCGATTTTTTTGAAATTGTTGATGGTGGCAGTAAGCCTCTGCAAGTCGCGGCGTCAAAGATTTATGAAGCGATACTCCAACCTGGAGAGTCGCGTGTTGTTTTCATCAAGCCGGACAGCGATACCAGAACTTTGGGTTTTATTGGTGCATATCGCGATCTTAACGATTCTATCTGGCTGGTGAGTTGGGATTTACCAGAAAAGAAAAAATCGTGGTGGCGGGGATTTTTTGGCAATGATTCGCTTGAATTGAATGCGCATTTCCAAAAATCAGCAATTACAATTAAAAAAATGGATTAAATCGTGAAAACGAATAAAGTCGTCTGGAGTGAAGGGTTGTTTTTGCGCCCGCAACTTTTTCAACAGCAAGAGCGTTATTTTGAATATTACGCTCATAAACGCGCCTCGACGCTGAGTCCCTTCTTCTGGGGGTTCTCGCAATACGAAATCGACCGTGAGGCGCTGAGCTATGGGAAACTGGTCTTGCGTTCCGCGCGCGGCGTATTGCCGGATGGCACGCCTTTCGACATTCCCGATCACGCGGACCTGCCGGAACCGCTAACGATTTTGCCTGAGCATCTGGGCAAGAGCCTCTATCTGGCTGTGCCGCTGCGCCTTGATAACAGCGATGAAACCATTTTTAGCCAACATGACGCCAGTTCACTGGCGCGTTTTCGCGCGGAGGAAGCTGAACTCTGCGACACCAATTCTATCCGTCAGGGGCCAAAGCCGGTGCAACTTGCCAAGCTCAGGTTAAAGCTGGTTTCACAAGCGGAAATGACCGAATCGTGGATAGGTCTGGAATTGACCAAGGTGAAGGCCATTCAGCCGGACGGTAGCGTTTTGTTGCATCTGGACGATTATATTCCGCCGGTAACCGGCTATGCGGCCAATCCCCTGCTTAGTGAGTGGCTGACGCACCTGAATGGCCTGGTGAAAATGCGCGCCGAAATGTTGGCGAACCGTCTGTCCTCTTCGGATGGCAAAGCCAGTGCCAGCGCGGAGATTGTCGATTACCTGCTGCTGCAAATTTTCAACAAATATGAGCCGATCCTCGATCATCTGCGTCATATCCCCGAGCTGCCGCCAATTGTGCTGTATGAAGAGTTGTCAAAATTGGCGGGTGAGCTTTCGACCTTTGTTCGCACCAAAACTCGCCGTCCGAAAAGTGCGCCAGGGTATGACCATGCCAGGCTTTATCCTTCAATTCGTCCGCTGGTGGACGATGTGCATGACTTGCTTAATCAGATTCTGGTGCGGGCAGGCCAACTTATCGAATTGCACGCTAAGGGCAACGGCGTCTGGTCGGCATCGATGCTGCCTAATGAACTGCGTTCGTTCTCTCACCTGGTGCTGGCGGTGCACGCGCAATTGCCAATGGATGTTCTGCAGCAACAGTTCCAGGCGCAAGCCAAAATCAGCGCCCCGCAGCAGTTGCACGAGCTGGTTCGTTCGCACTTGCCGGGGTTGGTACTACAAGGCTTGCCGGTTCCGCCGCGTCAAATTCCTTACAGCACAGGCTATGTCTATTTCGAATTGCTTAAAAATGGACCTTTCTGGGAGCGGATCTCGGTTACCGGCGCATTGGCGCTGCACGTTGCCGGTGAGTTTCCTGGCTTGAAAATGGATCTCTGGGGAATCAGGGGCTGATGAAAGACGATATTAGCCAGCAAACAGCGGCTTCTTCCGAGCCTGTTCTCAATGAGGAAAGTTCTCCGCAAGCGCAGGGGAAGTTCCTTCTTGATGAGCAGGGCGACTGGATTCAGGAGTCAGGTACAGCACAATCCGGCCAGAATACGGCATCCGGCGCTGACGATAAAGGGCTCAGAAATGAAAGGGTGGTGAAAAGCGAAAGCGTACAGCAGCGTATGCTGAAAGTAAGTAAGGCCGAGAATCCGCTACTGGAGGCGGCTCAACCTTTGCTACGTGCGCTTAGCGATATGCCGGAGCGGATTGCCGACATCGCTCATGTCGAGATCTTAAAGAATACGCTCAAAAGCGAGGTCAATCTGTTCAGCATTGTTTGCGACGAAGTGAATATTCCTTGGAAAAAGATGGCGATAGTTCGTTATTGCCTCTGCACCGCGCTTGACGAGGCGGCGCATACCGCGCCGTGGGGGCTCGAGTCTGGCTGGTCGCAGAGCAATTTGTTGAACCACTTTGAGGGGGACAACGATGGTGGGAACAAATACTTCCTGCTTATAGGCCGTCTCTCCATGAATCCCAATGAATTTGCCGATGTGCTCGAAGTGCTGCTGCTCATTCTTGGGCTGGGCTTTGAAGGGCGCTACAGCATTATTGAAGATGGCGACCGCCAACTGACAAAAATCCGCCAACGTCTGCTGACCCTGATCCAAAGTACTCGCAATACTACCCAGCCAGCGTTGTCGCCGCATGGGCTCCAGCCGCAGGGACCGGCGCGTCGGGAGAAGACGATCATTCCTGTAAGGCTGACCGCGCTGTGTGCAGGTGTATTGGTGGCTTCGGCCTTTATCTGGTGCAAATACTGGCTGTCGGTGCGCGGCGATCGCATTACCAATAATATTTATGCTATGCAAAATATTAAGGTGGCCACGATGCCAGTGAAAATGCGTCTGAGATTGGCCGTTTTGCTCCGTAACGAAATCCAGCAACAGTTACTTAGCGTTGATGAAACGCAGAGGCAGAGCAAAGTGGTGCTGAAGGGGGATTCGCTGTTTTTATCCGGTTCGACCAAAGTTCAGCCTGAAATGGTGAAGGTCATCGAGCGTGTGGCGCACGAAGTGCGCCGCGTCAACGGGGATATCATTATTGTTGGCCATACAGACTCAACGCCCATTAATCGGCCGGGATTGCCTAATAACATTGTGCTGTCGGAAAAACGTGCAGCGGAAGTGGCTCGTTATTTCATTGCTGCAGGGTTGCCTGAAAGCAAGGTGAAAGTGGAAGGGGTTGGGAATAACAAGCCGCTGGCCTCCGATGCTACTCCTCAGGGGCGCGCGAAGAATCGCCGCGTAGAGTTTTTTGTCACGTATTAACGAGAATGACAATGTCTTATTTTAATAGAGTCTTCGCGGCGCGGTTTCTGAAGACGCTGCTGATTGTGTGTTGCATCGCGCTACTGGTTGCCGCCATCTGGTTCCTTGGGCCGTTTTTCGGATTTGGTGAATCACGTCCCCTGCTTAGTGTAGAGTCGCGAGTTATTTTCATCCTGCTGGCGGCGTTTTGCCTGGTGAGTTTCTGGCTGCGCTGGCCTATTTTCATTGTCGTTGCCGCCGTACTTTGCGTGCTGGTCTGGGTTCTGGGCCCCTTCCTGCTGGTGGGGGAAAAATACCCGGTAGAACCGGTCAGCGTCAGATTGGCGATTATTGCGGCTATCTTGCTGATTACACTGTTGTATGGCCTGTGGTTGCTGTTGTTGGCATTAAAAGATAATCCGACGCTGCTCGATAAATTTGCCCGTAATAAAGTGTCTGCGGAGGAAAATGACACCTCTGAAGTTGCCTCCGTTATCGGTAATGCGGTCGATTACGTTAATAAGAATCGCAGCAACCTCTCCTTCTTCCAGCGCGTGATTCTGGCACGTAAGCCGCTTGATATTTTGCCCTGGTACATGATGCTCGGCACCGAAGATGCCGGGAAGACCTCCGCTATCCTGGCCTCAGGGCAGAACTTCCCGTTGCCGGAACAGCTTAACCGGATAGGCAAATCTGCGCCGTTGACACGTAATTGTGAATGCTGGTTTGCCAATGACGCCATTTATATCGATACCGCCGGGAAATATGTCAGCCAACCGGAAAAGTACCTCAACGAATGGCGCGCAATGCTCAAAGCGCTTAAAAAGTATCGTCCGGTCAAAGCGCTGAACGGCGCGGTACTCACGTTCTCCGCCGCCGATGTCATGGGGCGTAGCAAGGCGGAGTTATTTGAGTTGGCGGCCAGTTTGAGAGCTAGAGTAGACGATTTACGTCAGACGCTGGGCGTGCGTTTCCCGGTTTATGTCTTGGTCACTAAACTGGACCAACTGCCCGGCTTTGCGGAATATTTCAGGATCCTGACCGAGCAGGAGCGGGAGCAGGTTTGGGGAGTGACTTTCCCGTATGGCGATGCCAGAACCGATTCCGTATCGGAATTGCACGACCAGATAAAAGCAGAGTTCTCTCTGCTTGAGGAGCGTATCGAACGGGATATGATCGTGCGTCAGCAGGAAGAATATGACAATCGGGATCGCAAGAAAATGTACGCGCTGCCTCAGGATTTCCATCTGCTTTCCAGCATGGTGGCCGAGGTGGTGCACAACATCTTTTTTGCATCCCGCTATGATGAAACGCTGAGCTTTACCCTGTTGCGTGGCATCTATTTCTCAAGTAGCCATCAGCCGGTTGATTTTAGCCTGTTGAATAATCAAAGCATCATTCGCAAATGGTCCAATTACGTCGAGAATAAAGCCCCGGTGGTAACAGCCTCTTTGACTGAGCAGCCTGGCGAGCGTGATTTTCTCATCAACGATGTGTCCTATGGGCGACAGTATTTTCTCAAGCAACTGTTCAGTGACGTCATTGTAAAAGATGTTGATTTGGCACGTCATAATCTGGCTAACGAATCGAAGTATCGCCTGCAACGTTTTCTGGGGCATTCGGTGTGTATTTTGATGGCCGTTATCCTGCTGAACGGCTTTTATAACAGCTACCGTCACAATACTGAGTATCTGAACACTGTTGAGACAAAAGTCGACGGGCTGCGCACCGAAGTTAATCGTTTTGTCAAAACGTCAAATGACAAGTTGCTTCCTCGTTTGTTGACGCTTTCACAATATTTGCCGGAGTATGGCGTGTTGGATATTTTCAACCCGGGGTTGGAATGGCGCTACGGTTTATATACCGGTACGGATGTGATGAATGCTTCGGACTCGCTGTACCAATTCTTCCTTCATCGACTGCTGCTGCCGCAGATTGAGCAGCAGGTTACCCTGGCACTGCAAGAGGCGATTGATAAAGGTCATTCAGAGCAGATTTATGCACGGTTGAAGCTTTATCTGCAAGTGTTTGGTCAGGGAAAATTCGAACGTCAGTCGATGACTGACAATATCACCCGCCTGTGGGAGACAAGTGGCAAGCTCGAGCCTTACGAAGAGCGCCACATTTTTGTCTCTCATCTGACCAAGCTCTTCGCTTCGCCCGAATGGCGACGCTATGGCCAGAAGATGGATGATGGCTTGGTGAAATATGCGCGTGCGATGCTGGGTCGCGAAGATCTGACCAGCCGCCTTTACGGACGCATTAAAGACTCGCTATCACAGGATGTACCCGCCGATTTAACGCTTGGCGAAATGGCAAAATCGCGAGGCGGCGAGTTTTTTTCATTGGCGGACGCAAGCGGCGAGACGGTCATTCCCGGCTTATTTACCCGTGCGGGCTATTACGACCTGTTTAAAAAAAAAATGGATCCGGGCCTGATGTGGCTGGAGCATGAGGACGCTTGGGTCATGGGAAAGGGGAGCGATAGCGCCCCACGGCCCCAAATGAAAGTTGCGGACAATGGCGTATTGGTTAATCCGATACAGCAGCAGATTCTGGCGCTCTATCTGGATGAATACACTCGGCATTGGCAGGACTTTCTGAGCAACATCCGCATTAAATCGGATGTTCTGCAACTGAACTACGGCACTGCCGGCGTGGCGGCGGATATTTACATATTGCGAACGCTAAGCTCGGCGGATTCTCCGCTTGCTAATCTGGTACGTCGTGCCGTGGTGGAAACTACGTTAGTGAGAAAGGAGGGGAAATCGCTGCTCGATAACGTCAGTAATAAGGGGCAGCTTTTAAATGCGGTAACTAAAGTGAATCTCGCCTGGGCTGCGGTGGAAAATAAGTTGTTGAGAGAGCGGGTAGATAATCATTTTGCGCCGTTACGTGAGTTTGTCACCGGCAGCAATGAGGCGACAGCGGACGAACGCCCCGCTGTGGGGGGCTCGGGGCTGAGTAAGCTGATGGGGGCGCTCAGCGAGCAGTATACGTTGTTCGTTATCTATGACGATGCGCTGAAAAACGGCAACTCAATGGCGCTCTCCAACACGGCATTGAATATGAGTGCGGAATCGCAAACCTGGCCCGATCCGTTGCGCAACCTGATTAGCCCGCTGCTGAATGATGCCTACCGTCGGGCCAGCCGTGAAGCCATCGCCATAAGTAATGAAGGCATCGAAGACAATCTTGGCAGGGTGTGCCGCTCTGCGCTTGCGGGGCGCTATCCTTTCGCTGAGAGTCGGCGAGAGGTGAAGCTGGCGGACTTTGAACGTTTCTTTGCTGCGGGCGGAGTGGCAGATGAATACTTCAAGAAAAATCTGGCGGACAAAGTGGATACCTCCACTCATCCGTGGCGTTACAAGGGCGATGCTGATGGAGATTCTGCGGACATACTGGCTGTTTTCGAGCGCGTGGTAGAAATTCGCGATGCTTTTTTTCAGGAAGACGGGGGGCGGAAAATGTCGCTCGCTTTCGAGATTTCGGTGCCTTATCTCGATCCGGCGATCACTCAACTGAATATGAATTTCGACGGGAAGCAGGTGAATTATGCCCATTGGCCGGTGTCGCCCGTACCGATAATCTGGCCTGCATCGCGCAGGGCATCGAGAATTATGCTTAATGTTACCCCACGCGCCGCGTTAGGTGCCTCATCACTGGCGTTTAGTGGCCCATGGTCATTATTCCGCTGGTTGGAGGGGGCCAGTGATGTTGTCAAAAACGATTCGGGTGAAACTGTCTTGGTTTACGAGCTGGATTCACGTCGAGTGAATATTGAAGTTTCCGGGTTGACTTATAAAGGCAGGCTTGTCGTGGATTTACTGAAGGATTTTCGTTGTCCCGGCGGTTATTAAAAAAGTGGCAACCATACGTTAGAGGGAACTATGTCGCTACGTCTGTATTTACTTGTTGATGAATCGCGCGTGGGTCCATTTCACCGGTTGGGTAAACGGCAGCGGGAAATACGCTCCATTATTACCCAGCAGATTCTGCCAAACATAGGTTCCTCAATGCTGGAGGGGTATTTATCGGAGAGTTATCCGTGGTGTTTTGTTATTTCCTCCACCGCACGGCGGGGGAAATATCACTACGTCGGTGCATTTATGGTGCTTCGTGGTGAGCAGGGAAAAACGTCACTTGTTGTCGTGCATAGCGTGGTGTCTTATCGGTGGTTGCAGAAAAATATGCACACTGATTTTCCGCTGACGTTCTGGGCAGCAAGGATTTTAAATAACGTGCAGAAAAGTGATTTTGCCGAAAATAACTGGCGGCCGCTGTGGCAATGGGTCAAATCGTTAAAACGATCGTATTCCCCTTTCTGGGAATCCTTTGTTTTGACACCTGCCTGGCGCTTTAAAAATCATTCGCAGGTGTTACTCAGGGAGGGGACTCAGGAAGACTATCACATTCGGAGTATTGATGGTGTTGAGGTGATGCCGTGGAAAAACTGGCCCGACTGTATTCAGCAGGAGGAGAGCATCTGGATTTGGCGGCAAAGCCGGCACGGGAACATATTAGATTCGCAGAGAATTTCGTTACGAAGCGCTGAGGCTAAACCGCCTAACGCATCATTTTAAGATATTCACAACGCAGTAGGTGATCATATGCCACGTACTATAAAATTAAGCAGCTCGGCGATGCCGTTTTTGCTTGGAGAACCGGCGTTGGTAATCTCAAAGCTGGAGGGTGAAGAGTCGCTTTCTTCACTCTATTCCTATGCGATTACCGCTAAAACGCCCGCTAATCCGCTTATTCCATGGCAGGCGGCGTCGAATGTCGATCTGAAATCGTTGATCGGCAAAGAAATGACCGTTGAAATTGAACTCGATGGCAACGGGTTGGGCGAGATTATCGGTATTGGCAAAGACGTACGCGAAATTTCTGGCATAGTACAGAAAGCTCGCTATGTGGGGCGTGATGGCAATCAGGCACTTTATGAGCTGATAATTCGGCCCTGGCTTCATCTCGCGGAATTAACCGCAGATTTCAAAATATTCCAACAGAAAACGGTAGTGAATATTATTGAAGAAGTGCTGAGTGATTATAATTTCCCCGTTGAAAAGCGTTTGGCGGGGAACTACCCTCAGCTCGATTTTCAGGTTCAATATGGGGAAACAGATTTCGAATTTATTGAACGCCTGATGGAAGAGTGGGGTATTTACTGGTTTTTCGAGCATAGCGGAAGGAATCATAAACTGATTTTAGTTGATAACGTCGGCGCGCATAAGCGCTTCCCTAGCGGGGCCTACCACGTTATTCAGTATGCTCCCGATCTTCCTAAGATGGATCAGGAATATATCAACCAGTTTCATTTCCAGGAAACGATTACCTCCGGGAAATGGGTTACCAATGACTATGATTTTACCAAGTCGCGCGCGGATATTATGGCACTGGATAGCAAGCCGCGTAAGACCAGCTTTAACCAGATGGAGATCTTCCACTGGCCCGGCGATTATGAACAGCCGGATATCGGCGAGCAGCTGGCGCGCGTTCGTATGGAAGAACGGGGAGCTTTAGGTTCGCGTTGCGAAGGTTCCGGCGAATTGCGCGGCATTGCCTGCGGTTGCGATTTCGAATTGACGAATTATCCCGTCGAAAAAGCGAATCGTGAATACATGGTACTGCGCAGCCACCTGTTGATTGAGGAAATAGACCAGTTAGCCTCGAAGGACGAATTCCGCTACAGCTGCGATTTTACCGTTCAGCCAACCACTAAAATTTACCGTCATCCGATGACCGTGGACAGACCTAAAACCAGTGGGCCACAAACGGCCATTGTCGTAGGGCCCCCGGGCGAGGAGATATGGACGGATGAATATGGTCGGGTAAAAGTGCGTTTTCTCTGGGATCGTTATGGCCAAAACCGTGAGTCTGATTCCTGTTGGCTACGTGTTAGTCAGGCCTGGGCAGGCAATAATTTTGGCGGGATTTACATTCCGCGTATTGGGCATGAAGTTATCGTCGATTTTATCAATGGCGATCCGGATAGGCCTCTGATTACTGGCAGCCTTTACAACAACGTCACGAGGCCGCCTTGGGATTTACCCGCTAATGCGACCCAGAGTGGGTTTATTAGCCGCACCGTCGGTGGTGGCCGCAGCAATTTTAATGGCATTCGTTTTGAGGATAAACCAGGTCGTGAGCAGTACTGGGAACAAGCCGAACGTAATATGAACCGCTTGACTAAAAAAAATGAGGTTCAGACTATTGGTCTGAGTTCTAATGTCAATGTGGGGGTATCAAGAAATCTGTTTGTCGGCGCGAACTATATGTCTGATGTGATTGGGAGCAGCAGTTCGTTAGTCGGAGGGGCTCTGGCCATTCAAGTCGGTGGGTGCCAGAGCGACAACGTTGCTGGAGCTAAAGGGATCAATGTAGGAGGAGCGTTTACAACTGCAGTCGGGGGATATCACTCTCTTTCTGTTGGTGGCGTTCATCAAGTCAATGTTGGAGGCTGTCACTCACTTGCGGTTGGAGGGCTGAGCACCATGATAGCGGGTGGGATAATGACTCTCACTGCAGGGGGTGAGTTGATCATCGCGGCCCATAAAATCAAAATTATTGGTTCCAGCAAAGTCGTTATTCAGGGAGGGGAGGTCGATATCAATCCCGGTGATTGTTGTGGCCACCATTGCGGTTGTGGCGGTGGCCTTTTTGCATGCTTCGGGTTGATTGGGTTGCCGGGATTACCGCCGATTTGCTCGCTCTTCGGCGTGGTGCTTCCTTTGCCACCATTACTTGTTCTGAAGCCGAAGCCGAATCCGAAGCCGCCACAAACGTCGACACCGCCACAAACGTCGACACCGCCACAAACGCAGACACCATCGCCGACGCAAACACAGACACAGACGCAGACACAAACGCAGACGGAAACGGAAACAGAAGAACCGAAACCGACACAGACACAAACGCAGACGGAAACAGAAGAACCGACACCGACACAAACGCAAACGCAAACGCAGACGCAAACGCAAACGCAAACGCAGACGCAGACGCAGACGCAGACGGAAACAGAAGAACCGAAACCGACACCGACACAAACGCAGACACAAACGCAGACACAAACGCAGACACAAACGCAGACACAAACGCAGACACAAACGCAGACACAAACGCAGACGGAAACAGAAGAACCGAAACCGACACCGACACCGACACAAACGCAGACACAAACGCAGACACAAACGCAGACGCAAACGCAGACGCAAACACAAACGCAGACTGGCAGTGCCACAGCCACTGTGCGTTAACGGTTCATTTATACAGACGGCGGAGTGCATCCGCTGTCGTTCTTAGTGTTTTATCAAGGAGGGAGTTTATGCAAAATGCAGGACGAGTCGGAGATGTTACCGCCCACGGCGGTGTAATATGTTCTGGTTCCGGGGATGTCTATATTAATTGTCAGCCTGCGGCAATGGTCTGCGCAAGTGTTGCGCTTTGTGCATTCCACTGCGCTGCTCCTGTTGTGACGGGGTCTTGCTCGGTTTTCATTAATGGTTTTTCGGCAGCGCGGCTTGGTGATGTGACGGGGTGCGGAGCTATCGTGGTCACGGGGTCTTGTGATGTATACATAGGCGGCTGACGACATGAACATTCAATTTGAGTGGCCGTCATCGTGCCACTCTGTTGCATTGTCAGGTGATTTCACAGTGGATAATGCTATTTTTTTAGATGTCTCCAGTGGGAGGTTTCATAGTCAAGATCGGGAACAGGATACTGTTGCTTTTTACTGGGATATGGTCCGGCCTGTGATGCTGAATTTATGCGCCAACCACGTTTGTCGACTCGATGGCCTTGAACTTCAGTATGGAAGCGTTCACCCGCTAAGAGATAAAAGTAAAATACAGGTTGGCCATTTTAAGTTGGTAACGACGACTGGCTCTGACGAAGTGGATGAGGCGGGGTTCTATGAGCTTATTTATCCGAATGGCGCATGGCTGGCGGCAAACAAGATCCCTGAAGTTGAGGACATTCTCCCCAATGGGGGGAATTATATTAATGATCTGCGTTATTTCGACGACGTGGTACTGGCCCAGGACAAAGGAAATGATGTTCTAAAGACATTGGAGGTGGAATATAAACGTTTCCTTATCTGGAGGGAGTTGGATGGTGGGCGTTACGATGGGAGCAGCGATCATTCTGAGCATATAATCAAAACGGATCACCGTTTTGACAGTATCAGGGAGAAAATTAAAGAAAAAACCTTAACCGAATGCATTGTCGCAAAGGATTTTTTGATGGAAAAAGTATGGCCTGAACTTGAGGTGGGGGAGTATTCGGATGATATCTTCAATGAAGAAGATAAAGTGGAGCTTCTCAAAGCCCTTTCTCCCGAACATATCGTCGCCAAAGGAAAATATAAAGTTCCTGAACTGGTATTTCAGGACTTTTACAAAGTTGGTTTGGATTCTTATTACTAATCAAAGGAGATATCATTATGCAGGATTTAACTTTTCTCACCCAGGCATTAAAAATCTCCTCGCTGGATGAAATTTTTGCACAGGTACTGGCTCAGGTAAAAGAGCACCCGCAGGACCTAAAAGCGAGGGAAGTACTGTTTAAATTATATTGCATTCAAGGACTGTGGGATAAGGCATTGTTGCAGCTTCAGACGTTGATGCTACTGGATGAAGGCGCACAAAAGCGGATCGAGCTGTATAAGAATTTGGTGTTCAGTGAAATGCAGCGTATGCAGGTATTAACCGGAGAGCGTCAGGCGGCCACTTTGCAAGGGGATACTCTGCAATGGATGGAGAAATTACAGCAAGCAAATGTGGAACACTATACGGGGAAAGCAGAACAGGCGAGGGTATCTCGCCAGGAAGCATTTGAACTTGCGCCGGAAAGTGTCGGAAAAAGCGATACATTGGGAGAATTTTCTTGGATCGCGGATAGCGACAGCCGCCTTGGACCGGTTTGCGAGTTTATTTGTGCCGGGGGATATCGCTGGTTGCCTTTTGCTTCTCTACAGCAGTTGAGCGTCTCAAAGCCTGTAGATTTACTCGATCTCCTGTGGGTACCTTCGACCATTAAAGTCGATGGGGAAATTTATTATGGGTTTATTCCGGCGCGTTACCCTGTTAATCAAAGTGATTCACAAGATTGTAAGCTGGGGTTAAAAACTGAATGGGCGACGTTGTCCGATATTCTCTTCACCGGCAGTGGGCGCAAGGTTCTGACTACTAACCTCAGTGAACAATCAATTATGGAAGTTGGCGACATTGCATTCGGATAATTTTTTTGAAAAGAATCGACAATATCTTCCGACCTTGTTGGAACGTTTACTGGACTATACCCCTAAAATTCCTGATGACCGTGAAAAACCTATTGATATAAAAAGGATTCGCAGTTTGGTTCAGAAGGATATTGTCGATCTTATTAATCATACCAATATCGAAGATACCCTGGATAAAGAACGACATAAAAACATAATAGAGTCTGTGCTTAATTATGGTGTTCCTGCGCTGATTGGTATTCAGGAAAATCACTCAAACTGGAATTTTACAGAAAAAATAATTCGTAACACAATACTACGTTTTGAGCCACGTATTATCCCTGAAACGCTACTCGTGCGCTCATTGCAGGAAAAGGATACTTTACCTAGACATGCTGTCATTCTATTCGAAATTAGGGGATTGATTTACTGGAAACCCCATCCGGTTGATTTATGCATGAGTGGCCGTTATGACTTTGAGTCGGAAAAAGTAGATTTAAAGTTGCTATAGCCCTCTTAAAGCCCTTTTAATATCTTCACCAGGTTGGGATATTTGGCTGGGCTATTTTCCTAGCCGTTTTTCCTAAATTCAGAATGTTCTAAAATTCATTAGTTATAAAGTATAGAAAAATCCCAGTGATTATTGTCTTATTAACTATGTGGCTTAATGATGTTGGTTTTTTGTTCTAAATTTTAATTATTAACGATATGTTATTCTGGTTTTAATGGAATTTAAATATATTTGATCGTTATGGGGGTTGGATATAGAATGAGGAAAATCTCATAGGAGGAGATAGGTTAATAAATATTGTGATTCTATTATCATAGTAAATTAAAATAAATTTGCCATCTCAAATAAGGGGGCGTAATTAAAAATAGTAATAATAAGGATGTCTAAGTAGGACTGTGTTGAGCTTCCATCTCAATGAGAACATGCTTTTAAGGCGCGGTAGACAGTATGGGAAGTTGGCTTATCCTACTTCACACCAGGCGAACTAATCAGGCAGCGTCATCACGTCTGAGCAAGGCCGTATTCTGGTGCCGGAGCAGAATACCAGGCAACTAAAAAGTCACAATGAATTGTTAAGAAATCGGCGGTATTAATTTTTTCTGAAAATTAATACCGTTAGAAAGTAATAATAATGCGGAGAAAACAGGGCGCATTAGTGAAAAAAAACTGCCGCTGTATCGAGCTTGCCCTAAGTGTGTTTTATGACCGAAAAGTGTTATCGGAACGTATCTGGTCTTATGTTGCGGTCTGCCATGCCCGCGTGTAACCGGATGCTACAGGGAGGCGGATGTAGCTGATCGTTACATATCGAATGGAGAACATAACACATGGGGGTGGAGCATGTTAAAGATATTATTAATGGATTATAATTTTTACCAAACTTCGGGACTGAGTCTTTTAATATTAAAATATCTCCCAGGCTATCGTTTATTAGATGAGGTCCTTTTCTTATTGCCATCGCAGGAGAATAATAAGGATATCGCTAACGTTATCTTCCATGATGAACTGGTAACGATCAATGTTTTTAATAAAAATCATACTAATCACAATGAGGCTGTATGTAAAAGGTCAGAGAAAATAACCATTCATGTCCCTTTCTTGCCAAAAAGTAAAACTCTAAATGATATCTCAATGAAAATATGCAAGATACTTGAGATAGCCCATGCTGATTATAATGATTTTATCAATAAGGAAGAGGTTTATTGGAAGTTTGGGTTGAAAAAGTACGCTCAACTTTCTGATACCGAAAATGACGTAATGATATTTATAGGACAGGGATATAACAGTGCTGAAATATCAAGAATACTTAATCGTTCGCGCAAAACGATACGTACCCATTATAGAAGCGCCTTTCGAAAAATGGGCGCGGAAAATCAAGCTGAATTCTATAGATATGCTTCGTTTATTGCGAAGTGTGGATGTGGTGAACGAAATACCTTGTGCTTATAATTACTAAATTGGAAAAAGGAGTTGACGATGCATTATAATACCAATAACAAATGGAATTTTGGCTTGTTATTATTCAGCTCGCTGTATATTTCACCCGTATTGGTTTCACCCTGTTCTTATGTGCGGGCGGCCAACAACGACACTATTATTGCTGATGGTACAGTACGTTCTCTGAATGATCTGACGCTTGAAAACGGTACTAATGGAGCCTTCATTATTCAGGCGAAAAATGGCGCTAATTTTACAGGTACCCGGCTACAGTTGAATAGCTCAGGGATTCGCGGCGTTGGGGTCTGGAACAACGACAGTAAATTTATCGGACGAGATTTACAAATTAACGTTAGTGGGAGTTCCGGCACCGGGATTTACCTGGCGAACAACGGTGAAGCTGTGTTGAGCAAGATAGATATTCAGGCTCAAAATAATGCGCTGGGGCTGGCCTTGGATGGTAGTTGGTCCACGCCTCAGGGCATCGCAAACGCTCACATTACCGACAGTATTATTGCAACCGCTGGAGGGGATGCCATCAGGGTGATGGCGGGGAGATTGGCGCTGGATAATGTTGCCGTCAGTACTACGGGTAACCAGAGCTATGCATTGAATGCCAATATGGCTGCAGGCATTAATGTTGAGGGAGGGCAGTTTACCACTCAGGGGGCTTACAGTGATGCAGTGTGGATCGCCTCAAAGGGCTCTTCGTTATTGATGAATAAAGCAAATATCACTACTGTCGGTGAGAGAGCTATCGCAGTAAATGCGCAAAAAGGGACTGCCGAGCTCACAAACAGTACTCTCGAAACGCAGGGAGACAATGCCTACGGCATATATACCGAAAATCAGGCGCGGGGTGATGGCCTGTCTATTACTACCTCAGGAGCAAGAAGCGCGGGCTTTTTCACGGCGCTTGGCGGTGTGGGAAGCCTGACTGACAGCAACATTGTTACACATGGCGAGCTTGCGCCGGGTTTATCGGCCTACCCTGGATCGCAAATAACCGCAAGCAAGGTGCTGATCGATACCTCCGGTAAGGAGGGGTTTGGGCTGTGGAGTCGCGCGGGGTCGCTGAACATTAGCGACAGCCATATTACCACTTCAGGTGAGGAGGCATATGGACTATATGTCAATGGCTACTCCTCAACCTCTCCGCTCAGCAATAAAGTATCACTCGATAATGTGACGCTTAAAAGCGAGCTGGCGCAGGCGATAGCTGTCGAGACGACCGATTTTGCACTGGAGGTGAAAGATACCGTTCTTAGCGGCGGAAATGGTCAGCTTATGACCGTCAGCAACTATGAAGATGCTCTTAATCCGACAAATAACATATACAGTAACGTAGTTTTCAATGCGACAAACAGTAAGTTAAATGGCGATATTGTGGTGTCGGATCCGGGAAATACCGCCGTAATTAATCTTACCTCAGGTTCCGTACTGAATGGCGTGGTAAATAACGCCACCTCATTGGCGCTGGATAGTAGCAGTAACTGGAATATGACAAGCAATTCTGTCGTTGGGCAACTCAGTAATAACGGTACCGTTGTCTTTTCCGCGCCTAACAAATTCGACACTTTGACAGTGACGGGAAATTATACCGGCGACGGCGGGACGCTGATAATGAACAGTGTGCTGGGAAGCGACGATTCGTCGACGAATAAACTGATTGTCGGCGGAGATGTGCAGCAGGGAACCACTAACGTTTTCATCAATAATCTTGGCGGCCAAGGTGCACAGACTGTTGAGGGAATAAAAATCGTTGATGTCGGCGGTACTTCTTGGGGACGTTTTGTCAAAATGGATCGTATCGTTGCCGGCGCTTATGATTACGATCTCGTCAAAAAAGGAGAAAGTTGGTATCTGAGCAGTAACGTGATCAATCCCGAGCCAACACCAGATCCGCAACCGGAAACAGCTTCAGTCATTCGCCCGGAAGGAGGAAGCTACACGGCTAACCTGGCCGCGGCTAATAACCTGTTTATGATGACTCTGCACGATCGTCTGGGGGAAACCCAGTATATCGATGCGCTGACTGGCCAACAGGAGGTGACCAGCCTGTGGCTGCGTCAGGTCGGCGGGCATAATGCCTGGCGTGATGGTAGTGGGCAGATGAAAACCCAAAGTAACCGGTATATGGTTCAGATTGGCGGCGATGTAAGTCGTTGGAGCACTGATGGGCTGAATCGCGGGCACGTTGGCCTTATGGCGGGTTATGGCAACAACCACAGCACTTCCCGGAATCAGGTCAGCAGTTACAGATCGAAAGGCTCAGTGGATGGTTACAGCATAGGGAGTTATGCCACCTGGTATGCCAACAATGAAAATCGTACCGGTGCCTATTTGGATGGCTGGCTACAGTACAGCTGGTTCAATAACGAAGTGAGCGGCGATAAGTTGACGACTGAAAGATATAAATCTCATGGGATTACCGCTTCGCTGGAAGGAGGTTATACATGGAAACTTGGGCAATTCCTGGGTAGTCAGGGCACGCTTAATCAGTGGTTTGTTCAGCCACAGGCCCAGTTAGTATGGATGGGCGTAAGGGCGGATAGCCATCAGGAAGCCAACGGAACTCAGGTCAGCGGCGAGGGGGATGGGAACATCATGACTCGGCTTGGCATTAAAACTTACCTTAAAGGTCACCATGCACGTGATAACGGCAAGGAGCGTCAATTCCAACCTTATTTAGAACTGAACTGGTTGCACAATACGCGCGATTTTGCGACCAAAATGGATGACAATACCGTTAGCCAAAACGGGGCAGGCAATCTCGCCGAAGCTAAAGTTGGGCTTGAAGGGCAAATTAACCCGCGCCTGAATCTTTGGGGTAACGTTGGTGTGCAGATGGGGGATGCAGGTTATAACGACAGTGCCGCGATGGTTGGGGTGAAGTACAACTTTTAAACGAGTTTTTGTCAGGCAGGCTGCGCCCTGCCTGATATTTATAGCATCTTATGGCATTACAAAATGGCAAATTTCTTGCGTGCTCAATTATCCATTCGATATGGCAAGAAAATAATGTAAAGCTGAAATAATACCATTGTAAAATTATGGTCGTAAATTTTCGATTGGATTTTTTAATAACAACGTAGTGCTGTAATAGAAAATGTGCGTGGCGGGGTGTCGGTTTATTACTGTTTCAATGGGATTAATGAAGTTAATAATATGTTTGGAAATTAACGTTTTTAAGAATCAAGCTCGGAATGTATTCTTAAAATTTAAGTTTGATTTAATAATGTCAGCCGTGAAAATTTTTTTATTTTAAAATCCCCATTGAAAATAATGGGAGGCAATGGCAGGTCATTGTTAATGACGTTGTTCATATTATTTCCCAAAAAGCGGTAAAAAAGTGCTACCCATGACGGCCAACGAACAAGCGTGCGGTATGGGTGACAGGCGCGGGAGATGGGATAGAGGTGTGTTATTCGGGGCATGGAGTGTTGACAGGCCACTCTCGGTTTTTCCTGCTTGTTGCGTGTCTGGGTGGCGAACATTGTTATCTCAGGAGGGGCCGCTCATTGTAATGGACAGGAGGTTGCATGAATACATTTTATCCGCAGACGAGCAGGGGGGTTGGTTTGCCGACGGATGCGGCGGAGCACTTTGATACGCCGGCTGGTACGCATCTCGCCAAAATGTGCTGGCAGGTGACCCTTGTCGATGACTGTTGTTACGGGCGAATTGGGTTGCTGGCGGCACTGCAGCAGTATTTTTCAAACTCAGGCAACCGGAGTGTCATGGCCGTCGACTCGTTGACGAGACTGCTGTCGAGCATTTCCCCATACATAATGACAAGCTATCGCAAAAGGGGAGAACTGGCACAGGCTCTTCTGGTTGTACGCTTGCCGATGGCGCCTCAGGCCGCGTTGGCTTTGTTGCTGGAATTGGGGGAGGTTACCGTGGCGAGTTACCCACGCATCGTGGTGTTATCGCATATTGAACCCGAGGTTGTTCGTCGCATTCTTCGAAGTGTGGGGCCAAGCAGCGCAGTACGCGTCGTGGATGCCCGGCAGGCACCAGCGAAATTATGTCAGCTCATTATGTCCTCGACGGAAGAAGGGTTTAACGAAATATCGCCTGGTAAACCCACACGGGTATTTACCCGAGGCGAACTACGAGTGTTGGCGCAAACGTTGCGTGAAATATCCGTTCGCGCACAAGCGCACGTTCACTGTGTCAGTACGAAAACAATTTATAACCATAGGTCCGGCGCTCTATTTAAGCTCGGAGCCAAGAACGTGTTGGCGTTGTTGCGGTGGTTTGCGCCGATGTCCCGCTCTTTTATTACTGATTCGGCGAGAAGGGACGATGAAAAACCATAGAGCCTTTTTCAGAACCCGGAGCGAGAGACGTAAAGTGCGACTCCCTGAATCAAACATACTCTGATGAAATCGGTACCGTGCCGTATTTTTTCCGACCAATTCTCTTCAAGAGCAAACAGATGAAGGCACGGAGAGCGTGGGTCTGCTTAAGTGCAGGCGTATATGGCGTCCTTGTGTTTTGGCCTACAAGAGAAGTGGGCAAATGGTTGTCGGTTTCGGGGCAGGGTTTGTTAAATTTGTCGGCGTGAAAATGAGGCTATTGCCGGATTTACTGAGCATTTGGTTTACGCCAATTATGCAAGATGACATATCTCAGGAGGAGAAGAATGATATGGGTTCGTGTCTGTCGATGCTGGAGTACATTGAATGCTCGATGGTTGAGCCAGGATTGGTGGCTCAGTTGTAGGAGTATCTGGATCGGCACCCTGTTGCTTTGTGCGATGTTCTGGGGGGCGGCTCTGAGGCTGACTATGTGGATACTGTCATCATAGGACGGAGTTCGTTTGTCAAAACTATTCTCGGCGAACTAGAGGGCAGTGTCGTCTACCGGGGGGGGGGGCAGTCCAACTCCCGGATTAATGCAGTCAGTAAAAGTATGGCACTGACAACCTTAGGGAGGGGCATCCATCACATCACTACATGCTGAATTTCGCGTTGTTCAGGTGTGATAGCATTACCAGCTGGCTCAATCCCCTGAAGTTCCTGCTTATACAGCCGTATCCATTTACGCAGATGCTCAGGATTGAGTTCGAGTGCCTGCGCGACTTCCCGTACATCTCGCTGATATTTAATAACCTGTTCGATAGCTTCGAGCTTGAACTCAGGGGAAAAGGTGCGTTTAGTCCGACGAGTTTTGATCATGCATCACCTCATTTTCACTGTTTTAACATTAACAGGATTCCGAGGTGTCCTGAATGACTGATCAACTACACTTAGTTGTACCCTCGCAAGGGACCTGATGCGGGTTGAAGTTGATTGCGTTGGGTGGCGCTAAGGGATTGTAGAAGTGTTGATTTTGGCGGGCTTAGAATGCAAAAACGGACCTCCGTGGAGGTCCGTTGATATGAATTTGGTGCCCGGACTCGGAATCGAACCAAGGACACGGGGATTTTCAATCCCCTGCTCTACCGACTGAGCTATCCGGGCAACGGGGCGCATTTAACCCTATTGGCCGGAAATCGTCAATCGCTTTCTGTCACAAAGCCGATCGGTTGCTCTATTTTCATGCAATGGAAACTGGGGCAGGTGAGAGTCAGTGGCGTTGTTTGGTAATAGATATGCAAAAAAATCGTCTATTTATACCATTTTGATTTTTCTGTTTTTTATTTTTATTTTTTAATTAACAATGCGTTACGCTTTATCTCCTCGTAATTAAATCAGCATCATTGTCACTTGAACCTCATAAAAAAACATGCAATCATTGCGCAAATTTTAGCACTCTACGTCCCCTAACGGCGCTCCCGCTCATTTAAGTCAGAGGTTGCAGTCATGACTGGTTTTGTTACTCAAGCGTCACTGCGTACCAGACATCTGAGGATGCCGCCATTCCGTCGTTACCTTTCCCGAACGCAATCGGTCAAAAACGTCCAGCTTGCCATGCGGTAAGGCTAACGGATGCTCGCTGTTAGGCATTGTTAAAAATAGAGCTGCGGCTCTGCTTTTACTGATGTCTATCGGACGCTGCCGATACCAGTCCCCGATAGTTACCTGATAATCTTAAGAGAGTCAGCCGGTCACGCTTGCGCTTTATGCGCTCACGCCGGACATCAATTTGCCGAGATAACCTTTGTTATCTCATCATCGTGCCTCGTGGCACACCCTCATCCTTAACCGTTTGAGAGTTAGCACAATGAAAGAATTGAAAATAGCCACCAGCGCCAGTTTGGTTGCCACCATTGAAACACTGCGCCAGGTCGTCCGCATCGAGCAAACGGACTACACCGACGTGGCCGCGTTAGTGGTGTCGGTGGATGACGTTAACGCAGGTCATCTGGCGCAGCTCAAAGCGACCGGGTTCGAGATCCCGACCTTTGTGGCGGTGGCAGGGGACGAGCATCTCTCTCCGGACTACCTGCCGTTGATCAGCGGTGTTTTTGCATTGGAAGGCGCCAGCAAGGCGTTCTATATGGCTCAGCTTGAAGCTGCCGCCGATGCCTATGAACAGGCGCTGTTGCCGCCGTTTTTCAAAACGCTGAAAACCTATGTGGAAATGGAAAACTCAACCTTTGCCTGCCCGGGCCATCAGGGCGGCGAGTTTTTCCGTAAGCATCCGGCCGGCCGGAAGTTTTTCGAGTTCTACGGTGAAACGCTTTTTCGTTCCGACATGTGCAACGCCGACGTTAAGCTCGGCGATTTGTTGATCCACGAAGGTTCGGCCAAGGATGCGCAAAAGCATGCTGCACGGGTATTCAACGCCGATAAAACCTATTTCGTGCTTAATGGTACCTCTGCCGCCAATAAGGTCGTGACCAATGCTTTGCTGACCCGTGGTGATTTGGTGTTGTTCGATCGCAACAACCATAAATCCAACCACCACGGTGCGTTGATCCAGGCTGGGGCAACGCCGGTATACCTGGAAACCGCGCGTAATCCGTTTGGTTTTATTGGCGGTATTGATTCACGTTGCTTTGATGAGCGTTACCTGCGCGAGCAAATCCGCGAAGTGGCACCAGAAAAGGCCAATATGGCACGTCCATTCCGTCTGGCGATTATTCAACTCGGTACCTATGACGGCACCATCTATAACGCCCGCCAGGTGATCGACACCATCGGCCACCTGTGTGACTACATTCTGTTTGACTCGGCCTGGGTGGGTTACGAAGGCTTTATCCCGATGCTGAAAGAGTGCTCGCCGCTGTTGCTGGAGCTCGATGAACTGGATCCGGGTATCTTTGTCACCCAGTCGGTACACAAGCAGCAGGCCGGTTTCTCGCAGACCTCGCAAATCCACAAGAAAGACGACCACATTAAGGGCCAGAAGCGCCATTGCAACCACAAGCACCTCAACAATGCTTTCATGCTGCACGCCTCTACCAGCCCGTTTTACCCACTGTTCGCCGCGCTGGACGTTAACGCCAAGATGCATGCCGGGGCCGCCGGTCGCCGCATGTGGCTGGATTGCGTGAAGCTGGGTATCGAAACGCGTAAACAACTGCTGGAACGCTGCTCGCAGCTCAGGCCGTTTATTCCGCCGCAGGTGGCGGGTAAAAACTGGCAGGATTACGACACCGATCTCATCGCCAACGATGCGCGTTTCTTCAACTTTGTGCCGGATGAAAAATGGCACGGTTTTGAAGGTTACGCGCAGGATCAGTATTTGGTCGATCCGTGCAAGCTGCTGCTGACTACGCCGGGTATTGATGCGGCTACCGGCCAGTACACCGAGTTTGGCGTACCGGCGACCATTTTGGCCAACTTCCTGCGTGAGAACGGCATAGTGCCGGAGAAGTGCGATCTTAACTCGATCCTGTTCCTGCTGACTCCGGCGGAAAACCCGGCCAAGATGGAGCAACTGGTGGAGATGCTGGTGCAGTTCGAACGCTATGTGGAAGAAGACGCGCCGCTGAGCGTGGTGCTGCCAACGGTGTATCGCAAGAATGAACAGCGCTATCGCGGCTATACCCTTCGCCAGCTGTGTCAGGAAATGCATGACCTGTACGTCAGCTTTGACGTTAAACAGTTGCAGAAAGAAATGTTCCGCCAGCGTCATTTCCCGCAGGTGATGATGAACCCGCAGGATGCCAACGTGGAGTTTATCCGCGACAACGTCGAACTGGTGCCGATTGGCCAGGCGGAAGGTCGCATTGCGGCGGAAGGCGCGCTGCCATACCCACCGGGCGTGCTGTGCGTGGTGCCGGGGGAAGTGTGGGGCGGGGCGGTGCAGCGTTACTTCCTGGCGCTGGAAGATGGTATCAACCGGCTGCCCGGTTTTTCACCGGAGCTACAGGGCGTGTATATCGAGAAAAAGGATCACGGCTGGAAACGTATCTTCGGTTATATGATCAAGCAATAGGCTTTGTACCGCGCCAAGGAGCTTGGTCGTAATGGTTACAGTATCGCTTAGGGATATTGGTGGTCAGGGCGACGCGAGAGACCGCCCTGACCGGGGTGATTAACGGCGTCGATAGCTCTTCTGCGCGTTGTTCACTTTCACCAGATAGCGGCGCGATTCACTGGCCGGATGCTTGGTGGTCAGCGTCTGATAGACATCGCCCGGCTGCATGCCGTTGATGATGCCCACCGCGCGGGTTCTGTCACTGGAGAACACTCTCAGCACGCTGCCCGCCCCGCCGTTATAGGCGGTGATCACCGCATAGCGACGCGAGGTTGGGTTCTGGATGCCGCCCAAATAGTTGTTCTGCAAAATGGCCAGATAGGCGGTACCGGTGTCGATATTGTTCTCCGGATCGAACAGATAACTGCGGCTTGGTTTACCCCATTTGCCACGCATCTGGAATACGTCCTTACCGGCGGTGTGTTGTACCACCTGCATCAGGCCCAACGCATCCGAACCGCTCACCGCATACGGGTTAAAGCTCGATTCGGTCTGCATAATCGCCAGGATCAGCGACTCTTCAACCCCGTACTTCTCCGATGCCTTGCGGACCATCGGCAGGTATTTATGCGCACGCTTGTCCAGGTGGTTTGGTACCAGTTGAATGGTGACCGAGTAAATCACGTGCAGGCCGGAGGTGCGTTTTTGCAGCTTGGTTTGTACCAGATAGTCGGCGAAGTGCGCCGCACGCCATTCCCAACGGATCGGCGCGCCTTTGTTATCCAGCACCTGGCCGTACAGGAACGGCTCTTTACTGATCTGGATATCGTTGACGTCGGAATACAGATCGATAGAACCCGGATCGTCCCCCATCAGCAAGGTGCTGATAATCGCCTGGCGCAGGTGGGCGGCAGGATCGGTAGTGGCGATGGTTTCAATGGTGATGGCGCCAGAATCAAAGTTGATGTGGCTACGGGTTTGATACTGGTCGGTGTATTTAACGTAATCTTTTGGCCCGGCGATCAGAACTTCGTTCAGACCCCAGATATTCTCGATGTTGTGGGCGAATTGGCCCATCAGGATCTCAAAGCCGTTGGTGTCTTTGACCAGGGCTTCGTTAACTTCTTCACTTTTTTTGCCGGAACAGGAAATCAGCAAAGGCGCTATCACTAGCAAAGCTAAAATTTTCTTCATCTTAAAGCCGTATACGGGAAGTATTGAAGAGGGCCAGCGCCTGGCCCCAACAGCGTTATTCGCTCGGTGGCGTATAGCCTTCGATGTGCACGTCGTGCCCTTCGAACAGGAACTTGATCATTTCCGCTTCCAGCAGTTTGCGGTCATCCACGTTCATCATGTTCAGTTTTTTCTCGTTGATCAGCATGGTCTGTTTTTTCATCCATTCTGCCCAGGCTTCCTTCGAGATCTCGTTATAGATGCGTTTGCCAACGTCCCCTGGGTAAAGCTGAAAATCCTGCCCTTCGGCATCGCGCTGCAGGAAGGTACAAAAAATGGTTCTGCTCATGCTAATTCCTCATCAATGGCGCTATCGCCAAATAAACCCTGCGGGCGTGGTGACTGTTTTGCCAACTGTTGTAACAGGCGGTCAACCGGCGCTGCCAGCCCGACCGATGGCGGCTGCGCCAAGTTATACCAGAGACCGGCACCCTCATCCATGCTGGCAGCCGCGTCGTTCATCTCCAACCATATCGGCACGATATCGAGATGGAAATGACTGAAAGTATGACGAAATGCGGTCAACTGCTGCTGACGATTGTTTTTCAGACCGCGTTGTTGCAGCCAGAGTTCCATCTCTTCGCGTTCGCCGAACTGCGGGAAACAAAACAGGCCGCCCCATAGGCCGACGGCCGGGCGTTGTTCCAGCCAGGCTCGTTCGCCGTGTTGCAGCAATAAAAAGTAGGCGGTTTTTTCCGGCAGAGTCTGCTTGGGTTTTTTACCGGGGTATTTCGCCCAGCTGTGATGGGCATAGGCGATGCAGCCCAGGTTGAGTGGACACAGCTCGCACTTGGGTTTGGAGCGGGTACAGACCATCGCCCCCAGGTCCATCATCGCCTGATTGAACTGGCCGACGCCCTGTGCCGGGGTGACGTCTTCACTGATCTGCCACAGCCGGTTTTCGACATCTTTTTTGCCCGGCCAGCCTTCGACTGCATAGCAGCGAGCCAACACGCGTTTCACGTTACCGTCGAGGATCGGGTAATGCTGGCCGAGTGCCAATGACAGTACTGCACCGGCCGTTGAGCGGCCAATGCCGGGCAGAGCGTGGATTTCTTCAAAGGTTGTCGGGAACTCGCCGCCGTGCTGTGCGACAATAGCCTGCGCGGCCTTGTGCAGGTTGCGAGCTCGGGCGTAGTAACCCAAGCCGGTCCACAGGTGCAGCACTTCGTCCAACGGCGCTTCTGCCAGTGTACGCACGTTGGGAAAACGTTCCATAAAGCGCTCGAAGTAAGGGATCACGGTGGCAACCTGAGTTTGTTGCAACATGACCTCAGAGAGCCATACTTTATAGGCGTTTTTATCAAGCTGCCACGGCAGGGTTTTGCGGCCGTAACGTTGGTACCAGTCAAGCACCACCTGTGCGAACTGTTGTGCTTGCATCATAAGCAGATTCAATATCCAGCAGTAAATGAAGCGCGATTGCAGCATAGAGTCATGATGCTGTAAACCGGAACTTTCCGACGCAGCACGGCAGGTACACAAGATGAACACTTGCTAAACCAATGTATCTTTGCATAATGCGCGTTTCCCTAATTGGCAGCCAAACAGACAGAAAGCACTATGATTAATGACGTCATCTCCCCAGAATTTGATGAGAACGGCCGCGCGATGCGCCGTATCCGCAGTTTTGTCCGCCGCCAGGGGCGGTTGACCAAAGGTCAGCAGCACGCGCTGGACAATTATTGGCCGGTGATGGGCGTGGAGTATCAGGCTGAACCTGTCGATATCACCGCACTTTTTGGGCGCGATGCGCCGACCGTGCTGGAGATCGGTTTTGGCATGGGCGCCTCGCTGGTGACCATGGCGGGCAATAACCCGCAGCAGAATTTCTTGGGGATTGAAGTACACTCGCCGGGCGTGGGCGCCTGCCTGGCCGACGCTACCGAAGCGGAACTGAGCAACCTGCGCGTGATGTGTCACGACGCGGTTGAGGTACTGGAGAATATGATCCCGGACGGTTCGCTGGACATGGTGCAGCTGTTCTTCCCCGATCCGTGGCATAAAGCGCGCCACAACAAACGTCGCATTGTACAGACGCCGTTTGTGGAACTGGTGCGGCGCAAATTGAAAGTCGGCGGCGTATTCCATATGGCCACCGACTGGCAGCCTTACGCAGAACATATGTTAGAGGTTATGAACGGGATCTCAGGCTATCGTAATCTTTCCAGCGATAATGATTACGTGCCGCGCCCGGATTCACGCCCACTGACAAAATTTGAATTACGCGGCCAGCGTCTGGGACATGGCGTTTGGGATTTGATGTTTGAGAGGAAAGAATAATGGCTAAGAACCGCAGTCGTCGTTTACGTAAAAAGTTACACATTGAAGAGTTTCAGGAGCTGGGTTTCTCCGTAGCATGGCGTTTTGCCGAAGGCACCGCAGTTGAAGATATCGACGGCACGCTGGACGCTTTCATCGACGAAGTGATTGAGCCAAACGGTATGGCGTTTGACGGCAGTGGCTACCTGCAGTGGGAAGGTTTGATCTGCCTGCAGACTATCGGTCATTGCACCGACGAACAGCGCGAACTGGTCAAAAAATGGCTGGAAGCGCGCAAGCTGAGCGACGTTAAGGTTAGCGATCTGTTCGATATCTGGTGGGACTGATTTTCGGTTGATTACCACAAAGAGGGGGGAAACCACGTTTTTCCCCCCTCTTTGTCAATAGTCTCAGGTGCCTTAACGGCACCTTTATTTTGTCCGGAGTGTGACCGCGGTGGTAACTACATTGGATAACGCGTTGCTGGAAGATATCCTGCAACAGGTGCGCCCGCTGATTGGCCAGGGCAAGGTGGCGGACTATATTCCGGCGTTGGCGGAAGTGGCGTCCGATCGTCTGGCGATCGCCGTTTGCACCGTCGATGGCGAAATGTTCCAGGCCGGTAACGCCACCGAGCGCTTCTCTATTCAGTCAATCTCCAAGGTGCTGAGCCTGACGCTGGCGCTGACGCGCTATCAGGAGCACGAGATCTGGCAACGGGTCGGCAAAGAGCCTTCCGGTCTGCCGTTCAACTCATTGCTGCAGTTGGAGATGGAGCAGGGCAAGCCGCGCAATCCGTTTATCAACCCCGGTGCGCTGGTGGTGTGCGACATGCTGCAAACGCGGCTCAGCGCCCCCAAACAGCGCATGCTGGAAGTGGTGCGCCAACTGGCGGGTGAAGAAGACCTGGCCTATGATTCGCGGGTCGCCCGTTCCGAGTTTGAACACTCCGATCGCAATGCGGCCATCGCCTATCTGATGAAGTCGTTCGGTAACTTTGAAAACGACGTGCTCACCGTGCTGCAAACCTATTTCCACTACTGTGCGCTGCGGATGAGCAGTCTGGAGCTGGCACGCAGCTTTGTTTACCTGGCCAATCAGGGACGTGACCTTAACGGGAGTGAAGTGATCAGCCCGCTGCAGGCGCGCCAGATTAATGCGTTGATGATGACCAGCGGCATGTACGATGGCGCGGGGGAATTTGCCTATCGCGTGGGCATGCCGGGCAAGTCCGGTGTCGGCGGCGGCATTGTCGCCATCGTTCCCGATGAGCTGTCGATCGCCGTCTGGTCGCCGGAACTGGATGCCTCAGGTAACTCACTGGCGGGAACTGCGGCGCTGGAACTGTTGTCTCAACGGATCAGCCGTTCGATTTTTTAATCCCACCACGGAAGGGAGTCAGGAGAAAATATGTTAAAGAAAACCGGGTTAGCCTTACTGCTGTTGACTGCTTCACAGGCACATGCCGAATATCAGTGCAGCGTTAAACCCCAGGACGACGTGATTATCAGCCCGCAGAACGTGCAGGTGACGGGAGCCAGCGGCAACCTGCAAATTTCAGCGGATGGCGATGTGACCCGCAACGGTCAGGCCCTGAGCCTGAATGACAGCCAGCGGCAGAAGGCCTTTAGCTACCAGAGCGCATTGCGTAAGGAACTGCCGTGGATCGACAAGGGCGCGCAGCAGCACCTGGAAAAAGCGCGCGTGGCGTTGGACAAGGTGATCGTCAAGGAGTTGGGCAGCGACAGCAACGTGCGCAACCGCCTGACTACGCTCAATGACCAGCTTAAACAGCAGATGAACCGCATTATCGAACACCGCAGCGACGGCCTGACCTTCCACCACAAGGCGATTGATCAGGTTGAGCAGGATGGCCGTAACCTGGTGCAGCAGAGCATGGGCGGCGTGTTGCAGGACAGCCTGAACGAGATGGGCGTCAAGCAGGCGGCCAACAGCGGCGGCAATCCGTTGCAGGCGATCATGGGCAATCTGGGTGGCTTGCAAAAAGCGATTCAGAACGAATGGAACAATCAGGAGCAGGACTTCCAGAACTTCGGCCACGACGTGTGTAACCGTGTTACCGGTCTGGAAGCCCAGCGTAAAGACCTGCTTAATGCTTTGAAGTAACATCAAATCAGCGCGGGTAGTTTGTTTTCGATTATCTCAGATTAAAACCAAAAAAAAGCGCTGAATTGTCAGCGCTCAGACTGATGACAAACCTCATTCCTGCCCAGAGCGAGTAGAGGCCGATAAATAAAAATCAGGAAAATCAATTTATTGATTTTCAGCTGCTCACCACAAAGCAGGAAAAACCACGCTTTTTCCTGCTTTGTCAGCAACCTAAGCGCTGAATTGTCAGCGCTTTTTGTTATTCATCCGCCAGAAACAGTTCCAGCAGCGAGTTAAGGAACAGCTTGCCTTTCTCGGTGATCTGCCAATATTCCGGCGTTTCTTCCAGATAGCCTTTCGCCAGTGCTTCGTCCAGCTGTGCACGGATAGTGCTTTCATCCAGTCCGGTGTAGCTGACGAACTCGGCGCGCGGCGCAGCCTCCAGCAGGCGGAAACGGTTCATAAAGAACTCGAATGGCCGATCTGCCGTCGTCACCTCATGCTGTTTGTCCATATACTTGCCCTGCATAAAACCGCGCGGATGCTTGGTTTTCGCGGTGCGTAGAATGCGGCCGTCGCTAAAGGTCAGTTTGCCATGTGCGCCACAGCCAATCCCCAGATAGTCGCCAAAGCGCCAGTAGTTGAGGTTGTGCTGGCACTGATAGCCCGGCTTGGCATAGGCCGAGGTTTCATACTGCTGATAACCGGCGGCGCTCAGCAACTCATGACCTCGCTCGAAAATATCCCACAGTGCGTCGTCGTCCGGCAGCACCGGTGGGCGTGAGCTGAACAGGGTATTGGGCTCGATGGTCAACTGATACCACGACAGGTGCGGCGGGTTTAGGGCAATCGCCTGGCGTAAATCGTCCAGCGCTTCTTCCAGCGACTGGTCCGGCAGACCGTGCATCAGATCGAGGTTAAAACTGCGCAGGCCGAGACCTGTGGCCAGATGCGCTGCGCGTTTGGCCTCTTCCGGGCCGTGTATACGCCCCAGACGGGTTAACTTCTCGGCGCTGAAGCTCTGGACCCCGATAGAAATGCGGTTCACACCGGCACGCTGGTAGCCGCTGAAGCGATCGGCCTCCACGGTGCCGGGGTTAGCCTCCATGGTGATCTCGGCGCCATCAACCACATGAATACGCGCCCGCACGCCGTCCAGCAGCGATTGCATGGCTTCGGCACTCAGCAGGCTGGGGGTGCCGCCGCCGATAAAAATGGTACTGATTTCACGGCCGGCGACCAGCGGCAGATCGGCATCCAGATCCGCCAGCAGGTGATCGACATACTCCTGATGCGGAACTTCGCCCTTTAACGCATGCGAGTTGAAATCACAGTAAGGGCATTTCTGCACGCACCACGGGATATGGATGTACAAACTCAGCGGAGGCAGCTTAAGCATTGCGCATGGCTTCCAGCATCAGTTTCAGCGCCTTGCCACGGTGCGATATCGCGCGCTTCTCGTCGCGGCTCAGTTCGGCGGCGGTACGGCCGAGTTCCGGGACGTAGAAGATCGGATCGTAGCCGAAACCGCCTTCACCTGCCGCGCTGTCGGTGATTTCACCGGCCCAGCTGCCGTGGAACACCAGCGGTGTTGGGTCTTCGGCGTGACGCAGATACACCAGCACGCAGTGGAACTGAGCGCCACGACGGCCTTGCGGTACGTCTTTCAGTGCCACCAGCAGTTTGTCGAGGTTTTGCCGGTCAGAAGCGTCAACGCCCGCGTAGCGTGCAGAATAGATGCCCGGCGCACCACCCAGAGCGTCTACCGCCAGACCCGAGTCGTCGGCGATCGCCGGCAGGCCGGTGATTTGCGCCGCGTGACGGGCTTTGAGGATGGCGTTTTCGATAAACGTCAGGCCGGTTTCCTCGGCAGACTCTACGCCCAGTTCGGTTTGCGCGACCACATTCAGCCCGAAATCGGCCAACAGGTCGGCGAGTTCGCGCACTTTGCCCGGGTTACCGGTGGCAAGAACGACTTTTTGCATGATGACTACCTTGAAATTTATTCGATTAGCGCCGCGACCACGGCGGGGATCTGTTGCGGATTAACGATGCGTAACTGTTTATGCCGCCCCAGTTCGCCTTTCTCTATGGTGACGTTGCCTTTCGCCACTTTGAACTGTTTGGCGAGAAACTTGATCAGATGAGCGTTGGCCTGGCCGTCTACCGGCGGGGCGGTAATGGCGACTTTAAGTTCGTCGCCATGCAAACCGACAATCTGGTCGCGGCTGGCTTTCGGCTGAATATATAGCCTGATCGCCAGCCCGTCCAGCACTGGGGTTACTGCACTCACAGCAGGAACCAGATCTCACCGAACAGATCCATGCCCAGGTAGTTGATCAGATACAGGATCAGGATCACCACCATCGCCGAAAAATCAATGCCGCCCATGGCCGGCAGAATGCGGCGGATGGGGGACATCAAGGGCTCGGTCAGTTGGTACATCAACTGATCGATTGGGCTGCGGCCCTGGCTTATCCAACTCATCAGCGCGCGGATAATCATTACCCAGAAGATCAGGTAGCCGGCCGACTTCACCAGCGAGATCAGGCCAAACAGCAGGTTATATGGGCTGAGTGACATTGCGCCGCCCTGGATCAGCAGCAGCAGCGGGTACTTAATGGTCATCAGCAGGAACGCCAGCAGCAGTGATGCGCTGTCGATAGGCCCCATGGATGGAATAATGCGGCGCAGCGGGCCGATCACCGGTTGGGTGATCTTCACGACAAACTGTGCGAATGGGTTGTAAAAGTCAGCGCGCGTCCACTGCATCCAGATACGCAGCAGCAGTATCATGACGTACAGATCAATAACGGTTTTGACCAAAAAAGTCAGCGTTAGCATGTAGTAGCCCTTCTCCTTAACTCTCGATTATTTAAAATGATTTTTCCATTTCCTGCGCGCGTGATACTGCCGCCTGCATGGCTTTGGCCACGGTTGCCGGCAGCTGTTGCTCGTTGAAAACGCGTAGTGCTTCGGCGGTGGTGCCGCCTTTGGAGGTGACCTGCTCACGCAAGGTCGATAATGGCGTATCCGGGTTGGCTTCCACCAGTGCAGCCGCGCCGGAGGCCGCCTGCTGCACCAGATCACGGGCGGTCTGGCTGTCGAAGCCCATACGTTCGGCTTCCTGTTGCATGGCTTCCATAAACAGGAAGAAATAGGCCGGTGCGCTGCCTGCTGCGGCGATCACGCTATTAATGCCATTTTCGTTATCCACCCAACAGACTTTGCCGACTGACGCCATCAAATCGCTGGTGTAGTCGCGGTCCTGCTGGCTGACCTGCTGCGGTGCATACAGACCGCTCATGCCTTTGCCCACCAGCGATGGGGTATTGGGCATGATGCGCACGATGTTCAGCTTGTCACCCAGCAGTTGATAAAAACGGTTGACCTGGATACCGGCGGCGATCGACAGTACCAGCTTGGCGTTGAAATCGACCCCTTCGCGCAACGGCTGGCAGACGTCGGCCATCATTTGCGGTTTGACTGCCAGCACCACCACATCGGCGGCCTGGGCGCAGGCCTGGTTGTCGCTGCTGCTGGTGACGCCGTAGTCCGCTGCCAGCGCATCACGGTTTTTGGCCGAAGGTGCACAGACGCTGATGGATTCCGCCGGATAACCGCCCGCCACCAGGCCGGCGATGATAGCGCGCGCCATGTTGCCGGCGCCAATAAAGGTAATCTTACGGTGTTGCATTAAAATTCCTCGTCAGTGTGTCAGGACTGCGAATAATCTCGCGCGCCAAAAATGGCGGTGCCAATACGCACCAGGGTGCTGCCTGCGGCAATCGCCGCCGTCATGTCATCGGTCATGCCCATCGACAGCGTGTCTACCTGTGGATATTGCTGCTGCAGCGCCAGGAAGGCGTCGCGCATTTGGCCGAACACCGCCAACTGGCTCTGATAATCCTCCTGCGGGGCTGGAATAGCCATCAGCCCGCGCAGTCTGAGGTTGGGCAGGGCGGCAACCGCCTCCGCCAGCGCCGGCAATTCAGCCAGTACAATGCCAGATTTACTCTGCTCATCGCTGATATTTATTTGGATCAGAACGTTAAGCGGCGGCATCTCCGCCGGGCGCTGTTCATTCAGGCGCGAGGCGATACGCAGCCGATCGACGGTGTGGCACCAGGCAAAGTGCTCTGCCACCAGCCGGCTCTTATTGGATTGCAACGGGCCGATAAAGTGCCAAGCCAGCGTTGCGCCTTCCGGCAGTGTGGCGAAATGCTGAACCTTATCCACCCCTTCCTGAACATAGTTCTCGCCGAAGGCACGCTGGCCCGCTGCGATGGCTGCTGCGATCGCCGCCACAGGTTTGGTTTTACTCACTGCAAGCAGCGTCACTTCTTCTGGAGCGCGAGCGCAGCCTTGAGCGGCCGCGGCAATGCGGTTTCTGACATCCTGCAGATTCTGTTGGATAGTGCTCATTATTGACCCAGGAGATTGATATGGATATCGATGAATTCGTGGCCCTTAGTGTAAAGCATAATGCTTCCGATCTGCACCTTTGTACGGGGCATCGGCCGATGTTGCGCATCGATGGTGAATTACAGCCGCTGGCAGGTGCGGAAAAACTGACCGAGACCAAGATGCATCGCTTGTGCAACGCGTTGCTGCAACCCCAGCAGCGGCAGCAATTGCAACAGCAGCGGCAGCTTGATCTGGCGCTGACGCTTGCGGACGATATTCGGCTACGCGCCAATTTCTTTCTGCAAAGCCTCGGGGTTTCGCTTGCCTTGCGGCTGATTGCCGGCGAGTGCCCGACGCTGGCGGGGTTGGCAGCACCAGACATCATTCCAGCCCTGGTGCGCAGGGAAGATGGCCTGATTTTGGTGACCGGCGCGACCGGTAGCGGTAAATCCACCACCCTAGCGGCAATGATTGACGACATCAATCAGCACCAGCGGCGGCATATCCTCACGCTGGAAGATCCGATTGAGTTTATCCACCGCAGCCGGCAGTGTTTGATTCAGCAGCGGGAGTTGGGGCGCGACAGCCATAGCTTTGACGATGCGCTGCGGGCCGCACTGCGTGAGGATCCTGATGTGATCCTGCTGGGGGAGCTGCGTGACACCACCACCATCAGGCTTGCGCTTACCGCTGCGGAAACCGGCCATCTGGTACTGGCGACGCTGCATACCCGTAGCGCGACGCAGGCGGTCGATCGGCTGGTGGATGTTTTCCCAGCGGAAGAAAAGCCCTACGTGCGTGCCCAGTTAGCCGGTAGCCTGCAGGCGGTGATTGCACAGAAGCTGTTGAGTCGGCCCGGGGGCGGCAGGGTGGCGATTTTTGAGGTGCTGACGGCGACGGCAGCGGTCAGCAGCATGATCCGCGAGGGCAAAACCCATCAGCTTGCCAGCGTGCTGCAAACCGGTGGGCAGTCCGGCATGCAGACCTTTGAGCAAGGTCTGCAACAGCGGATCGGTGCGGGATTACTGGGCGGTGTGGAGGGGACTTTGCCAAGGGATTAACCCAATTGCCGTTCGAACCAGCTTTCCAGAATTACTACCGCTGAGGCGGAATCCACGCTGCCCTTGTCCAGCGCACGGAAGCCGCCGCGATCGAACAGGTTGGCGCGGGCTTCGACGGTACTCAAGCGCTCATCATGCAGCGCGATCTGCACGCCAAAGCGGCCGTGCAGGCGGTTGGCGAACTTGCGTGCTTGCTCGGTGACCGGCTGCTCGGTGCCGTCCATGTTCAGCGGCAGACCGACTACCACCAGATCCGGTTGCCACTCTTTCAGCAACTTCTCGATCTTCTGCCAGTCCGGCGAACCGTCCTGCGCTTTGAAGGCCGCTAGTGCACGGGCGCTGCCGGTAAGCTCCTGGCCAATGGCCGCACCGATGCTTTTGGTGCCGAAGTCGAAGGCGATAATGGTGCGGTTGGTCATCAGGCGTGTCCTGCATGGTTGGCAATACTGCGGATATCGATGCCCAGGCGGTTGGCGGCCTCGCGCCAGCGGCTGGCGATCGGCGTATGGAACAAAATGTCGGTGTCGGCTTCAATGGTCAGCCAGGCGTTTTCCAGCACTTCCTGCTCCAACTGGCCTTTTTCCCAGCCGGCATAACCGAGCGCGACCAGCACGTCATCCGGCTGCTCCGGGGTGCCCAGCGTTTCCAGCACGTCTTTCGAGGTGGTGATCATGGTATCCGGCGAGATCTGAATGCTGGAGCCAAAGCCCTTGCGCGGCGTATGCAGGATAAAGCCGCGATCGTCTGCTAACGGGCCGCCGGCAAACACCGGTTTATCGAGGCTGATCGCCGGATCACGCGCCTGTGGCATGATCTTCAGTTTGCTCAGCACTGTTTCCACCGTGAACTGTTCCACCGGTTTATTGATCACCAGGCCCATGGCGCCCTCTTCATTGTGCTCGCAGACATAAATCACCGAGCGTTTGAAGCGAGGATCCTGAAGTGATGGCATAGCGATAAGAAAATGGTGCTGTAAATTCATGGTGTTATTTAAGGTATTTGATTGGTGAGAAGTTAAACAGCCGCCAGTATGCGGCCATCCCTGTCGCCTTTCAAGTTGCAGCGTTGTTAGCCGCACTCGCTCAGCCGAGGCCGGTAGCGTCAGTAGGGAGGTCAGGATAGCGGGCGACAACGCCGCCCGCACTGCGGATTACTTCGCTGCCAGACGCTTTTCGATCGCGTCCATCAGCATACCGGTGATGGACACCGGGAAGGCCGCTTCGATTTCGCGTGCACAGGTTGGGCTGGTGACGTTGATTTCGGTCAGTCGATCGCCAATCACGTCAAGGCCAACGAAAATCAGCCCTTTTTCTTTCAGCGTCGGCGCTACCGCACGCGCAATTTTCCAGTCGCTTTCGCTCAGCGGACGCGCTTCACCCCGGCCACCGGCCGCCAGGTTACCACGGGTTTCGCCCTGCGCCGGAATACGCGCCAGGCAATAAGGCACCGGCTCACCGTCCACCACCAGAATGCGTTTATCGCCTTCCTTGATCGCCGGAATGAAGTTCTGCGCCATGCAGAAACGACTGCCGTGTTCGGTCAGGGTTTCGATAATCACCGACAGGTTAGGGTCATCCTGCTTCACACGGAAAATCGACGCGCCGCCCATGCCGTCCAGCGGCTTGAGGATGATGTCGCCATGCTGCTGGTGGAATTTACGGATGTGCGCCGCACTGCGGCTGACCAGAGTGTCCGGCGTCAGTTCCGGGAACCAGGCGGTGAACAGCTTTTCGTTGCAGTCACGCAGGCTCTGCGGCTTGTTGACCACCAGCGTGCCCTTGACCTCTGCGCGCTCGAGAATATAGGTCGCGTAGATGTATTCGGTATCGAACGGCGGATCTTTACGCATCAGGATCACGTCCAGATCCTGCAGCGCCAGATCCTGCTCGCGGCCAAAGCTGAACCAGCTCTCTTTATCTTCTTTCACGCTGAGCAGGCGGGTGCGGGCGCGGCCGTCACCGGCGTGCAGATAGAGATCGTCCATCTCCATATAATGCAGTTCCCAGCCACGGCGCTGCGCTTCGAGCAGCATGGCGAAGCTGGTGTCTTTCTTGATATTGATGGAGGCGATAGGATCCATCACGATGCCGAGCTTAATCATCTTTTCTCCTTTAACCCAGATCGCCGAAACGTACCTGTAAAGCGGTAATTGCGGTGAGCGCTGTGGTTTCTGTACGCAGAACGCGTGGCCCCAGCAGGATATCAGTAAATCCGTGGCCTGTGGTCATCGCAATTTCGTCTGTAGATAAACCGCCTTCTGGCCCAATCAGCAACCGGACATGCTCCACTGGCAGCGGCAGGGTATTGATGCTGTGGCTGGCACGTGGGTGCAGGTTCAGCTTCAGGCTGCCATCCTGCTCGGCACACCAGGCTTCCAACTGCATGGCCTCGCGGATTTCCGGGATGCGGTTGCGGCCGCACTGTTCACAGGCGGCGATGGCAATTTTCTGCCACTGCTGAATTTTTTTCGCCAGGCGTTCGCCGGAAAGCGCGACGCCGCAGCGCTCGGAAAACAGCGGGGTAATAACGTTAACCCCCAGTTCGATGGATTTCTGAATGGTGAACTCCATTTTCTCACCGCGAGAAATCACCTGGCCCAGATGCAGATCGAGCGGTGATTCACGGTCTTCCAACTGGCCGGCGCTGAGCTGCACCTGAACGCTTTTCTTGTCGACCTGGGTGATCACGGCGTCAAACACCTGATTGCTGCCGTCGAATAACTGCAGCGCCTTTCCGGCGTTCATGCGCAGTACACGCCCGATATGGTTGGCGGCGTCTTCGCTTAAGAAGATTTCCGCGTTGTCGATCAACGGCTGCGGGTGATAAATACGGGGTATACGCATATGAATATTCGATCCTGACTAATATGCAGTCATCAGTGCTGCAGCTTGAAAAAAAAGAGTATATACCCAAAGTAATTGAAGCTGCAGCAAGGCGGCAAGTGAGTGCATCCCGATGAGCTTACTTAAGTAAGTGATTCGGGGGCGCTCACGCAGTCAACACCGCTGCAGTTTTAAGTACGAAGGGGATTTAGCCCTTTCGTTGCTGGCAAGCCTGTTGAATATAAGGATTATGGTTGCCCTGTACCTTAGCGATGCGTGCTTCGCGCAGGCATTCCCATTCGTTGACCGGGTATTGGCGATTCCATACCTCAAAAAGCTGGGTTTGCTGGCGGGAAAGCCGCAGTTGATAACGGTCGCGCATATAGAAGTAGGTGCGGGCGATCGTACCGCGGGCGCGGGCGGGCGGTTCGGCCTGCTTATTTTTGAAGTCCACTTTCATCGGACACTGGCCGTACTGGCCCTCACCGCCTTTCCATTGGTTGTACATAAAGTTATTGCGATCGCCGTTCACTTCACCTATCGCCGGCTGCAGGTTGTGCAAATCGGTTTCGATTTGGCGGTAAGCGGCGTCTTTATTGCAATTTTTGCGCCCGCCCTGTTGCCAACACTGCAATTGATGACCGAACTGCCAGGCCGGTACCACGTGTTCCCATTCGATACGTTGCGCACGTTGGGCGTTTTTACGCGCCTGATAGCCACAACTGTTCAGATCGGGAATGCCCTTTTTGCCCTGCCAGTCTATCCGGCAACCGCAGTAGAAGGAGCCGGGGGCGTCCTGATTGATTTTGGCTGCGGCCGCCTTGGCCTGAGAAAAGTTATTGATACCGTGCGCCTGTGCGGCACCGGCAGTGAGAACCACCATAAATAAAATTTTGCGAAGCATATTCCAAAACAGCTCAAAATTGGAAAAGCAGGCAGGGTAATGGAAGTTTACAGCAGTGGCAAACGTCCCCGTCGCCTTTCAAGCTACAGCGTTGTTACCTGCTTACAAGACCCATATCTGGGCCTTGCCCCTTCGGGGCCGCTGATCGCGCGTTCAAATCTGTTCCCGACAGATTTGTCACCCACCCCAGTCACTTACAAAAGTAAGCTCCTGGGGATGAACGAGCTGGGCGCCTAGCTGTAACTCGAAATTCATAGGGGGGTACGCGTGATTATCTCGATTAAACAGGCTCGCCGGCGAAAAATTTCAGTTTGTCGCCACACTGACGGCAGCGATATTCACTTTCTCCGCGCATCACGCGATTGTGGCGGCGCACGGTCAACTGGTGTAACTGGCAACTGCAGCGGTAGGGGTAGGTTTTGCTCTGCACCGAGGCAATCTCAAACTGATGGGTACGGCTGGCCGGTACCTGCAACACGCCTTCCATCATCCAGCGCCATTCGTTGCCGTGGGGGGGCACGCGGCCAAACTGGCGGAATACCAGCAGGTGCGCCAGTTCATGCGGCACAACTTCATTGATAAACGGCTGTTGGTTTTCCATCAGCAGCACCGGATTCAGTCGGATTTCCCAGGCTTGCAGCCAGGCGGTGCCCGCGCTGGTTCCGCGTTGCTGGTAAACGACTTTGGGCTCGGGGAACTCGACGGAAAAGTGCTGACGGGCCAGCTGCAATTTTTCTCGCAGACAGCGCATCACCGCCTGTTGCAGTGCAATGGGGATTCTTACTTTGTTCATTGCGGCTAGCTTAAGCAAAGGCGCGCCGGCTGGCAATAAGCGTTACCCATCATACTTGAAGCTGCCTCTGTGTTGGCTGCGCTTACTCACCCGAATCACTTACTTGAGTAAGCTCATCGGGATGAGCACCCTTGCCGCCTTGATGCTGCTCCAATTATTTTGGGTATGGATAGGGAAGAATGGCAGTTTTTCACCGCATTGATAACCCGATCGACGCTGATGGATTGTAATCATTGTGTTAACTGCGGGATAATAAACCGTATATGCCGAGTCCCTGCCTGTAGGGGGTGAATATATTGGCCCCGAGTAATGCGGGTGTAGCCAACAACACCCTTAAAAATCAGAGGGAATTATGCGATTTAGCGCAATAACTGACTGATTAAAAGTACGTAAGGTGTGGGGAGTTTTTTGACGCGGCCTGCCCCGAGCTGGCTGAGTAAGTGTGAATTTAACGCAGCTGATGTTGCAAGTGAGAGATTAATGTCGAATAAACCGTTCCATTATCAAGATCCGTTCCCGCTGAAAAAAGACGATACCGAATACTATCTGTTGAGCCGTGACCACGTTTGTGTGAGTGAGTTTGAAGGCCAGGAAGTGCTGAAAGTAGCCCCCGAAGCGTTAACCCTCCTTGCTCAACATGCATTCCATGACGCCTCATTCATGCTGCGCCCGGCGCATCAGCAACAGGTGGCCGATATTCTCAAGGATCCGGACGCCAGCGAAAACGACAAGTACGTTGCGCTGCAATTTTTACGTAACTCAGAAATCGCCGCCAAGGGTATTTTACCGACCTGTCAGGATACCGGTACCGCCATCATCGTCGGCAAAAAAGGCCAGCGCGTCTGGACCGGCGGCGGTGACGAAGCGGCATTGTCTCGTGGGGTGTACAACACCTTTATCGAAGACAACCTGCGCTACTCGCAAAACGCCGCGTTGGATATGTACAACGAGGTCAACACCGGTAGCAACCTGCCGGCGCAGATCGATCTCTACAGCGTTGACGGCGAAGAATACAAGTTCCTGTGTATCGCCAAGGGCGGCGGTTCAGCCAATAAAACCTATCTTTACCAGGAAACCAAGGCGCTGCTGTCTCCGGGTAAGCTGAAGGATTATCTGGTCGAGAAAATGCGCACGCTGGGTACCGCAGCCTGTCCGCCTTACCACGTGGCGTTTGTTATCGGCGGGACCTCGGCCGAAGCGACGTTGAAAACCGTCAAGCTGGCCTCGACCAAGTACTATGACGGCCTGCCGACCGAAGGCAATGAACACGGCCAGGCATTCCGCGACGTAGCGCTGGAAGAAGAGTTACTGAAAGAAGCGCAGAATCTGGGGTTGGGCGCGCAGTTTGGCGGCAAATACTTTGCGCACGATATCCGCGTGGTGCGTCTGCCGCGCCATGGCGCTTCCTGCCCGGTAGGCATGGGGGTTTCCTGCTCCGCTGATCGTAATATCAAGGGCAAGATTAACCGTGACGGCATCTGGCTGGAGAAGCTGGAGCACAACCCGGGCAAGTTCATTCCGCAAGAACTGCGTCAGGCTGGGGAAGGCGAGGCCGTCAAGATTGACCTCAACCGCCCAATGGCCGATATCCTCAAGCAGCTGTCGCAATTCCCGGTGTCCACCCGCCTGTCGCTGAGCGGCACCATTATCGTGGGGCGTGACATCGCACACGCCAAGCTGAAAGAGCGGCTGGACAACGGCGAAGGCCTGCCGCAGTACGTTAAAGATCACCCGATTTACTACGCCGGCCCGGCCAAAACGCCAGACGGTTACGCCTCCGGCTCTCTGGGGCCAACCACTGCTGGGCGCATGGACTCTTACGTTGATCTGCTGCAGTCCCACGGCGGCAGCATGATCATGCTGGCCAAAGGCAACCGCAGCCAGCAAGTGACCGATGCCTGCCACAAACACGGCGGTTTCTATCTCGGCAGCATCGGTGGCCCGGCGGCGGTACTGGCGCAACAAAGCATCAAGAGCCTGACCTGTGTCGAATACCCTGAACTGGGGATGGAGGCCATCTGGAAAATCGAAGTGGAAGATTTCCCGGCGTTCATTCTGGTGGATGATAAAGGCAATGACTTCTTCCAGAAGATCCAGGCAGGTCAGTGTTCGCGCTGTGTGAAATAACTTTCGTCAATACTTGCCGTCCGCGGTCGGGCGGCAATTTTTCAGGTTTGCTCAGGCCTGTGTAAAGTCCTGTAGCCCGCTGGACGCCGCGTTTTAACCTGTATACCCTACGTGCGCAGTAGTAATACACGCATAAAGGCATATTTGGCACAGAAGGCTCGGCAACTACATGGAAACGCAAGAAAATCATATCAGGGAATTATTGGTCTGGATTGAAGACAACCTGACCAACCCGCTATCATTGGATATCGTTTCTGCCAAATCAGGCTACTCGAAATGGTATCTGCAGCGAATGTTCAAGACGCAGACCGGTCTGTCGCTGGCCTCCTATATTCGCGCCCGCCGCCTGTATCTCGCCGCTTTTGCCTTGCGCTTCACGCAAAAAACCATTCTTGATATTTCCATTGAATATCAATTTGATAACCAACAAACCTTTTCCCGCTGCTTCAAAAAGCACTTTGCCGAATCCCCCAGCGTTTATCGCCATGCCCGCAAGCAGGACTTCAGTCATCTGGTTCGTTCGCTGTCAGTCAACCATCCCGGCGATATTCAGGTTGACCGCATCAAGGTAGTCAAAGGGCAGTATGCCATCAAAGGGAAAAGTTACGCTTATCACCTCGATATTGCCGATTTGGATAAGTCGCACCTGCACATTCGCAGCAAAATCAGAGAGCAGTTTTATCAATCGGTGGACAGCCGACCGACGTTAACCTTTTCGCTTACTGAGTTTATACCCGATGGAGAGCAGGTCAGGGTAGAATACGCACTCGGTGTTGCGGCGGATAGTCCTGTCAGTGATGAGGCCGGGCTTGAGCCATGGCCGGAAATTCACGGCGATTTTTGCCGTTTTTGTTATTCCGGCAAGCAGGTGGCCTTGCACGAGCATGTGGTGCAGATTTACACCCAGGCATTACCTGAACTTGGCCTGGCCCGTAGAGAGGGGCCTGATCTGACCATGTTCAACTCTTCGCTGAACGAGCGGGAGGAGTTGCAGCTTGAGCTCCAGCATCTGGTGCCAGTGACTCCGCTTGGTTGACAGACAGGGCGGCGGTAGTGCGGTTTTTCTGCTGCACGACATCCGCCATTACCGCCAGCGCGATTTCCGCCGGGGTTTTGCTGCCGAGTGGCAACCCGATTGGGGCATGAATACGTTCCAGCTCCTGTGGGCTGAATTCGGCAATTTGTTGCAGACGCTGGCGGCGACGTGCGCTGTTGCGCAATGACCCCATGGCTCCGATGTAAAATGCCGGGGTGTGGATCGCCTCCATCAGCGTCAAATCGTCCATGCGCGGATCGTGGGTCAGCGCCACAATCGCCGTATTGGCGTGGCAGCCACCGTCTTCAATAAACTTGGCCGGGAACTGGCGCAACAAGGTGACGTTGGCTCTGAGCTGCGGGGCGAAATTATCCAGCGCCTCCGGCCGATTCTCACAGACCAACACTTCAAACCCCAGTGAGCTGGCGAAATCGGCGCAGTACAGCGCCACGCTGGATAACCCGGCGATCAGCAAACGCGGTGCCGCGGCGATATGCAAAGTGACCTGTGGGCCACGACGTTCCACCTGGGTGGCGCTGGCGAAATCGGTCAATGTCAGGCTGGTACAGGCATCGGGCAGGGTCAGGCGTTTGACCAGCGCGTGGTGCCCGTTCAGTGCACCGGCAATTTTTGTCAGATAGGCAATACTGTCGTCACCGGCAGGCAGGGATTCTATTAGTACTTCCAGTACGCCGCCGCACGGCAGCGCCACGTTCGGCTCCAGACCCCCTTCACCATAACGGATCACCTGGCTGGCCGCCTGATATTCTCCGACCGCCACGCGTCGCAGAAAATCCTCTTCCACGCAGCCCCCTGACAGCGACCCGCAGTAATGCCCGTCTTGGGTGGCCACCAACATGGCCCCCGGCGATCGCGGTGAGGAGCCGTAGGTGCTCAGTACGGTGCACAGCCATACCGGTTGTTGCTTCAGCCAGCTTATCGCCTGGTTGACCACGGTGATATCGAGATGTTGCATAGAGGATTTACTCGCTGACCGGTAGCTGTGACGGAAGATCAATATCCTGCACCACCTCGGACGTTTCAAGAGGAAGCAGGAACACCGACTGCCCTTTAAGCAGTTCACGTGCGCCATTATCACCGCGCAATTGGCCCAGTTGTTTGCGCAAAATGGCGGAAAACCCGACCGGATGGCCCGGCTGCTGCTGGAAAACGGGGCGAACGATGGCATGTTGCTGTAGAGCGGCCGCTACCTGCTGGAAAACCGTCGGTGTAACGAAGGGCATATCCGCTAAGTGGATCAGCCAGCCTTGCCAGTGCGGGGTGGCGTTAACGCCGACGGCGATGGATTCCCCGAGGCCAGAGCTTGCCAGCAGTGTGACCGGAACCTGATAGGCCGTGCAGACCTGCTGCACCTGGAGATTATCCGGCCGGGTGACTACCCATACCGGCAAACCAGAGGCCAGTACCTGACGCAGCGTTTGTTCAAATACGGAACGTTGCTGGCCGGAGTCGTCTGCAAACCCGGCATTTAATTTATTGCCTTCGCCACCGGCCTGAGAGAAACGCTCCCCACGTCCGGCAGCGGCGATCACTATGCCCGCTGTCATGTTACCCGCCCGAATTTGTGCAACTTATTATTACCTTACTAAAAATATGTGTTCTTGAAATGTGTTTTTCTTGAAAACAGCATGTTAATAATCACATAATTTTGGTTATAAGCATATGTTTATGACGTCTACGGCAAGGTCGTCAGCGTTTGCGCAACACCACCGCTGAATACAAAAATACAATAAGAAGCAAAGGACTTTTTATGAGCAACTTTAACCCCCGTCGCGGCGCCGCTTTATCAAAAGCGCCGTGATTGCGGGGGGCTCCGTATACCTCGCGCCACTGTACAGTCGTGCCTACGCCGCGCTGTTTGAGCAAAGAATCCTTCAGTCTCCTAACTGGGATGCCCATGAAAAGCGTATTCGCTTTCGCATCGATGGCCGCGCCAAGGTGATGGGGCAGAAGGTGTTCGCCCGTGATATGCCGCACTGGCCGTAACAGCAGACGCACGCTTTTATTAACGATTATCTGCCGGGGGCTCACCCAATACCGGCATTCCTTCCTCATCCCATTCCAGCGGTTTAATTCGTGTATGACGATTCGGGTCATAGAGCGGATCCCCCTCGATCTCCGTGTAATTGCGCGCATGGTAAACCAAGATATCTCGCCCCTGTTCATCCAGGGTAAAGCTATTGTGCCCAGGGCCGAACTGGCGGTTTTTTACACTGGTGCGAAACACGGGCTGGTCGAGCTTATGCCATTGGGCGGCATCGGTAATGTCGCTGTCGATATCGGCCCACAGCAGACCGAGGCAATAATTCTCGTCGGTCGCGCTGGCGGAGTAGCTGATAAATATTCTTTGGCCATGGGTGATCACCGCCGGCCCTTCATTGACCGAGAACCCGACGGTTTCCCAAGGGAGTTCCGGTTGGCTGAGCATCACCGGTCGGCCCTTCAGCGTCCAGGGATCCTCCATCTCGGCCAGATACAGGTTGGAGTTGCCAGGGATCGCCGGATCCTTCTGCGCCCAGAGATAATAGTGTTTGCCACGATGCTCGAAGTGGGTGGCGTCGAGGGCGAAGCTGTCGATATGGGTGTAAATTCGGCCTTTTTCCACCCAATCCCCGGTCAGTGGGTTGGCTGCACTGCATTCCAGGGCAAACATTCGGTGCTGGAACAGGCCACCGGCAATCTCCGGGCTATGGGCTGCGGCGAAATATAAATACCATTTGCCGTTAATAAAGTGCAGTTCCGGCGCCCAGATTAAATGGCTCATTGGTCCCAGTTGTGGTTTTCGCCACACCACCGTCGGGCTGGCTTGTGCCAGTTCGCTGAGGCTACGCGCGCGCCGAAGTTCCAACCGGTCATATTCCGGCACCGAGGCGGTGAAGTAGTAGTAGCCATCGCTGTGGCGCAGAACAAATGGATCGGCCCGCTGTTCAATCAAGGGATTAGGGTAGTCGCGCATCGCAGGCTCCTTACGGGGTTCGGGTTTTTAGTTGCGGCTCAGAGTAGTCGGTTAGCTCGCGGTAATTAATGCGTCGCTTTTCCAGATCGATCTGGATCTGACGCATCAGTTGGCGATCAACCTTCAGCAGGAGTACCACGCCGGCCGTGATCAGATATCCGATTCCGGGGATCACGGTGAACAACAGCACGATGCTGTTAAGTGCGCCGGCGCTTTGGCTGGCCGCATCCGCCTGATAGCCGGACAGCGACATCAGGAAGCCCACCATGGCACCGGCCACCGCCAGCCCGACTTTAAGGAAGAACAGATTGCCGGAAAAACTGATGCCGGTGATGCGCTTGCCTGTTTTCCATTCGCCGTAATCGTCCACGTCGGCCATTAACGACCAGTGCAGCGGCGAAGGGATTTGATGCAGGATATTCAGCAGGAAATAGGCGGCGACGATCAGCGCAGTGAACTGAGGGTTGAGGAAATAAAAGCCGCACGAATACGCCGCCAGCACAATATTGGTCCAGAAAAACACTTTCAGTTTGCAGAAGCGATCGGTCAAGGGCTTGGCCAACGCGCTGCCAATCATCATGCCGACGACGCCCAGCGCGATAAACAGACTGGCGAAGGAGGCGGATTGTTGCATGACGTAAGTGATGTAATACATGGTGGCGGCCATGCGGATAAAACCGGGGCAGACGTTGCAAAATGTCAGCAGCAGAATGCGTACCCACTGGTCGTTTTTCCACACGTCTCTCAGATCGGATTTAAGGGCGTCATGGGTTGGCACTGCCGGACGTATGCGTTCTTTAACTGTGGCAAAGCAGAACAGAAACATGAACAGGGCAATCAGTGCCAGTACTCCCATTGCCATCTGATAGCCACGCGACTTGTTTGCGCCGCCAAACCATTCGGCCATTGGCAACAGCGTCAGGGACAGGATCAGGGTCGCAATGCCGACCAGGATAAAGCGATAGGACTGACAGGAGACCCGTTCGTGCGGATCGGCGGTTATCACGCCGCCCAGCGAACAGTAGGGGATATTGATCGCCGTGTAGGTCAGCGACATCAAGAAGTAAGTGGCGAAGGCGTAGACCACCTTACTGTTGTAGCTCCATTCCGGCGTTGTAAACATCAAAACGCTGAATAATACATACGGCAGGGAGATCCACAGCAACCAAGGGCGAAAGCGACCCCAACGACTTTGGGTACGATCGGCTATGGCACCCATGATCGGATCGGTAATGGCATCCAGCACGCGAACTGACAGTAGCAGCACGCCGACCAATGCGGGAGTCAGACCGTAGATATCGGTATAGAAATAGTTGAGAAATAGCATAATGGCTCCGCCGATCATGTTGCAGCCGGCATCTCCCATGCCGTAGCCAATCTTTTCTTTTATTGATAGGGCGTTGCTCTTCATGGACATTTTCTCCGCACCGGCAAAGTCTGACTGAGTGGCAACGATTATTGTCCCGGTTGGCGGCGAGTTATCAGAAGTGAATGGTTGTAGAGATGGACAAATCAACCATGGCGGGGAAACTGTGAGCCAGCTTGCAGAATGGAGAGGCAATAAAAAGGCCCAAAGTTTGCACTGTGGGCCTTGTTTTTGGGGCGGTTAGCTGCGGCCCGATGCGCTTACTGTACGCTGGCTACGCTGTTTAATGGCATAGCCAATGCCTAAAATGGCGACCCAAACCGGGATCAGCAATACCGAGATTTGAATGCCCGGCGTCAGGTACATAATCACCAGGATAGCGGCCATAAACACCAGGCACAGATAGTTGCTGAACGGATACCAGAAGGCTTTGAACTTCGGTTCAACGCCTTCGAGGTTCTTGGCTGCGCGGAACTTCAGGTGCGCCAGGCTGATCATCGCCCAGTTGATCACCAGTGCCGACACCACCAACGCCATCAGCAGTTCGAAGGCACGACCTGGGATCAGGTAGTTAATCAGTACGCAGAACGCCGTGGCAGTGGCGGAGACGGCAATCGCAATGACAGGTACGCCGCGACCATCGACTTTCAGCAGGCTTTTCGGCCCGTTGCCCTGTTTTGCCAGGCCGTACAGCATGCGGCTGTTGCAGTAGACGCAGCTGTTGTATACCGACAGCGCGGCGGTCAACACCACCACGTTCAGCACCGTTGCGACCAGATTGCTGTTCAGTGCGTGGAAGATCAGTACGAACGGGCTACCGCCTTCAACCACTTTGCCCCACGGGTACAGCGACAACAGAATGGTCAGTGAACCGATATAAAACAGCAGGATGCGGTAGATAACCTGGTTGGTCGCTTTGGGAATGCTCTTTTGCGGGTTGTCGGCTTCTGCCGCGGTGATGCCCACCAACTCCAGCCCACCGAACGAGAACATGATCACCGCCATCGCCATCACCAGCCCCATGACGCCGTTAGGGAAGAACCCGCCCTGCGCCCACAGATTGGTCACTGTGGCTTCCGGGCCGCCCATGCCGCTGAACAGCAGGTAGGCACCGAACACGATCATGCCGATAATCGCCACGACCTTGATGATGGCGAACCAGAACTCCATCTCGCCATACACCTTCACGTTCGCCAGGTTGATGGCATTAATCGCCAGGAAGAATACGGCTGCCGATACCCAGGTCGGGATCTCCGGCCACCAGTACTGCACATAGATCCCCACCGCAGTCAGTTCCGCCATGGCAACCAGGACGTACAGCACCCAGTAGTTCCAGCCGGAAGCGAAGCCAGCGAAGTTGCCCCAGTATTTATAGGCGAAGTGGCTAAAGGAACCGGCCACCGGTTCTTCGACCACCATTTCACCCAATTGGCGCATAATCAAAAATGCGATAAAGCCGCCAATGGCATAACCGAGAATGACCGAAGGGCCGGCCATTTTTATTGTTTGCGCGATCCCGAGAAATAGCCCGGTACCAATAGCGCCCCCCAGTGCAATAAGCTGAATATGGCGGTTTTTAAGGCCGCGTTTCAGCTGGTCGCCATCATGCTGTTGACCATCCATCAATGAAACCCTCTGTCGTTGCAGAATTACTCACATGCTGTAAAGCAGTGGTTACGATGTGTGTTTTGTTTTATTTACGGCGTTATATCTATTAATTCCACGGAGCCGCTACCGTTTGGCAAAGAATAATGTTATGTGCGCCAGTTTGCACCTGCTTTATGTGGTGAGTGATTAAGATTTCAGCAGTTTAGGAAACAAAATGCGGGTTGTGTGACGACAGGGGGGATTCAATGCATGAAATAAGCATTAACTCACATAATGCGCAAAAATAATTTAGCGCTGGCGGTTGGTCGGTGGCGAAATATTAACCGGCGAACGCACCTTTTGCGATGCAAATAGGTATTCGTTAAAGCTTAATAAACATGCAATAGAATTCTACTTTAGGGAGTTCAGTCTGCCTGATGGCAGGTTTCGCAAAAGTTAAATCAAAAACCTACCTCGTAAATGGTATTACCAAGCGCGCGTTGGCGGTTTGCAGCAGGTCTGGTATTGAGGTGTTAAAATGTGCGGGTAACCTGATTTCGAACAAGGCCCATATGGACAGGAGGTGAATACTTTGTTACTTTACCGTCACGTTTTTGAAATTGGTATTACCAATTGACTCCGCGCCATTCGCAGAGAAGAAATCACCCATGGCCTACAGCAAAATCCGCCAACCCAAGTTGTCAGACGTCATCGAGCAGCAGCTCGAACATCTGATCCTCGAGGGAACACTGCGTCCAGGTGAAAAACTGCCACCGGAGCGTGAACTGGCGAAACAATTTGATGTTTCCCGTCCTTCTCTGAGAGAGGCTATCCAGCGCCTGGAAGCGAAAGGGCTGCTCCTGCGCCGTCAGGGCGGTGGCACCTTTGTACAAACTAATCTGTGGCAGAGCTTTAGCGATCCGCTGGCTGAACTGCTGGCCGACCATCCTGAATCACAATTCGATCTGTTGGAAACCCGCCATGCCCTCGAAGGCATTGCTGCCTATTACGCGGCGTTGCGCGGTACCGACGAAGATCTGGCTCGCATCCGCGATTGCCATAGGCTGATTCAGCAGGCCCAGGACAGCGGTGATCTCGACGCCGAAGCCGACGCGGTCATGCAATACCAAATCGCCGTGACCGAAGCTGCCCACAACGTTGTGTTACTGCACCTGCTGCGCTGTATGGGGCCGATGCTGGAACAGAACGTACGCCAGAACTTTGAATTGCTCTACTCGCGCCGTGAGATGTTGGCAAAAGTGAGCAGCCACCGCGCCGGAATTTTTGAGGCGATTGTGGCACGCGAGCCAGAAAAAGCTCGTGAAGCTTCGCACCGCCATTTGGCGTTTATCGAGGAAATCTTGCTGGATCTCAGTCGGGAGCATACCCGACGCGAGAGATCGCTGCGGCGTCTCCAGCAACGCAAGGATTAAGAGCGGTTCTCTTCAGGGCACACCAGCCTGCGGGGTTTGCGTTCGAAGTGCTTAATTAAGCATTTAAGTAAGCGGCAACTAAACTGATGGGCCTGTCTTCGTGTGTTTTGTCTCAGAACACAGGAAGACAGGCTCCAAAACAAACCATTAGACAGATAAGGAATACCACCATGTCAGAACGTTTAAACAATGACGTGGATCCGATCGAAACCCGCGACTGGCTGCAGGCGATCGAATCGGTCATCCGTGAAGAGGGTGTTGAGCGAGCTCAGTTTCTGATTGATCAGGTTCTGGGTGAAGCCCGTAAAGGCGGTGTTAGCGTTGCAGCCGGTGCTGCGGCTCACAACTACGTCAACACCATCGCGGTGGAAGACGAACCTGCTTACCCTGGTAACCTGGATCTTGAGCGTCGTATCCGCAGCGCTATTCGCTGGAATGCGGTAATGACCGTTCTTCGTGCTTCCAAAAAAGATCTGGATCTGGGCGGCCACATGGCTTCCTTCCAATCTTCTGCGACCTTCTATGAAGTCTGCTTCAACCACTTCTTCCGTGCACGCACCGAACAAGATGGCGGCGATCTGGTTTACTTCCAGGGCCACATCTCTCCGGGCGTTTACGCACGTGCCTTCCTTGAAGGCCGCTTGACCGAAGACCAAATGAATAACTTCCGTCAGGAAGTTCACGGCAAAGGCCTGTCCTCTTACCCGCATCCTAAACTGATGCCGGAATTCTGGCAGTTCCCGACCGTTTCCATGGGCCTGGGCCCAATCAGCGCCATCTATCAAGCGAAGTTCCTGAAATATCTGGAACACCGTGGCCTGAAGAACACCTCTGCTCAAACCGTATACGCCTTCCTGGGCGATGGTGAGATGGATGAGCCGGAATCCAAGGGCGCGATCACCATCGCTACCCGTGAGAAGCTGGACAACCTGGTATTCGTTATCAACTGCAACCTGCAGCGTCTGGACGGCCCGGTCACCGGTAACGGCAAGATCATCAATGAGCTGGAAGGCATCTTCGCTGGCGCAGGTTGGCAGGTGCTGAAAGTGATCTGGGGTGGTCGTTGGGATGAACTGCTGCGTAAAGATACCAGCGGCAAGCTGATCCAACTGATGAACGAAACCCTGGACGGCGACTACCAGACCTTCAAATCCAAAGACGGCGCTTACGTACGTGAGCACTTCTTCGGTCGCTTCCCGGAAACGGCTGCGCTGGTCAAAGACATGACCGACGAAGAGATCTGGGCGCTGAACCGTGGCGGTCATGATCCGAAGAAAGTCTTTGCTGCACTGAAAAAAGCGCAGGACACCCAAGGCAAACCAACCGTTATCCTGGCCCATACCATCAAAGGTTACGGCATGGGTGAAACTGCGGAAGGTAAAAACATTGCTCACCAGGTGAAGAAAATGAACATGGAAGGGGTTTACCACTTCCGCGATCGTTTCAACGTGCCGGTTGCCGATGCTGACATCGAAAAACTGCCGTACGTCACCTTCGAGAAAGATTCCGAAGAGTACAAATATCTGCATGAACGCCGTCAGGCGCTGGCAGGCTATGTGCCGACCCGTATGCCGAAGTTCACCGAGAAGCTGGAAATGCCGGATCTGGCAGACTTCAGCTCCTTGCTGGAAGAGCAGAACAAAGAAATTTCTACCACTATCGCCTTCGTGCGTGCCCTGAACGTGATGCTGAAGAACAAGTCGATCAAAGATCGTCTGGTTCCAATCATTGCCGACGAAGCTCGTACCTTCGGGATGGAAGGTTTGTTCCGTCAGATCGGTATCTACAGCCCGAACGGCCAGCAGTACACCCCGCAGGACCGTGAGCAGGTGGCTTACTACAAAGAAGACGAGAAAGGCCAGATTCTGCAGGAAGGTATCAACGAACTGGGCGCAGCCTCTTCATGGTTGGCCGCAGCAACTTCCTACAGCACCAACAATCTGCCAATGATCCCGTTCTACATCTACTATTCGATGTTCGGTTTCCAGCGTATCGGTGACCTGTGCTGGGCCGCAGGCGACCAGCAGGCGCGCGGCTTCCTGGTAGGCGGTACTTCCGGCCGTACCACCCTGAACGGTGAAGGTCTGCAGCACGAAGACGGCCACAGTCACATCCAGTCTCTGACTATTCCTAACTGTATCTCTTACGATCCAGCTTACGCGTACGAAGTGGCAGTGATCATGCATGACGGTCTGGTTCGCATGTACGGTGACGCGCAAGAAAACGTCTACTACTACATCACTACGCTGAACGAAAACTACCACATGCCGGCTATGCCACAGGGTGCAGAAGAAGGTATCCGCAAAGGTATCTACAAGCTGGACACTCTGGCAGGCAGCAAAGGCAAGGTTCAGTTGCTGGGTTCAGGTTCTATCCTGCGCCACGTTCGTGATGCGGCGAAGATCCTGGCTGACGATTACGGCGTGGGTTCTGACATCTACAGCGTGACTTCCTTCACTGAACTGGCGCGTGATGGCCAGGATTGTGAGCGCTGGAACATGCTGCACCCAACCGAAACTCCGCGCGTACCTTACATCGCTCAGGTGATGAACGAAGCGCCGGCGGTTGCGTCTACCGACTACATGAAACTGTTCGCAGAACAGGTTCGTACTTACGTTCCAGCCAGCGACTATCGCGTTCTGGGTACTGACGGCTTCGGTCGTTCAGACAGCCGCGAAAACCTGCGCCACCACTTTGAAGTCGATGCTTCTTACGTTGTGGTTGCTGCACTGGGTGAACTGGCTAAACGCGGTGAAATTGAAGCTTCTGTGGTAGCTGATGCGATTAAGAAATTCGACATCAACCCAGAAAAAGTTAACCCGCGTCTGGCATAAGAGGTACTGAAGAATGTCTATCGAAATTAAAGTACCGGACATCGGTGCAGACGAAGTGGAAATCACCGAAATTCTGGTGAAAGTGGGCGATAAAGTTGAAGCTGAACAATCGCTGATCACCGTTGAAGGTGATAAAGCTTCCATGGAAGTCCCCTCCCCGCAGGCGGGTGTGGTTAAAGAAATCAAGGTTTCCGTCGGTGACAAAACCGAAACCGGCAAACTGCTGATGATCTTTGAAGCAGAAGGGGCCGCTGCTGCCCCAACTGCCAAGGCTGAAGAGCAACCGGCCGCAGCACCTGCTGCCGCTGCTGCCAAAGACGTTGCGGTACCGGACATCGGTGCTGACGAAGTTGAAGTGACCGAGATCCTGGTGAAAGTGGGCGACAAGGTGGAAGCCGAGCAGTCCCTGATCACCGTGGAAGGCGACAAGGCTTCTATGGAAGTCCCGGCACCGTTCGCGGGCACCGTGAAAGAGATCAAAATCGCCACCGGCGACAAAGTCACTACCGGTTCTCTGATCATGGTGTTTGAAGTGGCTGGCGCTGCTTCTGCTGCCGCTCCGGCTGCGGCACAAGCTCCGGCTGCCCCTGCGGCACCGGCGGCTTCTGCTGCCAAAGACGTTGCAGTACCGGACATCGGCGGCGACGAAGTAGAAGTGACCGAAGTGATGGTGAAAGTGGGCGATAAAGTTGCCGCTGAGCAGTCACTGATCACCGTTGAAGGTGACAAGGCTTCTATGGAGGTCCCGGCACCGTTCGCAGGTACCGTGAAAGAAATCAAAATCAGCGCCGGCGACAAAGTGAAAACCGGTTCCCTGATCATGGTCTTCGAAGTTGAAGGCGCTGCGCCTGCTGCCGCTCCGGCCCAAAAATCAGAAGCTGCACCGGCTCCGGCTGCAAGTTCTGCTCCGGCCCAACAGGCTGCACCGGCTGCCAAAGGCGAGTTCGCTGAGAACGCCGCTTATGTGCACGCAACCCCGGTAATCCGCCGTCTGGCGCGTGAATTCGGCGTAAACCTGGCGAAAGTGAAAGGCACCGGTCGTAAAGGCCGCATCCTGCGCGAAGACGTTCAGGCTTACGTGAAAGACGCGGTCAAACGTGCGGAAGCGGCTCCGGCTTCTGCTGCCGGTGGCGGTCTGCCAGGCATGCTGCCTTGGCCGAAAGTGGACTTCAGCAAGTTCGGTGAGATCGAAGAAGTCGAACTGGGTCGTATCCAGAAAATCTCTGGTGCCAACCTGAGCCGTAACTGGGTGATGATCCCGCACGTAACTCACTTCGACAAAACCGATATCACCGATCTGGAAGCTTTCCGCAAGCAACAGAACGAAGAAGCAGCCAAGCGTAAGCTGGACGTGAAGTTCACCCCGGTGGTGTTCATCATGAAAGCCGTTGCTGCTGCTCTGGAGCAGATGCCGCGCTTCAACAGCTCATTGTCCGAAGATGGACAGAAGCTGACGCTGAAAAAATACATCAACGTGGGTGTGGCGGTTGATACGCCAAACGGTCTGGTGGTTCCGGTGTTCAAGGATGTGAACAAGAAGAGCATCACTGAACTGTCCCGCGAACTGATGGCTATCTCTAAGAAAGCACGCGACGGTAAGTTGACTGCAGGCGAGATGCAGGGTGGTTGTTTCACCATCTCCAGCCTCGGTGGTATCGGGACAACCCACTTCGCACCGATTGTGAATGCACCGGAAGTGGCCATTCTGGGCGTCTCCAAGTCTGCTATGGAGCCGGTCTGGAACGGTAAAGAGTTCGTGCCGCGTCTGATGATGCCAATGTCGCTCTCCTTCGACCACCGTGTCATTGACGGTGCAGATGGTGCGCGCTTTATTACCATCATCAACAACATGCTGGCTGACATCCGCCGTATGGTGATGTAATGAAAAAAGGGCGCAGCATGCTGCGCCCTTATCACTTCTGTAGCAGTTTTGTCGGTTTTTGCACGACTCGACAAAATTGTTGAGACACGGGTCACTCGAACACGCTTTGCAGATTATTAACAATTCTGTAAACTGCTGGCGGTGTAAGCGTCCCGGTGGATGAAGGGCGTTATGAGATCGATTAGAAATATGCCCAATGGATTTCACGTTGCAGCTAGGCGGCAAGTTCGTGAATCCCCAGGAGCTTACTTGAGTAAGTGATTGGGGTGAGCAAATGAAGCCAACAACGCTGCAGCTTGAAAGACGAAGGGGATAAGATGACGTCTGACCCGCCGGACAAACAATTAAGAGGTCATGATGAGTACTGAAATTAAAACTCAGGTCGTGGTACTTGGGGCGGGCCCGGCAGGTTACTCTGCTGCCTTTCGTTGCGCTGACTTAGGTCTTGAAACCGTTCTGGTTGAACGTTATTCCACTCTGGGCGGGGTTTGCCTGAACGTGGGATGCATCCCTTCCAAAGCCCTGTTGCACGTTGCCAAAGTGATCGAAGAAGCCAAAGCCCTGGCCGAACACGGCATTGTTTTCGGCGAGCCGAAAACCGACATCGACAAAGTGCGCGTCTGGAAAGAAAAAGTCATCAATCAGCTGACCGGCGGTCTGGCTGGTATGGCTAAAGGCCGTAAAGTGAAAGTGGTTAACGGCCTGGGCAAGTTCACCGGCGCTAACACCCTGGTTGTGGAAGGCGAAAATGGCCCAACCACCATCAACTTCGACAATGCCATCATTGCCGCAGGTTCCCGTCCGATCCAACTGCCATTCATTCCTCATGAAGATCCACGCGTGTGGGACTCTACCGATGCACTGGAACTGAAAACTGTCCCAGAGCGTCTGCTGGTGATGGGCGGCGGTATCATCGGCCTGGAAATGGGCACCGTATACCATGCGCTGGGTTCACAGATCGACGTAGTAGAAATGTTTGACCAGGTGATCCCGGCGGCTGACAAAGACGTGGTGAAAGTCTTCACCAAACGCATCAGCAAGCAGTTCAACCTGATGCTGGAAACCAAAGTGACCGCGGTAGAAGCCAAAGAAGACGGCATCTACGTCACTATGGAAGGCAAAAAAGCGCCTGCAGAACCACAGCGTTACGACGCGGTGCTGGTGGCTATCGGTCGTGTGCCGAACGGCAAACTGCTGGAAGCGGGTAAAGCCGGTGTTGAAGTTGATGAACGTGGCTTCATCAACGTCGACAAACAACTGCGCACCAACGTGCCGCACATCTTCGCTATCGGCGATATCGTCGGTCAACCGATGTTGGCGCACAAAGGCGTGCATGAAGGCCACGTTGCCGCTGAAGTTATCGCCGGCATGAAGCACTATTTCGATCCGAAAGTGATCCCATCCATCGCGTACACCGAGCCGGAAGTTGCCTGGGTGGGGCTGACCGAGAAAGAAGCGAAAGAGAAAGGCATCAGCTACGAAACATCCACCTTCCCGTGGGCAGCTTCTGGCCGTGCTATCGCTTCCGATTGTGCAGACGGCATGACCAAACTGATCTTCGACAAAGAAACTCACCGTATCATCGGTGGCGCAATTGTCGGCACCAACGGCGGCGAGCTGCTGGGTGAGATCGGTCTGGCTATCGAGATGGGTTGCGACGCAGAAGACATCGCGCTGACTATCCATGCTCACCCAACCCTGCACGAATCCGTAGGTTTGGCGGCTGAGATCTACGAAGGCAGCATCACCGACTTGCCTAACCCGAAAGCCAAGAAGAAGTAATTCTGCTGGTTTGAAAGGGTAATAAGCGGCTCCTGTAAAGGGGCCGTTTTTTTATGGGTGGAATGCCCGGTGACCGGCTGCTAAACCGGCAGAACAGACCCAAGTTCAGGGTATATAAAAAAGCGCCGCCTTGCATCCTATGGTTGATTTTTTAACCAGATTTGCGCGCAATGTCTTTGCTCGGTAGCGCTTGTATCGTTCTATAACGATGTAAGAAATCCGTTTTGGTGCCTGCTAACACCGAACGGGTTCGAAAGAACCGTCTTTATGGCGGTTTTTTTGTGCCCGACCCCTGCCAATTTCCCTGAATACATTAATAACCATTGTAAAAGTATGGATTTTGTGTTGTGCTCATCCGGTTGAGATTTTTCTGGTTGCGTAACCCACCCAGGTCCGCCACTGCGGCCTAACAGTCGATTACGCTGTGGTCAACGATTCAGCAAAGATTTAATGTTGCTTTTATGTGAACGAATTAACAACCAATTCAAATCCTGATATGCTGGCTGGGCGGAACCGGGCGCTGTACTTTACAGTCCAGGATATCGACAGCAGTGCCCCGTCAGGATCAATGGCATCAACACCGTGCGCTAAACCCGGTTTGAAGAGTTACCCTATGGCTTTCAAGTTGCAGTTAGGCGCCCAGCTCGTTCATCCCCAGGTGCTTACTCAGGTAAGTAACTGGGGATGAACGAGCGCAGGTAACAACACTGCGGCTTGAAAGACGACGGGTATAAACGCCAGGCACAATAAATGACAATGTGAGCGAGGAGAAAGTCGTGCTAGAAGAATACCGTAAGCACGTAGCCGAGCGTGCTGCAGAGGGCATCGTCCCTAAGCCATTAGATGCAACGCAAATGGCAGCGCTGGTTGAATCATTAAAAAATCCGCCAAAAGGCGAAGAAGAATTTCTGTTAGACCTGCTGATTAACCGTGTACCGCCAGGCGTCGACGAAGCCGCCTATGTCAAAGCCGGTTTTCTGGCAGCCATCGCCAAAAGCGAAGCAACCTCTCCCCTGATTACCCCTGAGAAAGCCATTGAACTGCTGGGCACCATGCAGGGCGGCTATAACATTCATCCGCTGATCGACGCGCTGGATAACGAAAAGCTGGCACCGATTGCCGCCAAGGCGTTGTCCCATACGCTGCTGATGTTTGACAACTTCTATGACGTAGAAGAAAAGGCCAAAGCGGGTAATCCACACGCCAAACAGATCATGCAGTCCTGGGCTGATGCCGAGTGGTATCTTTCACGCCCTAAACTGGCGGAAAAAATCACCGTAACCGTGTTCAAAGTCACCGGCGAAACCAATACCGATGATCTGTCACCGGCACCGGATGCCTGGTCGCGCCCGGATATCCCGTTGCACGCCCTGGCGATGCTGAAAAACGAACGTGAAGGCATAGTGCCGGATCAGCCGGGCAGCGTTGGCCCGATCAAGCAGATTGAACTACTGAACAAAAAAGGCTTCCCACTGGCCTACGTTGGTGACGTGGTTGGTACCGGTTCTTCCCGTAAGTCCGCCACCAACTCGGTGCTGTGGTTTATGGGCGACGACATCCCGCACGTGCCTAACAAGCGCGGCGGCGGGGTGGTGCTGGGGGGCAAAATTGCGCCTATCTTCTTCAACACCATGGAAGATGCCGGTGCACTACCGATTGAAGTGGACGTTAATGACCTGAACATGGGCGACGTTATTGACATTTACCCGTACAAAGGTGAAGTGCGTAACCATGAAACCGGTGAACTGATTGCCAACTTCGAACTGAAAACCGACGTGCTGCTCGACGAAGTGCGCGCCGGTGGCCGTATCCCACTGATCATCGGCCGTGGCCTGACTACAAAAGCTCGCGAATCTTTGGGCCTGCCGCATAGCGATGTGTTCCGCATTGCCAAAGAAGTGGCCGCCAGTAACAAAGGTTTCTCGCTGGCGCAGAAAATGGTTGGCCGCGCCTGTGGCGTTGCCGGCGTGCGTCCGGGGGAATACTGCGAGCCGAAGATGACCTCCGTCGGTTCTCAGGACACCACCGGCCCGATGACCCGTGATGAGCTGAAAGACCTGGCTTGCCTGGGCTTCTCCGCCGATCTGGTGATGCAGTCGTTCTGCCACACTGCCGCGTACCCGAAACCGGTTGATGTGACCACTCACCATACGCTGCCGGACTTTATCATGAACCGTGGTGGCGTCTCGCTGCGTCCTGGCGATGGTGTTATCCACTCCTGGCTGAACCGCATGCTGCTGCCGGATACCGTAGGCACCGGCGGTGACTCCCACACCCGTTTCCCAATCGGTATCTCTTTCCCGGCGGGTTCCGGCCTGGTTGCCTTTGCCGCTGCTACCGGCGTGATGCCGCTGGATATGCCTGAGTCGGTGCTGGTGCGCTTCAAAGGCAAGATGCAGCCTGGCATTACTCTGCGTGACCTGGTGCATGCAATCCCTTACTACGCCATTCAGCAGGGCCTGCTGACGGTTGAGAAGAAGGGCAAGAAGAACATCTTCTCCGGCCGTATTCTGGAAATTGAAGGCTTGCCGGAGCTGAAAGTTGAGCAGGCATTCGAACTGACTGATGCGTCGGCCGAACGTTCCGCTGCCGGCTGTACCATCAAGCTGGATAAGGCACCGATTGAAGAGTATCTGAACTCCAACATCGTGCTGCTGAAGTGGATGATCTCCGAAGGTTACGGCGACCGTCGTACTCTGGAGCGTCGCATTCAGGGCATGCAAAAATGGCTGGCGGATCCGCAACTGCTGGAAGGCGATGCGGATGCAGAATACGCTGCGGTGATCGACATCGATCTGGCAGAGATCACTCAGCCAATCCTGTGCGCACCTAACGATCCGGACGATGCGCGTTTGCTGTCTGATGTGGCCAACAGCAAGATCGATGAAGTGTTCATCGGCTCCTGTATGACCAACATCGGCCACTTCCGTGCTGCCGGCAAGCTGCTGGATCAGCACAAAGGCCAGTTGCCGACCCGTCTGTGGGTGGCACCGCCAACCAAGATGGACGCAGCTCAGTTGACCGAAGAGGGTTACTACAGCGTATTCGGCAAGAGCGGTGCGCGCATCGAGATCCCAGGTTGTTCACTGTGCATGGGTAACCAGGCACGTGTGGCCGACGGTGCGACGGTAGTTTCCACCTCGACCCGTAACTTCCCGAACCGTTTGGGTACTGGCGCTAACGTCTATCTGGCGTCTGCAGAACTGGCGGCGGTGGCTTCATTGCTGGGCCGTCTGCCAACGCCGGACGAGTACCAGACGTACATGGCACAGGTCGATAAGTCAGCGGCGGATACCTACCGTTATCTGAACTTTGACCAACTGGGTCAGTACACTGAAAAAGCCGACGGCGTGATCTTCCAAACCGCCGTTTAAGCCGCGTTACCCTAAATAATTCGGGTTGCGGCAAGGCGGCAACTGAATGAATCCCCGGGAGTTTGGTCGACCAAATGACCGGGGCGAATAAAGGCGGTCAACGCCGTTGCAATTCGAAGAATGATGGGTAATATTGCGCAACTGTTCAACGGGAGGCCTTGGCCTCCCGTTTTATTTTTCTCAGTTGCCAACTTTGCGAGCGTTCACTGAGTTAGTCATGAATTAATGTTTACACTAAGAGAAAGGGCTCAGGAGGGCGTGCTATGGATTACGAATTTCTGCGTGACGTGACCGGACAGGTGATCGTCAGATTTTCGATGGGGCATGAGGCGATTGGCCACTGGATCAACGAAGAACTCAAAGGCAACTTCAACCTGCTCGATCGCATCGAAGCCGGTGCGGCGCAAGTGAAGGGCAGTGAGCGTCAATGGCAGTTGGAAGGTCATGAATACACGTTGCTGATGGACGGGGAGGAAGTGATGATCCGCGCTAACCTGTTGGAGTTCGAGGGCGATGAGATGGAGGAGGGGATGAATTACTATGACGAAGAAAGCCTCTCATTCTGCGGCGTCGAAGACTTTTTGCAGGTATTGAAGGCCTACCGCACCTTTATGCTGAACTACTGATTTTCCAACGGGCGCGGTATGTAGCGCCCCTGCATGGTAAACCTTAGGTGGCCGATTCTCGGCCGCCTTTCCTTTCCCCTAAAATGACTAAATAAAATCAAATAATCACAATGTTGATTTTTTAATCTGCGACACAGCGCGCATTTGTTATTTTTTGATTCAATACAATCATTTTGATTAAAATAAATCAAAATGACGAGGGTAGGATGAAAATTAAGGCGGCAATAGAGAAAATCCCTGGGGGGATGATGGTCGTCCCACTGGTACTTGGCGCAATGATCAACACCTTTGCTCCACAGGCGCTGGATATCGGCGGTTTCACCACGGCATTGTTCAAAAACGGCGCTGCGCCGTTGATTGGTGCTTTCCTACTGTGCATGGGGGCTGGGATCAGCTTTAAAGCGGCTCCGCAGGCTCTGCTGCAAGGTGGCACCATCACCCTGACCAAACTGCTGGTTGCCATGGCGCTAGGATTGGGGGTTGAACATCTGTTTGGTGCGGAGGGCATTTTCGGCCTGACCGGCGTGGCAATCATTGCTGCGATGAGCAACTCCAACGGTGGCCTGTATGCGGCGCTGGTGGGGGAGTTTGGTAATGAGCGGGACGTGGGGGCGATCTCCATCCTGTCACTGAATGACGGGCCGTTCTTCACCATGATCGCGCTTGGAGCGGCAGGGATGGCGAATATTCCCCTGATGGCGTTGGTTGCCGTTCTGGTTCCTCTGCTGGTCGGGATGATGCTGGGTAATCTGGACCATCAGATGCGTGACTTCCTTACCAAAGGTGGCCCGATCCTGATCCCATTCTTTGCCTTCGCGCTCGGTGCTGGCATCAATCTGGAAATGCTGCTGCAAGGTGGTATGGCTGGGATCTTGCTCGGCGTGTTGACCACCTTTGTTGGCGGTTTCTTTAACATTCGCGCCGATCGGTTGGTGGGGGGCTCAGGTATCGCGGGTGCTGCGGCATCAAGCACCGCAGGTAATGCGGTAGCGACGCCATTGGCGATTGCCCAAGCGGACCCTTCGTTGGCCAGTGTTGCGACGGCGGCAGCCCCGTTGATTGCCGCTTCGGTGATCACCACCGCCATTCTGACTCCGATACTCAGTTCTTGGGTCGCGAAGCGTAATGCCGCGAAAAACGCAGCGCTGGAGGAGGCGGCATGAAAATGATCGTGATTGCTGATGACTTTACCGGGGCCAATGACACCGGTGTGCAACTGGCAAAAAAGGGAGCACGTACCGACGTGCTGCTCAACGAGTTGCCGCAGTCTACCCGACGCAAGGATGTGTTGGTGATCAACACCGAAAGCCGGGCGTTACTTCCTGACATGGCCAGGGCCAAGGTTAGCGAAGCCCTGAAGCCTTACTGTCAAAGTGATACGCCGCCTCTGGTATATAAAAAGATCGACTCGACCTTTCGCGGCAATGTAGGGGCAGAGGTCGAGGCGGCGATGCTTGCCAGCGGTGCACAGTTGGCTATTGTTGCCGCTGCCATCCCCGCTGCGGGCCGGGTAACGCTCAATGGTGAATGCCGGGTTCACGGCGTGCCGCTGGTGGAAACCGAGTTCGCCAGCGATCCGAAAACGCCAATCGTCTCTTCTCATATCAAGACGTTGATTGGTTTGCAGACCGCCTATCCGATCCACGAGTTGGATTTGCAAACGGTACGCAGCGGCAAGCTGGGCAGTGAATTACCCCGCTTGAGCCAGAACGGGCCAGCAATCGTGGTCGTGGATGCCGAAACCGATGGCGATTTGGCGCAATTAGCACAGGCAATCCAGCAGCTCAACTGCCGTTATCTACTGGTGGGCGCGGCGGGGTTGGCAAATGCACTGCCAGCCAACAGCTATCTGGCCACTCGCCAGCGCCTACCTGTGCTGGTGGTTGCGGGTTCGATGAGCGAAGCCACCCGGCAGCAGATTGTGTTTGCAGCTGAAGAAAAGTCGCTCGGCATTCTGGATATTAATGTCGAAGGCTTGTTGCAGCCGGACAGCCAGACCGCGGTAGATGAAATTATTCGCCAGGCGGCCTGTGTGCTGCGGGATCGGCAACACTGCGTGTTACGCACCTGTCGGGATGCTGATGCCCGCCAGGTGATCGAGACGCTGTGTGAAAAGTATGACCTCTCGCGCCAGCAATTAGGCGACAAAATCAGCCAGACGCTGGGCGCAATCACTTTGTCGATCATCAATCAGGCCCAGATTGGCGGCCTGTTCCTGACCGGTGGCGATATCGCTATTGCCGTCGCCAGAGCGTTAGGCGCGGAAGGATATCGGATCACCAGCGAAGTGGCGCCTTGTGTACCTTGCGGAACGTTCGTCAACAGCGAGATCGACGATCTGCCGGTGATCACCAAAGCCGGCGGATTTGGCAGCGCATCAACGCTACGGGATGCACTTTATTATATTGAGGAGATGTACAGTGGCAAATAACACGATTGCGGTCACCATGGGCGATCCGGCAGGCATCGGGCCAGAGATTATCATCAAGGCGCTGTCTGAAGGCGAGCTGGCGGGAACGCCAGCGGTCGTGGTGGGCTGTCTGCAAACGTTGCAACGCATACAGGCGTTGGGGATCGTGCCAAAAGTGGAATTGAGGCCGATCCTGCAAGTTTCGCAGGCTCGCTTTGCGCCCGGTATTATCAACGTCATTGATGAACCGCTAGAGGACCCCGCAGCGCTGACACCAGGGAAAGTGCAGGCACAGGCGGGCGATCTGGCTTACCGATGCGTAAAGCGTGCTACCGAACTGGCAATGGCCGGAGAGGTCATGGCCATTGCTACCGCGCCGTTAAACAAGGAGGCGCTGCATCTGGCCGGGCATCTGTACCCAGGTCATACGGAGCTGCTGGCAACGCTGACCAACAGCCGCGATTACGCCATGGTGCTGTATACCGACAAGTTGAAGGTGATCCATGTTTCAACCCATATCGCCCTGCGTAAATTCCTCGACACGCTGAGTGCCGAACGTATTGAAACGGTGGTGGCGATGGCGGACGCCTTCCTCAAACGCGTTGGTTTTAAACAGCCAAGGATCGCGGTGGCCGGGGTTAACCCCCATGCGGGTGAAAATGGCCTGTTTGGCGATGAAGAGATCAACATCGTCAGCCCGGCGATTGCGGCAATGAAACAACGTGGAATTGATGTTACAGGCCCATGCCCACCGGATACCGTGTTCTTGCAGGCTTACGAGGGGCACTACGATATGGTGGTCGCCATGTATCACGATCAGGGGCATATTCCGCTCAAGCTGTTGGGCTTCTATGATGGAGTTAACATCACGGCAGGCCTGCCATTTATCCGGACTTCTGCCGACCACGGCACCGCGTTTGATATTGCCTGGACAGGTAAAGCCAAGTCTGAGAGCATGGCTATCTCGATTCAATTAGCCACTCAGTTGGCGTGATAGCGCGGACGTCATGAAGCCAAAAACTCGCCAGGACCAGATTCTGGAATACCTCAAAGCCCATAATCTGGTCACGGTTGAGCAATTGGTCAGCGCTATCGATGCTTCTCCTGCCACCATCCGGCGCGATTTGATCAAGCTGGATGAGCAGGGGATCATCAACCGCAGCCATGGCGGTGTGGCCCTCAACCGCTTTATCCCCGCACAGCCCACCACCAATGAAAAGCAGCTGCGTAATCCGCAGGAGAAGCGGGCGATCGCCCAGTATGCTGCAACGATGGTTAAAGCTGGAGATGCGGTAGTGCTGGATGCAGGCACCACCATGCTGGAACTGGCGCGGCACTTGACTCACCTCCCGCTGCGGGTGATCACCGCCGATCTGCATATCGCCCTGTTCCTCTCTGGTTTTAAACAGATCGAAGTGACCATCATCGGTGGCCGGATTGATGACAGCAGCCAGTCCTGTGTCGGCGATCACGGGCGTAGACTGTTGCGTGGGATCTACCCGGATATTGCGTTTGTCAGCTGTAACTCGTGGAGTATTGAGAAAGGCATTACTACCCCAACCGAAGAGAAGGTGGGTCTGAAGCAGGATCTGATGGCCAATGCACGCCAGCGGGTGTTGCTGGCAGACAGCAGCAAGTACGAGGCTTACTCGTTATTCTGTGTGACCCCACTTGGCAACCTGACGGATATCGTTACCGATAAGGCGTTGCCTGCCACCGTTCAACGTCAACTGACCGATCTACCCGGTGGCCTGCATTTGGTATAACGCTCAGCGCAATGTATTGAATCTCCAGGGGCGCTGCATAAAGCGCCCGCCAGCGATTACAGGTGTGGGATGTTCCGTCCGTAATAGATTTCCTGCATCTCTTTCCACAGCAGATCGGTAATCTTTTTACGTTCGGCGGCACTCAGCGCATCCGGTTTGGCATTAAACAGGTAGTGCTTCAGATCGAAATCCTTCAGCAACATCTTGGTATGGAAGATGTTCTCCTGATAAACATTCACGTCCATCATGTGGTACAGCGCCTTCATATCATCAGACATAAAGTTCTGGATCGAATTGATCTCATGATCGATGTAATGCTTCACGCCATTCACGTCGCGGGTAAAACCGCGCACGCGGTAGTCCATGGTAACGATGTCGGATTCCAACTGATGGATCAGGTAATTCAGCGCTTTCAGCGGTGAGATTACGCCGCAGGTCGATACTTCGATATCGGCGCGGAAAGTGCACAAACCGCCTTCCGGATGGCTCTCCGGATAGGTGTGAACGCAGATGTGGCTCTTGTCCAGGTGCGCAACCACCGTTTTTGACAGTGGGCCTGGGTGCTCCGAGGTATCGACATCGTTCGGATCCATCGGTTCTTCACTGACCAGAATGGTGACGCTGGCTCCCTGAGGCTCATAGTCCTGGCGGGCGATATTCAGAATATTGGCGCCAATGATCGAGCAGGTCTCGCTCAGGATCTCGGTCAGGCGATTGGCGTTGTATTGTTCGTCAATGTAGGCGATATAGCCAGCGCGGTCATCCGCAGTTTTGGCGTAACAAATATCGTAAATACAAAAACTCAGGCTCTTGGTCAGGTTGTTAAAGCCGTGCAGTTTTAGCTTTTGCAATTTGGTTCACCTCCTTATCTTCTCGCTTAACGTGTAACGTTCATTCCCGGCATACTTGAAGCTGCCTCTGCGTTGGCTGTGCTCGTTCACCCGAATCACTTACAGGAGTAAGCTCCTCGGGGTTCGCTCACTGGCCGCCTTGATGCAACTCCAATTATTTTGGGCATAGTGCGTTGAGCAAATACTGCGGCAGAGCAAAGCTGCCCGCGTGAATTGCCGGGTTGTAATAACGACAGTTTAAGCCGCTTTGATGAAAGCGATGTTGCAGCGTTGTCAGATCAAGCTGACGCAGAGTCGGATCCTGACTCGCCCAGGCGAAGGTCATGATGCCACCGTAATAGGTCGGAATTGCCGCCTGATAGAAGCTGACGTCATTGAAGTACTGGCTCAGCCTGGTGTGGCTATTGACCGCTTCGTCTTGCTGCAGGAAGCACACGCCGTTCTGCGCAACAAAAATGCCGCCCTCGTTCAGGCAGCGTGCGCAGCCTTCGTAGAAAGCTGAGGTGAACAGGCTTTCGCCGGGGCCGATGGGATCGGTACAGTCAGAGATAATCACATCGAATTTTTCATCGGTCTGATTAACAAAGTTGACGCCGTCGTCGATCACCAGCTTGAAGCGTGGGTCGTCGTAAGCACCGGCATTGTGGTTGGGCAGATATTGGCGGCAGAACTCGACCACACCGGCGTCGATTTCAACCATGGTGATCTGCTCTACGCCCTGATGGCGTCTGACTTCGCGCAGCATGGCGCCGTCGCCACCACCGATGATCAGCACCTTCTTCGCCTGGCCGTGAGCCAGCAGCGGGATGTGGGTCATCATTTCGTGATAGATAAACTCATCGCGCTCGGTGGTTTGTACCACGCCGTCGAGCGCCATCACGCGCCCCAGAACCGGGTTTTCAAAAATCACCAAATCCTGATGCTCGGTCTTCTCACGATACAGTACGTTCTCTACCGAGAAGTACTGGCCGAAGTTGGCATGCAGCGTTTCATACCAAATTTCTTTCTGGGTCATGTGCGGGGACTCCGTAATAACAGCCATGAAAAATTGGCGCAACATCATAGCTAACTCTGCCTGGTGATGCACGGCTGAATTTCAAACAGAGGTAGCGCAAGGCGGGAGGATTAGTTGGCGTATGCCAGCAGGCTCAGCGAGTCGCGTGCCAGGGATTTGCATTTATTGGGGGTAGGGATGGCGATCCCACTGAGATCGCGATAGCTGTCTTCACCCAGCGCATTCATATTAAAACTATTATAGTTGGTCAGATCCCAACGGTTTTGCTGAGCAAAATAAACGATGGCGCGCTTGATTTGGGCATTGGGCAAGTCGTTGTAGCCGCAGTCGTTTTTCAAATAAATAAAGACCGCCGTCAGATCGGCCAGATCTTCCGCTTCAGACTCATTCAGCGCCAGACTGGCGTTGGAGAACCCCAGCATGGTGAGCAACAGCACCAGTAACGTTGTTTTTTTCATCATGAAAATAGACCTTTTTATTGTCCACAGACGTTATCACACTTGCCTGTAAAGGCACCAAATTTTATTACCTGTAGGTAACATAACCGGCAGCAAAGGCTTGACCTTCCGCTAAGGGGAGGGTTTAGGCTGTGAACAGATCAATCTATACCCATACTCTTTCAAGTTGCGGTGCAGCTTGTGCCGCATTAAGTGTCGAACACTGAAAAAGGGAGTCAGCGATGTTACGCCGTGATTTTATCAAACTGACCGCTGCGCTGGGCGCGGCAAGTGCTTTACCCATGTGGAGCCGGGGCCTGTGGGCCGCTGAGCTGCCAGCGTTGCCGATCCCGCCGCTGCTGATGCCGGACGCTCAAGGGAACATTGCGCTAGCGCTGCAAACTGGAGAAATGAACTGGCTGCCGGGTAGGGCTACCCAAACCTGGGGAGTTAATGGTGCGTTATTGGGGCCTGCGGTGCGATTGCAGCGCGGCAAGCCGGTGACGGTGGATATTCGCAATGGCTTGCCGGAGGCCAGTACCGTTCACTGGCACGGCCTGGAAATCCCCGGTGACGTTGATGGCGGCCCGCAGGCACTAATTCAGCCAGGCACCACGCGCAGGGTGCAATTCACAGTTGAACAGCCCGCCGCCACCTGCTGGTTCCATCCGCACACTCACGGCAAGACCGGTCAGCAAGTGATGATGGGCCTGGCGGGGTTGGTACTGCTGGAAGACGATGAGAGCAGTAAGTTGCCGCTACCGAAAACCTGGGGGCAGGATGATATTCCGGTGATCCTGCAGGACAAGCGGCTGGGTAAAGATGCACAGATTGAATACCAACTGGACGTAATGAGTGCCGCAGTAGGCTGGTTTGGTGACCGTATGTTCACCAACGGCGCCCAGTACCCACGGCATGTGGCACCGCGCGGTTGGCTGCGTTTGCGTTTCCTCAACGGTTGTAACGCGCGTTCACTGAATCTGGCAACCAGCGATAATCGTCCGCTCTACGTGATTGCCAGCGACGGTGGTTTTTTGGCCGAGCCGGTCAAGCTGACCGAACTGCCGATGCTGATGGGCGAACGCTTTGAAGTGCTGGTGGATGCCTCCGACGGTAAACCCTTCGATATTGTTACGCTGCCGGTTAAACAGATGGGCATGACGCTGGCCCCGTTCGACCAGCCGCTGCCGGTATTACATATTCAGCCTTCGCTGGCGCAGGGTATCAAGAGCATGCCGGACAGCCTGGTCAAATTGCCTGCAATACCGGCGGTAAGCGGGATCCAGGAACGCTGGTTGCAACTGATGATGAACCCGCAGTTGGATAAGCTGGGTATGCAGGCATTGATGGATCGTTACGGTCATCAGGCCATGGCCGGCATGAGCATGGATCACGGCAGCATGCCTAAAGACAATGGTGATATGGCCGGCATGAAAGGCATGGACCATGGCAGTATGAAGGGGATGGACCATGGCAGTATGAAGGGGATGGACCATGGTAGTATGAAGGGGATGGACCACGGCAATATGAAAGGGATGGATCATGGTGCCAAACCGTTCGACTTCAGTCACGGCAACATGATCAACGGCAAGGCCTTCGACATGACCAAGCCGATGTTTGAAGCCAAGCGCGGCAAATACGAAAAATGGACCATTTCGGGTGAGGGCGACATGATGCTGCATCCGTTCCATATTCACGGCACCCAGTTCCGCATCCTGTCGGAAAACGGCAAACCTCCGGCAGCTCACCGCAGCGGCTGGAAAGACACCGTGCGGGTCGAAGGTTGGCGCAGTGAAGTATTGGTACGCTTTGATCACCCGGCCAATAGCGATCATGCCTATATGGCCCACTGCCACCTGTTGGAACATGAAGATACCGGCATGATGCTGGGCTTTACCGTAACCGACTGATTCAACCCACGCTGGAAAAAACTGGCGGCGCACTCGCGTCGCCAGCGCTTGGTTTGGCCATAGGAAGTGGCTATGCTGTTTAAAATTTCAGCTAAGGAGGGGGGCATTATGCCGACAAAATTGGACCCTATTGTCTCAGAGTTTGAAACTCAAGAGCAGGCTGACAGCTATGACCGTTGGTTTCGCAGCCAGGTTGAGGCAGCAATCAATAGTCGTGCGCCTTTGATTCCTCATGATGAAGTCATGGCAGGGGCCCGCAACATTATCGAAGAAGCTAAAGCCAAAAGAAAATCAGCCTGATGCTGACCGTCAAATGGACTGACGAGGCAAAAACGGGGTTATATACCCTGCTCGCTTTTATCGCGGAACAAAATCCAGTTGCCGCTGAGTCGCTGATGCAGCGTATAGAAGAGTCGGTAATTCCAGTAACTGAACATCCTTATTTGTTTCGATCTGGCCGCGTAGCAGGAACTCGTGAAATAGTGGTACACCCAAATTACATCGTGATTTATCGCGTATTGGCGGAGTATATCGAGGTACTAAGTGTGCTTCATGCCCGTTAGGAATACCCTCGAGCTATACCCTAAACTTAGTCGATACGCAGTTCCGGTAGAATAACCAGGCGGCGGACTCGCGTCGCCAGCGGCTGCAGGCTATGCTAAACTCTGCGCCCTTCTTCCGGCAACTGACCTGAAACCTATGAAACACACTGTAGAAGTAATGATTTCCGAGCAGGAAGTTAAGACCCGTATCGCCGAACTTGGCCGCCAGATTACCGAAGATTACCGCGATAGCGGCAGTGATATGGTGCTGGTCGGGCTGCTGCGCGGCTCCTTTATGTTCATGGCCGATCTATGTCGCACCATTGAGGTGCCGCATGAGGTCGACTTTATGACCGCCTCCAGCTACGGCAGCGGTATGTCCACCACCCGTGACGTAAAAATTCTCAAGGATTTGGATGAAGACATCCGTGGCAAAGACGTCCTGATCGTCGAAGACATCATTGACTCAGGCAATACGCTGAATAAAGTGCGCGAAATTCTGGCGTTGCGCGGGCCGAAATCGCTGGCGATTTGTACCCTGCTGGATAAGCCTGAACGACGTGAAGTCGAAGTGCCGGTTGAGTACGTGGGCTTCCCGATCCCGGACGAGTTTGTGGTGGGTTACGGCATCGACTATGCTCAGCGTTATCGCCATTTGCCGTACGTGGGTAAAGTGGTACTGCTGGACGAGTAATATGCGGTAGGCGCGGTAAACCGCGCCTCTGACAGGATTAAATCCCCTTATCCTGCTGCAAGGTGGCCATCGCCTTGCGATAGCCCATCTCCAGGCTCTCGCGGCTGGTGGCGACCACTTCAAGATCGCGCAAGCGCCCGTCCTGAATGCCGTACACCCAACCGTGAATCATCACTTTTTGGCCGCGTTTCCATGCTGATTGCATGATTGTGGAATGGCCCAGGTTGTAGACCTGCTCAATCACGTTGATTTCACAGAGTACGTCGAGGCGTTTTTCCGGCTCCAGTTCGCCCAGCAGTGAGCTGTGCTTGTACCACAGGTCACGGATGTGCAGCAGCCAGTTGTTGATCAGCCCCAGTTCCGGATTCTCAACCGCGGCTTCTACACCACCGCAGCCCAGGTGGCCGCAGATAATGATATGCTCAACTTCCAGTACATCGACGGCGTACTGCACCACCGACAGGCAGTTTAAATCGGTGTGAATTACCAGGTTGGCCACGTTACGGTGAACAAAGAGTTCACCCGGCTCCAGCCCGGTCAGTCTTTCCGCGGGAACGCGGCTGTCTGAACAACCTATCCATAAAAAGCGAGGCTTTTGCGCCTGGGCTAAACGTTCAAAAAAGTCCGGGTCTTCCTTGCTGATATTAGCTGACCAGGTATGGTTATTAGCGATAAGCTTTTCGATTTCGTTCATGGAAGTTATAGGCCTGTAACGAGCAGATTGCGTTGGGGTAATATAAGACAAGCGTCACAATTTGGATATCGGAACAGTTATGCGAGAGGATATTCAGCCACTTTTTATACAGTAAGGCGGGATGGAACCTGGATTTTCCGCACGGATTTGCCTCAGTGAAAACGCTGCTGATGATAACATCACCTTCATTACAAGACGCAGCAGCATACTCATCGTCACAAGGTACTTTTTAGCTTATGAATTATGCACTGGAAATAGCGCAGTTGACCAAGACTTACGCCGGTGGCGTCAAGGCATTGCGCGGGATCGATCTGAACGTCGAGGCAGGGGATTTCTACGCCTTGCTGGGGCCGAACGGCGCTGGAAAATCCACTACCATCGGCATTATCAGTTCGCTGGTCAATAAGACGTCCGGCAGCGTGCGGGTGTTCGGCTACGACATCGATAAAGACATCGTCAACGCCAAGCGCCAACTCGGGCTGGTGCCGCAGGAATTCAACTTTAACCCGTTCGAAACCGTGATGCAGATTGTGGTCAATCAGGCCGGCTACTATGGCGTTACCCGTCGTGAGGCATTGGTGCGGGCGGAAAAATACCTGACCCAGTTGGATCTGTGGGGCAAGCGCGACGAACGCGCCCGCATGTTATCTGGTGGGATGAAGCGCCGACTGATGATCGCTCGTGCATTGATGCATCAGCCAAAATTGCTGATCCTCGACGAACCGACCGCTGGGGTAGATATCGAGTTGCGCCGCTCGATGTGGGGCTTCCTGAAAGAGCTTAATGCTCAGGGCACCACCATTATTCTTACCACTCACTATCTGGAAGAGGCAGAAATGCTGTGCCGCAATATCGGCATTATCCAGAACGGTGAGCTGGTGGAGAACACCTCGATGAAAGGCCTGTTGGCCAAGCTGAAGTCTGAAACCTTCATCCTCGATCTGGCGGCGAAAAGCCCGTTGCCGAAGCTGGACGGTTACCGCCATCGCCTGACGGATACCTCAACGCTGGAAGTGGAAGTGATGCGCGAACAGGGTCTGAATGGCCTGTTTGCCCAGCTCAGTGCGCAGGGCGTTCAGGTACTGAGCATGCGTAACAAGGCTAACCGGCTGGAAGAGCTGTTTGTCACCCTGGTTAACGGTAATGGAGAAAAAGCATGATGCGTTTGTATTGGGTGGCCTTGCAGAGCATCTGGGCCAAAGAGATCAACCGTTTTGCCCGCATCTGGATCCAGACGCTGGTGCCGCCGGTGATCACCATGACGCTGTATTTCATCATCTTCGGCAACCTGATTGGTTCACGCATCGGTGAGATGCACGGTTTTGATTACATGCAGTTTATTGTTCCCGGCCTGATTATGATGGCGGTGATCACCAACTCATACGCCAACGTCGCGTCATCGTTCTTCAGCGCCAAATTCCAGCGCAATATCGAAGAGTTGCTGGTGGCGCCGGTACCGACGCACGTGGTGATTGCCGGTTACGTCGGTGGTGGCGTAGCGCGCGGTATTTGCGTCGGCGTGCTGGTGACCGTGATTTCGCTGTTCTTCGTGCCTTTGCAGGTACATGCCTGGTGGGTGATTGTCGCCACGCTGCTGCTGACGGCGATTTTGTTCTCGCTGGCGGGGCTGATCAACGCGGTGTTTGCCACGACCTTTGATGATATCAGCCTGATCCCGACCTTCGTGCTGACGCCGCTGACCTACCTGGGCGGGGTGTTTTACTCACTGACGCTGCTGCCGCCGTTCTGGCAGGCGGTGTCCAAACTGAACCCGATTGTCTACATGATCAGCGGATTCCGCTATGGCTTCCTGGGCATCAGCGACGTGCCGTTGACGCTGACCATGACGGTGCTGGTGGCGTTCATTGCGGTGTTCTACCTGCTGTCCTGGTACCTGATTGAGCGCGGTCGCGGTCTGCGTACCTGATTGACCCGCGTCCCCGGGCATCGCGTACGGGGACGCTTTTCTTGACCTGAAGCAAGCCGCCTGTAAATCTATAGAATTGCTCAAATAACCCCTTTATCCCCGCCATTCAAATCGTGCTATGCTGGCGCTCCACATTTTCTCCATTTTGTTATTACGCGAACATAATCATGCGCTCTCAACACAAGGTAGCGGCTGGGCTGATCGGCATCCTGATGTCACTGGTCGCCCCGGCAAGCCTGGCAAATTTGTTGTCGGAAGACAGTGCCGTTAAATCCGAATATATGGAAGCGCAACGCGACAGTGAAGTTTATTCGCTGATTGGCGAGCATGTTATTCCTGTCGGTGAAGTGAAGCAGGGGCAACTGATCCAGGTGTTCCCGGCGGATGCGGAATATTACGAGTTCAAATTCGGCCATGGCACGGGTTTTATTGATAAAGACGACGTGCGAGAGCTTAAAAAATCACGCAAGGTGAAAGACTCTCTGGGGGAGTTGAATAAACCGCTGACTAACCAGAACCTGATCACGCAGAAGGCGATCAACGTCTATACCGATGCGGATAACACCAGCGATGTGTTTGGCATACTGGAACAGAACCTGCGCTACCCAATCATCGGCAAGCTGAAAGATCGGCTCAACAACACCTGGTATGAGGTCAACATTGGCGATCGCCTGGGTTATATCAGCGAGCTGGACTGCGAGATTGACACCGGTATACCGATACTGACCTATCATCATTTGCTGAAAAATGAAGAGAACAAGCGCTTCCGCCATACCTCGACGACCACCTCTGACGTGGCGTTCAGTAACCAGATGACCTATCTGAAGCAGGCGGGCTACGACACCATTTCCCTGTATCAGTTGGAAGCCTACCTGAAAAACCAGATCAATCTGCCGGGCAGGGCGGTGGTGCTGACATTTGATGACGGCCTGAAGTCGGTCTATCGCTATGCTTACCCGGTATTGAAGAACTACGGCTTGCGCGCCACGGCGTTTATTATTTCTTCACGCATCAAGCGCCATCCACAGAAGTGGAACCCAGACTCGCTGCAGTTTATGAGCATTTCCGAGTTGAAGCAGATTCAGGACGTGTTCGACGTGCAGTCGCATACCCATTTCCTGCATCGTACCGACGGTAATCGTCAACCGATCCTGCTGAGCCGTTCGCTACACAATATTGAATTCGATTTTGAGCACTCACGCCGCGCGCTGTCGCAATTTAATCCGTATGTGCTGTATGTCTCCTACCCATTTGGCGGCTACAATCAGCGGGCGATACAGGCTGCGAAAGACGCCGGTTTTCATCTGGCGGTGACCACGGTGCAGGGCAAAGTGAAACCGGGGGATAACCCCTATACGCTGAAACGGCTGTATATTCTGCGCACCGACTCGATTCAGACCATGGCGGACAGAATAGCCAACAAGCCAGGAACGCTGGTGGTGCAATAATCAGAAAGGAACGGGCGCCGACAGCGCCCGTTTTTACTTTTACGCGACCTGAACCGGCACGGCTTTCGCCTTGCGCTGCAGGTGGTTGTCACCCTCGAAGTAACCAACTTTTGGGCGGTGCTGGCGGGCATCTGCATCGCTCATCTGTACGTAAGAGCAGATGATCAGTTTGTCGCCCACGCAGGCGCAGCGTGCTGCCGCACCATTGACCGAAATAATGCGCGAACCGCGTTCGGCGGCGATGGCATAGGTTGAGAAACGCTGGCCGTTATCAACGTTATAAATATCGATAGCTTCATATTCCAGAATGCCTGCGGCTTCCAGAAAGTCCTGATCGATGGCGCAGGAGCCTTCATAGTGCAAGTCGGCCTGAGTCACTTTCACCCGATGCAGCTTGCCTTGCAGCATAGTACGTATCATAGCTTTACCTAATATAGAGAGGCGATTGGGTTAAACATCCATACCGAGATGTATCGTCACCGATAAGCCCGAAATTGTCTACTGTCGGGCTGGTTGTAATGGTGACGATTGCACGAAAAATGACCTACAGCGTCAGGTCAACCTGCTGGTTGTCGATCAACCGCGCTTTACCCAACCAGGCGGCCATTAACACCACTGCACGTTGGCTTTCAACGCCCAGCGGTTGCAGGCTGTCGGCGTCACGGATAAACAACTCGTCTGGGGTGAAACCGGCGCTGCGCAGGTGCTTTGCGGTTTGTTCCAGCAGTTCGTCAACGTGGCGTTCACCATTGCTGAGCTGTTCGGCCAGCGCGTTCATGATTTTGCTGAGCTGCGGCGCGATTTTCCGCTCTTCGGCGGTCAGGTAACCGTTGCGCGAACTGAGCGCCAGACCATCTTTGGCGCGTACTGTCGGTACGCCAACAATGTCGATGTCGTAGCCCATATCCGCCACCATCTTGCGGATCAGCGCCAGTTGCTGATAGTCCTTCTCGCCAAAACAGGCCAGATCCGGCTGCACCAGATTGAACAGCTTGCTGACAATGGTGGCGACGCCGCGGTAGTGGCCCGGACGGCTGGCGCCTTCCAGCATGGTGGAAATACCCGGTACGTCGACATAGGTTTGCTGTTCCAGCCCCTGCGGATAGACATCAGCCGGCGCGGGTGCGAACACCAGTTCGACACCGCGGCGGGTTAGTTTTTCGCTGTCTTCCTGCAGGGTGCGTGGGTAACTGGCAAGATCTTCAGGGCGTTCGAATTGCATCGGATTGACGAAAATACTGACGACCACGACATCGGCACGCGCGCGGGCTTCATCAATAAGCTGCATATGACCTTCGTGCAGGTTACCCATGGTCGGCACCAGCGCGATGCGTTTCCCATCCTGACGCCAGCGGCGGATCTGCTGACGCAACAGCGGCAGGGTTTCGATAATTACCATTCCATAACTCCTAACGCGGACACTTTAGTTGAAAGAGTGCTCTTCAGCGGGGTAAATGCCTTGCTCTACGTCCTGAATATATTGTTGCACCGCCGAGCGGATATCGCCGCTCTGTGCCAGGAAGTTTTTAGCGAATTTTGGCGTGTGGCCACCGGTAATACCGAAGGCGTCGTGCATCACCAGGATCTGCCCATCAGTGACGTTACCGGCACCAATGCCGATCACCGGAATGGTCATGGCTTCAGTGACCTTGCGTGCCAGTTCGGTTGGGACGCACTCCAGCACCAGTAGTTGGATGCCGGCCAGCTCCAGATTTTTTGCATCTTCCAGCAGTTGCTTGGCGGCAAGTTCATCGCGGCCTTGCACCTTGTAGCCACCGAATACGTTGACTGACTGCGGCGTCAGACCGAGATGGCCGCAGACCGGCACTGCGCGTTCGGTGAGAGTTTTCACCGTTTCACACAGCCAACTGCCGCCTTCCAGTTTCACCATATTGGCACCGGCCTGCATCAGCTCGGCAGCATTGGCGCAGGCCAACTGTGGGGTGGCATAGCTCATAAAGGGCAGGTCGGCCAACAACAGACAAGTCGGAGCACCCCGGCGTACGGCACGGGTATGATAGGCGATATCGGCGACGGTGACCGGTAGGGTGGAGTCGTGGCCCTGCAGCGTCATGCCCAGTGAATCGCCCACCAGCAGCACTTTAACGCCTTGCTCTTCAAACAGTTTGGCAAAGCTGGCATCGTAGGCAGTGAGGGAAGCAAACTTGCGCTGTTCCTGCTTCCACTGGCGCAAATGGGTCACGGTGGTGGGTTTCATCACTACGTCTCCTGAATAGAGCCGCGCGGCGTACGCAGGGCCCTGGCTACAAAAAAGTGCAGTCATTCTACTGTAACCCTAACGGGGTGGGTAGCGCAGATCATAATGCTTAAGCGGTTCTTAAGAACCTTGTGGTGTAATGGGCGGCAATGACTAAAAAAGGACGCACATGCGAATTCTGCTGATAGAAGATGACAAGTTAATCGGCGACGGGATCAAGGCCGGGCTGACCAAACTCGGCTTTAATCTGGACTGGTTTACCGATGGACTGGTCGGCAAAAATGCGCTGGAAAGCGCGCCTTACGATGCGGTGATCCTCGACCTGAGCCTGCCGGGCCTCGATGGCCTGGATCTGTTGCGTCAGTGGCGGCAGGCTGGCCATGACGTGCCGGTGCTGATCCTGACCGCGCGTGATGCACTGGAGCAACGGGTCAGCGGCCTGCAAAGCGGTGCCGATGATTACCTGTGCAAACCTTTTGCCCTGGCGGAGGTTGCCGCGCGCCTGCAGGCATTGATCCGCCGTCGTCACGGCCAACTGATGCCGCAACTGGTCCATGGCAATGTGGTGTTCGATACCGCCACCCGTAGCGTGAGCTGCAACGGTGAGCAGGTCACGCTGACCCCGCGTGAATTGGCGGTGCTGGAGCTGTTTTTGCATAACAGGGGACGGGTATTGGCGCGACCACTGATCCAGGAAAAACTGTACAACTGGGACGACGAAGTCAGCAGCAACGCGGTGGAGGTGCATATCCATCATCTGCGGCGCAAGCTGGGTAACGGTTTTATCCGTACCATTCACGGCGTGGGTTATACGCTGGGGGACAACGCGTGAAACATCTGAGTCTGCGGTTGAGATTGATCCTGATTTTCAGCCTGCTGGCGTTATTGACCTGGTGCGCTGCCAGCCTGGTGGCGTGGAAGATGAGCCGTAATACCATCAATGAAGTCTTCGATACCCAGCAGATGCTGTTTGCCAAACGGCTGGCAACCGCCAACCTGGGCGATCTATTGGCAGACGAGAGCGTGCGCAGCCTGCCGAAAACCAAAAAACTGGTGCGCCACGGCAAGCGTGGCGAGCAGGATGATGATGCGCTGGCATTCGCCATTTTCGACCGCAACGGCAAGATGCTGCTCAACGACGGGGAGAACGGTGCGGATTTCCGTTTTGACGGCGACCGTGACGGTTTCACCGACGGAGAACGCAAGGGCGATGACGACAGTTGGCGGCTGCTGTGGCTGACCAGTCCAGATGGACGTTATCGCATTGTGGTGGGGCAGGAGTGGGATTATCGCCACGATATGGCATTGGGTATGGTGACCGGGCAACTGGTGCCCTGGCTGGTGACGCTGCCGATGCTGATGCTGCTGATTGCGCTGATGGTCGGGCGCGAGCTACGGCCATTACGCACCGTCGCTGCCGGGCTGCGTAAGCGCGCACCGGACGATGCCACGCCGCTGGATGCCGGCCAGGTACCGACCGAAGTCCGGCCACTGGTCGATGCGCTTAATGCTCTGTTTAGCCGAATCAATGCGCTATTGGTACGTGAGCGACGTTTTACTTCTGACGCCGCCCACGAACTGCGCAGCCCGTTGGCGGCGTTGCGGGTGCAAACGGAAGTGGTACAACTGGCCGGTGATGACGAGCAGATGCGCGAGCATGCGCTGGGTAATCTGACGGTGGGTATCGATCGCGCCACCCGACTGGTGGATCAACTGCTGACGCTGTCGCGGCTGGACTCCCTGTCAGACCTCGCCGAGCTGGAAGCTGCCGACTGGGGCCAACTGGTGCCGATGACGTTGGCCGAGCAGGATCGTCATGCACATGCGGCCGGTGTCACGTTGCGTTACGAACAGCAGGGCACTCCGGCGCTGATACAGGGGCAAGCGTTGCTGCTGTCGCTGCTGGTGCGCAATCTGGTGGATAATGCGGTGCGTTACACCCCGGCGGGCGGTACTGTCACGGTGAGGCTGACAGAACGCCTGCTGACGATCGAGGATAATGGCCCGGGAGTGACGACGGAACATCTGAAGCGGTTGGGGGAGCGTTTTTATCGTCCACCGGGTCAGGAACAGACCGGTAGTGGCTTGGGGTTGTCAATTGTGCAACGCATCGCCACTTTGCACGGACTGCGGGTTAGCTTCGCCAATCGGCCTGAAGGGGGCTTTGTTGCTCAGGTAGCGCTGTCGGGCACTTTGTAGGTCCTGCGCCGACTCAGGCTTTTGGCCTGGGTTGGTGCCAGAGCTCCATGCCGTTTTTGGGTACGCGCTTCAGGCAGCTGGCCAGCGACTCACCGTCCGGGAAGATTAACTCAGGAGCGATTTCTGCCAAGGGATAGAGCATGAACTCACGCTCTTTCAGACCGTAGTGCGGCACCGTCAGGCGATCGGTATGAATCACCTGTTCGCCATACAGCATGATGTCCAGATCGAGGGTGCGTGGGCCCCAGCGCTCATCTTTGCGCACGCGGCCCTGATTGCGTTCTATCGCCTGGGTGTGATCGAGTAACTGTTCGGCGGGCAGCAAGGTATCCAGGGCCACCACCGCATTGAGAAAGTCCGGCTGGTTTTGCGGCCCTAGCGGCTTGGTGCGGTAAAACGAAGAACAAACGATCAACCGGGTGCGCGGGAGATGCTCCAGCGCTTCCAGTGCGGCTTTCACCTGCTGTAGCGGGTGCGCCAGGTTGCTGCCCAACGCGATATAAACGCGGATCATTATTCTCCTTCTTTACGCGGCGTCCGGCGGCGAGGGCGCCGCTGACGCGCACGGCGCGGTGCCGGGTCGTCACCCAAAGTACTCAACATGGTTTTCTGTCGTGCCGGTGTAGCTTCCTGGAACTCGCCCCACCATTCGGTCAGACGCAGCATCTCCTGGTTTTCTTCTACTTCGGCACGCAGCGCCAGCAAATCGTAAGCGGCGCGGAATTTCGGATGTTCCATCAGCTTGTGCGCGCGCTTGCCCTGACGACGGGACAGACGCAGCTGCAACTGCCAGATATCGCGAACCAGTGTGGTGATGCGTTTCGGGATGGCCAGCGAACGACACTGCTCGTCCAACACATCATTCATCGCCAGCGCGAAGGCGTCGTAATACGCCAGCCCACTTTCCTGCGCCAGTTTCTGCGCATGTTCCAGCAGCGGATACCAAAGCATAGCAGCAAACAGGAACGCCGGATTGACGCGCATGTTGTTTTGCAGACGGTAATCGGTGTTCTTCAGCACCTGCGCCAGAATACGCTCCATTGGCGTGTCCTGGCTCGGCGTGAAGTGACGTGCAATCTGCGGGAACAGCGGTTGGAACAGCTGGTATTCACAGAGCTTCAGATAGGTCGGATAACCGTAGCCTGCCTGCAGCAGCTTGAGTGATTCCTCAAACAGACGCGCTGGCGGGATCTCATGCAGCAAGGACGCCAAACGCGGTATCGGCTCGGCAGTTTCTTCGCTGATACGCATCTCCAGCTTGGCGGCGAAACGCACCGCGCGCAGCATGCGCACCGGGTCTTCACGGTAGCGGGTTTCCGGATCGCCAATCAGGCGGATCACGCCCTGTTTGAGATCGCGCAGGCCATCGACGTAATCACGCAGGGTGAAGTCCGCTACGCCGTAATACAGGCTGTTGATGGTGAAGTCGCGGCGCTGGGCATCTTCTTCGATCGAGCCGAAGATGTTGTCGCGCAGCAGCATGCCGTTTTGGGCCTGCTGGGAAGAATTTTTGTCAGATTCCGGCGTTTGCTGCTCGTGGTGACCACGGAAGGTGGCAACCTCAATGATTTCCGGCCCGAACATCACGTGGGCCAGGCGGAAGCGGCGGCCAACCAGACGGCAGTTGCGGAACAGCTTGCGCACTTGTTCCGGCGTCGCGTTGGTGGTGATGTCGAAATCTTTCGGTTTTTTGCCCAGCAGCAGGTCGCGTACGCCGCCACCGACCAAATAGGCTTCGAAGCCGGATTTGTTCAGACGATACAGCACCTTCAGCGCATTCTCACTGATGTCTTTACGTGAGATGGAGTGTTGGTCGCGGGGGATCACGGTCATTGAGCCGGTTCCCTCGGCGGTAGGAAAAGGTGGGCGTTTACGCGGTGCCGGCCGGCGGGCAGGGCTTTCTCTGCCGCGATCGACGGAACGTCGCTGCGGCGCGGCCGGCTGCTGAGCCACCACGCTTTCTTCGCGGACTACGTTTTTATCGCTGACCGGCGCATCATCGCGCGGCTGCTTGTCATCGCGGATTAGCACCTTACGGCAGAAATTGGCTACTCGGGTAAAAATGGTACACCTCGATAGTGTCTGATAAAAATGGCGCTAACAAAAAATAGCGGCTAATCATAGCTCACCATGGCTCTTTTGAGAATGCCGATGTGTTTTCGTCCAGGGAAATGGCATCCCGGCGCGGCACATCGTCCAGCTTCCAGTGAGCGACTGCCCAGCTCAATAATAATGACAGGTCAAGATCTTGCCAGCTTTCCGGTAGCGGTTGGCGCAGAAATTTCAGCGCGGCTACCAGTGTCGGCCGTGGATCGCCGTCGGGGAGGGCAGGCGCATGGTTTTGCTTCGACAGTTTGCTGCCGTTAACGCCCAGCGCCAGCGGCAGATGCACATAGGCGGGCACCGGCGCCTGCAACTGGTGGTACAGCGCTATCTGGCGCACCGTGGGTTCGATCAGGTCGGCACCCCGCACGATTTCGGTAATGCCCTGAAAATGGTCGTCCACCACCACCGCCAGATTATAGGCGAACAGCCCATCGCGCCGGCGGATGATAAAGTCTTCTCGAGCCAGTGCCGGGTCGGCCTGCAACTCGCCCTGCAGGCGGTCATTGAAGGCGTAAACTGGGGCGGACTGACGCAAGCGAATGGCGGCGCTCTGCGGGCCAAGATTCAAATGACGACAGTGGCCGTCATACAGACCGCCTAGCTGCTGGATGCGGCTGCGGGTGCAGTTGCAGCAATAGCTGAGTCCCTGCTGATGCAGTAGATCCAAAGTAGCGCGGTAAGCTTCATGACGTTGGGATTGATAGATGACCTGGCCGTCCCAGAGGAGACCATAATGTTCCAGAGCGGATAAGATACGAGCGGCCGCACCGGCGACTTCGCGCGGGGGATCGATATCTTCAATGCGAACCAGCCACTGCCCGCGTTGGGCACGAGCCTGGAGGTAACTTCCCAGAGCGGCAATCAGCGAGCCGAAATGCAGATCTCCGGAAGGCGATGGGGCAAAGCGCCCCACATATTGTCTTTCTTGCATATCAGAGGGGAAACTTTCCCTTTTCTCTGTGCGGCGCACGCAGAACGCGCGCCGCAGCGGTAACAACTGTATTAGCCTGCCATCTGCTTTTCGCGGATTTCGGCCAGAGTCTTGCAGTCGATGCACAAATCAGCAGTCGGACGCGCTTCAAGGCGACGAATGCCGATCTCCACGCCACAGGATTCGCAGTAGCCGAAATCTTCGTCTTCTACTTTCTTCAGCGTTTTCTCGATCTTTTTAATCAGTTTGCGCTCGCGGTCGCGGTTACGCAGTTCAAGACTGAACTCTTCTTCCTGAGTGGCACGGTCGGCCGGATCAGGGAAGTTAGCTGCCTCTTCCTGCATATGAGATACAGTACGATCCACTTCATCCCTGAGCTGGTTGCGCCATGCTTCAAGAATGCGCTTGAAATGCGACAACTGGGCGTCGTTCATGTACTCTTCGCCCGGCTTCTCTTGGTACGGCTCCACCCCAGCGATGGCGAGAATGCTCAAGGACGAGGTTTTACGGGTTTGCCCTTCTTGCATGTTGCTTCTCCTACATACACACGCACTATCGAATCCCCAATGTGGGGGAAAAACAGGCCGCTATAAATAACAGATGGGAAGTAGGTTGGCAATTATTCCTGTCGCCTGCTTGACATTGGTGTGAAGGAAGGCGTATTTGGCGACGCGTTAACCGGCTGTCGAATAATCGGTGCCCGGTCAGTGCTAATCGATAAAAAACGGTAACTTATCGCAGAGATATATACCGTCAGGTGATAATTTAGCCCCATAGCAAACCACTTCTACACCCAACTGCCGAACCTGTGCCAACAGTGTCGCATAACGCTCATCTATATGATGTGCCGGTGCGACCTGCTCAATACCGCTATGTAACACAGCAAAGAACAATACCGCCCGTTGCCCGCTTTCAACCACGCTTAGCAACTCACGTAAGTGCTTCTGTCCTCTGAGCGTTACCGCATCAGGGAAGTAACCACGTTGTTGTTGCAGTAATGTGACTGACTTAACTTCAATATAGCAGTTAGCGCGATCTTCTGCCTGTAATAACAAATCGATACGGCTGTTCTCACCGCCATATTTTACTTCGCTGCTGATTTTACTGTAACCGGATAATTCATTGATTAGATTCTGTTCGATCGCCTCACGTACCAAGGTGTTGGCACGCAGGGTGTTCACGCAGATCCAGTCCCCCTGTTGGGTATGCGTCAGCTCCCAGCTGTGGGCATATTTACGTTTGGGGTTATCCGACGTGGAATACCAGACGGTATCGCCAGGCGTGGCGCAGCCAGTCATCGCACCGGTATTGGCGCAGTGCAGGGTGAAGGTTTCCCCTTCCGGGGTGACGACGTCCGCCAGAAAGCGTTTGTAACGTTTAATCAGCGTGGCGTGGCGCAACGGTGGCGAAAAAATCATGGCATTTCCTGATGGGCTAAAGACCATTGCTCAAGTATCTGATAACGCGTGCGGCCGTTTTCAAACACTGACTGGTACAGGGCGAATTCGTTAGCGCTGAAGTTCCAGCCCGGCGTAGCGGGCGGCACGGCGACCGGCTGCATGGCACTGCGTAGCAGGGTGATATGCGGATGAAACGGCATCGGGCTTTGATAGCAGCCGCTGCGGGCCGCTTGCGATCGCAACAGCTCCGCCAACTGCAACAGGCCGCGCGGCGCACGGCGGGTGCCGAGCCAAACCACCCCGGGACGCGGCCAGTGGCCGAGGTCATCGAGCACCATGCTGAAACCGGGCTGGCTGATACGGGCCGCCAGCTTTTTCAACGCGGATTCTTTTTGCGCCGAAACGTCGCCAAGAAAGGCCAGCGTCAGATGCAAATTGGCTGCCACGACCGGCCGGCCGACTTCCGGCGCGAAGGCTTCGGCGCGCCAGCGGATCACCTGTTGCTGCAGCGCATCAGGCAAGGTCAGGGCGAAAAACAGGCGGCGCGAGCTGGACATAGGTTCCCGGCAAGTAATGAAAGGCGGAGTCTAATGCTACAATGTGCGCCGTCCAATGTTAACCACTACGGAGAGTTCTGTGTCTTCACTGCCCGTCAGCGCGGTTCTTGATCAATTACTCACTGCGCTGCAATCCGCCCCGCAGGTCTTGCTGCATGCGCCGACCGGTGCCGGTAAATCCACCTGGCTGCCATTGCAGCTCCTGGCCAGGGCCGGGTTGCCAGGGCGAATTATCATGCTCGAACCGCGGCGATTGGCGGCGAAAAACGTGGCTTACAGGTTGGCTCAGCAACTGGGAGAAGAGCCAGGCCAGACGGTGGGTTACCGCATGCGCGCCGAAAGCAAAAGCGGGCCCAATACTCGGTTAGAGGTGGTTACCGAAGGTATTCTTACCCGCATGCTGCAGCAGGATGCCGAACTGCAGGACGTCTCGCTGGTGATCCTCGACGAATTCCATGAACGTAGCCTGCAGGCCGATCTGGCATTGGCGCTGCTGTTGGACGTACAGCAGGGGCTGCGTGACGATCTAAAGCTGTTGATCATGTCGGCGACGCTGGATAACGCCCGGCTGTCGCAGTTGCTGCCGCAGGCCCCTGTGGTGGTATCTGAAGGCCGCAGTTTCCCGGTTGAACGCCAGTATCAGCCGTTGGCCAGCCATCAGCGGCTGGAGGGCGGCGTGGCTGCGGCGGTAAAACGCCTGCTGTCGGAACAGACGGGATCGCTGTTGCTGTTTCTGCCGGGCGTAGCGGAAATCAACCGGGTGCTGGAGCGGTTGAACGGTGAGGTGGCGGCCGATACCGAGCTATGCCCGCTATACGGTGCCTTGCCGTTGGCACAGCAGCAAAAAGCGATCCAACCGGCCCCCGCCGGGCGACGTAAAGTGGTGCTGGCGACCAACATCGCCGAAACCAGCCTGACCATCGAAGGTATCCGGCTGGTGGTCGACAGCGGCCTGGAGCGACTGGCGCGTTATGACGTGCGTAACGGTCTTACGCGGCTGATCACACAGCGTATCAGTCAGGCGTCAATGATACAGCGTGCCGGCCGTGCCGGGCGTCTGGAGCCGGGTATCTGCTGGCATCTGTTTGCCAAAGAGCAGGCAGAACGGGCTGCAGAGCACGCCGAGCCGGAAATTCTGCAAAGCGATCTGGCCGGTTTTTGGCTGGAGTTGCTGCAATGGGGCTGTCATGACGTCGGGCAACTGACCTGGCTCGACAGGCCACCGGAAACGGCGCTGGCGGCAGCCCGCAGGCTGTTGCAGCGGCTGGGAGCCATCGATGACGGCGATAAACTCACCTCGCGCGGTCGGCAGATGGCCAAACTGGGCTGTGAGCCACGGCTGGCGGCAATGCTGACCCACGGCGCGGATCTCGGAGCCGATGGGCTGGCAACCGCCGCCACGCTGGCGGCGTTACTGGAAGAGCCACCGCGTAGTGGACAAATGGATATCGGCTACTGGCTCAGTCGCCCACAGCCGAACTGGCAACGTCGTGCCACCCAACTTGCTCGACGTTTGCCGGTGAAGGCCGGGCAGGTTGATGTCGAGTTGGCGCCGCGCCTGCTGGCGTTAGCCTTCACTGACCGCATCGCTCAACGGCGCGGTCAGGATGGCCGTTACCTGCTGGCCAACGGCATGGGCGCGGCGATGAATCAGGACGAGGCATTATCGCGTGCGCCATGGCTGATCGTACCCAGTCTGCTCCAGGGGCATAACAGCCCTGATGCTCGTATCCTGCTGGCGCTGCCGGTGGATATCGAGGCGCTGGCGGCACAGTTGCCAGCGATGGTTTCCCAGCAAACTGCCGTGGATTGGGATGAGGAAAAAGGCACGCTGCGCGCCTGGAAACGCCAGCAGATTGGTCGCCTGACGCTGCGTGCGCAGCCGTTGGCTAAGCCGGCTGCCGAAGAGTTGCAACTGGCCTTGCTCAATTGGGTGCGTGTCCAGGGGGTAGAGGTGCTCAACTGGGACACCGCCGCCGAACAGTTGCGCCTGCGCCTGCAGTGCGCACAGAACTGGCTGCCGGAGGCTGACTGGCCGCCGGTTGACGATGAGTCGTTGTTGGCATCACTGGAGCAGTGGCTGCTGCCGTCACTGAGTGGCGTACGCGACATGCGCGGGCTGAAACAGGTGAATATCGCCGAGGCACTGTCGCGGTTACTGAATTGGCAGCAAAAGCAGCGACTGGATAATGCGTTACCCACTCATTACACTGTGCCGACCGGCAGCAGACTGCCGATCCGCTATGATGCCGGCAAACCCCCGGCGCTGGCGGTGCGTTTACAGGAAGTGTTTGGTGAACAACGTAGCCCGATGCTGGCCGAAGGTCGCATCCCGGTGGTGCTTGAGTTACTCTCACCAGCGCACCGGCCGTTGCAAATCACCGGCGATCTGGCGGCGTTCTGGCAGGGCGCTTACCGGGAAGTGCAAAAAGAGATGAAAGGGCGTTACCCGAAGCACGTGTGGCCGGACGACCCGGCAAATACCGCACCGACGCGGCGCACGAAAAAGTATCAGTAATCCCCGTTATACTTGACGCCGCATCTGTGTTGGCTGCACTCACTTACCCGAATCACTTACCAGAGTAAGCTCATCGGGATAAGCTCTCTTGCCGCCTTGATGCAACGCCAATTATTTAGGGGACGAATTCAGATGTTTCTTCTGTTCAGCGGCCTCACGCCACGACAGATTAAGCGACTTATAATGGCCGGCAGTGCCGCCAAGTCTGGAGATTAACAGCAATGGCTGGGGATGACCGCGAGCCCATCGGGCGCAAAGGGAAACAACCAAAACGCACCGCGTCGCGCAAGCCGCCGCGCCGTCGTCGAGATGACGATTACGATGATTACGAGGAAGACGAGTACCAGGATGAAGATGATGATTATGAAGACGAGGAAGAACGCATGCCGCGTAAGGTAAAAGCGACTCCGCCGCGTAAAAAACGCCGTTGGCTCGGCTTGCTGATCAAACTGATTCTGGTGGTTGCCGTGCTGTTGGCAATCTACGGCGTTTATTTGGATTCGCAGATCCGCAGCCGCATTGACGGCAAGGTCTGGCAGTTACCGGCGGCGGTGTATGGCCGCATGGTCAACCTGGAACCGGGTATGCCGTACAGCAAAAAGGAAATGGTCGATCTGCTGGAGGGCATGCAATACCGACAGGTCAGCCGTATGACTCGTCCGGGGGAATTTACCGTACAGGCCAACAGCATTGAGATGCTGCGTCGTCCCTTTGATTTTCCGGACGGTAAAGAGGGGCAGATCCACGCCCGCCTGGATTTCCAGAACAACCGTCTGGCGAAAATCGAGAACATGGAAAACCAGCGCAGTTTCGGGTTCTTCCGCCTCGATCCGCGCCTGATCACCATGTTGCAGTCACCGAACGGTGAACAACGTCTGTTTGTCCCGCGCGCCGGTTTCCCGGATCTGCTGGTGGATACGTTGATCGCCACCGAAGACCGTCACTTCTATGAACATGACGGCATCAGCCCGTACTCCATCGGCCGTGCCGTGCTGGCTAACCTGACCGCCGGGCGTGCGGTGCAGGGCGGCAGTACCTTGACGCAGCAGCTGGTAAAAAACCTGTTCCTGACCAACGAGCGTTCGCTGTGGCGTAAGGCCAACGAAGCCTATATGGCGTTGCTGGTGGATTACCGTTACAGCAAGGATCGTATCCTTGAGCTGTATCTGAACGAGGTTTACCTCGGTCAGAGTGGCAACGACCAGATCCGCGGTTTCCCGCTGGCCAGCTTGTATTACTTCGGCCGCCCGGTGGATGAACTGAGCCTGGATCAGCAGGCGCTGCTGGTGGGCATGGTCAAAGGGGCGTCGCTGTATAACCCTTGGCGTAACCCGAAACTGGCATTGGAGCGTCGTAACCTGGTACTGAAACTGTTGCAGAACCAGGGCGTTATCGATGCGGAACTGTATAACATGCTCAGCGCCCGGCCGTTGGGCGTGCAGCCGAAAGGTGGTGTGATCACACCACAGCCGGCGTTTATGCAGATGGTGCGTCAGGAACTGCAAGCCAAGCTGGGCGACAAGGTTAACGATCTCTCCGGTGTGAAAATCTTCACCACGCTGGATCCGGTTTCACAGGATGCGGCGGAAAAAGCGGTTGAAGACGGTATTCCGGCATTGAGGGCGGCTCGTCACGTTCAGGATCTGGAAGCGGCGATGGTGATTGTCGATCGTTTCAGCGGTGAAGTCCGCGCGATGGTCGGCGGTGCCAACCCGCAGTTCGCCGGGTTTAACCGTGCGATGCAGGCACGTCGTTTGGTCGGTTCACTGGCCAAGCCACCGACTTACCTGGCTGCACTTTCCGAGCCGGACAAATACCGCCTCAACACCTGGCTGGCGGATCAGCCATTGACGCTGAAATTGTCGAACGGCACCGTCTGGCAGCCAAACAACTATGACCGCAAATTCCGTGGGCAGGTGATGCTGGTGGACGGGTTGGCCTTCTCGCTCAACGTTCCGACGGTGAATTTGGGCATGGCGGTTGGGCTGGATCAAATCAGTGCCACACTGCAACGTCTGGGCATTCCGAAAGCGGAAATCAATCCGGTACCTTCCATGCTGCTCGGTGCTATTGGCCTGACGCCAATGGAAGTGGCGCAGGAATACCAGACCATCGCCGGTGGCGGTAATCGTGCCCCACTGTCAGCGGTGCGCTCGGTGATCGCCGAAGACGGTTCAGTGCTGTACCAGAGCTTCCCGCAGGCGGAACGGGTGGTGCCGGCGCAGGCGGCTTATCTGACTTTGTACGCCATGCAACAGGGTGTCGCGCGCGGGACTTCCCGCTCATTGTCAGTGAAATTCCCCAATTACAATCTGGCGGCGAAAACCGGTACCACCAACGATCTGCGCGACAGCTGGTTTGCCGGTATTGATGGCAAAGAAGTGGCTATCGCCTGGGTGGGCCGTGATAACAACGGCCCAGCCAAGCTGACCGGTGCCAACGGTGCGCTGACCCTGTATCGCCGCTATCTGGAAAACCAGACGCCGCTGCCGCTGATGCTGCAGCCACCGGAAGGTATCAACCAGATGGGCATCGATTCAGGCGGTAACTTTGTCTGTGGCGGTGGCGGGCGCACCATCCCGGTGTGGACCGACAATCCGCAAGGGCTGTGTCAGGCAAGTCAGGCGGCTCAGCAGCAACAGCAACAGCAGCAACAGGCTGCGGGTGAGCAAAAAGATGCTGACGGTGTTGCCGGTTGGATCAAGGACATGTTTGGCCAGTAAGCGGTCAATCATGTAAAGCGCTTAGGCGAAAAGTTTTTCTTTGTTATTAAGCCCGTAACTTTCTGTTGCGGGCTTTTTTTATTTCTCTGTGCAATTCATTTCCATTCAGTTAATGGGGCTAAGCGGTTAATCGCACACCAATTTACCGGCTGAATTCGACTTGCAGTTTAATTTGGCTTCTGCATAAAATGCGGCGCTTATAATAATTATTATCGTTTACATTCGTCATCAAATAATTTACCAGAGAAACCACCTATGCCGACCAAGCCTCTTCCATCTTCCGCGGCCAAGCAGGGCCGAACTCATGTCAGTGGGTTAGCGATAACTATCGCTGCTGCACTTGGTACGCTGGCAATGCCGGCATTTTCCGCAGACACCAGGGAAGAGACCCTTACCGTTGTGGGCAGTAGCCAACCACAGCAGGAAAGTGCCTGGGGGCCGGTCGGCACTTATGTGGCCAAACACAGCGCCACCGGTAGTAAAACAGATACGCCGATTGAAAAGACCCCGCAGTCAATTTCTGTGGTGACGCGTGAAGAGATGGATATGCGCCAGCCGGAGACGGTGAAAGGTGCGCTGGCTTATTCGCCGGGTGTGATGGTGGGCAACCGTGGTGCCTCCACCGCCTACGATGCCGTAAATATTCGCGGATTCAGTTCGGTAGGTACCAATATGTACCTCGACGGCCTGAAACTGCAGGACGACAACTACTCCATTTACCAGGTCGATCCTTACTTCCTTGAGCGTGCCGAAGTACTGCGTGGCCCTTCTTCGGTACTCTATGGCAAGAGCAATCCGGGTGGCGTCGTCGCCCTGGTCAGCAAACGCCCAACGACTGAAACCCTTCGTGAAGTTCAGTTTAAAATGGGTACCGACAACCTGTTCCAGACCGGTTTCGACTTTGGCGGCGCAGTGGATGATGACGGTGTTTACTCTTACCGTTTGACAGGTCTGGCGCGTGATGAAGATCAGCAGCAGGTGGGTGAAAAGAGCAAGCGCTATGCTATCGCACCTTCTTTCAGTTGGCGGCCGGACGATCGCACTTCTCTGACTTTCCTCAGCAGCTTCCAGGATGATCCTGACCTGGGCTTCTATGGCTGGCTGCCGAAAGAGGGCACGGTGCAAAATGGCATCAACGGCAAGTTGCCAACCAGTTTCAACGACGGTGAGCCGGGTTATAACAACATCTCGCGCAAGCAACAGATGGTCGGTTATGCCTTCGAGCATGGTTTTGACGACGTGTGGACGGTGCGCCAAAATCTGCGTTACTCAAAAATGGACCTTGATTACCGTTCCATTTATGGCCAGGGCATCAGCACGACTAACCCGGCAGAGCTGACGCGTGGAGTGATGAACTCGAAAGAGCATTTGTCGAGCTTTGCGGTGGACACCCAGGCCCAGGCAAAATTCGCCACTGGCCTGGTTAATCATACCTTGCTGATGGGGGTAGACTACATGCGCATGCGTAACGACGTCGTCTATCAGTACGGCACCGCTTCCCCGCTGAATGTTGTGGCACCCCAGTACGGCAACCAAAGTTACACCATTACCGGTGGTGCGAGTCAGGTCAATCGTCAGGAGCAAACCGGGCTTTACGTACAGGATCAGGTCGAGTGGAATCAATGGGTGCTGACCATGGGGGGGCGCTATGACTGGAGCGATACCAACAGCACCAACCGTTTGAACCAGAATTTGGTATCAAAACAGAAGGACAACGAGTTCACCGGCCGCGCGGGTTTGAACTATGTCTTTGAAAACGGTATTGCGCCTTATGTCAGCTACAGTGAATCCTTTGAGCCGACTTCAGGTACGGACTTCAGTGGTAACACCTTCGCCGCCTCCAAGGGCAAACAGTATGAAGCCGGCGTGAAGTATGCACCGAAGGATCGCCCTATTACTGCCAGTATGGCGATCTATCAGCTGACCAAAACCAACAACAAGGTGGCTGACCCTAATCCAGATCATCCATTTGCCAGCGTGCAGGGCGGTGAGATTCGCTCTCGTGGTGTCGAGCTGGAAGCCAAAGCTGCGCTGTCGGCCAACGTTAACCTGCTGGGTTCTTATACCTACACGGATGCCGAGTATTCCAAAGACACTACGCTTCAGGGCAATACCCCGGCTGCGATTCCAAAACATATGGCTTCACTGTGGGCGGATTACACCTTCCATGAAACCGCCATCAGTGGCCTGACTCTGGGGTCTGGTGTCCGCTATGTCGGTTCCAGCTATGGTGATGAAGCTAATACCTTTAAAGTGAAAGACTATACGGTGGTTGATGCCGCGATAAAATACGACCTGGCGCGTTTCAATCTGCCGGGTTCCTCGATTGGCATCAACGTGAACAACCTGTTTGATAAGGAATACGTCTCCAGCTGCTTCGCTACCTATGGCTGCTATTGGGGCGCAGAACGTCAGGTGGTCGCCACCGCAACCTTCCGCTTCTAACCGGATCACCGGGGCGGCGTGATGTCGCCCCGGACAAAGTAGGACCTATGCAGGATAAACACCCCAAGCACGACGCCACTTTTACACTGAACAGCGCCAGCTTTGCCGTTCCCGGCCGCGTGCTGCTGCAACCCTTGTCGCTGACCTTTCCCGTGGGGAAAGTCTGTGGGCTGATCGGCCATAACGGCTCCGGCAAGTCCACGCTGCTAAAAATCCTTGGCCGCCATCAAAGCCCCACCACCGGCAGTGCGTTGCTCAACCAGCAGCCATTGGGCCAGTGGGACAGCAAGGCCTTTGCGCGTCAGGTCGCCTATCTGCCCCAGCAACTGCCCGCTGCAGAAGGCATGACGGTGCGTGAACTGGTGGCAATTGGCCGCTATCCATGGCATGGCGCGTTGGGCCGTTTTGGCGCTAACGATCGTCAGCAGGTGGAAGAGGCGATTGCGCTGGTGGGCCTGAAGCCCTTCGCCAACCGTCTGGTGGACAGTTTGTCCGGTGGGGAGCGTCAACGCGCCTGGCTGGCGATGATGGTGGCGCAGGACAGCCGCTGTCTGCTGTTGGATGAACCCACCTCGGCCCTGGATATCGCTCATCAGGTTGAGGTGCTGGCGCTGATCCAGCAACTGAGCCATCAACGTGGCCTGACGGTGATTGCGGTGCTGCACGATATCAATATGGCGGCGCGCTACTGCGACCATCTGGTGGCCTTACGCGGCGGTGAGATGATTGCACAGGGTAGCCCGCTGGATCTGATGCAGGGCGAGGTGCTGGAACAAATTTACGGTATTCCTATGGGAACGCTGCCACATCCAAGCGGCGGTGCGCCGGTGAGCTTTGTCTACTGATGCCTGATTCCTCCGATTTTCACCACGATGCCGTTCGCCGTCGTCTGTTGACGGCCATGGCACTGTCACCCTTGCTGTTTTCTTTACCGGGGCAAGCTGCAGCCACGCCGCCTGACCTTGCTCGCATTGTGGCGCTGGAATGGCTGCCGATTGAGCTGCTGTTGGCTCTGGGGGTCACACCCTTGGCCGTCGCTGATATCCATAACTACAACCTGTGGGTGGAAGAGCCAAAGTTGCCGGCCTCGGTGATTGATGTCGGCCAGCGCACTGAACCTAACCTCGAACTGTTACAGCAGCTTCAGCCATCGCTGATATTGCTGTCGAAAGGCTATGGCCCCACACCGCAAAAGCTGGAGCCTATCGCTCCCTCTATGAGCTTTAGCTTCAACGACGGCAGCGGCAAGCCGCTGACGGTAGCCAAACAGTCACTGCAAGCTCTGGCGCAGCGTCTGGGGCTGGAAACCCGGGCGGTGCAGCATTTGGCCGAGTTTGACCGCTTTATTCAGGATGCACGTCAGCGCCTGCATTCATATACGACACAGCCATTGCTGATGTTTTCACTGATCGACACTCGCCATGCACTGGTCATTGGCCAGAAAAGCCTGTTCCAGGAAGTGATGAGTCAGCTTGGAATAATCAATGCCTGGGAAGGGGAAACCAACTTTTGGGGCACGGCCGTGGTAGGGATTGAACGTCTGGCGATGGTGAAAAGTGCGCGGGCGATTTATCTCGACCACGGTAATCAGGAAATGTTGAAGAAAGTCAGTTCCACCCCGCTTTGGCAGGCATTACCCTTCGTGCGGCAGAATCAACTGCGCCAGGTACCGGCGGTGTGGTTCTACGGGGCGACGCTGTCTTCGATGCGATTTTGTCATCTGCTGGAGCAGGCGCAGGAGAGTTATTCATGAGCGCGCGCATCCGTGCATTCCCGCTGACCCTGGTACTGCTGCTGTTGACGGCGGCGGGCGGCCTGACTCTCTACAACCTGCTGCAACAGCTGCCATGGGCAGGGTGGGGGCAGGCGTTGACTACGCCGAATATCGATGATGTCCAGCAAATGCTGTTCCACTATAGCCTGTTGCCGCGGCTGTCGGTCTCCCTGCTGGCCGGTGCCGGGCTGGGATTGGTTGGCGTGCTGTTCCAGCAGGTTTTACGCAATCCGCTGGCAGAACCGGCGACGCTCGGGGTGTCCGCCGGTGCCCAGCTTGGGTTGACTGTTGCTACGCTGTGGATGTTGCCGGGCGGCGAGCTGACTCGCCAATTGGCCGCCATGGTGGGGGCGGTAGTAGTCGGTGGGCTGGTGTTCGGCGTGGCCTGGGGCAAACGCATGTCGCCGGTGACGCTGATCCTGGCCGGGCTGGTGTTGGGGTTGTACTGTGGTGCGGTCAACAGTCTGCTGGCGTTGTTCAATTACGATCAGTTGCAAGGGGTGTTCCTGTGGAGTACCGGAGCGCTAAATCAACAAGACTGGAGCAACGTACAGTTTATTCTGCCGCGTCTGCTGGCGGCCGGGCTGTTGGCGGTGCTGCTGCTGCGCCCACTGACGCTGCTGGGCCTGGACGATGGTGTGGCACGCAATCTTGGGCTCGGGCTGTCGATGGCGCGTTTCTGCGCGCTGGCAGTGGCAATTATTTTCAGTGCCATGTTGGTGAATGCCGTTGGGGTGATTGGTTTTATCGGCCTGTTTGCTCCGCTGATGGCGAAAATGCTGGGGGCGCGTCGGTTGGCACACCGCATGATGTTGGCCCCGCTACTGGGTGCTCTGCTGTTATGGTTAACCGATCAGGTGATGATCTGGCTGACGCAGGTATGGCGAGAAGTCCCGACCGGTGCAGCTACCGCGCTGTTTGGCGCACCACTGTTGTTGTGGTTGCTACCGCGTCTGCGCAGTGCTTCGACACCGCCGCCGATGAATCTGGGCGATAAGGTACCGGCCGAACGTGGCCATCTGCTGGTTTGGGTGACGCTGGCAGGAACGGTGCTGTTGGCCGGTATTGCCGTTGCGCTGATGCTTGGCCAAAACGCCGCCGGTTGGCACTGGAGCCAAGGTGCCCAGCTGGAGTCATTGCTGCCGTGGCGCTGGCCTCGGGTGTTGTCGGCACTGGCCGCGGGCATGATGCTGGCGGTGGCGGGGACCCTAATCCAAAAACTGACCGGTAACCCGATGGCCAGCCCGGAAGTCCTGGGCATTAGCTCGGGGGCCGCCTTCGGCGTGGTGATGATGCTGCTGGTGGTACCGGGTGATGCCTTTGTCTGGTTGCTGCCAGCCGGGAGCCTGGGGGCCGCCGGGACCCTGTTGGTGATCATGATTGCCGCCGGGCGCGGAGGGTTCTCCACCGAGCGTATGTTGCTGGCCGGTATCGCGCTCAGCACGGCGTTTACCACCACCATTTTCCTGCTGTTGGCCAGTGGCGATCCGCGCACGGGGGGCCTGCTGACCTGGATTTCCGGTTCCACCTATTCGGTGACGCCGGAGCAGGCGGTGCGAACGGCGGTCATTGCGGTTGCGCTGATTGCGTTGGCGCCGTTGTGTCGTCGTTGGCTCAGCATCCTGCCGCTCGGCAGTGCTACTGCCCGTTCGGTGGGCATTGCCCTGACGCCAGTGCGCCTGAGCATTCTGCTGCTGGCCGCCACGCTGACCGCCATGGCAACGTTGACCGTGGGGCCGCTGAGCTTTATCGGCCTGATGGCACCGCATATGGCACGGATGTTGGGTTTCCGCCGTGCGTTACCGCAGATGGTGATTGCCGCGCTGCTGGGGGGGCTGTTGATGGTGTTTGCCGACTGGTGCGGACGCATGGTGATGTTCCCGTACCAAATTCCCGCCGGGCTGCTGGCGACCTTTATCGGCGCGCCGTATTTCGTTTACCTGTTGCGCAAACAAACCTCGTAAACGACCTGGCGACTCCCGTTTTTGCCCTCAAAGGCTCAGCATTGCTGGGCCTTGTTTTTTTGTATTTACAGACTGTTGCAGCGCTTTGCGCAACGCTGCGCAGAAACGGAATTTGGTGCAGAAAGGGACGCCGAAATCAGGGGATGGGTGAATATACTGCGGGCGGGTGCTCTGGATCTTTCGTCCTGAGCATACGCAAGGGATAGAAAGAGAAAAGCCCCGTGTCGATATACATCAACCCGAGGCCAACTCTAACGCCAGAGAACGTTAGGTTAGCTTCTTACCTGCCGAGAGGCAAGGAAAAGGAGGTCAAAAATGCAGCAGGGACGGATAGTTCCAAGGCTGATGATTATCTGCATGACGCTGATTGCGCTTATGTGGCTAACCCGCGGTTCGCTGTGCGAATTGCGCATCAAGCTGGGCGACACGGAAGTTGCAGCCATTCTGGCTTACGAATCCAAAGGGTAAGGCAACCCAACGGCGGGGGCGTTGCTCCCGCCTATTGGTTGTTTGTGCGTTGATCCATGAGCACCCATCCCATAAAAACAAAAACGGCGAGCACCAGGCTCGCCGTTTTCACTTCCGATACCCGGGTTTATTTCAGGCCGGCGGCATCGCGCAGCAGGGCTGCCTTGTCGGTAGCTTCCCAAGGGAAGTGCTCACGACCGAAGTGGCCATAGGCAGCGGTTTCGCGGTAGATCGGTTGCAGCAGATCCATCATCTGGATCAGGCCGTATGGGCGCAGATCGAAGAACTCGCGCACCAGCAGAGTCAGTTGTTCGGTCGGGATCTTCTCGGTACCGAAGGTTTCCACCATGATGGAGGTCGGTTCTGCTACGCCGATAGCGTAGGAAACCTGGATCTCACAGCGGTCAGCCAGGCCGGCAGCAACGATGTTTTTTGCTACGTAGCGCGCAGCGTAGGCTGCTGAACGGTCAACCTTGGATGGATCCTTACCGGAGAAGGCACCGCCACCGTGACGAGCCATGCCGCCGTAGGTATCAACGATGATTTTACGTCCGGTCAGACCGCAGTCGCCCATTGGGCCACCGATAACGAAACGGCCGGTTGGGTTGATGTGGTATTTGGTGGCGGCGCTCAACCATTCGGTAGGCAGAACCGGTTTGATGATTTCTTCCATCACTGCTTCTTGCAGGTCTTTGAGAGAAATATCTTCGGAATGTTGAGTGGACAGCACTACCGCGTCGATACCAACGATTTTACCGTCGTCGTACTGGAAGGTGACCTGGCTTTTTGCATCCGGACGCAACCACGGCAGAGTGCCGTTCTTGCGCACTTCGGCCTGGCGCTGCACCAGACGGTGTGCGTAGGTCACCGGTGCAGGCATCAGCACTTCGGTTTCGTTGGTGGCATAGCCAAACATCAGGCCCTGATCGCCGGCACCCTGTTCCAGCGGATCGGTACGGTCAACACCCTGATTGATATCCGGAGATTGCTTACCGATGGCGCTCAGTACGGCACAAGAGTTGGCGTCGAAACCCATATCTGAATGAACATAACCAATTTCACGCACGGTTTTACGGGTGATTTCTTCGATATCAACCCAGGCGCTGGTGGTGATTTCACCGCCGACCAGTACCATGCCGGTTTTCACGTAGGTTTCGCAGGCTACGCGTGCTTTAGGATCCTGTTCCAGGATGGCGTCGAGAACGGCATCGGAGATCTGGTCGGCGATTTTGTCAGGATGTCCTTCAGAGACGGATTCAGACGTGAAAAGATGTTTAGCCATTGTGTTCGTTACCTTGCATAAGACGGGTTAGAAATTACTGCACAGCGCTGGAGCTCCGGGCATCAAAGCGAAGGGTCTTCCGCTGATGGCGCGAGATGCATCCTGCAACGCCCCTCAGGCAAAGCCGTTAAGCAGTTTCTTCGTTAATCAGTATAGATGGATTAACATCTGGACGTCTATTTTAGGTCAGGCCTTGGCCGGATTGCCAGTATTTTTTTGCCATTTCGCTCTTTTGCGCAAAGCCGGAGACGCCATTTTCATCGCTTGAAACAGTTTCCGGCAAATTTTCATTTTGCATTTTCCCCGTGTTATCGGTATAAACTGCGCGCGCGGCTCATTTGATGCACAGCGTGGGGCAAGAAGTTGTAAATTTCTGTGACGCTCCCGTTAGTGGCCGGATGGTCAGCCGCAGACGCCGCTTTTGGCGTCGCCGCTTCATAGAACGGTCACGTTCTTACACTATTAATAGAGGCTCGGTCGTTCATTGTGGGCGGCGTGCGTGGAGGTGGTTGGATTAATGATCCGTTGTCTACCGATTGTCGGCTCAGAGCAGCAGTCCCGTTCTGGCGCCTATTCTTCTGCTATCTCCCGCCTTGTCACTACACCACCTTTCAGGTGTGATAAACACCTGGGCGCTACTCAGGATTCTCGGGCCGGTTAACGGTCGTCTGAAGAACTGAACAAGGGTAGCCTGCAGCCTTCCTGTGGGATGTTTCTTGACCCGATTCACGAGGTTTGAACAGGGTGTCTTACAATTATATGAGTAATAAACCGATCGTTGACCGCGAACGGCAGTTTTATTCGCTGTCGCAAGGGCGGTTTGTTGGGTTGTTCTCGCGGGTTGTAGCTGCGATAGTGGCTGACTGTATCGTCAGTACGGGATGTGAGGCGAGTAATGTCTGATGATCTATTGATTCACCGTCCGTCAGCAACGGGCGAATCTATATCTTTGCGCTCCATACAGGAGGTTGCTATGAATGACCGTGATGCCAGCAAGATGCTGCGCACTTATAACGTCGCCTACTGGGGCAACAACTATTATGACGTCAATGAACTGGGCCACATCAGCGTGTGCCCGGATCCGGACGTCCCGCAGGCACGTGTCGACCTGGCCAATTTGGTAAAACAACGCCAAAAAGATGGCTTGCGTTTACCGGCGCTGTTCTGTTTCCCGCAGATCCTGCAGCATCGCCTGCGTTCGATCAATGCCGCGTTCAAACGCGCGCGTGAATCTTTCGGTTATGAAGGCGGTTATTTCCTGGTTTACCCAATCAAAGTAAACCAACATCGCCGCGTGATTGAATCGCTGGTCAATTCCGGCGAACCGCTGGGGCTGGAAGCCGGCTCCAAAGCCGAGTTGATGGCGGTGCTGGCACATGCCGGCATGACCCGTTCGGTGATCGTCTGTAATGGTTATAAAGACCGCGAATACATCCGTCTGGCGCTGATCGGCGAAAAACTGGGGCACAAGGTGTACCTGGTGATCGAGAAGATGTCCGAGATCAACATGGTGCTGGAAGAAGCCGAACGTCTGAACGTGGTACCGCGTTTAGGCGTGCGTGCGCGTCTGGCGTCACAAGGTTCCGGTAAATGGCAGTCGAGCGGTGGCGAAAAATCCAAGTTCGGTCTGGCAGCCATTCAGGTGCTGAAGCTGGTGGAAACCCTGCGCGAAGCGGGTCGTCTCGACAGCCTGCAACTGCTGCACTTCCACCTGGGGTCGCAATTGGCCAATATCCGCGATATCGCTACCGGCGTGCGCGAGTCTGCGCGTTTCTACGTTGAACTGCACAAACTGGGCGTTAACATCCAGTGCTTCGACGTGGGCGGCGGTCTGGGCGTGGATTATGAAGGCACCCGTTCGCAGTCTGACTGCTCGGTGAACTATGGCCTGAACGAATACGCCAATAACGTGATCTGGGGTATCGGCGACGCCTGTAATGAACACGGTTTGCCGCACCCAACGGTGATCACCGAATCCGGCCGTGCGGTTACCGCGCACCATACGGTTCTGGTCTCTAACGTGATCGGCGTTGAGCGCAATGAATTCAGTGAGCCATTGCCGCCGGCAGAAGACGCGCCGCGCGCGTTGGAAAGCATGTGGGAAACCTGGCAGGAATTGAACGAGCCGGAAAACCGTCGCTCGCTGCGCGAATGGCTGCACGACAGCCAGATGGACCTGCATGACGTTCACACTCAGTACGCTCACGGCATGCTGGATCTGACCAAACGCGCCTGGGCCGAGCAGCTGTACCTGAACATCTGCAATAAAATCCAGCAGCAGTTGGATCCAAGCAATCGCGCCCACCGTCCTATCATCGACGAATTGCAAGAGCGTATGGCGGACAAGTTCTACGTCAACTTCTCGCTGTTCCAGTCAATGCCGGACGCCTGGGGTATCGATCAGCTGTTCCCGGTGCTGCCGCTGGAAGGGTTGGACAAGCCGCCGGAAGGCCGCGCAGTGCTGCTGGACATCACCTGTGATTCTGACGGCACCATCGATCACTACATCGACGGTGACGGCGTGGCGACCACCATGCCAATGCCACCGTACGATCCGGAAAACCCGCCGGCGCTGGGCTTCTTTATGGTCGGTGCCTATCAGGAAATTCTGGGCAACATGCACAACCTGTTCGGTGATACCGCCTCGGTTGACGTGTTTGTCTTCCCTGACGGCTCGGTAGAAACTGAGTTGTCCGATGAAGGCGATACCGTTGCTGACATGCTGGAATACGTGCAGCTCGATCCTACCGCGCTGCTGGCCAAATTCCGCGATCAGGTGAAAGAAACCGATCTGGACAGCGGACTGCAGGCGCAGTTCCTGGAAGAGTTTGAGGCCGGTTTATACGGTTATACTTATTTAGAAGATGAATAAGTAGAGCGCTTCTGAAAGGCCGGGCATCCAACGGATGTCCGGCCTTTTTTATACCTTGATGCCAAATCACAGTGTCAGGCACCCGTATGGGCAACGGTCACACGACGGTAGGATTCAGGGTATATACTGGCTAACGACGAGCAGCCGATATGATGATGCGCGCTCTTGAAGCGCGAACGAAATGCGGCGATAATCTGCTGCATCAGCAGTACTGAAACAGATTTCGAATGGATCCCTTTCTCGTCGGGCTAACGACGCGGGAGGGATTTTTTTTTGCCAACGCCTGTGTGATTTTTCAACAGGCGAAACGTTGAAATATGAGGGTTTACTATGAGTACCTTAGGCCATCAGCCCGATAATTCTTTAGTGTCCAACGCCTTTGGTTTCCTGCGCTTTCCGCTGAACTTTATGCCTTACGACAGCGATGCAGAGTGGGTCATCACCGGCATTCCATTTGACATGGCAACCTCCGGCCGCGCCGGTGGCCGTCATGGCCCTGCGGCGATCCGTCAGGTTTCTACCAACCTGGCCTGGGAAGGCAACCGCTGGCCGTGGAACTTTGACCTGCGCGATCATCTGAACGTGGTCGACTGCGGTGATATTGTGTTCAACTTTGGCGACGCTCAGAGCATGAGCGACAACCTGCAGGCGCACGCGGAAAAACTGCTGGCGGCCGGCAAGCGCATGCTCTCATTCGGCGGTGACCACTTTGTTACCTTGCCGCTGCTGCGCGCGCACGCCAAACATTTCGGCAAAATGGCGCTGGTGCACTTCGATGCCCATACCGACACCTACGCTAACGGCAGCCAATACGACCACGGCACCATGTTCTTCCATGCGCCGAACGAAGGCCTGATCGATCCAAAGCACTCGGTGCAGATCGGTATTCGTACCGAATACGATCACGACAACGGCTTCACTGTATTGGATGCTGCGCAGGTTAACGATCGCAGCGCGGACGATCTGCTGACCCAGATCAAGCAGATCGTCGGCGATATGCCGGTCTACCTGACCTTCGATATCGACTGTCTGGATCCGGCGTTCGCCCCGGGCACCGGCACGCCGGTGATCGGCGGCCTGACCTCCGATCGTGCGCTGAAACTGGTACGTGGCATGCAGTCGCTGAACATCGTCGGCATGGACGTGGTGGAAGTGGCCCCGGCCTATGACCAGTCTGAGATCACCGCGCTGGCCGCGGCGACCCTGGGCCTGGAGATGCTGTATCTGCAGGCAGCCAAAAAAACCAAATAAGTTCCTAATAGTATTAACAGGCGGTTATGGGCTGTAAGCACGGTACCATAGAAAAATACACATAACCGGTATCTATATACCCTATGGATTTCAAGTCACAGCTAGGCACCCAGCTCGCTCATCCCCAGGAGCTTACTTTTGTAAGTGACTGGGGTGGGTGACAAATCTGTCGGGAACAGATTTGAACGCGCGATCAGCGGCCCCGAAGGGGCAAGGCCCAGGGATGGGTCTTGTAAGCAGGTAACAACGCTGTGGCTTGAAAGACGACGGGTATGGAGAAAATATGCTGACCAAACCTTCCACACGTCTCAACAAATATATAAGCGAGAGCGGTATCTGCTCGCGCCGCGATGCCGATCGTTACATCGAACAAGGCAATGTTTTTATCAATGGCAAGCGCGTGACGCTTGGCGATCAGGTGTTTCCAGGCGACGTCGTCAAGGTCAACGGTCAGCTGATTGAGCCGCGCAATGAAGACAATCTGATCTTTATTGCGTTGAACAAGCCAGTCGGTATTGTCAGCACTACGGAAGAAGGCGAGAAAGACAATATTGTCGATTTCGTGAATCACAGCACCCGTATCTTCCCGATCGGGCGACTGGATAAAGATTCGCAGGGCCTGATCTTCCTTACCAACCACGGCGATCTGGTGAACAAGATCCTGCGGGCGGGCAACGATCACGAGAAAGAGTATCTGGTCACGGTCAACAAACCGGTAACCGACGACTTCATTCGTGGCCTAGGGGCCGGCGTGCCGATGCTGGGTACGGTGACCAAAAAGTGCAAGGTGAAGAAAGAAGCACCCTTTGTGTTTCGCATCGTGCTGGTGCAGGGGCTTAACCGCCAGATCCGCCGCATGTGCGAGCATTTCGGTTATGAGGTGACCAAGCTGGAACGTACTCGCATTATGAATGTGAGCATGACTGGGTTACCACCGGGTGAATGGCGCGACTTAACCGATGATGAGTTGGTCGAGCTGTTTAAATCGATCGAAGGCTCTTCCTCAGAAGCCAAGCCGGCGAAAAAAGCCAAACCGGCGGTGAAAAAGCCTGGCAGAACGTCGAAAAGTGCCGAAAAGTCTGGCGGAGCTGCTCCTGCACGTAAGCGCTTCGCTCAGCCTGGCCGTAAAAAGAAAGGGCGTTGAGCCGCAGTAACATGAATATGAGTCGGGGCGCATTATCTGCCCCGACCCTTTTACGCCCGCTTTGCCTCACGCGTCACCAGCAATTTGCTGAACAACACGCCACCTGCCAATAATGTCACCCCCTGTGACAGGATCAGCACCGTAAATCCCGCAGACACCTTGCCCTGGCTGGCCATCACCATGCCCATAATCATAGGTACAAACGCCGAGAACATATTTCCGATGCCGTTAATCAGCCCATAGGCGCTGCCGACTGCCTGTGGCTGCGCATAATGTTGCAACAGTGTCGGGATCGCGGCTCCCTGAGCGCCCCAACAGGCATTGGCCGCCAGCAGGAAAAAGACTATCCAGCCGATCTGTTCGCTATGCATCACGCCATAGATGCACAGCGCCGTCGCTGCACCGCCAAAGGCGAAAATCAGTGGAGCCTGATAAGGGCGGATGCGATCGAGCAGTACGCCGCCGAGATATTTAGAGGCAATGCTGACGATAAACGGCAAGGAGGCCATCCACCCCATCTGTTTGATGGAAAAACCTTTCTCGTCGGTCAGGTAGGCCGGTAGCCAGGAGCTGGATCCCCACAGGTAGCTGAGGGTAGCGATCTCGATAAGCATGATCCAGCCGAGCATCGGGGTGCGCCAGGCGAGGGCAAAAGTATCCCAGACGCGTTGCAGGATCGGTCTTGGATCAACGGCGCGCGACGGCAATGCGGCGGGGTGGATAAACAGCCGTACCAAAGCCAGCCCCAGCAGTAGGTTGATCAGTGCAAGCAGATAGAAAGAGACCGCCCAGCCGAAGTGTGCCATCAGAAAGCTCACCAGCGGAAAGCCAATCACCAGTCCCAGCGAAACGCCCAGAGTGCTGACCGCATTGGGCTTGCCGCGTTCATCAGCGGCGAAGTGATCGCCGATATACATGGTTTTCAGCGAGAACAACGGCCCCTCACTGACACCCAACAATGCGCGCACCGCAAATAACAGCAGCAGCGACCCCGCCAGCGGCGAGGCGGCGGTGAGCAACGCCCACAGCACAATGCTCAGCGTTAGCGCACGGCGATAACCCATCAGCGTTTCCAGGAACGGCGTCAGCAGCATGGCGGAAAGCCCGTAGCCGAGTAAAAACACCGTCATCAACATACCCTGATGCGCGCGGTTATCCTCGAGCTGGAAGTGTTGCAGGAAGTCGGGGTTAACCAGCATCACCGCGATATTGACCCGATCGGCATAGGCGATGACGATCAAAAACAGCAGGGCCATGACCCCAAACCAGCGTTGACGTTGTTGCACAATACGCTCCATCTGCGTTCCTTTGGCGGGTGGTTAACGAATTCAGGCAGCAGAGAACTAACCTGCTGATTTCACAGTGCTGAAAAGCAGGTTTAAGTCATCTGAATGTAAAATTATTGTTATTTAAAAGGGTGATTTTTCAGTGAGAGAGAACTTTTACTCTTATTACGTCAGCCAGATCAACCTGTTTTTAGCCATGAATTTGTGATGAAAAGCACAATGTTCATCAGTTTTTCATATCGGTGCATTTTTTCGTGATCCTCCCCGCATTTGTCATTTTTAAACAACTTTCCATTAACAATTGCCGCTTTGCTCTCTTGACGAAAGTTTCACCAGACTTATAGTGAGCGTATTAAATAAGAAACTGAGTTTCATATATGAAACAATCAGATAGGGGACAGAAACAATGAGCTGGAAGAAAGTGTGTGAAGTGTCTCAGGTGAAAGAAGATTTTCCTTTCTCCGCCAACGTGGAAGGGAAAGAGGTCGGGGTGTATCTGATCGACGGCAACTATTACGCGCTGGAAGACGTTTGCCCACATGCTTATGCCTTGCTCAGCCAGGGGTTTGTTGATGACGGTAAGGTCGAGTGTCCGTTGCACGAAGCATTGTTCGACGTGCGGACCGGCCAGTGCCTGCGTGAGCCAGGCGGCCGCGATCTGCAAACCTATGCCACCCGGGTGATCGACAATCAAATCCAAATCACCTTTATTGCGGAGGAGTAATCATGCAGCACATCACCGATTTCAATCCCTGGCTGCCGGACACCCAACAGGTGATCCCGGCGCGCGAAGGCGGCAACGGTCAAATTCACCAACCAGGGCAATTCCAAAACGTCATCTGGCAGAACCGTGCCCGGGTGCCGGACGGTTTTGAAACTGCGCTGGTAACGGCGTTGGAAGAGATCTTCGATCAGGGCGCGGAAGAGCTGGGGCAGATCGTCAGCGCGCTTAATCAGCGTCGCCTGTTCGATCGTAACGGCCAGCCGTGGAATGAGACGGCGTTCCGCGAATTCCTTCACGTTAACGGTTTCTGATCCACACCCGGGAGAAGACAATGACAGCAAACACAACATCCTCCGCACAAGCCTTACAGGACTATCTCGATCAGGGGCTGCGCGGCATGTGGTATCCGGTGCTGGCCAGTTGGGAAATTGGCAATAATCCGGTCGGCATTACGCGTCTGGAACAGCAGATCGTGGTGTGGCGCGACGGTGAAGGTGCGATCCACGCGCTGGAAGATCGTTGTCCGCATCGCGGAGCGCGGCTTTCCATGGGCTGGAACCTGGGCGATCGTATCGCCTGCTGGTATCACGGCGTTGAAGTAGGCGGTGACGGTACGGTTAAAGACGTGCCTGCGGTCGATCGTTGCCCGCTGGTGGGGCAAAAATGTCTGCGTTCTTATCCGGCCAAAGAGGCCTACGGCGCGGTGTTCCTCTATTTTGGCGTGACCGCAGATGAAGAACCGGCCGAACTGACCTTCCCGCAGGAGCTGGCGGACGAAGCCGCCTACAGCAATTTCCTGTGCACCGCCAGTTGGGAGTGTAATTACCAGTACGCGTTGGAAAACGTAATGGACCCGATGCACGGTACCTACCTGCATTCCTCGTCGCACTCAATGGCGGAAGGGGATCGCAAGGCGGACATGGCGCTGGAGCCGACCGACAGCGGTTTCATCTTTAAGAAGAATGGCCAGATCGGCGTGAACTTTGACTGGGTAGAGTTCGGCAGCAGCGGAGCTTACTGGATGCGCCTGTCGATTCCGTACAAAAAGCGCTTTGGACCGGGCGGCCACTTCTGGATCATCGGCATGGTAGTACCGGAAGACAAGGATCATTGCCGGGTGTTCTTCTGGCGGATCCGTAAGGTGAAAGACTGGCAGCGTGATATGTGGCGCTTTATGTACCGCAATCGCCTGGAATCCTTGCACTGGGACGTCCTGGAGCAGGATCGCATCGTACTGGAAAACATGGCACCGAACGCGCGTGGCCGTGAATATCTGTATCAGCATGATGTCGGGCTATCTCGCCTGCGCCGGATGATGCAAAAAGAGGCGCAGAAACAGCTGGCGCGGCTCAGTGAACTGGAGGCGGCGCAGTGAACGGCCTGTTGACGGGGAAACGTATTGTGGTGACCGGCGCTGCACGCGGGCTGGGGCGTAGTTTCGCCGCCGCTATTGCCGCCGCCGGTGCCAAAATAGTGATGTGCGATATTCTGGCGGATGAACTGGCGGACGCCGCCGCCGGCCTGCGCGAGCAAGGTGCTTTGGTCGAAAGCCAGGTGATCGATCTGACCGATCCTGCCTCGATCAGCGCCGCGTTTAATGCCATTGCTGAAGGCGGGGCCGTTGACGGCTTGGTGAACAACGCGGCGTTGGCTACCGGCGTCGGTGGCAAAACCATGATGGAATACGATATCGATCTGTGGGATCGGGTGATGCAGGTCAACGTGCGCGGCACCTGGCTGGTGAGTCAGGCAGCGGTTCCGCTGCTGGCACAAACCCCGCATGCCAAGATCGTTAACGTGGCTTCGGATACCGCGCTGTGGGGCGCCCCGCGCTTAATGGCCTATGTGGCCAGCAAAGGGGCGATTATCTCGATGACCCGCTCGATGGCGCGTGAGCTGGGCCCACAGGGGATTTGCGTTAATGCCATCGCACCGGGCCTGACACGAGTGGAGGCCACGGAATACGTGCCTGCCGAGCGTCATCAACTGTACGAGCAGGGCCGGGCATTGGCCGGGGCGCAGCATCCTGACGACGTCAACGGTACGGTGCTTTACCTGCTGTCACCGCTGGCGAACTTCGTGACCGGTCAGCTGTTGCCGGTTAACGGCGGTTTCGTCTTTAACTAATTATGCCTGTCATACTTGAAGCTGTATCTGTGTTGACTGCGTTTGCGCACCCGAATCACTTACTTAATGTAAGCTCATCGGGAATTACTCGCTTGTCGCGTTACTCGGCAAAGCCTCGCCCCGTTGGGGCCAGCGCAAGCGCCGTTCAACAAAGCCGTGGCTTTGTTGTGATACAGCTCCAATTATTTAAGGCATGACCCTATAAGGAAACGGACATGGCAGACGACCAAGGGTGTAAATATCTGATCCCAGGACTGGATCGCGGATTGCAACTGTTGCTGGCGTTTGGCGAGCAGCACAAGGAAATGACCTTTGCCCAATTACATCGCCTGGTCGATATGCCAAAAGCTACCGCCTATCGCGTGGTGCAAACGCTGGAGCATCTGGGTTTTCTGGAGCGCAATCCACGCACCAACACTTTTTCTCTGGGCATCAAGGTGTTGCGCCTGGGCTTTGAATATATTGCCTCGCTGGATGTGGCGCAGGCCGGTCAGCCGGTAATAGAACAGCTGCGCGATCGCAGTCAGTGCAGCAGTCATCTGGCGATTCGTGATGGACGCGATGTGATCTACATCGCCCGTGTCAGCGCCGCCGGTTCGCAAATCAACCAGGTCAGCGTCGGCACCCGTCTGCCGGTACACCAAACTTCGCTGGGCCGTATGTTGCTGACCAGCGCCACCCGCGAAGAGTTCGAACTGCTGTATCCGCAGGAACAACTGCCGGGGAATGGCCCAGGCACCCCGGCGGATCGCGAAACGCTGTGGCAGATGGTGCAGCAGGACAAGGCGCGCGGCTATGTGATCGGCGAGTCGTTTTTCCGCCACGGCATCTCTTCCATCGTCTACCCGATCTTCAACCGCGAGCAGCGGGTGGAGGCCGTGATCAGCATTATGGTGCCGTCCGATGAGATCCCAAAAGCGGATCGCGAGCGGTTACGCATGGAGGTGCGGGACGCCGCGGTGAAAATCTCCGGCTTCCTGGGCGCACCGCCACAGGCTAACGTCGGTTAACTGATTTTCAAAGGGGCGCCGCAAGCTGCGTCCGCATTAATCGGGACGAATAGAGCCGTCCCCTACCAATGACCCAGGCAGGGATAAGACTCATGGCAATCATGGGTCGGGGTTCGATCATGCCTGAAAAACGCATTCAGCGAGAACGTGAGGCACAATTAATGAGCGTAATCGGAATCGAAAAACTGGAATTTGGCGTCGAAGATCTGCCAACCTGCGAAAAATTCATGCAGGACTTCGGCCTGCAGACGGCACAACAGCATTGGGGCGAAACCCCGCGGGAATTCACTACCCTGAGCGGGGCGCGCGTGGTGCTGCATCCGTTGCAGAGCGAAGCATTACCAGCGGCCTTTGAGGGCGGTTCGACCCTGCGTCGCATGACCTGGGGCGTTGGCAGCCCAGCCGAATTGGCGGCGTTGCAGCCATTGCTGGCGCAGATGCCGGGTTTCCGCCAGGTCGGGGAAGAACTTGAGTGCCTTGATCCGAACGGTATGACGGTGCGTTTTAGCGTTAGTCAGCAGCGGGAAGTTGATTTACCGGTATCGCCGATCAACCAGTGGGGCGACGTGCGTCGTATCGATCAGCCAAGCCCGGTGTATGCCCAGGCGCAGCCAATCAATATCGGTCACGTGGTGTTTTTCGTCGAGGATCTGGCCGCGACCGAGCGCTTCTACCGTGAAGTGCTGGGGTTCCAGGTATCGGACCGCTATATCGACCGTGCGGTATTCCTGCGTACTCAGGTGCGCGGTGGCCACCACAACCTGTTCTTGCTGAAACTGCCTAATCGTCCGCGCGGCCTGAATCACGTGGCCTTTACCGTACGCGACATCCACGAGGTGATCGGCGGCGGGATCGCCATGAACAAAGAGAACTGGAGTACCTTTATCGGCCCTGGCCGCCACCCGATTTCCTCGGCCTATTTCTGGTACGTCAACAGCCCGACCGGCGGGGCGTTTGAGTACTACACCAACGACGATTACCTGACCGAAAACTGGCAGCCACGCGAGCTGGAGCACTCACTGGTGTCGTTCACCGAGTGGGCCGTGGAAGGCGGTATTGACCACGATACACGTCGCCAGCATAAAAAGCCGGAGGCGTTATGAGCCAGCCAGAAGCGGCGGGCATCCTGATCATCGGCGGCGGCCAGGCCGGGGGCTGGGCAGCGAAAACGCTGCGTGACCGCGGCTACACCGGCAAGCTGACGGTGGTTAGCGACGAGCCCTATGACTTTTATGAACGTCCGCCACTTTCCAAGGCGGCGTTACTGGACGGCAATGCGCCGCTCAGCCGACTGTTCAGTGAGCAGGTGGTGGCCGGGTTGAATATCAACTGGTGCCGCCCACTGCGTGCCGAAACTATTGATGCACAAAAACAAATGGTCACTCTCAGCGACGGCCGACAGCTGCAATTTGAGCAACTGCTGATCGCCACTGGTGGGCGACCGCGTCTGCCGGACGCCCGTTGGGCCAGTCATCCGCGCGTTATGACGCTGCGCTCCTGGGACGATGCAAGCCGACTGCGCCAGGCGTTACAGGGTTGTCGTAATTTGGCCATCGTCGGCGGCGGTTGGATCGGCCTGGAGATCGCTGCTTCGGCACGGCGCCTCGGGGCTGAGGTAACGGTGTTTGAGCGCCAGCCTGCATTGTGTATGCGCAGCGTCGGTGCGGACGTTTCCCAGGCGTTGCTCGAACTGCATCAGCAGCAGGGCGTAACGGTGCATTGCGGCTGCGGTGACATCCAACTGGAAGATCGTTACGGCAGCGCCTGGATCGGCAGCGACAGCAGCGAGCCTCAGGAATTTGATCTGGTGGTGGTGGGGATCGGCGTGGAGTTGAATCTGGAACTGGCGCATAGCGCCGGGCTGAAGGTTGACGCCGGTATCGTGGTTGATGGCCAGGGGCGCACCAGCCACCCGGCGATCTTCGCCGCCGGCGACGTAGCGCGCCACCCGACTCTGGGGCTGTGCCTGCAATCCTGGGCCTATGCGCAGAATCAGGCGATCAGCACCGCCTGCGCGATGCTGGATGCCTTCGCCTCACCTTACGATGACGTGGCCTGGCTTTGGTCGGATCAATACGACGCCAATATTCAGATCCTCGGCATACCGACCGGCGGCGTGCATCACGTAGTGCGGCGCACGCCGCAGTCACAGGTGTTCTTCACACTGAATGCCGACCGGCAGTTGGTGCAGATGGTGGCGTTTAACGATGCACGCACCATCAAGCTGGGCAAGCGCTGGCTGGCCAGTGGGCGCGTGTTGGAGCCGCAGCAGTTGGCGGACGCAGAGTTTTCTTTGATGGCGTTGAAATAATAACTCCCCAATGAGTTTCATGTTACGGCTAGGCGGCAAGGGCATGAATTCCGGGAGCTTACTCAAGTAAGTGACTGGGGTGAATGCCCATAGCCAACAACGCTGTAGCGTGAAACACGAAGGGGGAATCGGGAGCGTTTCATGACTACGCAAGAAATTGACGCCCGCGCTGGACGGGTGGGGGAAGCCGTTGCCGAAAATCCGCAGCAGCGGGTGCGCTGGTCGGTGCCGATAGCGCTGTTTGCCTGCGTACTGTTGGCCTTTTTCGACAAGATCAGCATCGCGGCCCTGTTTTCCGATAGCGAATTCCAGCAGGCGCTGGGCATCAGTTTTGACCCGGCGCGACTGGGCTTGCTGATGAGTGCATTTTTGTTCTCGTACGGTATTTCTTCGATGCTGCTCAGCGGCATTGGTGACCGGCTGAACCCGGTAAAAGTGCTGATCGGCATGATGGTGGTGTGGGGCGTATTGATGGTGCTGATGGGCCTGGCCCGTTCGTATCACACCATGATGACGCTGCGCATTTTACTCGGCATTGCCGAAGGCCCACTGCTGCCGATGGCCTACGCCATTATTCGCCAGGCCTTTCCGCAGCGGCTGCAGGCGCGTGCCACCATGCTGTGGCTACTCGGCACCCCGCTGGGGGCGGCGCTCGGCTTCCCGGTCACGCTGTATATCCTCAACACCTTTGACTGGCAGGCCACCTTCTTCTTTATGGCTTTCCTGACGTTGCCGGTGATGTTGTTGGTGCTGTTCGGCATGCGTCATCTGAACGTGTCGCGCCCGGCTGCCGCTACCGTATCCCCCCCGGCGGTCACCGAACGCAAACAGCATCGCCGCGAACTGCTGCGTAACCCGCATTTCTGGATGATCTGCCTGTTCAATATCGCTTTCCTGACCTACTTGTGGGGCATGAACGGCTGGCTGCCCAGCTACCTGATCAAGGGCAAAGGCATTCACCTGGAACACGCCGGGTACCTGTCATCGCTGCCGTTTATCGCCATGCTGCTCGGCGAAGTGCTCGGAGCCTGGCTGTCGGACAAACTGGATCGTCGTGCGCTGGCCTGCTTTATCTCGCTGTGCGGTGCCGGGCTGGGCTTGGCCGCGGTGCTGCATATGCAGGGGACCTACAGCGTGATCGCCGCCATGGCTTTCAGCACCTTTATGTGGGGAGCCGGTGCGCCGAACATCTTTGCCCTGCTGGCGAAGGCCACCAGCAGCAAGGTTAGCGCCACAGCCGGCGGTATTTTTAACGGATTGGGCAATTTTGCCGGTGCGCTGGCACCGGTGCTGATGGGGGCGCTGATCGCCGCCACCGGCAACATGGATAACGGCTTGCTGTTCCTGGTGGTGATGGCCTTTACCGGCTGCATCATTCTGCTGCCGTTGCTGAAGAAATATTGATATCCCATTGATTCACAGAGGAGTACCAACATGTCTCAGGTTGAGAAACAAGCTGCCGTCAAGCCGCAGGATCAGTCGATAGAGAATTGGGTGGAATCACGTATCGCCCGCTTTGAAGGCCGTAAATATGACTGGAATGCGTTGAAATTCCAGGCGGACTACGACCCGAAATACCGCCGTGCGCAGATGCGTTATATCGGCACCGGTGCCACCGGGGTGGTGAACGACACCAATACCATTCCAGCGGGCAACTTTACCTTTTCCACCATGGTGCTGCCGTCGAAATGCGAAGGCCCGCTGCATCTGCATGACGATGTGGAAGAGGTGTTCTTTATGCTCAAGGGCAGCATCACGCTGATGATCCAGGATGGCACGGAGTACTACGAAACCAAGCTGAAAGAGCGCGATCTGATCTCGGTTCCGGCCGGTGTTTATCGTGGGTTGTTCAACCACGGTGAGGAAGAGGCGTTGATGTGCGTGATGCTCGGTACCGCCAAACCGGAAACGCCGACCTACCCGGCAGATCACCCTTTATCCAAAGTGAAACGCAACTGATGAACGGCCTGGTGCAACGTCAGCAGGCGCGCTGCGGGGATTTCACCCTGAGCTGGCGCGAAGCGGGGCACGGCCGCCCGGTGGTGTTGCTGCACGGCATCAGCTCCGGTTCGGCCTCGTGGGTCAAGCAGTTTAACGATCCTGACCTGATCGACGGTCACCGCCTGCTGGCCTGGGATGCTCCGGGCTACGGTGGCAGTCTGCCGCTGATGGTGAACCCGCCGGCCGCCACCGCTTACGCAGCTGCGCTGGCGGCGCTGGTGGCAGAACTTGGGCTGGAGCAACCGCTAATTGTCGGCCATTCGCTCGGTGCGTTGATCGGCAGCGCCTATGCTGCTGAACATCCCGACGGGCTATGCGGGCTGGTGCTGGCGGATCCGGCTCAGGGTTATGCCACTTCGCCGGAAGAAAAACGTCAGCAGGTTTACGGCCAGCGCAAACAGATGATTGAAAAGCTGGGGCCGCAGGGCTACGGCGAACAGCGGGCGGCTGCGTTGCTGCGTGATGGCGCGGATCCGCAGGATATCGCCTGGGTACGCAATGGCATGCAGCAGCTGGATCCGGAAGGTTTTCTCAGTGCCGCCTGGATGCTGGCCAACGACGATATCGGCCGCCATCTGGCGCGCTATCGTGGCCCGCTACAGGTGTGGTGTGGCGACTGCGACCGGATCACACCGCCGGAAGCGGCGGCAATACTGGCGCAACAGCAGGACGGGCCTCTGCGGCTGATTGAGGGCGCAGGGCACGCCAGCTATCTCGATGCACCGGAGCAATTTAACCGTTTTCTGCAGGACTTTACGGGAGCAATCCAACCATGAATTTTCAGCTTGAGCAACGGGTCGCAGTGGTCACCGGCGGTTCGTCGGGCATCGGTTTTGAGACCCTGCGCCTGCTGTTGGCGGAAGGGGCGAAAGTGGCCTTTTGCGGTCGCAACCCGGACAAACTGGCCGGTGCCGAAGCCAGCCTGCGTAATGAGTTTCCACAGGCGCAGATCCTGGCGTTGTGCTGCGACGTGCTGGACGAGGCGCAGGTAACGCAGTTTGCCGCTCAGGTCACGGCGCACTTCGGCGGGGTGGATCTGTTGATCAACAACGCCGGTCAGGGATTTGTGGCGCATTTTGAGCACACCCCGCGTGCGGCCTGGCTGCATGAGGCGGAGCTAAAACTGTTCGGCGTGATCAACCCGGTGCAGGCTTTTTTACCAGCGCTGGAGCGTTCGGATATCGCTTCAATTACCTGCGTGAACTCACTGCTGGCTTTGCAGCCGGAAGAGCACATGATCGCCACCTCGGCGGCGCGCGCCGCACTGCTCAACATGACGCTGACGCTGTCGAAAGAGCTGGTGGACAAGGGCATTCGCGTCAACTCGATCCTGCTGGGCATGGTGGAATCCGGCCAGTGGCGACGCCGTTTCGACGAGCGCAGCGATAAAGATCAAAGCTGGGAGCAGTGGACGGCGGCGATTGCCGAACGTCGCGGCATCCCAATGAAACGCCTCGGTAAGCCACAGGAGCCGGCGCGGGCGCTGTTGTTCCTGGCTTCCCCCCTGGCATCCTTTACTACCGGGGCGGCGCTCGACGTCTCCGGTGGTTTTAACCGCCATCTATAACCGCAGAGGCCGAACAGATGAAGAAGATCATGATGATTGGCTACGGCGCAATGGCCAGAGAAGTGCTTTCCCGCCTGCCGGAAGGGGTGAGCGTGGGCTGGATCCTGGCGCGTGCGGCTCATCATGCGGCAATCGACAGTACTTTTGGGGGGCAGGTGCAGGCGCTAACCCATCCGGATCAGTGTACGGAGCAACCGGACCTGGTGCTGGAGTGTGCCAGCCAGCAGGCGGTGGCGGAATTTGGTGAAGCCGTGGTGACGCGTGGCTGGCCATTGGCGGTGATCTCCACCGGTGCTCTGGCGGATGCGGCGCTGCAACAGCGGTTACAGCAGGCCTGCCGCCAGTATCAGGGCCAGTTGATCGTCCTGTCCGGAGCGGTAGCAGGGATGGATGGACTGGCGTCGGCGCGTGAAGGCGGGCTGGACAGCGTCACCTATCAGGCCTGTAAAAGCCCGGCGAGCTGGCGCGGCAGCATGGCAGAGCAATTGATTGATCTTGATGCCGTGAGCGAGGCACAGGTGTTCTTTGAAGGCTCGGCGCGTGAGGCGGCAAGGCTGTTCCCGGCCAATGCCAACGTGGCTGCGACCATCGCGCTCAACGGCTTGGGGATGGACGCCACCCGGGTGCGGCTGCTGGTCGATCCGGCCACCCGGCGCAACACCCACCGGCTGCAGGTGTGCGGCAATTTCGGTGAGTTTCAGATTGAACTGAGCGGCAACCCGCTGGCGAGCAATCCCAAAACATCAACCCTGGCGGCGCTGAGCGCGGTACAAGCCTGCCGCCGTCTGGTCGACGGTGGCTTTATTGCCTGAACGGCAGGAGCGAGCATGGAAAAGTTAAAGATTTTTGTAGCTGGGCGCTGGTGCGAAGGGCGTGGCGACGAGATGACCTCAGTGTTTCCGGCCGATGGCAGCGTCAATGCGCAGTTGCGTGCCGCCAGTGTTGAAGACGTCAATGATGCGGTAGCCGCGGCGGAACGCGCCTGGCGCACGCCCGAGTGGCGTGGGCTGGTGCCGCATCAGCGTGCCAATATTTTGTACCGCGTCAGTAATCTGATTATGGCGCAGCAGGAAGAATTGGCGCAGTTGCAGACCCGCGACAATGGTAAACCGCTGGCGGAAACTCGTGGGCTGGTGGCCAGTGCGGCGGCGACGGCCCGCTACTTTGCTGCCGCCTGCGAGGTGCTGGAGGGCGAACTGCCGACCCAGCGCAGCGCCGAGGTGATGACGCTGAGCCAGTACCAACCGCTGGGAGTGATCGCGGCGATTACGCCGTGGAACTCGCCGATTGCCAGTGAAATGCAAAAGGTGGCCCCGGCGCTGGCGGCGGGCAACGCGGTGATCCTCAAACCGGCCGAAGCCACACCGCTGATGGCGCTAAAGCTGGCGGAGCTGTTTGAACAGGCAGGGCTGCCTGCCGGGCTGCTCAGCGTGCTGCCGGGTAAAGGCTCGGTGATTGGCGAAGCGCTGGCCCGCCACCCGTTGGTCAAAAAGATCTCCTTTACCGGCGGCACCAATACCGGTCGCCACTTGGCGCATATTGCCGCCGAAAAGCTGATCCCGACCTCGCTGGAACTGGGCGGCAAGTCACCGACCATCGTGCTGGAAGATGCGGATTTGGAACAGGCGGCGCGTGGCATCTGTTATGGCATTTTCAGCTCCGCCGGCCAGGCCTGCATCGCCGGTTCGCGGCTGTTTGTGCACCGTTCGTTGTATCAACCACTGCTGGCGCGCCTGAGTGAACTGGCGGCCGGGCTGCGGGTGGGTAATCCACTGACGCCGGGTGTGCATCTCGGCCCGCTGATTAACCAAAAGCACCGCCAAAGCGTGGCGGATTACGTGGCGCTGGCGCAGCAGGAAGGAGGGCGGATAGTGATTGGCGGTGAAGCCCCGGCCGATCCGCAACTGGCCGGTGGCAGTTATTACCTGCCGACGATTATTGAAGGGTTGAGCAATAGCGCCCGCGCCTGTCAGGAAGAGATTTTTGGCCCGGTGCTGGTGGCGCTGCCGTTCGACGACGAGCGGCAGTTGATTGAACAGGCCAATGATTCGGTATACGGGCTGGCGGCCGGCATCTGGAGCCGTGATTTCCCACGGGCTATGGCGCTGGCGGAGCAATTGGAAACCGGCACGGTGTGGATCAATACCTACAAAACATTCTCTATTTCGACGCCTTTCGGCGGTTTTAAAGAGAGCGGTCTGGGCCGCGAAAAGGGCCTGCACGGCATCAAAGCCTACATGCAGCAAAAAAGTCTGTATCTGGCGCTTAGCCATCAGGCGAATCGCTGGAGCGATTAGTTTTGAGCGACGGTGCATACCCCTACAACGAACATATAAGAAGGCTGATGATGAGCGAGAAAATAACGGTTGGCGAGGCGATAGCCCGGACTCTGGAACAGTACGAGGTGTCGGCGATGTACGGCATCATTTCGATTCATAATCTGCCGATTGCCGATGCGGTCGGGCAGCGCGGCAACATTCGCTTTGTGCCGGCGCGTGGTGAGGCCGGGGCCGTAACCATGGCCGATGCCCACGGCCGTTTCTCCGGTCTGGGCGTGGCCTTGACCAGTACCGGTGCGGGCGCCGGCAATGCGGTCGGCGCAATGATCGAGGCGATGAACGCCAACACGCCGCTGCTGCATATTACCGGTCAGGTGGAAAAAGCCTATCTGGATGCCGACGCCGGGTTCATTCATGAAACCCGCGATCAATTGGGTTTCCTGCGCGCTTGCTCCAAACGCGCGTATCGGGTTAACTCTGCGGAACAGGCGGTGGCCGTGATCCAGCGGGCCATTCTCGACGCGCAGACGGTGCCTTGCGGCCCGGTGGCGGTAGAGATCCCGATCGATATTCAAAGCAGCCTGGTTTCCAGTGCGGTGCTGAGCCAGCCAGTGATGCCTGCGCCGCTGCCGCCAGCCAGTAACGACGCGGTTGAACGGCTATATCAGCGGTTGAAACAGGCCAAACGTCCGTTGTTATGGTTGGGTGGCGGTGCGCTGGCCTGCGGTGAGGCGGTGCGCAAACTGGCGGATGCCGGTGTGGTGGTGATCTCCAGCACCCACGGGCGAGGCATTCTGCCTGATAACCATCCGCGCAGCCTGCGTGCGTTCCATAATTCGCCAAGCATTGAGGCTATCCTGACGCAGTGCGATCTGACGTTGGTGGCCGGTTCACGCCTGCGCAGCAATGAAACCCGTACCTGGACGCTGCCGCTGCCACGCCCATTGGTGCAGATTGATATTGATCCGGCGGCGGCCAACCGTAACTATTTGGCAGATGAACAAATTAATGGCGACTGTGGTGCCTTGCTTAACGCATTGGCTGCCCGCCTGAATCCAGGTGAGAAGGTCAATGCCGAGTGGGATAGCGAAATCGCAAGTGCGGTGCAGCAGGCGGAAAGCGCGCTGCGTGAGCAGTCGGGGGAATATGCCAAATTAAACGACGCCATTGCCGCCGCGCTGCCGCAGGATGGGCTGCTGGTACGTGATATCACCGTCTCCGGCAGCGTTTGGGGCAGCCGTTTGTTCCGCGCGATTTCGCCGCTGTGTAACATTCACTCGCTGGCCGGGGCGATTGGCATGGGCTTGCCGATGGCGATTGGTACCGCGATCGCTAACCCGCAGCGCAAGGTGGTCGGGCTGGTGGGCGATGGCGGGTTGGCGTTAGGCTTGGGCGAGCTGGCGACCATGGCACAGGAGCAGGCCAATATTACTTTGCTGATTATGAACGACGGTGGCTACGGTGTGATGCGCGGCATTCAGGATAAATACTTTGCCGGCCGTCAGTACTATAACGAACTGCACACCCCGGCGTTCACCTTGGTGGCCGAAGCTATGGGGCTGAAAGCCTGGAAGGTCGACAAGGCGGCGCAGTTCAGTGGCGTCTTGGCGGAGGCGATTAACTATCCGGGGCCGTCGGTGGTGGAAGTGGACATGAACAGCATCGGGCCGCTAACCTTCGCCGGACCGCCGCAAAAGACCCTGTACTGAGCCGTGACGGATTGAACGGCACCTTAATCAGTGGGAAACCCACTTTGGGGTGCCGTTGCTCTGTAAGGCAATAAGGGTTATTTGCCCGCCGCGATGCGGTCGCGAATGTGCTGCGCACGCGCTTCGGAGGCCGGGTGGTCGTCGAACATGCTGCTTTGACGGCCGGCTTCCATTTTGGCCAGTTTTTCAAAGCTGGTGACCAGGCCGTTCGGATCGATACCGCGTTGCTTCAGCAGATCGAACGAGTAGTCATCCGCTTCGCTTTCCTGCTTTTGCGAGAACTGGGCATTCACCAGTTTCTCGCCCATGTCCGCCAGTTGCGACTGTGACAGCGAACCTATGATGCCACCGGTCGAGGCCGCTGCGGTACGCAACGCCACGGTGCCGTAAGCCACCTGCATGGCTTTACGCGTATGGCCCAGCGCCACGTGGCCCATTTCATGGCCCAACACGCCTTCCACTTCATTGTCGGTCATCATGTCCATCAGGCCGCTGTAAACGCGGATACAGCCGTTGGCCATCGCCCAGGCATTCACGTCCTTGGTGACGTAAACCTTGTAGTTGGCCGGTGTGCCGTTGATATTATCGCCCAGCGCCGCGGCGATTTTGTTCAAACGTTTGGTATAGGTGCTGTCAGCCGGCGCGATTTGTGCCTTGCTGTCCATCTCTGCGCAGGATTTATCACTCAGGGTTCTTACGTCGTTATTGCTCAACGTCGCTGCCTGAAACGCCTGTGCGCCAGACTGTATCAGGGTATCGGTATTCAGGTTTTGACAGCCGCTTACCAAGGTGGCAATGCTTAATGCAATCAAAGAGGTACGGATTTTCATAACGCCATCTTCCTGTGATAGTAACAAGGGGGGAGTGCCATTTTAATTTAGGGTAATCTTGCTGCCTGAGACTAGTGTACGCTGGCAATCAGGAAAATAGTGTTATTCCGAAAAACCGACCAATTGTGCTAATAAGTTGTGAACTCGCTCTCATTTGGCATTAGGGATTGCCGTTTTAATGCTGAGTCTGAGAAAATAGAAAACTTGACTGATTTTTTAATCCGACCTGGAGTAAAACATGTCCTCTCGTAAAGAGCTTGCCAACGCCATCCGCGCACTCAGCATGGACGCCGTACAAAAAGCAAATTCCGGCCACCCGGGTGCACCTATGGGCATGGCGGACATCGCCGAAGTCCTGTGGCGTGACTACCTGAACCACAACCCGACCAACCCGCACTGGGCTGACCGTGACCGCTTCGTCCTCTCCAACGGCCATGGCTCCATGCTGATTTACAGCCTGTTGCACCTCACCGGCTACGACCTGCCGATGAGCGAGCTGGAAAACTTCCGCCAGCTGCATTCCAAAACCCCAGGCCACCCGGAATACGGCTACACCCCAGGCGTGGAAACCACCACCGGCCCACTGGGTCAGGGCATCGCCAACGCCGTCGGTTTCGCCATTGCCGAACGCACCCTGGGCGCGCAGTTCAACCGCCCGGGTCATGACATCGTCGACCACCACACCTACGCCTTTATGGGCGACGGCTGCATGATGGAAGGTATCTCCCACGAAGTCTGTTCGCTGGCCGGTACCCTCAAACTCGGCAAACTGACTGCGTTCTACGATGACAACGGCATCTCCATCGACGGTCACGTCGAAGGCTGGTTCACCGACAACACCGCCGAGCGCTTTGAAGCCTACGGCTGGCACGTGGTGCGTCACGTTGACGGCCACAACCCGGATGCCATCAAGGCCGCCATTGAAGAAGCCCGCAAGGTCACCGACAAGCCGTCCCTGCTGATGTGCAAAACCGTGATTGGTTTCGGCTCCCCGAACAAGGCCGGTACCCACGATGTGCACGGTGCAGCGCTGGGCGCCGCCGAAGTGGCCGCCACTCGCGAAGCCCTGGGCTGGAAATACGCCGCCTTCGACATCCCGCAGGATATCTATGCCCAGTGGGATGCCAAAGAAGTCGGCAAGGCCAAAGAAGCGGCCTGGAACGACAAGTTCGCCGCCTACGCCAAGGCCTTCCCGGAGCTGGCTGCCGAGTTCAAACGCCGTGTGAACGGTGAACTGCCGGCCAACTGGAAAGCCGACGCCAAAGCCTTCGTCGAGCAGTTGCAGGCCAACCCGGCCAACATCGCCAGCCGCAAGGCCTCGCAGAACGCGCTGGAAGCCTTCGGCAAGGTGCTGCCGGAATTCCTCGGCGGCTCCGCTGACCTGGCGCCAAGCAACCTGACCATGTGGTCCGGCTCCAAGCCACTCAACGAAGACCTGGCGGGTAACTACATCCACTACGGCGTGCGCGAGTTCGGCATGACCGCCATCACCAACGGTATCGCGCTGCACGGCGGCTTCCTGCCGTACTCGGCGACCTTCCTGATGTTCGTGGAATACGCCCGTAACGCGGTGCGCATGGCGGCGCTGATGAAAATCCGCAACCTGTTCGTTTACACCCATGACTCCATCGGTCTGGGCGAAGACGGCCCGACGCACCAGCCGGTTGAGCAGATGGCCAGCCTGCGCGTGACCCCGAACATGAGTACCTGGCGTCCGTGTGACCAGGTGGAATCAGCGGTAGCCTGGCAGTACGGCATCGAGCGCAACGACGGCCCGACCACGCTGATTTTCTCGCGTCAGAACCTGACCCAGCAGCCGCGTACCGCAGAGCAATTGGCCAACGTCTACCGTGGCGGTTATGTGCTGAAGGACTGCGCCGGGACACCGGACGTGATCCTGATTGCCACCGGTTCGGAAGTGGGTATCACCGTGGAAGCGGCAGACCAGCTGACTGCGGCCGGCCGTAAGGTGCGCGTGGTCTCCATGCCGTCCACCGACGCGTTCGACAAGCAGGATGCGGCGTACCGTGAATCCGTGCTGCCGGCAGCGGTGAGTGCCCGTGTGGCGGTAGAAGCGGGTATCGCGGACTACTGGTACAAGTATGTCGGCCTGAACGGCGCCATCGTGGGTATGACCACCTTTGGTGAATCTGCCCCGGCAGAGCAGCTGTTCAAGGAGTTTGGTTTCACCGTGGAGAACGTGGTGGCCAAGGCGCAGGCACTGCTGAAATAGTTCCCTCTCCTTTGGGAGAGGGTTTAGGGTGAGGGGACACAGGCAAAACAGAGACTAAAGCCCCTAACCCCGCCCCTCTCCCCCTAGAGAGGGTGACTGAATATATTGCACTCATCAGCCCGGCATGCAGCGATGCCGGGCTTTTTTATTCCATAATGCGGTGAATTTGCAGGTACTGCAGCAGCATAATGGTCTTGCCGTCTTTCATGCGCCCGTCGGCGATCATCGCTACCGCCTCGGTGAAGGGCAATTCCACCACTTCAATATCTTCGTCTTCGATACCGCCGCCGGCCGCATGACGTTCGTCGTCATGGTATTCGGCAATAAAGAAATAAATAATTTCGGTCACGCCGCCCGGCGACATATAGGCTTCGAAAACCTTCTTCACCTCACCGACCTGAAAACCGGTTTCTTCCACCGCTTCACGTCGCGCACATTGTTCCGGTGAATCCGCATCCAACAGGCCAGCACAGGCCTCCAGCAGCATGCCACTCTCATTGCCGTTAACATAGGTCGGCATGCGGAATTGATTGGTCAGCACCACCGTGCCCTTGGCGCGGTTATACAACAGAATGGTCGCACCGTTACCGCGATCGTAGACTTCGCGCATCTGCTGAACGGAACCGCCATCCTTGCGCTTGAGATCAAAAGTATATTTGTGCAGTACATACCAGTTATCCGACAACAGCTCTTTTTTCACATTCTCAATTTTCGCTGACATGAACCCTTCTTCTTTTCCGTTAGCTGAAACGCAAAAATGATACCGCGATTAAGCGTCGAAGTGACAACCTATTTGCAACAAAAAACCCCGTAGCTCTTACAGAACCACGGGGTTTTTACCATCAAAAGTATTTAGAAGCCGTTGGGTACGTCGCGCATATCCGGCAGCTTATGGGCGATCCCCTTATGGCAATCGATACAGGTTTTGCCTTCGGTTATCGCCTTGTCGTGCATCTTCGCCGCCACGGTTTTTTGCGCGCTAAAGTCCATATATTCAAAGTTATGGCAGTTGCGGCACTCTTGCGAATCATTGGCCTTCATACGGGCCCATTCGTTGCTCGCCATCGCCAACCGATGCTGGTCAAATTTCTGTGGCGTATCGATCAGCCCGAATGCTTTGGCGTACAACTCCTTGCTGGCCTTAATCTTACGCAGCATTTTCGGCCCCCACTCATGAGGTACGTGGCAATCCGGACAGGTGGCGCGCACGCCACTGCGGTTGTTGTAATGCACCGTGCCCATGTATTCCTCATAGACGTTTTCGCGCATTTCATGGCAGCCGATACAGAACTGTTCGGTATTCGCTGCCTCCATGCCGGTATTAAAACCCCCCCAGAAAATGATGCCGGCGCCAAAGCCGAGCAACAGCAGCGTTCCCAGCGCCAAGCGGCTTGGCCTGCGCCACCAGCGCCATAACCGCAGCAGGCGGCCGGGCTTTTTTTCAGTGGTGGTGTGTTTGTCTTCGCTCATAGCTCCCCCGCTTAATGCCCAAAGCCCGGCATGGGCTGGAAATCATTGCCGACAATCGGCGCCGCGTCGGTTTGCGGTACGTGACACTGCAGACAGAAATAGCGACGTGGCGCGACTTCGCTCAGCACCTTGCCGTCCCGGTCCATAAAATGCGTCGGGCTGATACGTGGCGCACCGGTGGTGCGGTAATGTTCCACACCGTGGCACTGCAGGCAGCGGTTGGTGTTCTTGCTGATCTGATAGCCATCCACGCTATGCGGGATCATTGGCGGCTGATTAACGTAGTTCAGCGCCATCCGCTCCTGCTGCTTTGGCATCGAGATCGGCCCGCTGGCAGTTGCAGACACTTCCGGAGACTTACTGAGCTCGACATCGCTGGCAGCAAACGCCAGGCCGGCAAAGGCCAGCGACAACAAGGTCACCCACAGGGCAAGCGTCTTTTTCACAACAGGGCTTTTCATTTTTATTTGGCTCCCGGGTCATTAAATAAGGTGTTCATCGCACAATTCGTCACCCTCACACCTTCTCCACCTTCACCGCGCATTTCTTGAAGTCGACCTCTTTGGAAAGCGGATCAGTGGCGTCCAGCGTCAGGTTGTTGACCAGCTGCGCCGCATCAAAGAACGGCATATATACCAGTCCCCTTGGCGGACGGTTACGGCCGCGGGTTTCGACCGTGCTGATCAATTCGCCACGGCGCGACAGCACCCTGACCTTTTCGCCACGGCGCAGGTTGCGGCTTTTGGCATCCAGCGGATGGATAAACACCACCGCCTGCGGGAAGGCACGGTGCAGCTCGGGTACCCGGCGGGTCATCGAACCGGTATGCCAATGTTCCAGCACCCGTCCGGTGGATAACCAAAGGTCATAGTCTTTGTCCGGGCTTTCCGCCGCCGGTTCGAACGGCAGCGCGAAGATCACCGCCTTGCCGTCCGGTTTGCCATAGAAACGCACTTCTTCCCCAGCTTTAACGTAGGGGTCAGTCCCTTCGCGATAGCGCCATAGCGTCTCTTTGCCCTCCACCACCGGCCAGCGCAGACCGCGAGCCTGATGGTAGCTATCGAACGGTGCCAGATCGTGGCCATGACCGCGACCAAAACCGGCATATTCTTCAAACAGCCCTTTTTGCAGATAGAAGCCGAAGTCGCGTGCCTCATCGTTAAGCTGATCCGCCGGGATCTCCGTCAGCGGGTATTTGTTAACCTCACCATTGGCAAATAGCACGTCGTACAGCGTTTTGCCGCGATATTCCGGTTTCTGCGCCAGCAGTTCGGCCGGCCACACTTCTTCCACCGTAAAGCGTTTGGAGAACTCCACCAGTTGCCACAGATCGGATTTGGCCTCACCCGGCGCTTTCACCTGCTGACGCCAGAACTGAGTGCGACGCTCCGCATTACCGTAAGCCCCCTCTTTCTCCACCCACATGGCGGTCGGCAGGATCAGGTCGGCAGCCAGGGCGCTGACAGTCGGGTAAGGATCAGATACCACCACAAAGTTGCGCGCATCGCGCCACCCCGGCATCCGGTCTTCATTGATGTTCGGCCCGGCCTGCATGTTGTTGTTACACATCACCCAGTAAGCGTTCAGCGTACCGTCTTTCAGCGCGCGATCCTGCGCTACCGCATGCAACCCGACTTTGGCTGGAATGGTGCCGGCCGGCAGTTGCCACTTCTGCTCAGCCGTCTGCCGATGTTTTTCGTTGGTGACCACCATGTCGGCCGGCAGACGGTGGGCAAAGGTGCCCACTTCACGGGCGGTGCCACAGGCGGAAGGCTGGCCGGTCAGTGAGAATGGCCCACAGCCCGGTTTGGAGATTTTGCCGGTCAACAGATGCAGGTTGTAGCACAGGTTATTGGCCCACACGCCGCGCGTATGCTGGTTAAAGCCCATGGTCCAGTACGACACCACCTTGATGTTCGGATCGGCATACAGTTTTGCCAGCGCTTCCAATTGGTCTTCCGGCACGCCGCTCATTTTGGCCGTTTTTTCCAGCGTGTAGTCCGCTACGAAGGTTTTGTATTCCTCGAAGCTCATCGGATCCGAAGCGTCGCTGCCCGGATTTTTAGCCGCTTTTTCCAGCGGATCGGTTGGACGCAGGCCGTAACCGATATCCGTCGCCCCACGGCGGAAGTTGACGTGCCGATTCAGGAAGTCCTGATCCACCGCGTTGTTTTGAATGATGTAATTGGCGATGTAGTTCATGATCGCCAGATCGGTCTGCGGCGTGAATACCATGCCGTTGTCCGCCAGTTCGAAGCTGCGGTGTTCAAAGGTCGACAACACCGATACGTTGACCTTCTCATTGCTCAGGCGACGGTCGGTGATGCGCGACCACAGGATCGGGTGCATCTCCGCCATGTTGGAGCCCCACAGCACAAAGGCATCAGCCTGCTCGATATCGTCATAGCAGCCCATAGGCTCATCCATGCCGAAGGTGCGCATAAAGCCCACGACCGCTGACGCCATACAGTGACGGGCGTTCGGATCCAGGTTATTGGAGCGCAGACCGGCTTTGAGCAATTTGGCGGCGGCATAGCCTTCCCACACCGTCCACTGACCGGAACCGAACATGCCAACGGCCTCCGGGCCTTTCTCTTTCAAGGCCTGCTTGAACTTTTCGGCCATAATGTCGAAAGCTTGCTGCCAACTGACCGGTGTGAACTCGCCTTCCTTGTGGTACTGACCGTCCTTCATGCGCAGCAGTGGCTGAGTCAGACGATCTTTGCCGTACATGATCTTTGGCAGGAAATAGCCTTTGATGCAGCTCAACCCACGGTTGACCGCCGCTTCCGGATCGCCCTGTGAGGCAATAATGCGGCCGTTCTGGGTACCGACCAGCACGCCACAACCTGTGCCGCAGAAACGGCAGGGTGCTTTGTCCCATTTGATAGAGTCGGCGCTGCCTGCCACCGCCTGCGCCACCGTAGGAATAGTCAGCCCGGCGGCTGCCGCAGCGGCGACCGCGGCGTTTGCTTTCATGAAGTCTCGACGACTGAGTTTCATGGCGTTACCTCACCTTGAGTGTCCTGCTGGTGATAAACCAGCGATACCGCCAGCACGCCATCCAAATTGCGTACCGACTCAATTTTCTCCAGCAGCTGATGGGAACAAGCTGCCTGCATTACCACCACCAGCTTGCCGTTCGGCTGGTCCTGAGCCGGAATTTCCGTGTCCGCTATCGCCAGCAAATCGGCAACCAGCCGTGGAAATTTCTCTGGCCGAGCCTGCACCACCAGCCCGCTAACGTGCCATTCGTTATTCATCATTATTTTCGCTCTGGGTTAGGGTGACAGCACCGGCCGGGCAACCGGCGACGCAGGCGCCACAGCCCGTGCAGGCCGCGACCTCCAGCACGGGTTGAGCCATTTCGCCCAGACGGGGCCGAAAGCGGATCGCCTGAGTCTCGCAGCTATCCTGGCAACTGCGGCATTCCACGCCCCGCTGCGCCAGGCAGTTGGTTCCGAATACCGCATGTTGTCGCCAGGGGGTTTCTGCCAACGGGCGAAATAGCGGCTCTTCGCAGGCCTGCACGCAGCGCTCGCAGAAAGTGCATTCCGCTCGTTGAAAATCAATTTCGGGAAAACCGCCGCTGCCGCTAATCAGCACTCCGGTTTCGCAGGCGCGAACGCAGGCCTGGCAGCGAGTGCAACCGGTAATAAAAAGGGATTCTTGCAGCGACCACGGGGGGCGGATCGCCGCGACTGGTTGACGCCATTGTCCACCAAGCAGGTTACGCCGTGACAATACGGCCATGCTGTTTTCCTCGACATTGCAAACACGCCACCGCGCGTAATAAATAGAACCTGTTTTGTATTGTTATTGTAGTCGTTGCTAAGAAATTGCCAGTCGCCGGCATGATGTAAAAGGCGACGGGCTTAAACCTTGATAAGCGCGGGGGTAAGATAAGATGAGTTCGGGGGGTATATAATCACCCTAAAGGGGTAAATGCAGGGGTAGTTTGCGCCAGATCAATCAATTACCGACGGGGGCGTAATTTTAGCCCTGGGATTTTCGTCCATCGATATCTATTTGATTATATAACGCTAAGCTCTTGTGAGGGTGGCGGCCAATTTAATGCAAAACGCTACGCATTTTAGTTGCAAAACTTATAATTTTGCTTTCGAATGAAACCCGGCGATGTTCATCGCCCGCAAGAAAAGGATGCATGATTGCTTGTTAAACGTTCAGTGACCAGCAGCCTGGCCAAGGCGCTGTTTTGCATTGTGATTTTGTCCGTGCTCTCCACCGGGCTGGCGCTGACCACCGTGGTTGACAGCCTGCGCGACGCCGAAGCGGTCAACATTGCTGGCTCGCTGCGTATGCAGAGCTACCGGCTGGCCTACAATCTCACTCGCCCGGCTCCGGAGCTGGAACAGCATCTGTTGCAGTATCAGCAATCCCTGCAGGCCCCGGCGTTGCAGAAGTTGGACCGTTTTTACGTACCTGCGGAGGTGCGGGAAAAGTATCTGTCTCTGCAGCATGCCTGGCAGCCCCTGGCGCAGCAGATTCGGGCCGGACAGTCAGCTAACTATCAGGCCAATATCGCCGGCTATGTTAACCAGATTGACCATTTTGTGTTGGCGCTACAACGTTATTCCGAGCTGAAACTGACCATTGTGGCGGCCATCAGCGTGCTGGGCTTTATCGCCATCATCGGCCTGGTGCTGTTTTGCATCCGTTTTATGCGCCGTCAGGTGGTAGCGCCGCTAAAGCACCTGGTGGATGCCAGCCAGCGCGTGCAACAGCGGGACTTTAACCATCCGCCGCTGGATATCGCCCTGCCGAATGAGCTGGGCGTCTTGTCGCAGGCCTTTACCGCCATGTCGGGCGACCTGGCCAAATTATATCAATCGCTGGAGCAGAAAGTGCGAGAGAAAACCCAGCGTCTGCAGCAGGCGAACAAGACGCTGGAAGTCCTGTATACCTGTTCGCAAGCGCTGAGCGTGCGGCAGATAGACCAGCAGGCATTCGAACAAATCCTGCATATTGTGCGCCAAAGCGAAGATTTGCACTGTATCCGGCTAAAGGTGGCAGACAGCCTCAGCGAATGGCAATTACATAGCGGCAGCCCTTCGGCAACGCTGGCGTGGCAATCGCTAGCCATCGTCCAGGGCGATAAAACCCTGGAGGAACTGAGTTGGCAGCAAAAAGAACAGCCACCCCATCCGCACCTGATGCAGAGCGTGGCCAATATGTTAAGCCGGGGGATCTATTTTAACCGCGCACAAAAACAACATATGCAATTTTTGCTGATGGAAGAACGTGCCACCATCGCCCGCGAGCTGCACGATTCTCTGGCACAGGCGCTGTCGTTTTTGCGTATTCAGCTAACCCTGCTCAAGCATACGCTGGCGGATAGCGCCCCTGAAGCACAAGAGATTATTACCGATTTTGACCAGGCGCTGGCCGACGCCTATCGCCAACTGCGCGAACTGCTGACCACCTTCCGCCTGAACATTCAGGAGGCCGATTTGAACACCGCACTGCACCAGTTGCTGGCGCCATTAAAGGTTCTTACCGGCGCACGGATTCAGTTACACTGTCGGCTTTCTTCCCAGGCGCTCAATGCCCAACAGCAGGTGCATGCGCTACAGATTGTGCGCGAAGCGGTGCTTAACGCCATCAAACATGCCGAAGCACAGGAAATCGTGATTCGCTGCGAAATGACGGCCGAGGGTGATAACAGCATCAGCATCGCTGACGACGGTTGCGGCATCGCCAGCCTGAATGAACCTGAAGGTCACTATGGTCTGACCATCATGAGCGAGCGCGCTGCGCGACTGGGAGGAACGCTGCGCATCCAGCGGGGTGAGCCGGACGGCACGGAAGTCCGCCTGACATTCCCGCCATAAAATCAAGGCTGTTAACCCTTCGTTACGGTTTAGCTGAGTCTAACAGTCTATTTCAGGATGTTCGTGGCACCAATTGCCACTATTTTATAAGAATCTGTCCCACTGTGAAGCGTGCTGCACGGCACGTTTGAGTGGCTTTACTCGCTACAGGGAGCATATTTCATGGTGATCAAGAATTACCGAGTAATGATCGTCGACGACCACCCGCTGATGCGCCGCGGCATCAAACAATTGCTGGGGCTGGATCCGCTGTTTAGCGTGCTGGCCGAAGCCAGCAGTGGCAACGAAGCCATTGCGCTCGCGCTGCAGCACACGCCGGACGTGATCCTGCTCGATCTGAACATGAAAGGTTTGTCCGGTCTGGACACGCTGAAAGCGCTGCGCAATGAAGGCGTGGATGCCCGTATTATCGTACTGACGGTATCGGACTCACGCAACGACGTGTACGCGTTGATCGACGCCGGTGCCGACGGCTACCTGCTGAAAGACAGTGAACCGGAACAATTGCTGGAGCATATTCGCGCGGCGGCGGAAGGCCAGAACGTGATTAGCGACGCGGTAGCGGACTATCTCTCATCCCGTCGTGAACAACACGATCCCTTTGCCGAACTGACCGAACGCGAGCTGGACGTGCTGCAGGAAGTGGCGCGTGGCCTGTCCAATAAGCAGGTAGCGGCCCAACTGCACATTTCTGAAGAGACAGTGAAAGTACATATTCGCAATATGTTGCGCAAACTGGATGTACGTTCACGCGTGGCGGCAACGGTGATGTACCTGGAGCACAAGAGTCAATAATCCTTCCCCGGCGTGCCGGGGAGGTTTTATTCGATGGCGGCGAGCAGCGTCTGATGATGCTGATTAACCCAGCCCTTGTTGATCGGCCCCCAGTTTTCCAACTGATAGAAACCGTCGTTATTGCGCACGCCCTGCTGAATAAACTGCAATTCTACCCCCAGACCGGGCAAGGCTTTCAACACGTCTTGCAGGGTTCGGCGCGGCCAGCCGGTCAGCTCCATCAGACGCGGGACGTTTGGCCGTTCGCTGTGGCTGATCAGCCAGCACAGATAAAGACGACGGGCAAATACCGGGTTAATTTCCATGCCTTGCTCCTGCATTAAAGTGAGCCCTGATTATTTTTTGACAACGCCGAGTGTTCAGGCCCTTGATTGTCATTAAATTGTCTTAATCGCAACGTTAAAGGTAATGACGGCGTAATTAGGGGTTTCTTCTACCGTTATTTACATTATCTCCTTTTTTTCTCCACGCTTCCCCTCCCCTTCACGCGTAAAGTGCATAAGTGCCGGAATCCTTCCCAGCTACTGAGAAAACGCAATTCCGATGCGTCTTAAAGATAGAACAAGTCATAACGAGGTTCGCGCTGCATGGCCAATTTTTTTATTGATCGCCCGATTTTCGCCTGGGTCCTGGCAATTATTCTTTGCCTGACCGGCGCTTTGGCGATTTTTTCCTTACCGGTGGAACAATATCCGAATCTGGCGCCGCCAAACGTTCGCATTAGCGCTACCTACCCAGGTGCTTCGGCACAGACGCTGGAAAACACCGTCACCCAGATTATCGAACAGAACATGACGGGTCTGGACAACATGATGTATATGTCGTCGCAGAGCACCAATACCGGGCGAGCCACAGTAACGCTGACCTTTGAGGCCGGTACCGATCCTAACGAGGCGATGCAGCAGGTACAAAACCAACTGCAGGCGGCGATTAAACGACTGCCGCAGGCCGTGCAGACCCAGGGCGTAACGGTATCGAAATCCGGTGATACCACGCTGATGATGGTGGCCTTTGTCTCCACCGACGGCAGCATGGACAAGCAGGACATTGCCGATTACATCGTTTCCAACCTGCAGGATCCGCTCAGCCGCATCAACGGCGTAGGGAGCATGGACGTTTATGGCTCGCAATACGCGATGCGTATCTGGCTCGATCCCAACAAACTTAACAGTTACCAACTCACCACCCAGGACATTGTTAGCGCGATCAAATCGCAGAACGCCCAGGTCGCGGTCGGCCAGCTCGGCGGTACGCCCTCCGTCGATAAACAGGCGCTTAACGCCACCATCAACGCGCAGTCGCAGTTGCAAACGCCTGAGCAGTTCCGAAAAATTACCCTGCGAGTCAACCAGGACGGTTCATTAGTCACGCTTGGCGATGTTGCCACCATCGAACTCGGTGGCGAAAACTATGACTATCTCAGCCGCTATAACGGCATGCAGGCCGCCGGCATGAACATCAAGCTGGCCTCCGGTGCCAACGAGTTGCAAACCGATCGGTTGGTAAAGGATAAAATCGCCGAGCTGTCGCAGTATTTCCCACACGGGCTGGAGGCGAAGGTCGCCTATGAAACCACCCCGTTCGTTAAGGCCTCAATCAAAGACGTGGTAAAAACCCTGCTGGAAGCCATTGTGCTGGTGTTCCTGGTAATGTACCTGTTCCTGCAGAACTTCCGCGCCACCCTAATCCCGACCATCGCCGTGCCGGTAGTGTTGATGGGCACCTTCGCCATTCTTTCGGCCTGCGGATTCAGTATTAACACCCTGACCATGTTCGCCATGGTGCTAGCCATCGGGCTATTGGTGGATGACGCCATCGTGGTGGTGGAAAACGTCGAACGCGTGATGAGCGAAGAAGGCCTGTCACCCAGGGATGCCACACGCAAATCCATGGGGCAGATCCAGAGTGCGCTGGTCGGCATCACCATGGTGTTGTCGGCGGTGTTTATCCCGATGGCGTTCTTCGGCGGTACCACCGGTGCCATTTACCGCCAGTTCTCGATCACCATCGTTTCGGCCATGGTGCTGTCGGTGCTGGTGGCGATGATCCTGACCCCAGCCCTGTGCGCCACCTTGCTCAAACCGATTGCCAAAGGTCACCATCACGGCAAGCGCGGCTTCTTCGGCTGGTTCAACCGTATGTTCAACCGCAACGCCGACCGCTACGAGCGCGGTGTGGCGCGGGTGCTGCACGCAAGTAGCCGTTATCTGGTGATTTACCTGTTGCTGCTTGGCGGCATGGCATTACTGTTTATCAAGTTGCCGACCTCCTTCCTGCCGCAGGAAGACCGCGGGGTATTCACCGTCCAGGTACAGTTACCGCCGGGTTCGACCCTGCAGCAAACCACCAAAGTGGTGGAAAAAGTTGAACACTATTTTCTGACCAAAGAAAAACAGGACGTGCTGTCCGTGTTCTCCACCATTGGTGCCGGTCCCGGCGGCAATGGGCAGAACGTGGCACGCATGTTTATTCGCTTGAAAGACTGGGATTTGCGTACCTCCGGCGACAACAGCTCATTCGATATCATCGATCGCGCCACCAAGGAATTTAACCAGATTATCGAGGCGCGGGTGATTGCCAGCAGTCCACCGGCGATTACCGGCCTGGGCAATTCTTCCGGCTTCAATATGGAACTCGAAGACCATGCCGGTCTGGGGCACGACCAACTGATGGCAGCACGCAATCAACTGCTGCAGCTGGCCGCCGCTAACCCGCTGCTGTCCCGCGTGCGCCACAATGGCCTGGATGACAGCCCGCAGTTGCAGATTGATATTGACCAACGCAAAGCCCAGGCGCTGGGTGTTTCAATCGATGACATCAACAACACGCTGTCGACCGCCTGGGGCTCAACCTACGTTAACGACTTCGTTGACCGCGGTCGGGTGAAAAAAGTCTATGTGCAGGCCGCCGCACCGTTCCGCATGCTGCCTGGCGACATCGATAAATGGTTCGTGCGCAACAGCGCGGGGGGCATGGTGCCGTTCAGCGCCTTTGCCACCTCCCATTGGGAATATGGCTCTCCACGTCTGGAGCGCTATAACGGCAGTTCAGCGCTGGAAATTGTGGGCGAAGCGGCAGAAGGCGTTAGCAGCGGTACCGCCATGGCCGAAATGGAAAAGATTGTCAGCCAGTTACCGACCGGCTTCGGTCTGGAATGGACCGCCATGTCCTACCAGGAACGCCTGTCCGGCTCGCAGGCACCGGCGCTGTATGCTATTTCGCTGTTGGTGGTGTTCCTGTGTCTGGCGGCGCTGTATGAGAGCTGGTCGATTCCGTTCTCGGTGATGCTGGTGGTGCCGCTGGGCCTGATTGGTGCCGTTGCCGCAACCTGGCTACGCGGGCTGGAGAATGACGTTTACTTCCAGGTGGGGATGCTGACCATCATCGGGCTGTCGGCGAAAAACGCCATACTGATCGTCGAGTTCGCCAACGAGCTAAACCATAAAGGCCAGGATTTGATGTCGGCCACCCTGGAAGCCTCACGTATGCGTCTGCGGCCGATCCTGATGACCTCGCTAGCCTTTATCTTCGGCGTACTGCCGATGACCATCAGCAGTGGAGCCGGCTCAGGCAGCCAGCATGCGGTGGGTACCGGGGTGATGGGCGGTATGATTTCCGCCACCCTGTTGGCAATTTACTTCGTACCGCTGTTCTTTGTGCTGGTACGCCGCCGCTTCCCAGGCAAATCGGCAGCCACCGCCAAAGCGCAAGACAGCGCGCAATAGCAGGCAAAAAAAAGCAGCATCGGGAAACCGATGCTGCTTTATCTCGAACGAGCGTCTCGTTCCCAGGGTGCTTTAATCACGAACAAATAAACCAACCTTGTTATCAACCCCAGCGCAGTGTCAGTTACCTAACATCTCTTCGATGAAGTCTTTCCAGTTTCCCAACTCACGATCAACCATAATAATTTACAACCTCAATTAATAGACGAAGCGAATTCTACGCCTGTTTTTTGAGCAAGTGAAGAGATTCGGGAACGATGCCACCCACGAAAACCGGGGATAGTGCACATTTTCGTATTTATCTGAACAATGGTTAATCCCGACTATTCCCTTCCGTTATTAATCCATCAAACAACACACCTAAAAGATCTAAATCTGCCGCTGTGGGCCATTCCCCTGGCAACCAACCGCTCAGCCAAGGTCGGCATCAATAACTTCATATGATTATAAAATGATATTGATAATTAATATCAATATCATTACGATTCTCAAAACGTAAATTGATGTAAAGGAATGTATATGAAGTTACACCTGTTCACTCCAGGCAAAGGTTTCTCTTTCAGCACCCTGACCTCCGCCATGCTGCTGTCTTGCTCAACGCTGGCCGCTGAGCTACCAGAAAGCTATTTCCAAACCAAACCGGTGGGATACGGCCTGTATGAACTGGCATTTGATGGCCAAAACAACACCCTGTTTGCCGCCTCTTCCCCCTCATTCGCCAAAGACAAGAACAGCGGGATTGTCTACCGTATCAACCCAGCTACGCTGGCCACTGAGGGGAAGATCGTTACCCAACGCCGCGCCTTCGCCACCGCGCTGGATGAAGAACGCCACGTTCTGTACATCGGTAATACCGTCGACGGTTCCGTAACCCTGATTGATACCCGGAGCGGTAAAGAACTCGCCACCATTGGGCTTAGCGAAAGCATGAAAGAGGACCAGTTCACCCCAACGCGTGAAATGGTGCTTGATAAGAAAAATCAGCGTTTGTATGTCTCTGGCACTGCGAAGCAAGGCGTACTATGGGTGATCGACACCGCCAAACGGGAAAAGATTGCCACCATCAGCAACGTCGGCGAATACCCCACCGGTCTTGCTCTGGACAGCGAACGTGGCCATATCTACTGCGTTAATGGCGGCGGTGAACTCATTACCCTTGATATCGGCAGCCACAAAATCCTCAAGCGCCTGGTCGTGGAACCCGCCAAGAAACACTTTTTCCTGAACATCAGCCTGGACAGCAAAACCGGCCGTGCCTTCCTCACCGATCCTGACCTGCCGAAAGTGCTGGTTGTCGATATCAACAGCGGCAAAATCCTGCACCAGATTGAGGTGATCAACTCACTGGCGGTGCTGTTCAACCCGGCCCGCAGCGAAATCTACATCACGCACCGCGAGGCCAAACGCATCAGCATCGTGGACAGCAACAGCTATCAGGTCAAAAACAGCATCACCACCACCGCACTGCCCAACAGCCTGGCCCTTTCTGCGGACGGCAATACCCTCTTTGCCAGCATCAAGCAGTCCAAGGAAGAGATGGAGAAAAAGCAGGACTATCTGCTCAAGATTAACCTTAGCGGACTGTGAGGCAGGCAATGGCTAGTTTTATGACTCGCCTTTCCGGTGGGGTACTGCTGTGCCTACCGGTCATGGTAGCGCAGGCTGCGGGCACCGAGCAGGCTCCCCGCCCACAGAAAGAAGAAACGCTGGAGGTGGTCGCTTCGCCACTGAGCGATGACGGCAGCACCGAAAACACCGGTTCTTACACCACCAGCCAAATGAGCACCGCGACCGGCTTGCCGCTGAGCATCAAAAATACGCCGCAGTCGGTTTCGGTCATCACTCGTCAGCAGATTGACGATATCAACGCTTATTCGTTGAAAGATATTCTGCGCTGGTCCACCGGCGTCAGCGAGAGTAACTACGATAGCGAACGCTCTTCGTTCAATTACCGCGGTTTTAGCGTCGATAATTATCAATATGACGGCGTTCCCACCTTCTTTGATTCCGGCTATTCCGGCGGTGAGTCAGAAATTGACTCGATCACCCTCGATCATGTCGAAATCGTCAGAGGTGCCGCCGGTTTGCTGAACGGCGTCGGTAATCCGGGGGCTGCCATCAACCTGGTGAGAAAGAAAGCCTCCAGCCTTTCGCCTTTTGCCCGCGTCGAACTCTCCGCCGGTTCCTGGGATCATTACCGCACCACGGTCGATGTAGGCACACCGCTCAATGACGAAGGTACCGTCAGGGTGCGCATCGCAGCCGCCGGCGAGCGCAGCCACTCGTTTATGGACAGGCATCAGGAACGCAAAAGCACTCTCTATGGCACGCTGGAAGCCGATCTGACCCGCGATACCCTGCTGCGGCTGGGGGCCGATTATCAACAGAACCGGCCTAAAGCCTCCACCTGGGGCGGTGCCCTGCCGACCGGCTGGTTCAGCGATGGCAGCGAGATCAATTGGGATCGCCACTACAGCGGTGCCTCTGACTGGTCGAGCTGGGATACCACGCTCAGCACCCAGTTTGCGACGCTGGAGCACCATTTCGATAACGGCTGGAAAAGCGTGGCCAACTACACTCATAGCCGTCAGGCTTTCGATGCCAAAATGGCGATGAGCCTTGGCGGACTGATCGATCCCGATACCTGGACGGTGAAACCTTCAAGCCCTTATGCCGGGCGTTATGAGGGTTACCGCGATCAACATGCGGTAGATCTGAAACTGAACGGTGATTTCAGCCTGCTGGGCCGCAACCACAAATTTGTGGTGGGCAGTTCTTCCGCCTGGCAGCACAGTTACAGCACTTATCGTAGCGCCAGCGCCTCACCATTGTTTAGCGGCAGCTTACTGGACTGGAACGGTGGCCTGGGCGAACCCGAGTGGTCGGACAAAATGCCACAGATGGATTACCGTACGCGGCAAATCGGCTTCTACAGCAGCGCTGACTTTTCGCTAACCGACCGGCTGGATCTGGTGCTCGGTGCCCGCTTCAACAGCTTTAAAAACACCACTACCACCACAGCCAACAAAGTCACGCCATTCGTCGGCACGGTCTACAAGTTAACCGATCAGGTCTCTGCCTATGCCAGCTACACCGACATCTTCAAGGATCAGAACCTGCTCGACAGCAGCGGTCACTACCTGGCGCCGATCGAAGGGGTGAATAAGGAAGTGGGCATTAAAGCTGCGTTGCTCAATGACCGGCTCAATCTGTCACTGTCGGCATTCCGCATCACGCAGGACAAGCTGGGCGTGCTGGACGAAGACACCGCCAATCTGGACTGGCTGCAGCAGACCTATCATGAGAGCCAGGGTGCCACCAGCAAGGGCATCGAGTTCGAACTGAACGGCGAACTGGCCCACGGCTGGAACGCGCAGTTTGGCATCACGCACTTCTCACTGAAGGACAAGGATAAGGTCGATCTCAACACCGAGCAGCCGCGCACGCGCATCAATCTGTTCACCACTTACCAACTGACGGGTACTTTGCGCGACCTGACGCTGGGCGGCGGCGCACGCTGGCAGAGCAAGGTTTACGCCAACGTAAGTGGGGCCGATAACGGTGAAATGGTCAATCGTAAAGCCGAACAAGGTTCTTACGTTCTGGTCGACGCGATGGCACGTTACAGGCTGACGCCGCAGACCTCGGTGCAACTCAACCTGAACAACGTTTTCGACCAGAAATACTACTCGCAGGTTAATTTCTACAGTACCCGTAACTATGGCGAACCGCGTAACTTCATGCTGACGCTTAAACACGAGTTCTGATCGCCCGCAGTAAAACGGCCCCGGACCACGGGGCCAACCCTCCCTCTGTAATGCCTTATCCCTTGTGCGATGAATTCTTCCGTAGTAGCGTGCAAAAGGTACAAAAACCCTACTCACCCAAGGCCATGTAATGTCCCCTACGCTGACCATCGAACAATTGAAAGAGTTGGGCCGCTATCAGGAAGCGACCGAACTGGCGCAACAACAGTTACTGCAACAACCGGAAGCCGCCGGGCTACACTACCAATTGGCTTGCCTGTATGACGTACAGGGATTTGAGCAACAGGCCATTCCCTGCTACCTCGCGGCGCTGGCGCACAATTTGCCGGCGACGCAGCGGCAGGAAGCCTGGCTTGGCCTGGGCAGTACCTACCGGGCGCTCGGCCTGTACCAACAATCACTGGCCGCCTTCGACGACGGGTTGAACGAGTTCCCGCAGGCTAAAGAGCTCACGCTGTTCCGCGCCATGACGCTGTACAACCTGGGCGAAACCAAACAGGCGGTCGCAGATTTGCTGTTACTGCTGGCGGAAACTTCCTCGCATAGTGACATCAGCAGCTACCAGCGTGCGATCCGTCAATACGCCGCCGATCTGGCTCGGATTGGCTAAGCGAGGCTGATATGGAAATAGTGACCGACCCGAACCGCTACGGCGTCGACTGGCTGCAATTGGCCGAGCTACTGGAAACCGCCGGATTGGGCCAACGCGATCCGCAGGTATTGCAGCGCGTTTATCAACACAGCCAATTTTGCTACTGGGGCTACCTGGATGGCCGGCTGATCGCCACCGCCCACGCCATTAGCGACATGACCTCGGTTGCCTATCTTGCCGACGTAGCCCTGCATCCGGATTTTCAGGGCCGGGGATTGGGACGTCAATTGATGGATCGGGTGATGCAGGATCTGGCCCCGCTCGGCAAAGTGTTTATCTACTCGGTGCCCGACAAGCTGGAGTTCTACAAAAAATACCACTTCCGTGAGCTGACCACCGGCATGGTCTATGCCGATAGCACGGCATTGGCGCGCCTGCAGCAAAACGGCTATATCCGCTGAAAAAACCTTAAAGGAACCTCCCATTGCTCATTGAAAATCGGCTGTCTCCGCAGGACTGTGCGGATATGAATGATATTCGCGCGGAAATAGACATGATGGACGAAAACATCATAAAGCTGATCGCCCAACGCTTCGCCTACGTAAAGGCTGCGGCCAAATTCAAGACCAGCCCCGATGCGGTACGCGCCAAAGAGCGCTTTGAGGCCATGCTGCTGCAAAGACGAGTCTGGGCCGATGAGCAAGGTTTAAGCCCAGAGGTGATAGAAAAAATGTATCGCGATCTGGTCAACTATTTTATCAGCGAAGAAATGAAACATTGGTCCCAGGATCAGGGGTAATCCCCCCGAAAAATGAATGCTGGTCGATGGACTTTATGCATGCTCAGCTATCAGATGGTCGTTCCGTCCGTTTGCTGAATGTCATCGATGACTTTAATCGTGAAGCTCTGGCCATTGAGGTGGATTTTTCTCTGCCGGCAAGCCGGGTAGTCAGGACACTGGAACAACTCATTGAATGGAAGGGAAGGCCAACGGCTATCCGGTGTGATAACGGGCCAGAATATACAGGCAAAATACTGATGTCATGGGTGTCCCGGCAGAATATAACACTTCGGTTTATTCAGCCCGGCAAACCTCAGCAGAATGCTTATATTGAACGATATAACCGGACAGGACGTTATGACTGGCTGGGGCAGCGCCTGTTTTCATCGCTGAACGAATTGCAGGACTATGCCACGCAGTGGCAATGGTTTTATAATCACGAGCGCCCGAATATGGCACTGAATGGTTTTACGCCAATGCCGCATATTCAACGCATGACCGATTCTACTTATGACCCCCGTTAAAAATGGGGAGATTACCAGTCCTTTTAATCGTAAAGCCAGTGACCAGCCTTGGCTGATTCAACAAGCATTTTCAGGGTTAATGGTTCCGGTTCAATCCATTCCCATTTATTATCTTTCGAACGTAAAAAATTCAACGGTAGAACTGCTTCTTCATTGGGCCAGTACTTTCCAAAAGTGAAATTTTTCCGGTCTACTTCGAATTTTGTAAAGTAATCATTAAGTATTTCTATCGCATCTTCATCTGCCCATGGATACTTACCAGTGGAGAGACTCGTTTCCAGTGTCAAAACTGGTTTCCTGAACAATGGGAAAACACGCCCATTCCAGTTTTTGTTGTACCAGTTCATGACCTCTTGTTCTATGTTGTCTGAATTGTTCATTCAGTGCCTACCACAGACGGTCAGAAGGATGTGCGATTGTGTTGTATTTGTTCACTGCTTTGAAGGAAATAATAGACACGTCAGCCGCTAAAATTACCCAGCCAACTAATGGTATGCTTCTACCGACGAAGGTTCCCAATCTCTGAGTCATGGCTCTTTTAACGTTAGGAGGGAAACCTATCCATGTTGGTAATCTTACTGGCATCATTCGCCCTCGGAATAACCTCCTGGAGTAGATAGACGCTACCGAGGTTCCAGGGGTTGCCCCAGCTAATTTACCCGCAACAGTGACACTGTTTGAGCCAAGGTAAATCCCTGCTACTGCTGCTATATCTGTGATACCAAAGTGATCGAGGGTTTCATCAACCATGATCCAAAAAATAGCTCACCCGCACTGAGATTAGATGAGCCATCATAGAAGTACGTTCCGTGAAGTTCTTCTACCGTATCCATAGGCTTATTTCCCTTACTTTACTTGCTGGTATTCCAGTACTACAACAATCAATAGGCATTAATCAAGCACAAAAAGCGGTAAAAAAATTTCGAAACGATAAAGTCAACCTGACCTGCCCCCCCGTTGATTAACACACCGCGATGTTAGTAATGTCTTCATAAACCACATGAGGACATCCCCATGAAGAAGCGTTTTTCCGACGAACAGATCATCAGTATTCTCCGCGAGGCTGAAGCCGGGGTATCCGCCCGTGAACTCTGCCGTAAGCACGCCATTTCCCATGCAGTTCGATTTGAGCACGATCTAATTGAGAAATGTATTCCACACACTTGAAAGGGTTTTCGCGAGAGAACCGATCGAGACTTTCAACGATGAGTACCGAGCCTTTCGCTATGTCACCATCATTAACACGCTTGAAAAATCGTCCTAACCCTGCACTTTCATGCAAATGTTCGGCTTTGAATGCTGAACGCCCTTCATCGATAATTAGCTCGTAGTCTGGATCGAAATCCTGCACTGGGGCATTATCTTCAAAATACTTGATGAGCAGTGATTCCTGACAGTTTAGGCCATCGCCGGATACCTGTTGCTCTGAACTTACCCTGATATAGAGGTAACATTTTTTTATGAAAGACAATGCTCAAAAAAGTTTGCTTAAGCTCTACGGCATCAAAAATTGTGACACCATCAAAAAAGCACGCCGCTGGCTGGAAGAACAGGGTGTGGCTTATCAATTTCACGACTACCGCGCCGACGGGCTGGACGAACAGCAACTGCGCGGCTTTGTCGAACGTCTCGGTTGGGAACCGCTGCTCAATACCCGCGGTACCACCTGGCGCAAGCTGGATGAAGCGCAGCGCACCGCCTGCAATAATGCAGATGCCGCCATCGCGCTGATGCTGGCACAGCCGGCAATCATCAAACGCCCATTGCTGGACGACGGCAATGGGCACGCCCTGCTCGGCTTCAGTGCCGAAGGCTACCAGCAATTTATTTCCGAGGTGGCAGCATGATTTGCCCGGTTATCGAACTGGCTCAACAATTGATCAGGCGCCCATCGCTCAGCCCGCACGATGAAGGCTGTCAGGCACTGATGATCGAACGTCTGAAAGCCATTGGTTTTACCGTTGAGCCGATGCCTTTCGGCGATACCCTGAATTTCTGGGCCTGGCGTGGCGAAGGCCAAACCCTGGCGTTTGCCGGCCACACCGACGTAGTGCCGACCGGCGACGAAAAACGCTGGGACAACCCGCCGTTTGAGCCGACCATCCGCGACGGCATGCTGTATGGCCGTGGCGCGGCAGACATGAAAGGCTCGCTGGCGGCAATGGTCGTGGCAGCCGAACGTTTCGTCGCGGCCAACCCGCATCATCAGGGCCGTTTGGCATTCCTGATCACCTCCGATGAAGAAGCCAGCGCGACCCATGGCACGGTGAAAGTGGTGGAAGCGCTGATGGCGCGCAACGAGCGCCTGGATTATTGCCTGGTCGGCGAGCCGTCCAGTACCGAACGCGTCGGCGACGTGGTGAAGAACGGGCGTCGCGGCTCGATCACCGCCAACCTGCACATCCACGGCATTCAGGGCCACGTTGCCTATCCGCATCTGGCGGAGAACCCGGTGCACCGCGCCATGCCGGCCCTCAATGAGCTGGTGGCGATCGAGTGGGACCACGGCAATGAATTCTTCCCGCCGACCAGCATGCAGATTGCTAACGTGCAGGCCGGTACCGGCAGCAACAACGTGATCCCTGGCGAGATGTTCGTTCAGTTCAACTTCCGCTTTAGTACCGAATCGACCGATGCGACGATCAAACAGCGCGTAGAAGAACTGCTTGAGCGCCATCAGTTGAACTACAGCATCGAATGGCGTTTGTCGGGCCAGCCTTTCCTGACTGCACGTGGTGCGCTGGTGGATGCCGTAGTTAACGCCGTCGAACACTACTCTGAGCTGACGCCGCAGTTGCTGACCACCGGGGGCACCTCAGACGGCCGCTTTATCGCCCAGATGGGGGCGCAGGTGGTTGAGCTGGGGCCAGTCAACGCGACTATCCATAAGGTCAACGAATGCGTGCACGCGGCCGATTTGCAACTGCTGAGCCGTATGTACCAACGCATCATGGAGCAATTGGTCGCATGATCACGCCAGAAATGTTGACCGGGTGCTCAACCGAGCATCTGGCACCGCTGAGCGGTAACCACCGGCTGCAGCCCGCCGCGGTGGCTGCGTTCCTCGCCATGCAGCAGGCGGCACTGGAGGCCGGGTTTGATCTGCAGCCCGCCAGCACATTTCGTGATTTTGGCCGGCAACAGGCGATCTGGAATGGAAAATTCTGCGGCGAGCGCCCAGTATTAGATAAAGACAGTCAGCCAATCGACATCGCGCTGCTGTCCACTGGCGAACGTTGCGAAGCGATCCTGCGCTGGTCGGCCTTGCCGGGCGCCAGTCGCCATCACTGGGGCAGTGACCTGGATGTCTACGACCCTTCGCTCTTGCCTGCCGGGCAAAAGCTGCAACTGGAGCCTTGGGAATACGAGCAAGGCGGCTATTTTTATCCACTCAATCAGTGGATGACGGAACATATGGCCGAATTTGGTTTTTACCGTCCGTTCACCGAAGAGGGTGACGGCGTGGCGGTAGAGCCCTGGCATCTGAGTTACCGTCCGCTGGCGCTTGAAGCCGAGCATCTGCTGACGCCAGAGCTGCTGCTTAGGGTCTGGAAAAATAAGGACGTCGCCGGTGCCCAATGGCTTGAAGAGCATTTGCCATCGATATTTTCGCGTTTTATACGCCCTGAAGGGAAGGAGTGAAGATGGAATGGTTAGCAGATTATTGGTGGATTATCCTGCTGATTCTGGTCGGGATGATTATCAGTGGGATCAAAGAGCTACGCCGCGTTGACGTAAAACGCTATCTGGCCGATAAGCCGGAGCTGCCACCGCACCGCGATAACAACGCCGAGTGGGATGCCGACGACGACTGGCCGAAGAAAAAATGATTTCAGGGCGCATTAAGCGCCCTGAAGTTTATTTAAAGGCGACCAAATCGCCGCGCTTGCCAAACATCGCTTCGTCCCAGTAGCGTTGCGGGACGTAGTAATGCAGCCGCTCGAGAGCGTCATTCATCATGCCCTGATTGATGGCATGCCCCACGTCTTCTTCCACGTCCAGCGTGAAATCGACGCCGATAGCCTGCAGCCGCTCCGCCGCCGCCCTGGCATGTTGCACCGCAATCACCCCGTCCTGCTCGCCGTGGATCAAATGCACCACGCTGTCACCGAACGCTTTATCAGGCAAACCGGCAAAGCGCCCGCTGAAAGCCACGATGCGGCCGGCCAGTCTGGGTTCAACTTTCAAGGCTTCCAGCGCCATGATTGAGCCCTGGGAAAAACCGACCAGCGCGGTACCTGCATCATTCACGCCACTTTGTTGCTGCCAGTAACGCACGGTTTCTATAAACTTCGGCATCACTTCAGCAATGCGCCCTGCACGGTTTTCTTCGGTCACGCCCTGCACCGAAAACCACTGACGACCGCCACCGTTACCGAAGGCAAAAGGGCCACCAATGCTGACTACCTGCGCCTGCGGGAAGTCTTTGGCGAAATAACTGCCAATCTCGCCCATCGCCACCGGGGTATCGCCAACACCGTGAAACAGCAGGATCAGCTGCGCAGCCGGGGTTGCCGGGCTCTGTACAACAAAATGCTCATGTTTCATCGGTGACTCCTCGTGTTGATCAAATTCTGCCCGGCGCCTGCTGCCCGGGTTCCTGTCAGCTACTATACGCCGCTGAGAATTCAGGAAAATCGGGTTTTATTGAGCAACACCTTCAATTTATTCCAACGATTGCGACCAGTTGTGCCAGCGCAGGCAATGCTGCGCATCGAGCTGTTCAAGCGCCATTCCCGTCTCTTGTCGCCAGCGACGCAGCAAGGCTTTCTGGCCGCTGAAGCCAAGTAGTTCCACGCAACCTGCCGCCGTCGTTTGCTGTTGCAGATGCAGCCGCAGTGCGGGCAGTGGCATAGGGCTGGCTAACAGTAAACGTTGCAGCGCCCCCAGACTGGCCTCCAACGGCCGGTGAGCGAAGGCAAAACCGGCCAGTTCACGCCAGTCGTCTTCACCCAGCCGGGTGTCGCCGTCGTCACCGATGATTTCCAGTTGCAGATCGATGCGCGGCTGCAACCAGCGCCAATCACGCGCCAGATGCTTATGCGCCGCATGACGCAGCGCCTCACCCTGCTCGCTCAAGGGCAAAATGGCCATGACGCTGTAGCAACCGCTGCTGGCCTCGATCTTGCTGCCGATGCGTGCCAGCTCAAAACCACAGGACTGCCAAAAGCGCCACAGCGGCTCGGTGTAACCAAAGCTGACTGAAAGGTAATCCAACCCTTGTGCCTGCTGACGCTGCTGCTCAATCAGGCGGCGGGCGATGCCCTGCTGACGCATAACGGGTAATACCGCAATGCGGGTAATGCGCCGCGAACGCAGCGTCGGTGCCCACCACTGGCCACCGTGCGCTGCCAGCGATTGGGCCACCAGGTTGCCACGTGGTCGTCGCCTGCCGGCCCAGACTTCATGTGCCAGTTCGACACTCAGGCCGCCTTCTTCTACCAGCCACAGCGCGCCAACGACCTCTTCTTCAACCTGCGCCAGGCCAAAATGCATACCCGGTGCATCCATCAAGCGCCGCAAATCAAGCGGTGAAGTCCGGTAGTGGGCGCTGCTCAACAGGGCGTAAAACCGCATTAATCGTTGGGGATCGGCACACAGCGCCCTTTGTTCCGCCCCAGTGATACTGACGGGCTGATTCATCGCCTGCCACGGCGGCAGTTCGTTGAACAGCAGCGCGTTATCAATGACACGCTCCAGCGCATCACCCGGCGCCCAACGCATGGGCTGCTGCAGCTCCAGCGGCTGAAACTCAGGCAACCCGGCGCAAAACTTGAGCAAGAAACCCCGGCCGGTGCCTTCATAGCCCTGTACCGTGGTCGTCAGCAGAATGCGGGGGAAATGGTTAACCAACTGCTGTAATAACGGGCCGGGGATCGCCGCCGCCTCGTCCACCAACAGCCAATCCACGTCGCTGACATCATGTTCGCGACAATGGGCCAGCAGCGCGTCCGGTGCCCAGAATTGCGCGCGGCCCTGCGCCCATTCATCAGCAACCTCGGTAGCCGCTCGGCTGGGCCCGGTGAGCCAGCAGGTGAGCGGCGTGTTGGCCACCAGCATCCCCGCCAGCGTTGACTTGCCGCGCCCACGGGCGGCGGTCAGCACCCAAACGCCTGGCTCGGCGTCGAGTAATTGCGTCAACAACGCTTGCTGCTCGCAAGTCGGTTGGCCATTGGGTGCTTGCCACTGCGGGCGTACTGGCAAGGGTGCCAACGTTAGCGGTTCATCCTGTCGCCAGAGCGTGACTTCGCTGTCCGCTGCCAAGTGTTGCTGCAGATGGTGAATGAAATTCGGGGTAGTGATCGGCTGGGGGCAATCGCTCCAGCGCAGGCTGTCGCTATCCGGCTGTTGCTGCCAGGACTGCCAGGGTGGCGTTAACAGCAACAACCAACTGCCGGCTCGCAGCGTACCGGCCAGCGCGGCCAGCGCTTCAACATCCAAACCATCGGTCGCGTCATACACTGCATGCCATCGCTCCTGCCCCAGCAATGTCCGTACCGCACCACTGGCCAGCGACTGCATGCCACTGGGCGGGTTTTCCCCCACCCAAGGCCAGTCGCCCGGCAGGGTTGTCGCCAACCAGTGTGCTTGCTGGCGGCACCATTGCGGCTCGCCACTGAGCACCAGCAGGCGTCTGATGCCCTGCTGCTGCATAAGTTGTTGCATTGCATGTAACATCAGTATCCAGACCCAGAGCTAAAAAAGTGCCCAGACCGCTGACACCCCCAACGGAAAGTTGGAATGTCAGTATTCACAAACTAAAAACCCAGGAAAATCAATTTATTGATTTTCGGCTGATAGCCACAAAGTGAGGAAAAACCACGCTTTCCCCACTTTATCAACAACATCATGCCGGAGTCAGGCTCCGGCATGCATGTTAACGGGATGCGAAGGTATTGCAGGTGTTAGGGTCACCGCTGTCGAAGCCCTGCTTAAACCAAGTGTAGCGCTGCTGTGAGGTCCCGTGGGTAAAGCTGTCCGGTACCACGCGCCCCTGACCTTGTTGCTGCAAACGGTCGTCGCCGATCGCCTGCGCAGCGTTTAATGCCGCCTGCAGGTCGCCCTCTTCCAGCATTTGCTGTTTCTCGGCATATTTGCCCCAAACGCCGGCAAAGCAGTCTGCCTGCAGTTCCATTTTCACCGACAGACGATTCACTTCTACCTGGCTGGCACCCTGCTGCATTTGACGCACTTTAGGCTCAATGCCCAGCAGGTTTTGCACATGGTGGCCTACCTCGTGCGCCACCACATAGGCCTGGGCGAAGTCACCGCCGGCACCCAGTTTGGTTTTCATATCCTGATAGAACGACAGGTCGATATATACCGTTTTGTCGCCCGGGCAATAAAATGGCCCCATCGCCGCCTGACCGGTGCCGCAGCTGGTACGCGTTACGCCGCGATACATCACCAACTTGGGTGGCTGATAGGTTTTACCCATGCGCTGGAAAACTTCTTTCCAGTTATCTTCGGTAGAAGCCAGCACCACCGAGGTAAATTTGGCCAGTTCATCGTCTTTTGGACTGATGCTGGCGCTCTGTTGCTGAGTTTGCGGGCTCACATCCCCGCCGTTCAACAGCGGTGAAAGATCGACGCCGTAATAGCCGGCCACCAACACTACCACCAGAATAACGATACCGCCTTTGCCGCGAGGCACGCGGAAACCGCCGCCACCGCCACCCAGACCTGAAGACTGCCCGCGACGATCCTCAACATTGTCACTTTCCCGACGCCCTTGCCAACGCATAAGTAAACTCCAGATTAGGTTTTTGTCATGTTACGTAGATCATTATAAATGCTCAGCGGCAAAGGAAATGTAGAATTTTTCTGGAAATGCAGGCAAACGGGAATAGACGGCGGGGAAAGTAAAGATAATAGACGGGGCCGGAGAGACCCCGTATAGCGAGAAAACGCTTAGTCGAGTTTGACGCCGATGCGGCGAGCGACTTCTTCGTAGGCTTCGATCAGGCCACCCAGGCTCTGGCGGAAGCGGTCCTTGTCCATCTTGTCCAGGGTGTTTTTGTCCCACAGGCGGCTACCATCCGGCGAGAATTCATCACCCAGTACCACTTCGCCGTTGAACAAGCCAAACTCCAGCTTGAAGTCGACCAGGATCAGGCCTGCGTCGTCAAATAGCTTGCTCAACACGTCGTTGGCCTGGTAGCTCAGCTCACGCATGCGCGCCAGGTGCTCTTTGCTCACCCAACCAAAGGTTTCGCAATAGGATTCGTTGACCATGGGATCGTGCATTTCATCGTTTTTCAGGAACAGGTCAAACAGCGGTGGGTTCAGTACCAGGCCTTCTTCAATGCCCAGACGCTTCACCAGTGAACCGGCGGCACGGTTGCGGATCACACACTCTACCGGCACCATGTCCAACTTCTTCACCAGCACTTCATTGTCTGACAGCAGGCGTTCCATTTGCGTCGGGATGCCGGCCTCTTCCAGTTTGCTCATGATGAAATGGTTGAACTTGTTGTTCACCATGCCTTTGCGATCAAACTGCTCAATGCGCTGACCATCCAGTGCTGACGTATCGTTGCGGAATTCCAACACCAGCAGATCAGGATTTTCAGTGGTATAGACGGTTTTTGCCTTTCCGCGATACAGCTCAGCTATTTTTTGCATCTCACTTACTCCAAAAAAAATTTTAAAAACGCTTAAACACACAGGCGTGATATACCCAAAATAATTGGAGTTACAGCAAGGCGGCAAGGGCAGGAGTCCCCGGTCACTTACTCAAGTAAGTGACCGGGGTGAGTGCACGCAGCCAACACAGCTGTAGCTTCAAGAATGATGGGTATATTGTGCCAAATCTGCGACGCAAACGATACCGTAACCATTAAAGAAAAAAGGGGCCGTAGCCCCTTTCAGACTGATGACAAACCTCATTCCTGCCCAGAGCGAGTAGAGGCCGATAAACAAAAATCAGGAAAATCAATTTATTGATTTTCGGCTGCTCACCACAAAGCAGGAAAAACCACGCTTTTTCCTGCTTTGTCAGCAACCTAAAAGGGGCCGTAGCCCCTTTTCGATTATTTAACGCTGGTTTTACTGAATGCTGACTGGAATGCCGCAACCAGGCCGTCGTTTTGCGACTGGGTCAATGGCTTCCCTTTAGGATCGATAAATTGCAGGCTGGTACGGTTGTTCAAATCACCTACCTGCAGTTTGTAATCGCCTTCTTTCAGTTCAGGATCCTTGACGCCCAACGCATCCCAGTCACTGCTGTTCAGGGATTTGTAGGTCACGGCGACGGTGCCCTGCGGACGGCTGCGGTCACCCACTTTCATCCCCAGTTTTTCCAATGTCGCTGGCAGGCGATCCCACACCACGGTATACGGACCACGCACGACCAACATTGGCAGGCCGGTATCATCCGCGCCGCTCTGCACGTCAAGCGCACCGAAACGGTTGGCTGACTGGTTGCTCGCCAGGTTGTCCTGCTTGTCCAGGCCTTCGACGATGGTGTTCATCATCATACCGTTGTAGCGCTGCACTTCGGATGGGTCGGTCACCGGATCGGTTTTGCCCTGCTGCTGCAGGCCGACGGTTTTCACCACCAGCGCCTGCTGGTAACCCTGCTGCTGTACGCTGATCTGGTAGCGGCCTTCGTACTGGTTGTCTTCATCCAGACGGGTCCACTTCACCCAGTCGGTGGTCAGCGTTTGACCGGCGTCCTGACGTGAGGCTATCGCTATGTTCTTCGCTTGCATCATGCTGACCACGCGTGACCACAGGTTCTGGTTCTGCGGGCTGTTTTCCAACAGTAACGTACCGCTGTCGCCTGCATATTGCGCGCGTGAGCCGCTCAGCAATGCCAGTGGCTGTACCGGCGGACGAATATCCAGTTGCTTGCCGACGCCGCCTTTCAGCGTGGTGGCCGGAACATCATAATTACCGCTTTGCACCGGCAGGATCATACCTGCGGGTGCGTTCAGTGGCTTGAGCACCGACGCATCGAGGTAAGACTCATCGCCGCTAACCTGGCGTTTGTAGCGTTGGTCGGTGGTACAACCGACCAGCATCATAACCAGCGAAATACCTACGACTTTTGCTACCGTCGACTTTTGCAATGAATAAACCATCAAATTTCCCTTAGAGTTACAGCAAACCGGCGCTTTTCAACGCGCGTTCAACGATCGGACGGGCAGCGTCGGTCAACGGCGTCATAGGCAGACGCATCGTATCGGTTGCTATCAATCCCAATGCCTTACAGGCCCATTTCACCGGAATTGGGTTTGCTTCTACAAACAAGTCCTGATGCAACGGCATCAAGCGTTGATTTAAACGGCGTGCCTCAGCAAAGTTGCCCTGTGCTGCCAGCGCGCAAAGTTGCGCCATTTCACGTGCAGCCACATTGGCCGTCACGGAAATCACACCCTTGCCACCCAGTTGCATGAAATCCAGACCGCTGGCGTCATCGCCGCTCAGCAAAATGAAATCTTCATCATCAACCAGCACTTGGATCTGACTTACACGACTTAAGTTCCCTGTTGCCTCTTTAACAGCAACAATATTCTTGATTTTTGCCAAGCGCGCAATCGTCGGCGGCAGCATGTCACACCCGGTGCGAGAAGGCACGTTATAGAGGATTTGTGGCAGCGCGGTGCTTTCGGCAATGGCCTTGAAGTGCTGATACAGCCCTTCCTGAGTCGGTTTATTGTAGTAAGGCGTGACCGTCAGGCAACCCACTACGCCGCTATTTTCGAAGCGCTGGGTCAGCGAAATGGCTTCAGCGGTGGCGTTGGCGCCAGTACCGGCAATTACCGGAATACGGCCTGCGGCCAGTTCCAGCGTCTGCAATACCACGTCAACGTGCTCGTCATGGGCAAGCGTTGCAGACTCGCCGGTAGTCCCTACGGAAACGATGGCCGCAGTTCCACTGGCTACATGATAATCAATCAATTTTTTTAGGCTCGCGCGATCGACAGCACCTGTGTCGTCCATCGGCGTAACCAGTGCAACTATACTTCCCGTAAACATTGACCGTCCCCTCCGCAAACAAGTCACTCATGGTACTTTTGCTGCCTATCCAAAAGCAAGCAAACAACGGCGTTGTAAGCGCTTGGCAGGCGGTTTTTTTTATGTTTACCATGGTAACCCCATTGTGCACGACAGGAAGCTCCATTTTGCCTAAGCCAGATGAACACTATCTCGTGATTACCGCGCTCGGTACCGACCGCCCAGGGATCGTCAATGCCATCACCCGCCACGTCAGCAGTTGCGGATGCAATATCGAAGATAGCCGTCTGGCCATGCTGGGTGAGGAGTTCACGTTCATCATGCTGCTTTCCGGTAGCTGGAACGCCATTACCCTGATTGAATCTACCCTGCCGCAAAAAGGGGCGGAGCTGGAACTGCTGATTGTGATGAAGCGCACCAACTCGCACGAGAGGCCGCCGATGCCGGCTACGGTGTGGGTGCAGGTGGAGGTGAAAGATTCCCCGCATATCATTGAGCGTTTTACCGATCTGTTCCACTCCAGCCAGATGAACATTGCCGAGCTGGTGTCGCGCACCCAACCGGCTGAAAGCGACCTGCCCCCCCAGCTTCATATCCAGATCACCGCACACAGCCCTGGCAACGCCGATGCATCAAATATTGAGCAAGCCTTTCATCGCCTATGTACAGAATTGAAAGCACAAGGCAGTATTAGCGTTGTGAACTATCCACAGCATGATGAGAAAGATGGAGAGTAGTGATGACCCCATTGAAAGCCGGTGACACAGCGCCAAACTTTAGTTTACCTGACCAGGACGGTGAGGAAATTAATCTGGCCGACTTCCAGGGACAACGAGTACTGGTTTATTTTTATCCCAAGGCGATGACGCCGGGCTGTACCGTACAGGCCTGCGGTTTGCGGGATAACATGGATGAACTGAAAAAAGCAGGTGTCGAAGTTCTGGGCATCAGCACGGATAAACCAGAGAAGCTGTCGCGTTTTGCCGAGAAAGAGTTGTTAAACTTCACGTTGTTATCTGATGAGGATCATCAGGTAGCACAGCAGTTCGGTGTTTGGGGTGAGAAAACCTTTATGGGCAAAACCTATGATGGTATTCACCGCATCAGCTTCCTGCTCGACGGCAAAGGCAAGGTTGAAAAAGTGTTTGATGATTTCAAGACCACCAATCATCACGACATCGTTCTGAGCTATCTTCAGCAATAATTGAACCGAAGCGCAGCGACCTGCTGCGCTTCGGTTTTCCCGCTTATTCCACTTCCGTTTCCACCCGCAGTTCGTCCGGCCAGGCGTGAATGACAGCCTTCACCAGGGTCGCCAGCGGGATAGCAAAGAACACGCCCCAGAAACCCCACAATCCGCCGAAAATGATCACCGACAAAATAATCACCAGCGGATGCAGATTAACCGCCTCCGAGAACAGAATCGGCACCAGCAGATTGCCATCCAGCCCCTGCACCACCAGATAGGCGACGATCAGCGTCCAGAAGTCGGCACCGATACCCCATTGAAACATCGCCACTACCACCACCGGAATGGTCACCAGCACCGCACCGATATAGGGGATCAGCACCGAGACACCGACCAGCACCGCCAGCAGCAGCGAATAGCGCATATCCAGCACAACGAACACCAGATAGGTCGCTATGCCGACGATCACCATCTCCAGTACCTTGCCGCGAATATAGTTGGTGATCTGCTGATTCATCTCGATCCACACCTGCCCGGCCAGCCCGCGATTACGCGGCAACACACGGCGCACCGCGTTGAGCATTTGCTCTTTGTCCTTTAGCAGGAAGAACATCATCATCGGCACCAGGATCAGATAAATCGCCAGCGTCAGCAGCCCGACCAGGGAAGCCAGGGAGAATTTCACTACCGACTCGCCCATCCCCGACAGGCGTCCACGCAGGTTTTCCGCCATCATATCGATGATGCCAGCATCCACCAGCGCCGGATAACGCTTCGGCAGCGTCGCGGCAAAGTTATAAAACTGATTAAGCATACCCGGCAGATCGGTCATCAGGTTGATGCCCTGCTGCCACGCGGTGGGTGCCACCACAAATACCAACAGCATCGCGATGCCGGCAAACATGATCATCACCATGCTCGCCGCCCAGCTACGCGAACAACCGATACGCTGCAGGCGTGCGGTCGGCCACTCCAGCAGGTACGCCAGCACTATCGCCACCAACAGCGGGGTCAGAATGCCATGCAGAAAATAGAGGATGAGGAAGCCGGCAACCAGGATCACCAACAGCGCGATGGCTTGCGGATCGGTAAAACGACGACGGTACCACTGTAATAACATCTCCAGCATCAGAGAGTGCTCCTAGAGGTTTGACTGGCAGGCATTGCGGTTCCTGTGGTGGGATATTTTTAACTTATTGCTCCCCGGTACGAACCGGGGTTCAAGCGTATCGTTGTACCATGCTGGCCATTTGCCATCCAGCTATCACTGTCGAATCGTTCTAAATATTCGCCCTCATTTAAGCACCTGTTCAGCTAACAAGACAACGGCGATGAGGGTCATCGCGACACCGGAGATGCGGCTGACCACCCGTGCCGCCTGTGGGCGCGTCTGCAATACTGACTGCGAGCCATAACCCACCAGCAGATAAACCAGCCCACAACTGACCAGATGCAGCAGGCCAAGGGCCAGGATCTGCGTCGGAATCGACCACAGGGCATGCGGATCGGTGAATTGCGGCAACAGAGCCAGAAATAACAGAAAGACCTTTGGATTCATGCCACTGATGCAAACCCCTTTGCCCGCCCAGCGCATCCATGAATCTGAACTCTGTTTCTCCGCAGCATTGGGAACCGGAGGATTTAACAGCAGATTGATACCGATCCACAGCAGGTAGGATGCCCCCACGACGGTGAGTACCGTCAGGATCAGCGGGTTACCGGTAACCAACACGCCGACACCGGCCGCCACTACCGCAATGGCCAGCAGATGCCCGAACAATAATCCGGCGACTGCCGGCACTACCACCCTGCCGCGTATGCCCGCCGATATCACGTATGCCCAATCCATGCCCGGCGTGATGACAAACAGAATCGAAACTGCCCAGAAGGCGGCAAAAATGGCCGGCGTCATGACAGATTGCTCCACTGACGAGGTTGCTCTGCTGCACGTATTTTCACCTGACTTTCCTCATCATAGGGGCCTGCAAACCGCGTTAAGTGCGATCGGCCCCGGCCACTTAATTATTGGAAAGAATATCTTTAGGGCGTTAAAATGTGCTGCCAATTACTTGCCTGAAAACTACAAATTCGGGGAAATTTTTCTAAATGGATAAGATAGACCGCAAAATTCTTGCTGAACTACAAGCGGATGGGCGACTTTCTGTCACCGAGCTGGCCGAACGTGTCGGTCTTAGCGTTTCGCCCTGCCACCGCCGGGTGAAGGCTCTGGAAGAATCAGGGGTGATCAGGGGCTATCGCGCCCAGCTTGAACCCACCAGCCTGGGGTTTAACTTTTCCGCATTGGTTTTCGTCACCATGAGAGAAGGCGATCGCCACGCCGTAGCCACCTTTGAGGATGCAATGATCGATATTCCTCAGGTGGTGCAGGCGCAAAGGCTGTTCGGTGACCCCGATTACCTGCTGCATGTGATCTCCCGCGATCTGCCCGCTTTCCAGCAGCTGTATGACGAGAAGCTCTCCGCCCTGCCTGGCGTTCAGCGCCTCAGTTCCACGCTGGTAATGAAAACCGTGGTGCCTGAGCGCTCCTTTTTACCTCTGGGGACATAACAACGGGAGCGTTTCCGCTCCCGTTGGATACTTAAGGCTTAAGGGACAATCACAAAATCTGGATTGGCGACGGCAAACAGCGCCTCGCGATCCGCTGCCGGTGGGTAGATCCACTGGGTGTTGATTTCCTGTTTGATCTTTTTGCCCTCTGCGCGCGTGAATAGCACCTGGCGATCCCAACCTTCGGTGTAGAGCGCTCCCCAGGCCCCGAGATCGAGGCAAGTCACGTACTTGGGTTGACTGTAAGGGTGCAGCGGCAGCCCCACCAGTTCCGCTGCGGCATTGTGCCCGGCGACGCGCCCCAGGCTCATCGCATGCTGGCAGGTCATCAGGTTATGGTTACCCAACGCGTCGCTCGCTGCCTTGACCGTATCGCCGGTAACGAAAACGCCATTCGCCGCCGGAGCATGCAAGAAGGCGTCGCCGACAATGCGTCCGGAGCCGTCACGCTCGCCCGGAATTTGCTCGACCAATGGATTTGCCCGTACACCGGCAGCCAATATCACCGTGTTGGCGGCAATACGCTCACCATTCGACAAAGTAACGCTGTCGGCATCGATCGCCGTAACGCGCATCCCGGCCCTTGATTCAACACCACATTCTTCCAACGCCTGGCGGATCACGATGCCAGGTTCGGCCCCCATACCCGCCCCTACTTCTGCTGCAGTATCGACAATCACCACGCGGATGTCCGCTTCACTGCCCAGAATCGCACGCAGGCGCATTGGCATTTCGGACGCGCTTTCCAACCCGGTGAGCCCGCCGCCTACCACTACCACGGTATTACGCGCCGGCGTTTCCGGTTGTGCTGCCAATGCCTTCAAATGAACATCCAGTCGCTGCGCGCTTTGCAGCGTATCCACATTGAACCCGTGTTCGGCGAAGCCGGCAACCGGAGGAACAGAAAGCTGGCTGCCGGTCGCCAACACCAGCCGGTCATAATCCAACCGGAGCTTCTGCCCCGTAGCGCTGGCAACCACTAGCGTCTGGTTTTCACTGTTTATCTGCTCAACCAAACCGGCCAAATGGTGAACACCAATAGCGGCAAGCTGCGCCGAAATATCCGGGCTCATGTTCTCCAGCACCGCTTCATACAACCTTGGGCGAATGGTGACATTCGGTGTCGGCGAAACCATCGTCACTTCAATCTCCCCCTCCTTACCAGCCAGTGCTATCGCTCGCATGGCGGAAACTGCAGCCCAAAAACCAGCAAAACCAGAACCGGCGATCACTATTTTTTGTGTCATGGAATAACTCCTTCCTACAGGTTTAATCAGATGCCCGTACTATTTTCCGGGCGAGTGGCGCCGTTCCGCCACCTGTCAAAAGGGTGCAGAAGGGCTACCGCCTATGGCACACAGGCGGGAAAAAAGAATCAGAGAAACTGCTGAGAAATTATTTAGGCTTGGTGCGGGCCGCTTTGCCGCTGCGGGTGGTACGTTCGCTCATGCGTTCATCCATCCACAGGTTGACCTCACCAAAGAATCCCTCTGGCGCCTTGCGCCCGAAACGCGTGGCGACCGCCCCCAGAGTTTGTACCGCCAGTGCATCACGCATGGCCTTTTCGGCCTGCAGCATCACGGCATGGATCGCACACTTGCCGGACACCGCCCAGTCTGGCGGGCTGTCGTCAAAAACCGCGCAACGGCCGCGTACCTCCTGGCAATCGAACAATGGCTTGTGCCCTTCAATGGCATCAATGACCTCCAGGAAAGTGATCTCATCCGCCGGGCGGGCCAGCCGATAGCCACCGCGCACGCCTTCGCTCGCAGTGACGATCCCCGCTTTCTCCAGCTTGGGGAAAATTTTGGCCAGGAAACTCGGTGAGATCCCCTGCAGTTCGGCAAGTTCACGGCTGCTGAGCGCGCGCTGATTATCGCCGACTAACCAAAGCAGACAGTGGATGCCATATTCAACGCTGGTAGTGATGTAAGCCATATTGGGTTTGAGGTGCACCTATGAATTCAATAACACAGACTATATTAGTCCACGTTTATCCTGTCAATTAAAACACGGACAAATATTGTCTTTGTTTTATCTTGACGACCCGAATGGCAATATTGAGAAATGAAAAATAAAGCATTTCTGGTCGAATATTGCCGAACAGAAGTTTCATTGTCGCATCCAGCTGACTATGATGTTAGCTGCCAACTGGCCGCCGCAACGCATGCATTTTTGTGAGCCAACACACTTTCGCACTGATTGCTTTGGCGAGTCCGGCAGGGAACAAGAACTCTTAGGTGATGCTGACGTCTTAGAAATGACTCTTTAAGGGGAAACGCCTGACTATGACCACCCGGTTGACCAAAACAGCGATTGCAGTACTGTTACTTGGCACGCTCAACGCCACGGCGCCGGTACTGGCGGAAAGCCAGGATCAACTGCCGGATATGGGCACCTCTGCGGGCGGTACCCTAAGCATTGGCCAGGAAATGGCGATGGGGGATTTCTACGTGCGTCAGCTTCGCGCCAGCGCACCGCTGATCAATGACCCGTTGCTGACTCAATATATTAACCAGTTGGGTAATCGGCTGGTGGCAAGCGCTTATTCGGTGCGTACGCCATTCCATTTCTCTCTGGTACGTAACGACGAAATCAACGCCTTCGCCTTCTTCGGCGGCAACGTAGTGCTGCATTCCGCCCTGTTCCGCGAAACCGACAACGAAAGCCAGCTGGCTTCGGTGCTGGCGCATGAAATCTCACACGTGACCCAACGCCACCTGGCGCGGGCGATGGAAGACCAGCAACGCAACGCGCCGCTGACCTGGGTCGGCGCCCTCGGTTCAATCCTGTTGGCGATGGCGAACCCTACCATGGGCATGGCGGCGCTCAGCGGTACCCTGGCAGGTACCCAACAGGGCATGATCAGTTTTACCCAGTCAAACGAGCAGGAAGCCGACCGCATCGGCATTCAGGTATTGCAACGTGCCGGATTTGATCCAGAGGCGATGCCTGACTTCTTGCAAAAACTGTCTGACCAGTCGCGCTACGCATCAAAACCACCGGAAATGCTGCTGACCCACCCATTGCCTGACAGCCGCCTGTCTGACGCACGCAACCGCGCCAACCAGATGCCCAAGCATCTGGTGCAGTCCACCCAGGATTACCTGATGGCCAAAGTGCGTTCTCTGGGGATGTACAGCTCCGAAGGTTACGGCCTGCGCGAAGAACTGCTCGATACCTACAGCAAAGGCAATATCCGTGAACAGGCTGCCGCCAAGTATGGCCGCGCCATTTTGTTCTATGAGGCGAAAAAATATGACGACGCCCGTAACATCATTCAGCCGCTGCTGACGCAAGATCCAAAAAACGTCTGGCTGCTCGACCTGATGACCGACATCGACCTCGGCCAGAAACGTGCGCCGCAGGCCATCGCCCGTCTGCAGGCCGCAAATGCGGCCCAAAGCAACAATCCGGTGCTGCAGCTCAACCTGGCTAACGCCTATGTTGAAGGCAACCAGCCGGCTCAGGCAGCGAAAATTCTTAACCGTTATACCTTCGCCCACCCTGATGATCCCAATGCCTGGGATCTACTGGCCCAGGCCAGCGCCGCGCAGGGGTTGCGCGATGAAGAACTTTCCGCCCGCGCTGAAAGCCTGGCGCTAACCGGCCGTCTCGATCAGGCCATAGGTCTGCTCAGCAATGCCAGCTCATTGCAAAAACTCGGCAGTCTGAAACAGGCGCGTTATGATGCGCGCATCGACCAGTTGCGCCAATTGCAGGAGCGTTTCCGCCAGTACCAGCGTAGCTGATTTTGAAAAGGATGAGTTAATTGAAAAACGTCACTATTTACCACAACCCGCGCTGCTCCAAGAGCCGCGAAACCCTGACACTGCTGGAACAGCATGGCGTAACCCCTGAAGTGGTGCTGTACCTGGAGACACCACCGTCGGTGGAGCAGTTGAAAAAACTGCTGAAGGAGTTGGGGTTCACCTCAGCGCGCGAGCTGATGCGCAAAAAAGAAGATCTGTACAAGGAATTGAAGCTGGCGGATGAAGGCCTGAGCGAGGCCCAGTTGTTAGCGGCGATGGTGGCGAATCCGAAGCTGATCGAACGCCCCATTGTGGTCAACGGCAACAAGGCACGTATCGGCCGGCCGCCAGAGCAGGTGCTGGAAATTCTGTAAACGTGATAGTGGGCACTGATTATGGTGCCCCAAATGATAGAAATGAACCGGTTACAGCCCCAAGATCTCTTTCACAAACGGGATAGTCAGCTTGCGCTGTGCGGTGATCGAAGCGTGATCGAGTTGGTCTAATGTCATAAACAGCGTGCGCATTTCGCGATCCAACCGCTTCAGCAGGAAACGCCCCACGTCCTCCGGCAATTCAAAACCACGCAGCTTGCCGCGTAGTTGCAAAGCCAGCAGTTTCTCTTCATCCGACAGCGGCTGTAATTTGTAGATCTGCCCCCAGTCCAGGCGTGAAGCCAAATCAGGCAGATGGAGATTCAATTGGCGTGGCGGACGATCGCCGGTAATAAACAGGCGCGTACGGCCGGTTTCCAGAATGCGGTTGTAGAGATTGAATATGGCCATTTCCCATTCTTCATCACCGGCAATGCATTCGATATTATCGATACACACCAAGGCCAGCTGCTCCATACCGTCCAGGACTTCAGGAACGAAATAGGCTCGCTTATCCAGTGGCACATAGCCTACGGCCTCGCCACGCAGCGAAAGCTCCGCGCAGGACGCATGCAACAGGTGGCTGCGCCCACCGCCCTCACGTGACCAGAAATAAATATAGCTGCCATGTTCCTGACGAACGGCAGACTGGATCGCGCTCAATAGGGATGGGTTCTCCCCCGGATAAAAACTGGCAAAAGTTTCATCATCGGGAAGATAAAGTGGCAGTGAAAGCTGTGCCGGCGTATTCAGAAAAGCACCTCAACCAAAACTGGCAGGAAAACGCGGTCAGTCTACCACAGAAAATGGGTGCTGTTGAACCGGCTGGATTTTATGCCGCAATAGTGAACAACGGCGCCTGAGAAAACCAAATTCCGCCCGGACAGAGTGGGTGAAATTTGTATTTTATCCAAGACTTATCCTAGTATAGAAAGGCGAAATGCAGTTACCATAAACAAGGTTTCTACAAGGATATTGACGATGAAAGTACGGAATAAAGTGCTTTTGGCCTCACTCATTGGGCTAGTGCTTGCCGGTTGTGATGACTCATCCAAAGTCGACGCCAATCTTGAAAAAGCCAAAGACAGTGCAGAGCAAATGAAAGACGCCGCCCAGAAAAAAGCGGACGATCTGACCGATAAAGCCGCAGCCGTGGCCAAGGACATCAAGAAAGAGGCTACCACTCAGGCGGACCAGCTTAAAGACAAGGCCTCGGCGATTAAAGACGATGCCAGCAAGCAGGCCGATGCTATCACCAATGATGCCAAAGCCAAGGCCGATGCCATCAAAGAAGATGCCAGCAAACAAAGCCAGCAGTTGGTCGATCAGGCTAAAACCATTAAGAACGACGCCATTAATGGTGCCAACGACCTGACAGAACAAGCCCAAGCGAAAACCGAAGCGATTAAAAACAGCGCAGAGAATAAAGCGGAAGAATTAAAAAGTGATGTCGATGCAGCAGGGACCAACAATACCCCGCCGGCAAAGCAATAGTAATCAGTAAATAGCCAACAAAGGAGCGGTAAATGGGGATTATTTCCTGGATTATCTTCGGCCTGATCGCCGGCATTTTAGCCAAGTGGATTATGCCGGGCAAAGACGGCGGTGGTTTTATTCTGACCATCGTATTAGGGATCGTCGGCGCTGTGGTGGGGGGCTATATCAGCACCTTCTTCGGCTACGGCAAGGTTGACGGTTTCAACTTCGGTAGCTTCGTGGTCGCCGTAATTGGCGCCATCGTGGTGCTGTTTGTTTACCGCAAAATCCGCAGCTAATTTCTTGCGTATTAACAAAACGGGCAGTCCATGGACTGCCCGTCAGACTGATGACAAACCGCATTCCTGCCCAGAGCGAGTAGAGGCCGATAAATAAAAATCAGGAAAATCAATTTATTGATTTTCGGCTGATCACCACAAAGCAGGAAAAACCACGCTTTTTCCTGCTTTGTCAGTAACCTAACGGGCAGTCCATGGACTGCCCGTTTTTCATTCATTATTTCTGTTCGGCGGGTTCATCCGGCTCTTCTATCACGACCTCTTCCTTGCGGTACAGGCCGATCACCTTAAACAGCAGGCTAAGACCGATACCAACAATGGTCGCCAGCGCCATGCCTTTCAGCTCGGCGGCCCCGATATGAACTTTAGCCCCGCTGACACCGATAATCAGGATCACCGAAGTCAGGATCAGGTTCTGTGCCTTGTTGTAATCCACCTTGGATTCAATCAACACGCGAATACCGGACGCACCAATCACCCCATACAACAGCAGGGATACACCGCCCATAACCGGCACCGGCACCGCCTGAATGGCCGCCGCCAACTTGCCAACGCAGGAAAGCAGGATCGCCAGAACCGCCGCACCACCGATCACCCAGGTGCTGTAAACCTTGGTGATGGCCATCACGCCGATATTCTCACCGTAGGTGGTGTTGGGCGTTGATCCGAAGAAGCCGGAGATCACCGTCGAGATGCCGTTGGCAAACATGGAACGGTGCAAACCAGGGTCACGCAGCAGGTCTTTTTTCACGATATTGGCCGTCACCACCAGATGACCGACATGCTCGGCGATCACTACCAGCGCCGCGGGCAGGATGGTAAAGATGGCAAACCATTCAAAACGTGGCGTGTAGAAAGTCGGCAGAGCAAACCAGTGCGCTTCACGGATCGGAGTTAAATCCACCACGCCCATAAAGAACGACAGCGCATAGCCCACCAGCACGCCAATCAGGATCGGGATAATCGCCAGAAAACCGCGGAACAGCACGGAGCCCAGGATGGTCACGCCCAGCGTCACCAGCGAAATGGTTATGGTCGTGGTATCCGCGCTAACGCCGTCGGCTGGCAGCAGGCCCGCCATATTGGCCGCCACACCCGCCAGTTCCAGACCTATCACCGCGACAATCGCCCCCATCGCCGCCGGTGGGAATATCACGTCCAGCCAGCCGGTACCGGCTTTTTTGACCAGCAGCCCCACCAGGCAGAACAGCACCCCGCACATGATGAAACCACCCAACGCCACTTCATAACCCAATGGCAGCAACAACAATACCGGGGAGATAAAGGCAAAGCTGGAACCGAGATAGGCCGGTATCTTGCCCTTGCAGATAAACAAATACAGCAGCGTGCCGATGCCGTTAAACAGCAACACCGTCGCCGGATTGATCTTGAACAGGATTGGCACCAGCACGGTAGCGCCAAACATGGCGAACAGATGCTGGAAGCTGAGCGGAATGGTCTGCAGTAGCGGCGGGCGTTCACTGACGCCGATGACGCGACGTGTCATGGGATTATCCTCTAATTTTTACCCGATGGATTTCAAATTGCAGCCAGGCGGCAAACTAACAACGCCGTATCCTGGAAGACAAAGAGCATAAAAAAGCCGACTCATAAGTCGGCTAAATTTCTTACTTGGTACCAAATATCTTGTCGCCGGCATCACCCAAGCCTGGCACGATGTACCCTTTCTCGTTCAGACATTGGTCGATGGAGGCGGTGTACAGTTCGACGTCCGGATGCGCTTTCTCCAGCGCAGCGATACCTTCCGGTGCTGCGACCAGTACCAGCACCTTGATGCTGTTGCAGCCGGCTTTCTTCAGCAGATCGATAGTGGCGATCATCGAGCCACCGGTCGCCAGCATCGGGTCAACCACCAGCGCCAGACGCTCTTCGATGTTGGAAACCAACTTTTGGAAATACGGCACCGGCTCCAGGGTTTCTTCGTCACGGTAAACGCCAACCACGCTGATACGCGCGCTCGGGACGTGCTCCAGCACCCCTTCCATCATGCCCAGACCTGCACGCAGGATCGGCACAACGGTAATTTTTTTCCCTTTAATCTGGTCTATTTCAACCGGCCCACACCAACCTTCGATGGTGACTTTTTCCGTCTCCAGATCGGCGGTCGCTTCATAGGTCAGCAAACTACCCACTTCAGAGGCCAGCTCACGGAAGCGTTTGGTGCTGATGTCATTTTCACGCATCAGGCCAAGCTTGTGTTTCACCAGCGGGTGTTTCACCTCAACGATCTTCATCATTTTTCTCCTATTAAGGTGGTTAACGGCCAAAAAAATCGCCGGATTATACCTCCTTTTGCCGACTGCGCCACCCACAATAGCCCTATCGGGATCAACAAAAGATTGAATAACAGTATAGATGACGAAAAAGCGGAGCTGGTTCACAAGCCACTCGCAAACGTTTGCCTGCGCTGTTAGAATTGCCGCGCCTTAGTCCGGAATCAATGCCGGATGCACAGTTTTCAAACCGCAAACCGTCGTGGGGATCGCGCAGTGACCGACAAAACCTCTCTCAGCTATAAAGACGCAGGTGTCGATATCGATGCTGGCAATGCATTGGTAGACCGCATCAAAGGTGTAGTTAAACAGACCCGCCGCCCGGAAGTGATGGGTGGTCTGGGCGGTTTTGGCGCCCTGTGTGCGTTGCCGCAGAAATACCGCGAGCCGATCCTGGTTTCCGGTACCGACGGCGTAGGCACCAAGCTGCGTCTGGCGATGGACCTGAAACGCCACGACACCATCGGCATCGATCTGGTTGCAATGTGTGTGAACGACCTGGTGGTACAGGGCGCTGAGCCGCTGTTCTTCCTGGATTACTTTGCCACCGGCAAACTGGACGTGGACACTGCGGCCAGCGTCATCACCGGCATCGCCGAAGGCTGCAAGCAGTCCGGTTGTGCGTTGGTGGGCGGTGAAACCGCCGAAATGCCGGGTATGTACCACGGCGAAGATTACGATGTGGCCGGCTTTTGCGTCGGCGTGGTCGAGAAATCCGAAATCATCGACGGCAGCAAGGTGCAGTCCGGTGACGCATTGATCGCGCTGGGCGCTTCCGGCCCGCACTCCAACGGCTACTCGCTGGTGCGCAAAATCCTGGAAGTCAGCAACACCGATCCAACCACCACCTTACTTTCAGGCAAACCGCTGGCTGACCACCTGCTGGAGCCGACCAAGATTTACGTGAAATCGATACTGGAACTGATCGAGAAAATCGACGTACACGCTATCGCTCACCTGACCGGCGGCGGCTTCTGGGAAAACATCCCACGCGTACTGCCGGAAGGCATGCAGGCGGTGATCGACGAATCCAGCTGGCAGTGGCCGGCCGTCTTCAACTGGCTGCAGCAGGCCGGTAACGTCAGCCGCCACGAAATGTACCGCACCTTTAACTGTGGTGTGGGCATGGTGATCGCACTGCCGGAAGAATCCGTTGAGCAAGCCATCGCATTGTTGACCGCAGCCGGTGAAAAAGCGTGGAAAATCGGTAAACTGACCGCTTCTTCCGACGAACAACAAGTGGTCATCAACTGATGAAAAAGATCGTGGTGTTGGTCTCCGGCCAGGGGAGCAATCTCCAGGCACTGATTGACGCCTGCCAGCAGGGCCGGATTGCCGCCGAGATTGTGGCGGTGTTCAGCAACAAGGCTCAGGCTTACGGCCTGCAACGCGCAGAAGCGGCAGGCATTGCCGCCCATGCGCTGGATGCCAAGGCCTTTGCCGACCGCGCGGCGTTTGACGTCGCACTGGCAGAAGCCATTGACCAGTATCAACCGGATTTGGTGGTGCTGGCCGGCTATATGCGCATTCTCAGCCCGCAATTCGTGCAACACTTTGCCGGACGTATGCTGAACATCCACCCTTCCCTACTGCCGAAATACCCTGGGTTGCACACCCACCGGCAAGCCATCGACAACGGTGACAGCGAACACGGCACCTCGGTGCACTTCGTGACCGAACAGCTCGACGGCGGCCCGGTGATTTTGCAAGCCAAGGTGCCGATCTTCCCCGGCGACGAGGAAGACGAGGTGGTTGAGCGAGTGCAAACACAGGAACACCTGATTTATCCGCTGGTGGTGAACTGGTTCGTCGAAGGTCGGCTGGCGATGCGTGATGACGGGGCCTGGCTCGATGGCAAGCGCCTGCCCGAACAGGGGCACGCCGCCGACTGATGGCGCAACCTGAACCCCCCCGCTAAACGGCGCCTCTCACGGCGCCGTTTTTTTTCGCCGCAATGCCGGCCCTGAAGTTATACTTTGCGCAATTTCACGACATAGAGGAATAAACATGTCCAGCACTACCAGCGTCAGGCTACGTCCATTGGAACGGGATGATCTGGCGTTCGTCCACCAGATGGACAACAACGCCAGCGTGATGCGCTATTGGTTTGAAGAACCTTACGAAGCCTTTGTCGAGCTTTCCGATCTCTACGACAAACACATTCACGATCAGAGCGAACGGCGTTTTATCATCGCCCACGAAGGTGCCAAGGTCGGGCTGGTGGAACTGGTGGAGATCGACCACATCCACCGCCGCGCAGAATTCCAGATCATCATCGATCCGGCCCATCAGGGCAAAGGCTACGCCAGCACCGCCGCCAAGCTGGCGATGGATTACGGCTTCTCGGTGCTGAACCTGTACAAGCTGTATCTGATCGTCGACAAAGAAAACCCGAAGGCGATCCACATCTACAGCAAGCTGGGCTTCGAAGTCGAAGGCGAACTGATTGACGAATTCTTCGTCAACGGCGAATACCGCACCGTGCTGCGCATGTGCATCTTCCAGCCGCAGTATCTGGCGAAGTTTAAAACCCCGGCCAGCGATAAACCTTTGGTTAAGTGAGCAAAAATCCACCTCTTGAAGAGGTGGCTTTAAATGGGGCTCCCTAGAAGGGAGCATTGTCCGTTTTAATCCTGTAACAACTCCATTTGCTGTTCGTATTCTTGGTCCTTCTTATCCTGATACCTCACATAACGCCTGATAATTTCTTCGTTCACTCCAACAGTATCTGCAAAGTAACCCCTTGCCCAAAAGTGATTCCCCCACAGCTTCTTTCGTATATGCGGGAATTTATTGTAAAGACGGATAGCGCTGCGTCCTTTCAGGACGCCCATTAACGTGGAGAGCGAGAGTTTAGGTGGCATCATCACAACCAGATGGACGTGATCTGACTGCACATTCAATTCCAATATCTCGCAATCTTTCATATTGCACGGTATGTAAATTGAACGGTAAAGCTCTTTCCCTACTGCCCCTGTTAAGATTTTATAACGATGCTTTGGCGTCCAAACCAAGTGATATTTGCAACGCCAGAACACATGTGCTGAACTTCTATAACTGTTCATGTCAGTGATTTCCTTCTTACTTGTGGTGAGTAAGCTGGAATTTTCTGGCATGGGCTTCCTTCAGGCTAGAGCCTCACAGGGACAATCACCACCTCCCCAGGAGGTGGTTTAGGGCTGACAATAAAAGGAATACGCCCCTTATTCATTTGCGCAGGATAGTTCAACCGTAACGCCCGGTAATATAATCCTCGGTGCGGCGCTGGCGCGGTGAAGTAAAGATGTCGTCGGTGTCGTTGTATTCCACCAATCGGCCCTGGTGAATAAACGCCGTGTAATCCGAGACGCGTGCCGCCTGCTGCATGTTGTGCGTCACCAACACCACGCTGTAATGCTGCTTCAGCGCGGAAATCAGCTCTTCAATGGTTAGCGTGGAGATCGGATCCAGTGCCGAGGTCGGTTCATCGAGCAGCAGCACTTCCGGTTCAATGGCGATCGCCCGCGCAATCACCAATCTCTGTTGCTGGCCGCTGGAAAGGCGAAACGCGTTCTCGCGCAGCCGGTCTTTTACCTCGTGCCACAACGCCGCAGCACGCAGCGAACGCTCCACCGCTTCATCAAGGATGCGTCGATCGCGCACGCCCTGTAGCCGCAGGCCATAAACCACGTTTTCATAGATTGACTTCGGGAAGGGATTCGGACGCTGGAACACCATGCCGACCCGCCGTCTTAACGCCGCAACGTCGATTTGCGCGCCACCAATGCTTTGACCGTTCAGTTGCAAATCGCCTTCGATCCGGCAGTTGTCCACCAAATCATTCATGCGGTTGAAACAGCGCAGCAGCGTCGATTTACCGCAGCCGGAGGGGCCGATCAGCGCCGTCACCCTGTGTTTCGGGATACGCAGTGAAATATCGTGCAGTACCTGCTTCTCACCATAAAACAACTTGAGATCCTTTACCGCCAACGCGGTATCTTCATCACCAAGATGCTGGACATCCAGCCGGGGCAAACTGCCTGGCGTCATCAAACCCATTGGGCACTCTCCAGCAAGAGCTTTATTGTTACTGCGACCATGCTTTGTACCGCTCCCTTAGCGAATGGCGGATCCCCATCGCCGCCAGATTCAATCCCACCACAATCGCCACCAACAGGAAGGCGGTGGCAAACACCAGTGGCCGGGCGGCTTCTACGCTCGGGCTCTGGAAGGCCATATCGTAAATCTGGAAGCTCAGGTGCATAAACTTCCGCTCCAGATGCAGATACGGGAAAATATCATCTACCGGCAGCACCGGCACGGATTTCACCACGCCCACCAGCATCAGCGGCGCGGTCTCTCCAGCGGCGCGCGCTACCGCCAGGATCAAGCCAGTCATCATCGCGGGTGCTGCCATGGGTAACACAATGCGCCACAGCGTTTCCGCCCGGCTGGCCCCCAAGGCCAACGACCCCTGACGCAGAGAGGCAGGAATACGCGACAGCCCCTCTTCGGTGGCGACAATCACTACCGGCAGCGTCAGCAGCGCCAGCGTCAATGCCGCCCACAACACGCCCGGCGTGCCAAAAGTCGGGTTAGGCAACGATTCAGGGAAGAACAGTTGATCGAGCGTGCCGCCAATCATATAAACAAAGAAGCCCAGACCAAACACTCCGTAGACAATCGACGGTACGCCAGCCAGATTCACCACCGCAATACGGATCAGCCGTGTCAGCAGATTATTGCCGGCGTACTCGTGCAAGTAAACGGCAGCGATTACGCCAAACGGCATCACCACCATCGACATCAGGATCACCATCAGCACGGTGCCGAAAATCGCCGGGAACACGCCGCCTTCGGTATTGGCCTCACGCGGGCTGTCGCTGAGGAATTTCTTCACCTGCTCGGCCCAGTGCACCAGCTTCTGGGTGGTGTTCATTGCATTGGGATACCAGGCATCACGCACCTGGCTGAGCGCAATGGTATGAACCTGCCCGTGCATGTCTCGCAGCAACAGCGCATCACGGTGACGATCGCGGTTCAAACCTTCCAGTCGATCCGACAGCAACCGATACTGACGTTGCAGCTCCAGCCTCTCAGCGTTGATGGAGGCCTGAGCACGGGCGTCGAGCTTGTCGCCATGTAGCAGGCTTTTCTCCCGCAGCCGCAACGCGTCAAACTGTTGGTTGATACGCGCCATATCGCGAAATTGAATGTCGTGCGCCTGCCGCGAAAGCGCGGCAATCTGCGGCAAACGCTGCTGCAGTGCCTGGTTGATATTGCGCCCGGTCAAAGGCTGGCCGTCTTCCAGCATCCCCGCCAAATAGCCATAAGCGGTGCCGTTGCTGTTGCGCTCCAGCACCAGCAGATCGCGCGGCGTGCTCTGCCGCAGAATATCGCTGGCCAGCAGCGTGCGGAAGTCCTGCCCTTCACTGTCACGATTGCCCACTTTGATCAGATAGCGCTCAAAACTCTGCGCATCTCCTGGCGGCAAGGCCACGCCGGACTCCTGCAATTGACGGCGCGGAATGCTCTGCCGTTGGTACAGTTCGCCAATCATGGTCACCGGTCCTGCTGCGCTCTGATTGAGTTCAAACAGGTAAACCGGGCTAGGCCAGAAATAGCGCATCCCCTGCCCGGCCAGCAACAGCATAATGCCGATCAACGCCAGCAGGCTGACGGCCACCGATCCGGCGGTCAGCCAGATCCACGGCGAACCGCTCTTGGCCCAAAGCCTCATGGCGCCTCCTGATTCAGGGTATAGCGTTTACGCAGACGCAGACGGACAGCCTCCGCCAGCGTGTTGAAGACAAAGGTGAAAATAAACAGCACCAGTGCGGTCAGGAACAGCACCCGGTAATGGCTGCTGTCGGCCACCCCCTCCGGCATTTCGATGGCGATATTGGCCGCCAGGGCGCGCAAGCCCTGGAACAGGCTACCGTCAATCACCGGCGTGTTGCCGGTCGCCATCAGTACAATCATGGTTTCACCTACAGCACGGCCAAAGCCGATCATCAGCGCCGAAAAAATACCGGCGCTGGCCGAAGGCAACACCACCCGCATCACGGTTTGCCACTGGGTCGCACCCAACGCCAGCGATCCCTGGCTCAGAGTAGCCGGTACGCTGAACAAGGCGTCTTCCGCCAGTGAGAAGATGATCGGCACCAGTGCAAAGCCCATTGCCACACCCACCACCAGTGCATTGCGCTGGTCGTAATCATCGCCCAGCCAGAAATGCAGCGGCTCACCAAACAGTTTTACCTCCAGCCACGGCCCCACGTTGAACGCCAGCCAGACGGTCAGTATTATCAGCGGCAGCAGGATCAGCAGATCCATACCCGGCGGCAAGCGGCGCGGGGCCAGCTTGTTCACCAGAGCGCCGCAGGCCAGCACCACCGCCGCCAACAACAGCGGCAGCGATAACACCGCCAAAAGATAATGTTCAATCACCGGCGCCAGCCAGATACCGGCCACCAGCCCAATCACCACAGTTGGCAGCGCGCCCATTACCTCAATAGCCGGCTTGATCACCCGCCGCAGTCCGGCCGACATGAAATAGGCGGTATAAATAGCCCCGGCCAACGCCAGCGGAATGGCAAACAGCATGGCATAGGCTGCCGCCTTAAAGGTGCCAAAAATGACCGGCATCAGGCTGAACTTGGCCTGATAGCTGTCCTCACCAGAAGTGGATTGCCAAACATAGGCAGGTTCGGGGTAATTCTCATACCACACCTTGTGCCACAGTGAGCGCCAGGTGACGTCGGGATAAGGGTTATCGATTGGATAATGCTGCCAGCCCTGCGCCGTTTCCAGCAACAGGCCGTCACCACGCGGAGCAAACGCCATTTGTTGTACGCCAGTGCTCAACCTGCCATTCAACAATGGCTGCGGCTGAATGCTGGAAAACAGCGAGAAGCCACCGTCGGGTCTCAGGGTAGCGAACACCCGACGATAAGGTTCGGCCACCAGCAAATCCCGTGGTTCGGACTGATGGTCGAAATGCTGCACCGGCGTCAGTTGCCAGCGCCGATCTTTTTTGACATCAAACCACTCACGCAGGCTACCGTCAGCCGCTTCGATCAATAACGCGCTGCCGCCGGGCAAGGCCGTCAGTTGATAGGGAGTGCGATTGCCAAGGATACGCGTTTCTTTAAGCTGTAACTGGGTGTCGTTAATTTGATAGCGCGCCAGTCGGTTACCCGACAGCAGATACAACTGACGGCCGTCCGGCGTCAGCACCAACTGCTGCACCGCGCTCTCCAGCGAGCTTTCACTCAGTTGCGGCGCCTGGTTGCCGCCAAAACGGCCAAACACCAAACGCCGGTCTTCGGTAACCCCGGCCAGCAAATACTGACCGTGCCGCGCTTCAGACAGTGCCAACAACGTCAGGGGGCGCCCCTGTTTATCCAGCGCCAATGGTCGTTGCCCCAGTGGGAACAGCCACCGGGGTGCAGAGGCGCTCGCGGCGGCAAAATCCACACTGGTAACGATAAAGCGACCATCGGCCTGCGCCAAGGCAAACAGGTCACGTTCCCCAGCCGCCTGGGTCAGTAACGTCGGATTGGTCAGCAATGGCTGCTGCGTCAGCGGTGAGCCGGCCCCGGCGGAGCCCTGCTGCGTCAGGGAGTAAAACTGCCCTAGACCCTGCGTATCAATGCGATAGCCGATCCGTTGCTGCACATCCATGCCCAGTGCCAGCGCAGGCGCGGTGGCGCTAATCGGTAACGGCTTTGCCTGCCCCATCGCCGCCGGTTTAAACAGCGGCAGCACCGCAAACAGCAAGTAAACGAAGATCAGCATTAACGTCATCAGCACCAGCAGCCCGCTAACGGTCACGGCCGCCTGCACGCTACGGTCGATGCGTGCACGCAGCCGATCCCGGGGATGTTGGTTTACCGTAGTCTGTGCCATGTCTCTCGCTGTCGCTGATGTAAGCAGGCTTGCGCCATAGAATAACCGGGCATCTTATGTCAGTTTTATGACGTTTGCATGACAAAGTTGCCCGCCGAGTGCGGCGAACTTTCGGCTACAAATAAGCATTATTAATCACATATATTGCTGAAAAATGATGATAAACCCTTTCACATCTATAAAAAGAAAGCATGAAATTCGCCATTTTATGCCAGTTGGTAATGGCACAGGATGCCAACGCCGCAGAAAATATTTTTACGCCTTAAAATGCCTCGAGCCAGGGTAATGGATATGTTGGACTTTCCTGTCAATCTCTCGCAATAATGATGAAGGACACTGAAGCGGCATCCGGGCTGCGTCCCGGATCCTTTTCTAAAATTGAACTGGAGTGGCAATGGGTCAGGAAAAGCTCTACATCGAAAAAGAACTAAGCTGGTTATCCTTTAATGAACGCGTATTGCAGGAAGCCGCAGATAAGAGCAATCCCCTGATTGAGCGCATGCGTTTTCTGGGCATTTACTCCAATAACCTTGACGAGTTCTATAAGGTCCGCTTTGCCGATCTCAAACGACGCATTCTGATCAGCGAAGAACAAGGCTCTGGCGGCGCATCACGCCATCTGCTGAAAAAGATCCAGGCCAAGGTATTAAAAACCGATCAAGAATTCGACAGCCTGTATAACGATTTGCTGCTGGAAATGGCGCGTAATCAGATCTTCCTGATCAACGAACGTCAGGTGTCGGAGAACCAGCAAATCTGGCTGCGACAATACTTCAAGCAGCATCTGCGCCAGCACATCACACCCATCCTGATCAATCACGAAACCAACCTGGTGCAGTTCCTGAAGGACGATTACACCTATCTGGCGGTGGAGATTATCCGTGGAGTTCATATCGAGTACGCGCTGCTGGAGATCCCGTCCGATAAGGTACCGCGCTTCGTCAACCTGCCGCCGGAAGCCCCGCGCCGTCGCAAACCAATGATCCTGCTGGACAACATTCTGCGCTACTGCCTGGACGATATTTTCAAGGGCTTCTTCGACTACGACGCGCTCAATGCCTATTCGATGAAAATGACTCGCGACGCGGAATACGATCTGGTCACCGAGATGGAATCGAGCCTGCTGGAACTGATGTCCTCCAGCCTGAAGCAGCGCTTGACCGCCGAACCGGTGCGTTTTGTTTATCAGCGTGACATGCCGAATGAAATGGTGGAATTGCTGCGCGGTAAGCTGGGTATCTCCAACTACGACTCGGTGATCGCCGGTGGCCGCTATCATAACTTTAAAGACTTTATCAGCTTCCCGAACGTCGGCAAGGCCAATCTGGTCAACAAGCCGCTGCCGCGCCTGCGCCATACCTGGTTCGAAAAGTTCCGCAACGGTTTTGACGCCATCCGCGAACAGGACGTGCTGCTTTACTACCCGTACCACACCTTTGAACACGTGCTGGAACTGGTGCGTCAGGCGTCGTTTGACCCCAGCGTGCTGGCGATAAAAATCAATATTTACCGCGTGGCGAAAGACTCGCGCATTATCGAATCGATGATCCACGCCGCCCACAACGGCAAGAAAGTCACGGTAGTGGTAGAGCTGCAGGCACGTTTTGATGAAGAGGCCAACATCCACTGGGCCAAGCGCCTGACAGAAGCCGGCGTGCACGTAATCTTCTCTGCTCCGGGCCTGAAAATCCACGCCAAACTGTTCCTGATCTCACGCCGTGAAGGCGGCGAGATTGTGCGCTATGCTCATATCGGTACCGGCAACTTTAACGAGAAAACCGCGCGTATTTATACCGACTATTCATTGCTAACCGCCGACTCACGCATCACCAACGAAGTGCGTCGGGTGTTTAACTTTATCGAAAACCCGTACCGGCCGGTTACCTTCGACAATCTGATGGTGTCGCCGCAGAACTCGCGTCTGAAGCTGTATGAGTTGATCGACCGGGAAATTGCCAATGCCGAGGCCGGGCTTCCCGCCGGCATTATGCTGAAAATCAACAATCTGGTGGATAAAGGGCTAGTAGATAGGTTATATACCGCATCCGGCGCCGGTGTAAAAATCCGCCTGTTGGTGCGAGGGATGTGTTCTTTGATTCCCAACCTGCCGGGGATCAGTGACAATATTCAAGTAATCAGCATCGTCGACCGCTATCTGGAACACGACCGGGTTTACGTTTTCGAAAACAAAGGTGACAAACTGGTTTATCTGTCCTCTGCCGACTGGATGACCCGTAACATAGATTACCGCATCGAAGTCGCGGTCTCGCTGCTTGATCCAACGCTGAAACAACGGGTTCTGGATATTCTGGAAATCCTGTTCAGCGACACGGTCAAGGCACGTTACCTCGATAAAGAACTGAGTAACCAGTACGTACCGCGCGGCAACCGCCGTAAAGTCCGTTCTCAGGTTGCCATTTACGAGTATTTAAAAGCTCTGGAACAACCAGGACAGTAGGCCAGCAACTATGCCGCTAAAAAGCACTGCAACAAACAAACCGCAGGAAATTGCTGCCATCGACCTCGGGTCGAACAGCTTCCATATGGTGATTGCCCGCGTCGTTAACGGCGCTTTACAGGTATTGGGCCGTTTAAAACAACGGGTCCACCTCGCCGATGGATTGGACAGCAACAATGTGCTCAGTGAAGAGGCAATAGAACGTGGACTGGCCTGCCTGGCGCTGTTTGCCGAACGGCTGCAGGGCTTCCCGGCGGATAACGTCACCATCGTCGGTACTCACACCCTGCGTCAGGCCGTTAACGCGGAAGTGTTTCTCAAACGTGCAGCCAAAGTGATCCCCTACCCGATTGAAATCATCGCCGGGCAGGAAGAAGCGCGTCTGATCTTCATGGGCGTGGAACACACCCAGCCGGAAAAAGGCCGTAAGCTGGTGATCGATATCGGTGGAGGTTCCACTGAGCTGGTGATCGGTGAAGACTTTGAGCCGCTGCTGGCGGAAAGCCGCCGCATGGGCTGCGTCAGCTTTGCTCAGCAGTTTTTCCCAGGCGGTGAAATCAGCAAAAACAATTTCAAACGTGCGCGCCTAGCAGCGGCACAGAAGCTGGAAACCCTGGCCTGGCAGTATCGTATTCAGGGCTGGCAATACGCATTGGGTGCCTCCGGCACCATCAAGGCCGCGCACGAAGTGCTGGTGGAGATGGGCGAAAAAGATGGCCTGATCACCCTGGAACGCCTGGAAATGCTGGCAGAACAGGTATTGCAGTTTAAAAGCTTCAGTTCGCTCAGCCTGCCGGGGCTGTCGGAAGACCGTCAGTCGGTGTTTGTACCGGGTCTGGCCATCTTGTGCGGCGTGTTCGACGCACTGGCAATCCGCGATCTGCGCCTTTCCGACGGTGCACTACGCGAAGGCGTGCTGTACGAGATGGAGGGCCGTTTCCGCCATCAGGATATCCGCAGCCGTACCGCCAAAAGTCTGGCCGATCACTACAATATCGATCGTGAGCAGGCCAAGCGGGTGCTGGAAACCACCGAACTGCTGTACGCCCAGTGGATGGCGCAAAACACCAAGCTGGCAAATCCGCAGTTGGAAGCGCTGTTGAAATGGGCCGCCATGCTGCATGAGGTGGGCTTGAGCATCAATCACAGCGGCATGCATCGCCATTCGGCCTATATTCTGCAAAACACCAACCTGCCTGGCTTTAATCAGGAGCAGCAGTTGCTGCTGGCAGCGCTGGTACGTTTCCACCGCAAGGGGATCAAGCTGGAAGAACTGCCGCGGCTGAACCTGTTCAAGAAAAAGCATTACCTGCCGCTGATCCAACTGCTGCGTTTGAGCACCCTGCTCAACAACCAGCGTCAGTCGACCACCACCCCCGAGACGCTGCGCCTGAGTACCGACGATAATCACTGGACGCTGCGTTTCCCGGCCGGTTATCTGGCGTTAAACAACCTGGTGCAACTGGATCTCGAACGTGAACAGGCCTACTGGAATGACGTCGTCGGCTGGAAGCTGATTTGCGAAGAAGAAGATACCCAAAACGAGCAACGCTCTGCCTGAGTCTGTCGCCCCCTGCCTGTCGGGGGGCAACACTCAACGCGGTGTCGGTAACAGCGTCAGCAAAGGCTGTGGCTTGCCGATGAAGTAGCCCTGCATATAGTCCACGCCAACCCCTTTCAGCGCGACCAACTGCTCCATGCTTTCCACATATTCCGCCACTATCGTCAGCCGCTTCATGCGCGCAACCTTGCAGATAGACGTAATCACCTGGAAATCCACCGGATTGGTCAGCATGTCACGCACGAAACTGCCGTCGATTTTCAACATGTCGACCGGCAACATCTTCAGCCGGTCATAGCTGGCATAGCCGGTCCCGAAATCATCCAGCGCAATACGACACCCCATCTCACGCAGTGCCTTCAAGTTGGTCCCGGCGTAGGCCGTATCCTGCAACAGGTGCGATTCAGTAACTTCCAGCGTTAGTTGGTATGGCTCTATCTGGTACTGCTCCAGCAGGCTGTTAACATCGTGGCGTAACATCGGCCGACACAGCGAAGAAGGTGACAGATTAACCGCAAAGCGCGCGCTGGGCAGTTCGACGCGGTGCTGATCCATAAATTTCAGCGTATTGCGCAATACCCACAGATCCAGCCGATAGGCTAGGCCGAATTCATGTGCCACCGGCAGGAAATCATTAGGCGATATGATCTCTCCGCACGCGTCGCGCATGCGCAGCAGAATTTCATGATATCGGTCACCACGCAGGCCCACGATCGGCTGCGCCATTAGAATGAACCCATCGTTATCCAGCGAATGCTGTACGCCATGAAGTAGCGCAACCTTGCGCTTGATCTCCTCCTGCACCCCTTGGCCACCGTTTTGCACACTCTCCGGTTTGCCGCTGGTCAATGATACTTCAGCCAACGAGCTAAGTTCCCCCAGCAAAACGTAGAGATGTTCGAAATCGGCATCCACGCTGCAGTAGCCTAATCCCAACGGGGGATGGAGTGGCAAGCCATTCCATACAAGACGGAATTTCTCCAGCACGCGGTAAATCTGCAAAACCTTTTCTTCACTGTCTTCGCCATCCACCCGCAGCAACAGATCATAACCCGGCAGATGATAAACGCCCTCGCCGGGTGCCAGTACCTGATGCAGCAGTGCCGCCAATTGCTGTTTGAAACGGATACGCAATTGCATACCGTAGTTGCGGCTCAGCAAATCCAGCTCGCTAACGCGCAGGAAACACAGCGTTGAAGGTAATGACTGAGTCAGATCGCGCTTGAGGGCCCGCAGGTTAGCCAAGCCAATCACCGGATCCTGCAGCGCAGCGCTTTGCGCTCTGGCATGACTTAATCGCTGGCGGGTATTGAGCGCCGACATCAAGTAGATGCACAGGGTAAACACTACCATCATCGAAGAGATGACCGCCAGGTTATGCAATAAATTGTCGCGTTGCGCATAACCGGGATAATGGAAAAACAGCACCAGCAGCGTAGAAGACCAGATAATACAGTTAAATTGATAGCCAAAGCGCATCGCACCATACAGCATCACCGGCAGCAATAAGATCAGGCCATAGCCCCCCAGCAACAGGGGATTGGCGTATTTAGCGTAGTAGGACAGCAAGGCCACCATGCTGATCAGCACCAGCAACCACAGAGACAACTCTTTTTTATCGGCAGTGGGTGCCATTTCACGGCCAAAACGTCGCCACAGCGTCAGTGCGAACCTGGGCTTGTTCAACAGACGCAACATAAAGTAGAACAGCGGCATAGCGGACAGGCAGCCCAGCAGCAACGCCTGAAAATTGACCAAAGCCAACAAATAGTCACTATCGCCAGGCATCATCCCCAGTTCGTCAGGCACTTGTGCCAGACCGACCATCAGTTTCAGACCTAAAACAAACAGCAACGCCGGCAGTACCACCAACCAGATCAACCTCGCTTTGACCAAGGTCGGTACGCCGGGAGCCGCACACCAACGACGCTGAGTCTGGTTGCGATACCCCAACCAGCACAGGATCAGGCAAAACAGGTACAGCAAGGTGACCAATATGCCGATCTCCAGCCCCAGTCGGCTCGCGTATCGAAACATGATGGCCAGGGTAATGCCCGGCAGTGCCCGCCAGTCGTAAACCATCAACAACGCAATGCAGGCGGCCAGTGGCAGATAAAGCAGGTAGACTTTAGCCTCGGGCAGCATAATGCGCGGTGACAACCAACCGGCGAACGGAATCAACAACAAGCTCCAGATGAGGGGATAACCCCACCAGCGCTCGCGTAAATGCTTCCAGAATATTGGCTTAACCATAAAAATAACGAGTCCATCAGAGCGCAATTCCATTCGCGCGTTCAGGTAATAAGGTAGGTTCCTTTACGTACCTCTATCCATTCATGAGGCAAAGTGAAAGTAACATATGCGACAGTAGAATGGGGTGGGATTTTATACGCCAGGGCCAGCAAGGGTTTGACTGCGATCAATCAAGAAGGAAAAGTTAGGTAAAAATGTGTAAGCCTATTTTTGGTATTATCTTAAGTCTATGATCTAACAAATAAACTAAAACTCTTACTAAACATAAGTGAAATATCGACGGTACCAACTGGAAATAAATGGACAATATTTGTCATCGATAGCTAAAATTCCGTTTACAATTTATCGGCTTTCACCGCCGTTGAATGATACAGGAAACCGGCATGCCGGGTGAGATATGCGTAAAAAAACCACCGGACAGATGACAAAAATAGTGCTGTTTGTCAGCTTTATCATTTTGGTTGGCCGTCTGCTGTATGCAGCGGTGGTCGCAGTGCCCCATCATCAGGAAAAAAAGCTAGCCCCTTATCAAACGACCACCGAAACAGGCGGCGAAAACCAGGGCACTTCTCCCTGACTTCAAAGACCCAAGCTGCTCTGCAGAGCTTGCGAATAGTTAAGCAGCCTGCCGATGTTTTGGCATGCCAGGCCCCTTACTTATTCCTCAGCTTCTGCTGCCATTTCATAAAAATGACGTCTGCATTCACTAAGCTCTCTGTTGTTCAGAGCTTGTCTGCAAGGACCCCTGAGTGCCAGTAAGGAATATCATGTCAGCCGCAACGCATAATGTTAAAAAAGTCGCTGAGCACCGCCAGCGCATTCTTTCTCTGCTGTTAAATAACAAAGATCTGGTCGACGGCATTCTCGGCCGACCGGGGGACGAAAACGCCCTTAGCAAAAGCGAACTGCTCAACCAGACCGCCGAAATTACCGGTCTGTTGGACGATATGCATGCCGCCGATTTGGCTGACTTGCTCGAAGCGCTGCCGCAGGACGAACGTCTGGCGTTGTGGCGGCTGGTGGGTAACGCCAAGCGCGGCCAGGCACTGGTAGAAGTCGCCGAACCGGTGTGGGACAGCCTGATCGAAGAAATGAGCGATAAAGACCTGCTCAAAGCGATCAAAACGCTGGACGTTGATGAACAGGCCTATCTGGCGCAATACCTGCCGCGTAACCTGATGGGCCGCCTGCTGACCTCGATGGAGCCGGAGCAGCGCGCTCAGGTACGCGAGATGATCCACTACGGCAAAGACACCGTCGGCTGGATGATGGATTTTGAACTGGTCACGGTGCGCCCGGACGTCACCCTCGGTGCGGTGCATCGCTTCCTGCGCCTGCGCAAAACCATACCGGCGGCCACCGATAAACTCTTTGTCACCGATCGTAAAAATACCCTGCTCGGTGAGTTGCCGCTCACTGCGGTGCTGCTCAATGACCCGGAAACTCTGGTACAGGCGGTGATGGACAGCGATCCCACCCGTTTTCTGCCGGAAGAGAAAGCCGAGGCTGCGGCCAGTGCGTTCGAACGTTATGACCTGATCAGCGCCCCGGTGGTCGATGCCAAAGGCAAGCTGATGGGGCGTTTAACCATTGAAGAAATCGTCGACGTGGTCAACGAGGAAAGTGACAGCAACCTGCGCCGCATGGGGGGCTTAAGCCCGGAAGAAGACGTGTTTGCCCCGGTCAGCAAAGCGGTGAAAACCCGCTGGGCCTGGCTGGCTATCAACCTGTGTACCGCATTTATCGCTTCACGCGTAATCGGCCTGTTTGAACACACTATTTCGCAACTGGTGGCGCTGGCGGCATTGATGCCGATCGTCGCCGGTATCGGCGGCAACACCGGTAACCAGACCATCACCATGATCGTCCGCGCGTTGGCACTGCATCAAATCGAAGTCGGCAATATCTCCCGCCTGATGTTCAGGGAGCTGGGGGTCGCCATCATCAACGGCGTGGTCTGGGGCGGTATCATGGGCATAGTCACCTGGTTGTTGTATGGCGACTGGGCGATGGGCGGAGTAATGACGCTGGCGATGATCCTCAACCTGCTGGTTGCCGCACTGATGGGGGTGGTGATCCCGATGGCCATGCTAAAAATGGGACGAGATCCGGCGGTCGGTTCCAGCGTCCTGATTACCGCGCTGACCGACACCGGCGGCTTCTTTATCTTCCTCGGTCTGGCCACCCTCTTCCTGCTCTAACCTCCGATGGCCGGCGGTTACGTCGGCTTATTCGCCAATTCCCTTCATCCCGCATAACTCTCCTGCCTTTCGGGCCGTGGCATCATTGGCCACATGCTCCCGATCACGTTTTTTTTGCTTATCCTGTCTGAGGTTAGTGGTATAACTAACAGGTCAAAGTTAATCGTTTGAACAATACCTCGATACGGAAATCAGCACGCGCGTTAATTTCCACCACCATCTTTAAACGTGATTGCTCAGGGATAATGGCTATGAAAAACGAGTGGTTTGCCGCCAGAGAGCTTACCGGCATTGCAGGACTGCCCTCCTCGCCACAGGGAATCAATTTGATGGCCCGCCGTGAAGGCTGGATCAGTCGCCGTCGAAAAGGCGTGCAGGGAAAAGCGGTGGAATACCACATCAACAGCCTGCCGATCGGCGCGCGCAGCCTGTTGGTACTGCAAGAGGCTCCCGCTGAATATCAGGTTGAACGCCAGGATCCGCTGGCGGTTTGGGTGGAGTATTATTATCACCTGAGCGAAAGCGAACGTGAGAAAGTACTCACCTTCCTGATGCGCGAAGGGATCGACAGCCTGCTGGCGCTTATTGCCACCGAAGAATAACGCGGCTACCCGTCGATGTCCGTTGACGGTGCCCAATCCTGGTTATGCCACAGATGCAGCGTGGCGTAGGAGCGCCAGGGCCGCCAGCGTTCGGCATAGTTTTCAATCTGGCGTGGCGTCATCCCAGGAAAGCGCTGTTTGATCAGATAATCCCCTGTCAGAAACACGTCCGGCCATGACCAGGCCCGCATCGCGATATAACTGGCGGTCCAACTGCCAATCCCCGGCAACGCGGTGAGAGCCTTGATCCCTTGCTCAATATCCAGCACGTTTTCCAACTGTAGCCGCCCTTCGGTGACCGCCCGTGCGATGGTGATAATCGCCGCTGCCCGCTTCAGTTGCACTCCCAGTGGGCGTAACTCTTCGGGTTGCAGTTGTGCGATTTGCTCGGCATTGGGAAACATATGAGTTATACCGGCGTAAGGCTGTTCCAGCGGCGTTCCCCAGCGTTCAGCCATGCGACCGGCAAAGGTCGCCGCCATCTTGACGCTGACCAACTGCCCAAGCACCGCCCGGGTCGCCTGTTCAAAGCTGTTGACGCAGCCGGGCAAGCGCAAGCCCGGCGCATCGGCGGCAAGTCGCCCCAGGGCCAGAATGATCAGATCCGGTGCCGCGTCGAGATCAAACAGTTGGCGGATGCGACGCAGCACTTCCGTGGTCACCCGGCTGAGGGCCGGGGCAATCTCCACCCGAACCCGATTATGGCTCTCCTCCGGCTGCACGCTGACCCAGCCGTGATAATCAATACCGCCCTGGGTGATGGCGATCGCCCGCAGATACTGTTGCCCTTCCACCTTTTCTACCCCGCTTACCGCACGAGTTTGTAAAAAGCTCAACATTCGCGGCCAGTCATAGGGCGGCCGGTAACCCAGATGAAACACCAACCCGCTGGCAACGGTGCGTTCATTGCGGCCGCTGCTGCGCAGCGCCGAGGGGATCAGCCGGTAGCGTGCCTTGAACAACTCGTTAAAGCGTCGCAGGCTGCCGAAACCGGCGGCAAACGCTACCTCGCTCAGCGGCATATCGGTATCCGCCAGCAGCCGCTTGGCCTGTAACAGCCGGTGCGACTGGGCGTAATCAATCGGCGACGCACCAAACTGATCGGCAAAGATACGCCGCAGATGGCGGTCGGAAATGCCCAAGCGTGCGGCCAGTTGCTCGCAGCTGTGCTCCGACAGATAACCCTGTTCAATCAATTGCACCGCCACCTGGGCATAGCGGTTGCCCAGATCAATCAACGCCAGCCCCGGCGCCAACTCCGGCCGACACTTAAGACAGGGGCGAAACCCTGCCAGCTCCGCCGCCGCAGCGCTCGGGTAAAAGGTACAGTTCTCTATTTTTGGCGTGCGGGCACTGCACACCGGGCGGCAATAAATCCCGGTTGAAGAAACACCGACAAAGAAGCGGCCGTCGAATTTGCGATCGCGCGCACTCAGTGCCTGATACAGCGCCTGTTGCTGGTTTTTCATGGCTAGGCTCGGGGTCAGTTTTTTGTTCATTATGCGACTCGGCTGGTGCGCTGACGTGCGGGATTCGGACATTAAGTTAAGCATGCACTCTCGTTCGCCGCTATACCCAAAATAATTCGAGTTGCATCGCGGCGGCAACTGAGCGCATCCCCGGGAGCGTACAAAGAGTACGTGACCGGGTAAGCGCAGGAAGCCAACAAAGATGCAGCTTGAAGTATGAAGGGCATAAATTTTTCGTCAGTTGGGCGCTCACACGTTGCCCGAGGGGCAAGTCTCGGGTAAAGTCGCCCCCCTTCATCGGCATGGGGAGTGAGAAAAGACATGTTTATTGGATTCGATTACGGAACGGCCAACTGTTCCGTTGCAGTGATGCGTGATAACGGCCCCGAGCTGCTGACGTTGGAAAACAACGAACCCTATCTGCCGTCGATGCTGTGCGCACCGACGCGTGAAGCCGTGAGCGAGTGTTTGCACCGTCACTGGCAAGTCCCCACTGGCAGCGAAGAGAACCAGCAACTGCTGCGCCGGGCAATCAACTACAACCGTGAAGAAGATATCCCGGTCGCCAGCAACAGCGTGCTGTTCGGCCTGCAAGCGCTGGCACACTACGTTGAAGATCCGGAAGAAGTGTATTTTGTTCGCTCACCGAAATCTTTCCTCGGTGCCAACGGCCTGAAGCCACAGCAGATCGCGCTGTTTGAAGATCTGGTGTGTGCCATGATGTTCCACATCAAGCGCCAGGCGGAAAACGTCCTGCAGGACAGCATCAGTCAAGCGGTCATCGGTCGCCCGATCAACTTCCAGGGCATGGGCGGTGAAGATGCCAACCAGCAGGCGCAGGGCATTTTGCAACGCGCTGCCGAACGTGCCGGGTTCAAAGACATTCAATTCCAGTTCGAGCCGGTCGCGGCAGGGCTGGACTTCGAAGCCACCCTGACCGAAGAGAAAACCGTGCTGGTGGTAGACATCGGTGGCGGTACCACCGACTGCTCGGTGCTGCTGATGGGGCCGCAATGGCGTGACCGCGCCGATCGCCAGCAAAGCCTGCTGGGACACAGCGGTTGCCGCGTGGGCGGTAACGACCTGGATATCATGCTGGCATTCAAACAGCTGATGCCGCTGTTCGGCATGGGCGGCGAAACCGGCAAGGGCATCGCCCTGCCTGCGTTGCCTTACTGGAACGCAGTTGCCACCAACGACGTGCCGGCGCAGAACGACTTTTACAGCGTCGCCAACGGCCGCATGCTGCACGATCTGATCCGCGATGCTGCCGAACCGGAAAAGGTCAAACGCCTGCTAAAAGTCCACCAGCAACGTCTGAGCTACCGTTTGGTGCGTGCGGCGGAAGAGAGCAAAATCGCCCTGTCCGCGCAGCAAAACATCAGCGCCCCGCTGGCTTTCGTCCAGACTGATTTGGCGGAAACCATCAGCCAGGATCAACTTGCCGAAGCTATTTCGCAGCCGCTACTGCGCATCCAGGAACAGGTCAGCGCCGCGCTGGCCAGCAGCCAGACCGCGCCACAGGTGATTTATCTCACCGGCGGCAGCGCGCGCTCACCGTTGCTGCGCGCCGCGCTGCAACAGCAGTTGCCGGGTATTCCTATCGTCGGTGGCAACGACTTTGGCTCAGTCACCGCCGGGCTGGCACGCTGGGCGCAAACGCTGTTCCGTTAATGCTCAGAAGGCGCGGCTTGCCGCGCCTTAGGTTGCTGACAAAGCAGGAAAAAGCGTGGTTTTTCCTGCTTTGTGATGAGCAGCCGAAAATCAATAAATTGATTTTCCTGATTTTTATTTATCGGCCTCTACTCGCTCTGGGTAGGGATGAGGTTTGTCATCAGTCTGAGGCGCGGCTTGCCGCGCCTTAGTTCACTGGAGCCAGTCGATGTGTGACATATTTTCCCTTGAAAGCGACCGGTTGCTATTGCGCGCCTGGCGTGACGAAGATCTACCGGCATTTGCCGCCCTCAATGCCGATCCCCAGGTAATGCGTTATTTCCCTGCTCCGTTGACAGCCGAACAAAGCTACGCGCAAGCTGACAAAATTCGTCAGTTTATGCAGCAAAACGGCTGGGGTTTGTGGGCGGTGGAAGAAAAAGACGGCGCGCCTTTTATCGGCTTCGTTGGGCTGGCGATCCCGGCGGAAGATCTGCCCTGCTCCCCCTGCGTGGAAATTAGCTGGCGGCTAGCGGCGGCGCACTGGGGAAAAGGCTACGCCACTGAGGCCGCCCGTAGCGCACTCTGCCACGCTTTCGAGCAGTTGGATTTGGCTGAAGTGGTATCTTTTACCGCCGAGACCAACCAGCCATCGCGCCGGGTTATGGAACGTATTGGCATGACGTCCCGTGACGAAAATTTCCTACATCCACGGCTGCCGCTGGGCCATCCGCTGCAAAAACATGTCCTGTATCGGCTGGCACAACAAACCTGGCGGGATAAATTCCACGGCTAACCCCGCCAGCCGCTGTGGGTAAGATTACCAGGCGCTGGCCTGGTTCAGAGTACTGATATCCTCGGCATCCAACCGCAGACAGGTGGCGCTAACCAACTCATCCAACTGCTTTAGTGAAGTGGCGCTGACGATTGGCGCAGTGATGCTGGGCCGCGCTATCAGCCAGGCCAATGAAACCTGCGCGGGGGAAGTCTGGTGCTTCGCTGCAACGCTATCCAACGCCGTCAGAATTTTTAAACCGCGCGGATTGAGATACTGCCCGATCACCCTGTCGCCACGCTGGCTCTTGCCGATATCTTGCTCACTGCGATATTTGCCGGTCAGGAAACCGCTGGCCAGCGAGAAGAAGTTAATTACCCCCAGTCCATGACGCTGCGCCACCGCTTCCAGCCCCTGCTCATAGCCTTCTCGCGCATACAGGTTATATTCCGGCTGCAGAGCTTCGTAACGCGCCAGCCCTTCTCGTTCGCTGACGTTCAGTGCCTCTTCCAGACGGTCGGCCTGATAGTTGGAAGCGCCTATCGCCCGCACCTTGCCGGCCTTGATCAGCGCATCAAACGCCGCCAGGGTTTCCACCAGCGGCGTATCCCGGTCGTCGTCGTGCGATTGATAAAGGTCGATATAGTCGGTCTGCAAACGGCGCAGTGAATCCTCCACCGCCTGCTGGATATAGCGCGGCGACAGCCCTTGTTTGCCTTCGCCCATCGGCTTGCCCACCTTGGTGGCAATGATAACCCGATCGCGCTTGCCGGTTTTTTTCAGCCATTGTCCAATGGTGGTCTCCGACTCTCCGCCCTGATTGCCCGGTGCCCAACTCGAGTACACATCGGCGGTATCGATGAAATTGAGCTGGTGCTCCACCAGCGCATCCAGCAGGCTGAATGAGGTTTCGCGATCGGCAGTCCAGCCAAACACGTTACCGCCGAAGGTCAATACCGGTACTTTTATGCCCGAACGGCCCAGCTCTCTGTTGTTCATAGCATTCTCCAAGGAATTAATGATTCGCAGGGTAATTATTAACACCAAACGTATTGGCTATAAGCCGAACCCATTCACTTATAAACATAGTCAATTTGTATCCTATAGCTTTCAAATTGCAGCATTTGTGCTAGCCCGAAGGGTGAGCCTCAGGGATGAGGCTCATTAGTCCCCATGAGCTTACTTAGGCAAGTGATTGGGGTGACAAATCTGCCAGGAGCAGATTTGAACGCTGCGGTTTGAAAGATGACGGATATATTTGGACAATGCTGACGGTTACTCCATATTTCCTTCATTTTTATGCCGTCTTGACTGGCTAAACTAGTATTCTGTAAGGAGTGTAACTTTTTTGGCAATGAGTGCCCGCACGCCTGCCTTTTGGAGAGATTTTCGCCACCATGAATGCAAAAAACCCACGTCGTTCACTGATACTGCGCCTGCTGGTGGTGGTTATTGTGGCTATTGCCGCCGTGCTGATTTGGCGTCACTTCAGCGCTCCGCAACCGGCGGCGGCTGCCGCGCCGGGTGCCCGCCAAGCAGCCAGTGGCAAGGCTGCCGGTGGCCGACGCGGGGCACCGATGTCACCGGTACAGGCAGCCACCGTCACACAGCAAACGGTGCCACGCTATCTTTCCGGGCTGGGCACCGCGACCGCCGCCAACACCGTGACCGTCACCAGCCGGGTCGATGGCCAACTGATGGCTATCCATTTTACTGAAGGCCAACAGGTCAAGGCCGGCGATTTGCTGGTGGAAATCGACCCGCGCCCGTTTGAAGTACAGCTGACTCAGGCGTTGGGACAACTGGCTAAAGACCAGGCCACGCTCGCTAATGCCCGGCGCGATTTGGCGCGTTACCAGCAACTGGCAAAAACCAATCTGGTTTCACGCCAGGATCTGGATACCCAATTGTCATTAGTGCAACAGACTGAGGGGGCGATCAAAGCCGATCAGGGCACGGTCGACAGCGCCAGACTGCAAATCACCTACAGCCGCATCACCGCGCCGATCGACGGTCGCGTCGGCCTGAAACTGGTGGATGTCGGCAATTACATCACCAGCGGCAGCACAACCGGCATTGTGGTGATCACCCAGACTCACCCTATCGATGTGGTGTTTACCCTGCCGGAAGCCAATATCAGCGACTTGATCAAAGCGCAAAAAGCCGGCCCGGTCAGCGTCGAAGCCTGGGATCGCACCAACCAAAATCAACTGGCAACCGGTTCGTTGCTGAGCCTGGATAACCAGATCGATACCACCACTGGCACCATCAAACTCAAGGCGCGTTTCACCAATGAGGACGATGCGCTATTTCCCAACCAGTTTGTGAATACACGCCTGAAGGTGGCGACGCTGCACGATGCTATGGTCATCCCAACCGCGGCACTGCAAATGGGCAACGAAGGCAACTTCGTCTGGACCCTGAGTGAAGAGAACAAGGTCAACAAACACCTGGTTACCACCGGCATGCAGGACAACCGGCAAGTGGTGATCAACGCCGGCCTGAACGTCGGCGATCGGGTGGTGACCGACGGTATCGATCGTCTGACCGAAGGCATGCAGGTTGAGGTCGTCACGCCGCAAAAAAACCCGGCAGCGACCCAATCCGGTCACCCATCGCGTACTCAGGGGAAATCCTGATGCAGGTGATGCCACCTAACCCCGGCGGCGGCCCATCCCGCCTGTTTATTCTGCGCCCGGTCGCGACCACGCTGTTGATGGTGGCGATCCTGCTGGCGGGGATTATCGGTTATCGCGCCCTGCCGGTGTCCGCCCTGCCGGAAGTCGACTATCCGACCATTCAGGTGGTCACGCTGTACCCCGGTGCCAGCCCGGACGTGGTCACTTCGGCCATCAGCGCCCCGCTAGAACGCCAGTTTGGTCAGATGTCCGGCCTGAAACAGATGGCATCGCAAAGTTCCGGCGGCGCTTCGGTTGTGACACTGCAATTCCAGCTTGAGCTGCCGCTCGACGTCGCCGAACAGGAAGTGCAGGCGGCGATCAACTCCGCCACCAACCTGTTACCAGGCGATCTGCCCTACCCACCAATTTACAGCAAGGTTAACCCTGCCGATCCGCCGATACTGACACTGGCCGTGACTTCATCCGCCATGCCGATGACTCAGTTGGAAGACATGGTGGAAACCCGTGTCGCGCAGAAAATATCGCAGGTCACCGGCGTCGGGCTGGTCACTATTTCCGGTGGCCAGCGGCCGGCGGTGCGCGTGAAACTCAATGCCGCGGCCGTTGCCGCCTATGGCCTGGACAGCGAAACCATCCGCACCGCCATCGGCAACGCTAACGTCAACTCCGCCAAAGGCAGCCTGGATGGCCCGACGCGTTCGGTCACGCTGTCCGCCAACGACCAGATGAAGTCCGCCGACGATTACCGCCAACTGATTGTCACCTATCAGAACGGCGCGGCGATCCGCCTGCAAGATATCGCCACCATCGAGCAAGGCGCAGAAAATACCCGGCTGGCGGCCTGGGCCAACAAACAGCCGGCCATTGTGCTGAACATCCAGCGCCAGCCGGGGGTGAACGTGATCACCACCGCCGACAGTATCCGCGAGATGCTGCCCCAGTTGATCAAGAGCCTGCCAAAATCGGTCGACGTCAAGGTACTGACCGATCGCACCACCACCATCCGCGCCTCAGTCAGCGACGTGCAGTTCGAACTGTTGCTGGCGGTGGCGCTGGTGGTGATGGTGATTTACGTGTTCCTGCGCAACGTGCCAGCCACCATTATTCCGAGCGTGGCGGTACCGCTGTCGTTGATCGGTACCTTTGCCGCCATGTACTTCCTGGGCTTCTCAATTAACAACCTGACGCTGATGGCATTGACCATCGCCACCGGGTTTGTGGTCGATGACGCCATCGTGGTGATTGAGAACATTTCACGCTATATCGAAAAGGGGGAAAAACCGCTCGATGCGGCGTTGAAAGGGGCCGGTGAAATCGGCTTCACCATCATTTCACTGACCTTCTCACTGGTGGCAGTGCTGATCCCGCTGCTGTTTATGGGGGATATTGTCGGCCGACTGTTCCGCGAATTTGCGGTAACGCTGGCGGTGGCAATTTTGATTTCCGCCGTAGTTTCTCTGACGCTGACGCCAATGATGTGCGCACGCATGCTAAGCCACGAATCGCTGCGCAAGCAGAACCGTTTCTCTGCTGCCTCCGAGCGTTTCTTTGATCGGGTTATCGCTCGCTACGGCAAATGGCTGAAAACGGTGCTCAACCACCCGTGGCTGACGCTCGGCGTGGCATTCAGCACGCTGCTGCTCACCATCTTGCTGTACCTGCTTATCCCGAAAGGCTTCTTCCCGGTGCAGGACAACGGCATCATTCAGGGCACGCTGGAAGCGCCGCAGTCAGTGTCATTCAGCAATATGGCCGAACGCCAACAGCAGGTGGCGGCAGAAATTCTTAAAGATCCGGCGGTGGAAAGCCTGACGTCGTTTGTTGGCGTCGACGGCACCAACGCCACGCTAAACAGCGGCCGGCTGCAGATCAACCTCAAGCCCCTAAGCGAACGCAGCGAACGCATTCCGGTCATCATCACCCGTCTGCAACAGATGAGTACCCAGTTCCCCGGCGTGAAGCTGTATCTGCAGCCGGTACAGGATCTGACTATCGATACTCAGGTCAGCCGCACCCAGTACCAGTTCACCCTACAGGCCATGTCGCTGGACGATCTTAGCCTGTGGGTACCGCAGTTGATGGCGGAACTGAAACAAACGCCGCAGTTGGCAGACGTGACCAGCAACTGGCAGGATCAGGGCCTGGTGGCCTATGTCAATGTCGATCGCGATTCGGCCTCTCGCCTCGGCATCAGCATGAGCGACGTGGATAATGCGCTGTACAACGCCTTCGGTCAGCGGTTGATCTCCACCATTTACACCCAGGCCAACCAGTACCGCGTGGTGCTGGAACATGACGTCAGCACCACCCCAGGGCTGGCGGCGCTGAATGATATCCGCCTGACCAGCAGCAACGGCACCATAGTGCCACTGAGCACCATCGCCAAAATTGAACAGCGCTTCGGGCCGCTGTCGGTTAACCATCTGGATCAGTTCCCGGCGGCCACCATCTCCTTTAACGTCGCGGGCAATTATTCGCTCGGTGAAGCGGTCGATGCCATCACCCTGGCGGAAAAAAAACTCAATCTGCCGAAAGACATCACCACCCAATTCCAGGGCGCAACGCTGGCGTTCCAGGCAGCGCTGGGCGGCACCCTGTGGTTGATTCTGGCGGCGGTCGTGGCGATGTATATCGTGTTGGGCGTGCTGTATGAGAGCTTTATTCACCCGGTAACTATCCTCTCTACCCTGCCCACCGCCGGGGTCGGCGCACTGCTGGCGCTGATGATGGCCGGCAGCGAACTGGACGTGATTGCCATTATCGGCATCATTCTGCTGATCGGCATCGTGAAGAAAAACGCCATCATGATGATCGACTTTGCCCTGGCCGCCGAGCGGGAACAGGGAATGACGCCGTATGATGCGATTTATCAGGCCTGCCTGCTACGTTTCAGACCGATCCTGATGACCACGTTGGCCGCGTTGCTAGGCGCACTGCCGCTGATGCTCAGCACCGGCGTCGGCGCGGAGCTACGCCACCCACTCGGGGTCTGTATGGTCGGCGGGCTGGTGATGAGCCAGATCCTGACACTGTTCACCACGCCGGTTATCTACCTGCTGTTTGACAAGCTGGCGCGTAACACTCGTCACCAGCCGGATGTGCAGGAGCTGCCGTGAAATTCTTCGCCCTGTTTATCTATCGGCCTGTCGCCACCACGCTGCTGACATTGGCCATCACCATCAGCGGCGTGATCGGCTTCAGCCTGCTGCCGGTCTCGCCGTTGCCGCAGGTCGACTATCCGGTGATTTCAATCAGCGCTTCACTGCCGGGGGCTGCCCCAGAGACCATGGCCTCGTCGGTGGCGACGCCACTGGAACGGGCTCTGGGCCGGATTGCCGGGGTCAATGAGATGACCTCGATGAGTTCGCTGGGCAGCACCAGAGTGATTATGCAGTTTGATCTCGATCGTGATATCAACGGTGCCGCACGTGACGTGCAGGCGGCAATTAACGCTGCACAAAGTCTGTTACCCTCCGGTATGCCAAGCCGCCCCAGCTACCGTAAGGTTAACCCGTCCGATGCGCCGATCATGATCCTGACGCTAACCTCGAATACCTACAGCCAGGGCCAGCTTTACGATTTTGCCTCTACCCAATTGGCACAGAAAATCGCCCAGACCGAAGGGGTGGGCGACGTCTCGGTTGGCGGTAGCTCACTGCCTGCGGTGCGGATCGAACTCAACCCAAGCGCCCTGTTCAATCAGGGCATATCACTAGATGCCGTACGCCAGACCATCAGCAATGCCAACGTGCGCAGGCCACAAGGCGCGGTAGAAAATCAGCAGCAGCGCTGGCAGCTCCAGGCCAACGACGAATTGAAAACCGCCAATGCCTATCGGCCGTTGATTATTCACTACAACAACGGCTCGGCGGTGCGCCTGAGCGACGTGGCCGAAGTCAACGACTCGGTACAGGATGTGCGCAACGCCGGGATGACCAATGCCAAACCGGCGATTATTCTGGCCATCAGCCGGGCGCCGGACGCCAATATCATTGAAACCGTCGATCGCATCCGCGCCGAACTGCCCGCGCTGCAAGACAATATCCCGGCGTCGATCCAATTGAATATCGCCCAGGATCGCTCACCAACCATCCGCGCCTCACTGGCCGAGGTGGAGCAATCGCTGGTGATTGCCATCGGGCTGGTGATCCTGGTGGTATTCATCTTCCTGCGTTCCGGCCGCGCAACGCTGATCCCGGCGGTAGCGGTTCCGGTGTCGCTGATCGGCTCCTTCACCGCCATGTATCTGTGCGGCTTTAGTCTCAATAACCTGTCGCTGATGGCGCTGACCATTGCTACCGGCTTCGTGGTCGACGACGCTATCGTGGTGCTGGAGAATATTTCTCGCCACATCGAGGCCGGCATGAAGCCCATTAATGCGGCGCTGGTCGGGGTGCGTGAAGTGGGCTTCACCGTGCTGTCGATGAGCGTGTCGCTGGTGGCGGTGTTTATTCCGCTGCTGCTGATGGAAGGCCTGCCCGGCCGCCTGTTCCGCGAATTTGCCGTCACCCTGTCGGTGTCGATCGGGCTGTCGCTGATTATCTCGCTGACGCTGACGCCGATGATGTGCGCCTACCTGCTGCGCCACCAGCCGCCACGCTCGCAGCGGCGCATTCGCGGCTTCGGTAAAATGCTGTTGGCGTTGCAAAAGGGTTATGCCCGTTCACTAAGCTGGGTGCTTGGCCACTCGCGCTGGGTGCTGGCGGTGTTTCTGGCTACCATCGCGCTCAACGTGTGGCTATACGTCAGTATTCCAAAAACTTTTTTCCCCGAACAGGATACCGGCCGGCTGCTGGGCTTTATCCAGGCCGATCAGAGCATTTCCTTCCAGGCGATGCGCGTTAAGCTGGAAGATTTCATGAAAATCGTGCGTGAAGATCCGGACGTGGAAAACGTCACCGGTTTCACCGGCGGCTCACGCACCAACAGCGGCTCGATGTTTATCTCGTTGAAACCCCTGTCGGTGCGCAGTGATGACGCGCAGAAAGTGATCGCCCGCCTGCGCGCCAAATTGGCCAAAGAGCCGGGTGCCAACCTGTTCCTGATGGCGGTGCAGGATATCCGCGTCGGTGGCCGGCAGGCTAATGCCAGCTACCAATACACACTACTGGCTGATGACCTCTCCGCACTCCGCCAGTGGGAACCGAAAATCCGCACTGCGCTGGCCGCCTTGCCGGAGCTGGCCGACGTCAACTCCGATCAGCAGGACAAAGGCTCGGAAATGGATCTGGTTTACGATCGCGAGACCATGGCCCGGCTGGGGATTTCGGTTTCAGACGCCAATAACCTGCTCAATAACGCCTTCGGCCAGCGCCAGATTTCGACCATCTACCAGCCGCTCAATCAGTACAAGGTGGTCATGGAAGTCGCGCCACCCTATACCCAGGACGTCAGTTCACTGGACAAGATGTTCGTGATCAACAAGGACGGCAAGGCGATCCCGCTGTCCTACTTCGCCAGTTGGAGACCGGCCAATGCACCGCTGTCGGTCAACCACCAGGGGTTGTCGGCCGCCTCGACCATCTCGTTTAACCTGCCCGATGGCGGCAGCCTGTCTGACGCTACCGCCGCCGTAGAACGCAGCATGACGGCGCTCGGTGTTCCGGCCACGGTACGAGGCGCCTTTGCCGGTACCGCTCAAGTATTCCAGGAAACGCTGAAATCCCAGTTGCTGCTGATCGCCGCCGCCATCGCCACGGTGTATATCGTGCTAGGCATCCTCTATGAAAGCTATATTCACCCGCTGACCATCCTGTCCACCCTGCCCTCTGCCGGTGTCGGTGCACTGCTGGCGCTGGAGCTGTTCGGCGCGCCGTTCAGCCTGATTGCGTTGATTGGCATTATGCTGCTGATCGGTATAGTGAAGAAGAACGCCATCATGATGGTCGATTTTGCCCTGGATGCACAACGCAACGGGGGTATCAGCGCGCGGGACGCCATTTTCCAGGCTTGCCTGCTGCGTTTCAGGCCGATAATGATGACCACGCTGGCGGCGCTTTTTGGCGCACTGCCCCTGGTGTTGACCCACGGCGACGGCGCGGAGTTACGTCAACCGCTCGGCATCACCATAGTGGGTGGGCTGCTCGTCAGCCAACTGCTGACGCTCTACACCACCCCGGTGGTTTACCTGTATTTTGACCGGCTGCAGATGAAGTTCCGTCGCGGCAAGAAGCTGGCTCCTTTGCCCCAATAATGACTAATTGATGCTGATAAAACACACCACCTCGGTACAGTGGCAACTCTGGATTGTGGCATTCGGCTTTTTTATGCAGACGCTGGACACCGCCATCGTCAATACCGCCCTGCCTGCGTTGGCCTTCGCCCGCGTCCCGGCCGATACCACCACTAACCGCACGCTGACCAAAGAGCCGGACACAGGCTCCACGAGGTTGCAATGAAAATAGGCATTACCGGTAAACTGTTCATGGCGATTTTCGCCACCTGCATGCTGGTGTTAATCACCATGCACTGGGGTGTGCGTGTCAGCTTCGAGCGGGGTTTTATCGACTACATCAAGAACAGTAACGAACAGCGCATCAACATGCTGGGTGAAGCGCTGGAAGAGCAGTACAGCCACCACGGCAACTGGGTCTTTCTGCGTAATAACGATCAGGTGGTTTACCAGATCATGCGCTCGTTCGAACAAAACAGCGATAGCAGCCACAATCTGCCGCCCAAGGGCTGGCGTACCCAGTTCTGGGTGGTAGACAGCCAGTTTAACCGGCTGGTGGGCCATTCAGGCCCGTTGCCAAAGGAAGGCCCGCGTCATCCCATCCGCTACAACAATGAAATTGTCGGCTGGGTGCTCACCACCCCGGTAGAGAGGCTGACGCGCAATACCGACATCAACTTCGACCAACAGCAAAGACGCACCAGTTGGATGATTGTCGCCCTCTCTACCCTGTTGGCTGCGGCGGTGACCTGGCTGATGTCGCGCGGCTTACTGGCGCCGGTCAAACGCCTGGTAGCGGGAACCCATCGGCTGGCGGCGGGGGATTTCAGCACCCGCGTGGCGGTCAGTAGCCAGGATGAACTGGGGCGACTGGCGCTGGACTTTAACCAGCTTGCCACCTCGCTGGAAAAAAATGAACAGATGCGGCGCGCCGTGATGGCCGACGTCTCGCACGAATTACGCACCCCACTGGCGGTGTTGCGCGGCGAACTCGAAGCCTTGCAAGATGGCGTGCGCCAACCTACCCCGGCCTCACTCAGCTCACTGCTGGCGGAAGTCGCCACCCTGACCAAGCTGGTCGATGACCTACACCAGCTTTCGTTATCAGATCTCGGCGCGCTCGCCTACCGTAAATCACCGGTCGACTGTGTGCACCTGCTACAAATTGCGGTCGCCAGTTTCCGCGACCGGTTCCACGCCAAGGGGTTGGAAATCGTGACCCGGCTACCAGAACAGGCGCCGCTGTTTGGCGACCCCGACCGGCTTAATCAGCTGTTTAACAACCTGCTGGAAAACAGCCTGCGTTATACCGACGCCGAGGGTAAGCTGGAGATCGGCGCAGAATCGTTGCCGGGCCGCCTGCTCATTTATTGGCAGGACAGCGCGCCGGGCGTCAATGACGAGCAACTGGCACTCATTTTTGAGCGCTTCTACCGTACCGAAGGATCGCGTAATCGCGCCAGCGGCGGCTCCGGACTGGGGCTATCGATCTGTCAAAACATAGTGGAAGCACACAACGGAAAGATCTACGCACAGCACTCGCCTTTGGGCGGCGTGCGGATTACGGTAGAATTCGCCACCCCGGTAATGAATAAGGCGTCATGATGGAAACCCAGAACCAGCCGTTGCAAATTATGATTGTTGAAGATGAACCCAAGCTCGGCCAACTGTTGGTGGACTACCTGCAAGCTGCGGGATACGCCACGCACTGGCTGACCAATGGCAGTGAGGTGGTGCCGGCGGTACATGCTCATTCCCCTGCCTTGATCTTGCTGGATCTGATGCTGCCGGGCAGCGACGGGTTAACGGTCTGCCGTGAACTGCGTCGTTTTACCGATATTCCGGTGGTGATGGTGACGGCGAAAATCGAGGAGATCGATCGCCTGCTGGGGTTGGAGATCGGCGCAGATGATTACATCTGCAAGCCTTACAGCCCACGTGAAGTGGTCGCCAGGGTGAAAACCATTCTGCGTCGTTGCTACCGCCCGTTGGACAATACGCAGGAAGAAACCCAACTTCACATTGATGAACCGCGCTTTCAGGCCAGCTATCAGGGCCAAATGCTGGATCTCACTCCGGCCGAGTTTCGCCTGCTGAAAACACTGGCCAGCCAGCCAGGCAACGTGTTCTCACGTGAGCAACTGCTGAATAACCTGTATGACGACTACCGGGTTGTCACCGACCGTACCATCGACAGTCATATCAAAAACCTGCGGCGCAAACTGGAGCTGATCGACGGCGAAAAATCCTTTATCCGTTCAGTGTACGGCGTGGGCTATCGCTGGGAAGCTGAGCCCTGTCGGCTGGTGAATGGGCTTTAAGTCCAGTCTTCTACTGCCAGGCCCGGCACCATGGCGAACGCCTTATCGTTAGTGATTATTGTCGCACCACGGCTCTGAGCGTGTGCGGCAATAAGCTGATCCAAAGCCCCCATCACCCGTCCGTTTTCCGTCACCTCCGCCCGCATAGCGCCATAGCAATGCGCGGCTTCGCTGTCCCAGGCATAGACCGTCACGGAATCAAGGAATGCCTTAACCGTCGCCTTCAGCATCGCAATCCGCCATTAGCTTGTCGTGCTACAGCACTATCCGCTGGCTAAAACTCAACGCTAGCGCAAAAAAAATCGCCTTTTTTTTGCACTACTGTGCGCAAGTCAGGTTTATTAGCCGCCCAATTTCAAGCTATTGGCTACACTTACATCACTTATCGGAACCCACAGGAGAGGAACCATGGCAATCGGTCACTATGAACTGAAAAAAGCAAAGAATGGACAGTACCACTTCAACCTGAAAGCCAGTAATGGCGAAATCATTCTGGCCAGTGAGATGTACGCCAGCAAGGCCTCGGCGGAGAATGGCATTGCCTCGGTGCAAACCAATTCCCCCCACGAAGCGCAATATGAACTCAAGCACAGCACCAGCAATCAGCCTTACTTTGTGCTGAAGGCCAAAAACCATCAGGTGATCGGCGTCAGCGAAATGTACAGCTCTGAAACTGCTGCAAAAAACGGCATTCAGTCAGTAATCAAAAACGGCCCGAATACCGACGTGCGCGATTTGAGTGCATAACATCATCTGAGCGACGCGCGATGGTCGCCATCGCGCGTTTTTCTTATGACCAGGATCAATCTCCCTTTAATAAATCCGGTTACCTGCTGATTTCTTGCCGCTCTGCCGCTACAATCCCCCGCTTTTACTGCGCCATTTGGTGGTGCGGTACTGACCTGAAATCAGACCGAGACTCATTATGTTTACACCGGAACTCCTCTCCCCGGCGGGTACGCTGAAAAACATGCGTTACGCCTTTGCCTATGGTGCAGACGCCGTTTATGCTGGCCAACCGCGTTACAGCCTGCGGGTGCGCAATAACGAATTCAATCACGAGAATCTGGCGCAGGGGATTAACGAAGCCCATGCGCTGGGCAAAAGATTCTACGTGGTGGTGAATATCACCCCGCACAACGCCAAGCTGAAAACCTTCCTGCGCGATCTTAAACCGGTGATCGACATGGGCCCAGACGCGTTGATCATGTCCGATCCCGGCCTGATCATGATGGTGCGCGAAGCCTTCCCGCAGATGGACATTCACTTGTCGGTACAGGCGAACGCGGTTAACTGGGCGACGGTGAAATTCTGGCAGCAAATGGGGCTGACGCGAGTGATCCTGTCGCGCGAACTGTCGCTGGAGGAGATCGCCGAGATCCGCTCTCAGGTACCGAAAATGGAGCTGGAAATCTTCGTCCACGGCGCCCTGTGCATGGCCTATTCCGGCCGTTGCCTGTTATCCGGTTATATCAACAAGCGCGATCCTAATCAGGGCACCTGCACCAACGCCTGTCGCTGGCAGTACAAAGCGGAAGAAGGCAAAGAGGACGAGACAGGTAACATTGTACATATGCATGAACCTATCCCGGTACAAACCGTTGAGCCGACGTTAGGTATCGGTGCACCGACCGACAAAGTGTTTATGCTGTCCGAAGCGCAAAAACCGGATGAGTACATGAGCGCCTTTGAAGATGAACACGGCACCTACATCATGAACTCGAAGGATTTACGTGCCATCCAGCATGTGGAACGCCTGACTCAGCTCGGCGTGCATTCGCTGAAAATCGAAGGCCGCACCAAATCCTTCTACTACTGCGCGCGCACTGCACAAGTCTATCGCCGCGCCATCGACGACGCCGTCGCGGGCAAGCCATTCGATCCTACCCTGCTCACCACGCTGGAAGGCCTGGCCCACCGGGGTTACACCGAAGGTTTCCTGCGCCGCCATGTGCATGAAGCTCAGCAAAACTACGATTACGGTTCCTCACTGTCTGAACGCCAGCAGTTTGTCGGTGAGTTCACCGGCGTCCGCCGTGATGGTTGGGCAGAAGTGGATGTAAAAAACAAGTTCATGGTCGGCGACAGTGTCGAGATGATGACTCCCGGCGGTAACGTCTTGTTTACCCTGGAGAGCATGCAAAATAAGAAAGGTGAAGCGATCGACGTGGCTCCGGGCAACGGGCATATCGTTTATTTGCCAATTCCGTCAGATATCGATCTCAATTACGCATTGCTGATCCGAAATTTGCCGGATACCAATAGTCCTGCGGCGTAAAAATTCCGCCCGCTATCTTTAAATGGCGGTTTTTGGCAAATATTAGAATCAGATCACATCAATTAGTGCGCAGCTTGGTTAATATCAATCTGCTTAAAACTAAGAACGAAAAATATTTGCATAGCAATACTAGGAACCACCTCCTTAGCCGGTCCAATCTCCCTTGGACTGGCTTTTTCTTTGGTTTTAGCTCGTTATTCCTTATAGTCTCGCCAATATAGCGATCCCATCGAAAAATCGTCACGTTATCTATTTTTAATAATCCCTCGATTCTCTGACGATATAAAATCAATGTTGCAGCAGTTAATTAATCTATTAACAATAAACGCTAACTTATCTACTGCGCATATCTCAAATTAAGTCAATTCTGCAGGAATAATCTCTGCCAGGAGGCAACCAGCCAGAATTAACTGAATATTCTGATGGATTGCCACTGATGGGTAGTTTATCGTTGCTTATTATCTGTTTTACAGCCGGGAGATATCGGGAATGCATCCACCAGCACCAGCGCTGCTTATCATCAACGGCAAAAGCGCCGGCAACGAAGAAGTTCGCCTGGCGGTACAGAAATTGCGGGATGAGAACCAAACCCTGCACGTTCGCGTCACCTGGGAACAGGAGGACGCCGCGCGCTATGTGCAGGAGGCCTGTCAACTTGGGGTGGCCACGCTGATTGCCGGTGGTGGCGATGGCACCATCAATGAGGTGGCTGCAGCCTTGGCCGCGTTACCGGCCAAAGGGCGGCCGGTATTGGGCATTCTGCCATTGGGTACCGCCAACGACTTCGCCATGGCCTGCAATATCCCTCTGATGCCGGAACAGGCACTGCGGCTGGCGGTGAAAGGCCGTGCCGTCTCGATAGACCTGGCAAAAGTTAACGATCATCGCTATTTCATCAATATGGCAACCGGCGGTTTTGGCACCCGTATCACCGCCGAAACGCCGGAAAAATTGAAGGCTGCGTTGGGCGGCGTCTCCTACTTTATCCACGGCTTGCTGCGCATGGACACGCTCAAAGCCGATCGCTGCGAGATCCGCGGTCCTGATTTCCATTGGTCCGGTGACGCGTTGGTGATTGGTATCGGTAATGGCAAGCAGGCTGGTGGCGGGCAGCAATTATGCCCGGATGCACTGATCAACGATGGCCTGCTGCAACTGCGGTTGCTGATCGCTGACGAACTGTTACCGGCACTGATCGCCAGCCTGTTTAATGATGAAGAAAACAAAAACGTGATCGGTGCCGCCCTGCCGTGGCTGGAAATTGATGCGCCCCATGAAATGACCTTTAATCTCGACGGCGAACCGCTTAAGGGTAAGCATTTCCGCATTGAAGTGCTGCCGAACGCCATCGAATGCCGTCTTCCCCCCAACTGCGAGCTGCTTGGGCAACCCCAGTCTCCTCAATAACCGCTTAATATTGGGCTCAGCCAGCGTGCTGCGCCCCTGTTGGTCTTCAGTTCTCCCCCTTCTTTTCCGCAACAAAATGTGATCTTCTCTGGCAAATCCATTTAATCATACTTGTATGGTAGTTAGTTCATGGCGTATTTTTCGTTCATTATGATGACCCGTGGGAACAGGATTAGACGCATGAAGATTATCAACGCAGAGGTTTTTGTGACCTGCCCTGGCAGGAATTTTGTCACGCTGAAGTTAACCACTGACGAAGGGATTACCGGTATCGGCGATGCCACCCTCAATGGCCGCGAGCTGCCGGTAGCCTCCTATTTAAAAGATCACGTTTGCCCGCAGTTGATTGGTCGTGATGGCCACCAGATCGAAGACATCTGGCAGTTCTTCTATAAAGGCGCTTACTGGCGGCGCGGCCCGGTCACCATGTCGGCTATCTCCGCCGTAGACATGGCGTTATGGGACATCAAAGGCAAAGCGGCCAACATGCCGCTGTATCAGCTATTGGGCGGCGCATCGCGCACCGGCGTAATGGTTTACTGCCACACCACTGGCCACTCCATCGACGAAGTGCTCGACGACTATGCCAAGCATAAAGAACTGGGTTTTAAAGCCATTCGCGCCCAGTGCGGCGTACCGGGCATGAAAACCACCTACGGCATGGCCAAAGGCAAAGGGCTGGCTTACGAGCCCGCCACCAAGGGTGGCTGGCCGGAAGAGCAGTTGTGGTCAACGGAAAAATACCTCGATTTCACCCCCAAACTGTTCGAAGCGGTGCGCAACCGCTTTGGTTTTGACGAGCACTTGCTGCACGACATGCACCACCGGCTGACGCCGATCGAGGCAGCTCGCTTCGGTAAAAGCATTGAGCAGTACCGTCTGTTCTGGATGGAAGACCCAACGCCTGCAGAGAATCAGGAATGTTTCCGCCTGATCCGCCAGCACACCGTCACGCCAATCGCCGTCGGCGAAGTGTTCAATAGCATCTGGGACTGTAAACAGCTGATTGAAGAACAGCTGATCGACTATATCCGCACTACCCTGACCCACGCTGGTGGCATTACCGGCATGCGCCGTATCGCCGATTTTGCTTCGCTGTATCAGGTGCGTACCGGGTCACACGGGCCATCCGATCTGTCGCCAATCTGCATGGCTGCGGCGCTGCATTTTGATCTGTGGGTGCCGAACTTCGGCGTGCAGGAATACATGGGTTACTCCGAACAAATGCTCGAGGTGTTCCCACATAGCTGGAGCTTTAACGACGGCTATATGCACCCTGGCAACAAACCGGGGCTGGGCATTGAGTTCGACGAAAAACTGGCCGCCCATTATCCGTACGAACCGGCTTATCTACCGGTCGCACGCCTCGAGGATGGCACCCTATGGAACTGGTAACAGGAGAAAGCGCCATGCAAAGCGTGGTCATTGAACAGCCCGGCCTACTGGCTATCCAGCAGCGTCCTCTGCCACAACCGGCGGCCAACGAAGTACGGGTAAAGGTTAAATTTGCCGGTATCTGTGGTTCTGATGTGCATATTTACCATGGGCATAACCCGTTCGCCCGCTACCCACGAGTGATCGGCCACGAGTTTTTTGGCGTGATTGATCTGGTGGGCAGCGATGTCAGCCCGCAGCGGCTCGGCGAACGCGTTTCAGTCGATCCGGTCGTCAGTTGCGGCCATTGCTATCCTTGTTCCATCGGTCGTCCCAACGTCTGCACCGAGCTGCAAGTGATCGGTGTACATCGCGATGGCGGTTTCAGTGACTACGCCTGCGCCCCGGCGCGCAACGCCTACCGCATTCCGGACAGCATCAGCGATCGTCACGCCGCCATGGTTGAACCCTTCACCATTGCCGCCAATATCACCGCTCATCTGCAGCCTAATGCCGATGATATTGCACTGGTCTACGGTGCCGGGCCAATGGGGCTGACGGTGATCCAAACGCTGAAAGGCGTCTACGGCGTGAAGCAGGTGCTCGTCACAGACCGCATCGGGGAGCGGCTGGTGATGGCCCAGGAAAACGGCGCTGACTGGATGTTCAACAATGCCGAAGCGTCATTGCCCGCCGAGCTGGAACGGCGCGGCATCCGCCCGACGTTGATCGTCGACGCCGCCTGTCATCCGGCCATTTTGCAAGAGGCGATCAATCTGGCGTCTCCGGCAGCGCGCATCGGCATCATGGGGTTCTCCGGCGAGGCCTGCACCATTACTCAACAAAGCATCACCAGTAAAGAGCTGTCAATTTTCTCTTCGCGCCTCAACAGCGCACGCTTCCCACAGGTTATCGATTGGATGGCCAGCGGGAAAATCGACCCACAGAAACTCATTACTCATTGCGTACCGGCCAACGAGGTTGAACAGGCGATGCTGATATTCGAAAAAGATCAGCGCACCTGCTGCAAGGTATTACTGCAATTTAGTTAATTTTTTCACCGGGGCATAGGGTGGCCTGGCCGCCCCTGCAGACAACAAAGCATCGCGATTAAACCAGGCTGCGCCACGGACAATGACGGGACACAGCCTATACCAAGTGGAGTGCTTTTATGTTTAAAAACCTGCGTTGGACCATCGTATTCCTGCTGTTTATGGTTTACATGATCAACTACCTCGACCGCGTCGCGCTGTCGATTACCGTACCGATGATCGAGAAGGATCTGATGTTGAATGCCGAGCAGTTCGGCATTATCTTTGGCAGCTTCTTCTTCGGTTACGCCATCTTTAACTTTATCGGTGGGTTGGCGGTAGACAAATTCGGCCCGACGTTGGTACTCGGCATCGCCGTCGGCCTGTGGTCCGTCTTCTGCGGCATGACGGCATTAGCCACCGGCTTCTATTCCATGCTGATCCTGCGCGTTCTGTTCGGCATGGCCGAAGGGCCGATCTGCGCCTCCGCCAATAAAATGATCAACGGCTGGTTCCCGAAGAAACAGGCGGCGACCGCAATGGGCCTGCTCAGCGCCGGTTCCCCTTTGGGTGGTGCCGTGGCCGGGCCGATCGTCGGTTATCTGGCGTTGGCGTTCGGCTGGCGGCCGGCGTTTATGATCATCTGCTCGATCGGCATCGTCTGGATGCTGATGTGGTTCTTCGTGGTGGCGGATAACCCGGCGAAAAGCAAACGCGTCAGCGATAAGGAACTGGCGCTGATAAACCAGATGAAGGAAGAGACTCACAGCGCCGAAGAAGAGCTGAACAATGCCGCGCACGGACTGGGCTACTACCTGAAGCAGCCAATCATCCTGGTCACCGCATTCGCCTTCTTCTGCTACAACTACATCCTGTTCTTCTTCCTGAGCTGGTTCCCGTCGTACCTGGTGCAGGCGCATAACCTGAACATCAAGGAAATGAGCCTCACCACCATGATCCCATGGATTGTCGGCTTTGTCGGGTTGGCACTCGGTGGCTATATCTCCGACAAGATTTTCAATATCACCGGCAAGCTGTTGCTGTCGCGCAAGATTGTGCTGGTCACCAGCCTGCTGGCGGCCGCTGTCTGCGTGGCACTGGCGGGTACCGTCAGCAGCGTGGTACCTGCGGTCATGCTGATGTCGGTATCGATCTTCTTCCTGTACATCACCGGGGCGATTTACTGGGCAATTATCCAGGACGTGGTGCATAAATCCCGGGTCGGTGGCGCCAGCGGCTTTATCCATCTGGTCGGCAGCGTTTCCGGCATCATTGGCCCGGTAGCCACCGGCTACATTGTGCAAAACACCGGCAAGTTCGACAGCGCCTTTATACTGGCGGGTGGCGTGGCCGCACTCGGGGCAGTGCTGGTACTGCTGGTGATCAAAGCACCGCGCAATAGCGTGCAACCGCAAATATCAAAACCCTAGGTATCCGGGGCGGCTGACGTCGCCCCGTTTTCTGCCCCCACTTTCAGGAATTCCAGCATGACATTTTCCAGCAACAGCGTGCTGCCGGCGGCAGTTGCTCAGCCGGATTACGCTCGCGAACAGATTAAACCGCGCATCGTGCACCTTGGCTTTGGCGCGTTTTTTCGCGCACATCAGGCGGTGTATGCCGAACAACTGGCTAACGAGCACGCCAGCGACTGGGGTTACAGCGTCATCAACATGCACAACGGCCAGAAAAAAATCGCCGACCTGCGGCAGCAGAATTTGTTGTATACGGAACTGGTCAGCGACGTGCTGCCCTACGAAGAAATAAAGCTGCGGATGCTCAACGGCAGCCATTCATTTCTCGCTTATCTGGGTTATTTGGTCGGCTATACGCAGATCAGCGACTGCATGCTGGACGCCATTCGTTGGCATCTGGCGCTGTTGACGCAGAGTGCCAAAGAGAGTGTGGCCAGACTACTGCCAGTTTGATCTGGATAAAACGCTGAGTGGATCCACTCAGCGTTAGGTTACTGGCAAAGCAGGAAAAAGCGTGGTTTTTCCTGCTTTGTGGTGATCAGCCGAAAATCAATAAATTAATTTTCCTGATTTTTATTTATCGCCCCCTACTCGCTCTGTGCAGAAATGAGCTTTGCCATCAGTCTGACGCTGAGTGAGTCCACTCAGCGTTCGCCTAACCGTATTAAGAATTATCCGCCGCGACAGCAAGATAATCTGCTAGTATGGTGGCATCCAAATCCAAGCCAGATGACCGATCGTCACCATGTCTGAATCCTACAATCTCACCAATAGCCTCCCGGTTAATCAGCAAATCTACCGTTTCCTGCGTAAGGATATTGTTGACTGCACCATTCCCCCCGGCACGCTGTTGTCAGAGAAAGAGATCTCCACCCGCTTTAGCGTTTCGCGCCAACCGGTGCGCGAAGCCTTTATCAAGCTGGCGGAGGCCGGATTGGTGCAGATCTTGCCGCAGCGCGGGACTTTCGTGATGAAGATTTCGGCCAAACGGGTAGCCGACGGGCGTTTTATCCGTCAGGCGGTAGAATGCGCAATTGTGCGCCGTGCGGCAGAGCGCATTACCCAGGAACAGCTGATGACGCTGGAGCATAATTTGCACCGTCAAGAGCTGGCGGCGCAGAACAAACAGACGCGTGAATTCCTGGCGCTGGACGATGAATTTCACCAGTTGCTCACCCAGTTTGCCGAATGCCCGCTGGCCTGGGAGACCATAGAAACCATCAAGGCCACCATGGATCGGGTGCGTTTTCTCAGCCTGAGCGAAGTGTCGCCGCCGGAAAGCCTGCTGCAGCAGCATTACCGTATTTTTGCCGCGCTGAAGGCGCAGGATGCCGATGCCGCCGAGCGCGCCATCCATGAGCACCTGCAAGAGATGATCTACTCCATTACCCCCATCTCTTTGCAGAATACCGAGTGGTTCGACGCCGAATAGTCAAGCACTGACCTTCAAGGGGGCGAGCGCCCCCCGCTATTTGGCTTTACAAAAGGCATTTCCTCTCAATCGCATCTATTGTTTCTCCTTGCCATCAGGATTTCATTACTATCGTTTTTACAGCTTCAATCACCGCTTTTTAGATAGCGGCTGGGGTGGCCCGTTGCAGTTACCGATCGAGCCGGGGAAAAAGTGGTGTACATCACTGCCGGTACCCGCCCGTCGATCGTCGACCGGCTTAGCGAACTGACCGGCTGGCCGGCCTTCGACGGCCTGTGCCAATTGGGCAGCGTCGGGGTCGGACGTTCCGGCGGACGCTTTCGGCCACGGGTGGTGCTGGCACTGGCCTGCGATACTGAACAGCGAGTTTGCGGCAGTATGTTGATGCGCGGCCTGACCATTTTTGCCCAACCGCGGCCAATCGCCCGGTTGCATGGTTTGCACCAGCGAGATCTACGCCCAGATGTGATCTTCCCCGAGGTTCGCGCATGCAGGACAGCACTATCGTTAGCGATTGCCCCAAATCATGATATTTTCATATTAAAAGATATTACCTTTCATTTTGAATCATTCATTAAAGGGAAATGCTCAACTCTTGTGAACAGGACGGGCTATGAAACCAAAGCAGCGACAGGCCGCTATCCTTGAATATCTGCAGCGACATGGCAAAACGGCAGTGGATGCCCTGGCGGCGCATTTCGCCACCACCGGCACCACCATTCGTAAAGACCTCACCCTCCTGGAAGACGAAGGCGAGGTGATCCGCACCTATGGCGGCGTAGTGCTCAGCCGCGACGATAGCGACCAGCCCATCGACCGAAAAACTCACATTAATACCGAAAAGAAACGCCAGATCGCCTACGCCGCCATTGGGCTTATCAACGACGGTGACTCGCTGATATTTGATACCGGCAGTACGGTACTGCAAATGGTCCCGCATCTGGCGCAGTTCAATAACATCACGGTAATGACCAACAGCCTGCACATTGTCAATGCACTGGTGGAGCTGGATAACGACCAGACTATCCTGATGCCCGGTGGCACTTACCGCAAAAAATCGGCATCCTTCCACGGCAGCCTGGCCGAATCGGCTTTCCAGCAATTCAGCTTTGATAAGTTGTTTATCGGAGCTGACGGCGTGGATCTCAATGCCGGTGTCACCACCTTTAACGAAGTGCATAACGTCAGCAAGGCGATGTGCGAAGCCGCCAGCCGTATTATCCTGCTGGTGGATTCGTCAAAATTCGGCCGCAAAAGCCCCAATGTAGTTTGCGACCTGAGCGCCGTCGATACGCTGATCACCGATAAAAAAATCAACCCGGATTATCTCGCCGCGCTGCAAGCGAAAGGCATTAATATCATTCTGGTAGGAGATTCTGATGAGTAACAGTGCCGCCCTGCTGGCCTTCGCCCGCGAAACGCTGGAAATTGAGCTGGCCGAAGCACAACGCCTGCTAGCACGGCTGGACGACAACTTCGTCTGTGCCTGCGAACTGCTGCTGAACTGCCGCGGCAAGGCGGTGATTTCCGGCATCGGTAAATCCGGCCATATCGGTAAAAAAATTGCTGCCTCGCTGGCCAGCACCGGCACGCCATCGTTCTTCGTGCACCCGGCGGAAGCGCTGCACGGCGATCTGGGTATGATCGGTGCCGACGACGTGGTGGTGTTTATCTCCTACTCTGGCCGTGCCAAAGAACTGGATCTGATCCTGCCGTTACTGGCGGAAAATAACATCCCGGTGATCGCCATTACCGGCGGCAAAGAGTCACCGCTGGCACAGGCGACAGCCTGCGTGCTGGACATCAGCGTTGAACGTGAAGCTTGCCCGATGGGGCTGGCGCCAACCTCCAGCGCGGTCAATACGCTGATGATGGGCGATGCACTGGCGATGGCACTGATGCGTCAACGCGGTTTCAACGCCGAAGACTTTGCCCGTTCGCATCCGGGCGGCAGTCTGGGTGCACGTCTGCTGAACCGGGTACATCACCTGATGCGCACCGGCGATCGCCTGCCGCAGGTCAGTGAAAGCGCCAACGTTATGGAAGCGATGCTGGAACTGAGCCGCACCGGACTGGGACTGGTGCCCGTGTGCGACGCACAGCAAAAAGTGGTGGGGGTGTTTACTGATGGCGACCTGCGCCGCTGGCTGGTGAAGGGCAATAGCCTTCAGGATGCGTTAAGCCCGGCGATCACTCGCCCCGGCTACCGTTTACCGGAACAATGGCGCGCCGGAGAAGCACTGGAAGCGTTGCACGAACAGCACATCAGCGCTGCGCCGGTGGTCAATCTGGAGGGGGTGTTGGTGGGTGCCATCAACCTGCATGACCTGCATCAGGCCGGTATCGGCTGAGCGTGGTATTCAGGGGCGCAGACCGCTGCGCCCCTGGCTGCCTTATTTCCAGTCCGGATTATTCTCGAACTGTTGCTTCAGCAGCGCCTTCATATCCTCATCGGGCTTGCCCAGCCATTGGTATTTGGCATATTTCTTCGGATGATCAATCGCTTCCGGCTTATTCGCCACCTCGACGCGTACTGCCCAGGCCTGCGACTTGTCTTCTTTAAACGCCACCATCATAAAGTTGTTGGCACAGTCGTGTGGCTTGCACAGATTACCCACTAAATAATTTTGGCCTTTCCAGCTCAGGCTTTGCGCCGGGGTTGAAGTCCCCACCCCTTTGCGTGCCCAGCCAGGCAAGCGGGCCTGCCCCTTCACCATGTTCTGCCAACTGGTTTGATAACCCGGCTGCTGGATCACGTCCGAGGTAGTGACGATCTGCTGGGCAAAGCCACCCACGCTGAAGCTGAGCAATGCGCCGAAGATGGCGCCGCGAAGTGCGTTTTTTCCTGTCATGGCCTTCTCCCTTGATAAAATTTGATAGCCCCCGGCCAATACCGGGCCTGGATCAGTCAGACCACAAGGGTAGCAAAAAGTTGACTCACCACCAGGCATGAAAATGATGTACCGGCCCGATGCCGTGCCCCACTTCCAGCGTATCGGCCTGCTGCAGGGCTTTTTGCAGATAATCCTTGGCGGCAGCGACCGTGCCGGCCCAATCGTCGTGACGTGGGCGCAAGGCTGCCAATGCGGCAGACAGCGTACATCCGGTACCGTGCGTATGGCGGGTCGCTACGCGCGGCGCAGTAAAGCGTTGCTCCTGCCCCGCGCTGAACAGCCAATCCGGGCTTTCACTCTCGCTGAGATGGCCGCCCTTCATCAATACCGCCTGGCAACCCATCGCCAACAGTGCTCGCCCCTGCTCACGCATCTGGCGTTCATTTTCCGCCGGGGCACATTCCAGCAGTGCCGCCGCTTCCGGCAGGTTCGGCGTGATGATCGACACCAACGGCAACAGCTCCCAGCGAATCGACTCCACGGCCTCCGGTGCCAGCAGGGGATCGCCGCTTTTCGCCAGCATCACCGTATCCAGCACCACAAACGACGGCTGATAGTGACGTAAACGCTCCGCCACCGCCTGCACAATATTGGCGTTGGCCAACATGCCAATCTTGGTACTGTCGATACGCAGATCGCTGAACACGGAATCAAGCTGGGCAGCGACAAAAGCCGGCTCGATGTTATACACCGACTGCACGCCGCGGGTATTTTGCGCCACCAGCGCTGTGATCACTGAGGCACCATAGGCCCCCAGCGCGGAAAAGGCTTTCAGGTCGGCCTGGATGCCGGCCCCCCCGCTCGGATCGGTGCCGGCGATGGTTAACGCATTAATCCGTTTCATTGCAGATCCTCCGGACGCAGTTGGTACAGAGCATCGAGGAATGCGGGGGTAAAACTGCCCGGCCCGGCGGCACAGCGCGTCGCCCGCTCACCGCAAAGTGACATCACCCGGCAGGCGGTCGCCACATTATCCAGGCGATCGCCCGGCAGGCTGCAAAATGCCGCCACCACGGCCGAAAGTGCGCAACCGGTACCCACCACTCGCGTCATCAGCACGTCGCCACCCGTAACCGCCCAGTCACGCTGGCCATCGGTGATGTAATCCACCCCGCCGGTCACCGCCACCACCGCCCCACTGAGACGAGCCAGCTCCCGCGCCGCCGGTAACGCTACCAGCGAATCGTCAGCGCTGTCGACACCGCGCCCACTCGCCTGCAGGCCACTGAGCGCCATGATTTCAGAAGCGTTGCCGCGGATTGCCGCAGGCTTTTCGCCAAGCAAACGTTGGGCAAAGGCGGTGCGATAGACCAGTCCACCGACGGCGACCGGATCCAGCGCCCAGGGGGTAGCTGCCGCATTGGCGGCTTCTACTGCTGCCAGCATGGATTCGGCCCGCGAGGCATTGAGGGTGCCGATATTGACCAGCAAGGCATCCGCCAGTTGGCTGAACTGTGCCGCTTCGGTCGGTTCCACCACCATCGCCGGGGAAGCGCCGAGCGCCAGCAACACGTTAGCCGTCAGCTCCTGCACCACTTCGTTGGTCAGGCAGTGAATCAAGGGGGGTTGGCGTTTAAATTGGGTTAAACAGGCCGCGGCGCGAGCGCCGGGTAAAACATCAGGTCGAGCGAGCATATTCCTCCCAACCGGCGTTCAAGAAGGCGGGTACCGGTTGGGGCACCGAGACTTCCCTACGCTGGCATAATCCAGATCAGGTAATACGGGTAAAATCTCAGCCCCTAGAGGCACCCCGAGTCAGACCGCCATTATTGGGCTTGCCGCCGGTGAGGTCAATCGCGCTATAGTGGCAAAAAACAAAAAGGAGCCGCCATGCGAATAAGAAAATACCAAGAGGCCGATCGCCCCTTCCTACGCACCCTGTATCTGGCATCGCGCAAGGCGGCGTTCCCCTGGTGTGATACCGAAGATTACCGACTGGAGGATTTCGATCGCTCGACTCTGGGTGAGGACATTTGGGTGGCAGAAGAAAACGGCAAGCGGCTGGGGTTCGTCTCGATTTATCGTCAGGATAACTTTATTCACAATCTGTATATCGACCCTCAGCTACCGCCTCTTGGCGTCGGCAGCGCCCTGCTGCAGGCGGCGGAGCAAACATTCACCGCCACCGGCTCGCTGAAATGCCTGGTGAAGAATGAGAAGGCACTGGCCTTTTACCACAAACACGGCTGGCGGACGATCGCTACCGGCAATGACGGCGCGGAAGACTATTACCTGATGCACTCGCCGACAAAGTAAGGGGGTGCCGTGCTATGGCGCCCCTTTTCATAAAGCCCAGGTCAGACGGCAGAAACCGTCGGGGTCAATTTGCCGCGTGCGCGGATATTTCTGACCAGCAGCCCCGACACGATAATCCCGGCGCAGGCAAACATGCCCATCAGGCCAAAGACAATCTTGTAGCCGGTTAGCCTTGGGAAGGCATCAAGAATGTGGCCGTACAGGCTGAAGCAAAACATCGCCGGGGCATAGCCGATAAAACTGCCTAAAATCTCCGCCCCTTCTCTCACCTTCAGCACATCGCAAATAGCCACTGGAGCCGTCAAGATTCGCTCCTTGGTCATATAGCCCCAGGAAGGAAAACGCCCCTGCTCAATGGCCGCCTGTTTGAAGCTGGTAGACGAATTGGGGTTGTAGTTAAAACGTGGCAATGCCGCAAACCAGCCCCGACGATCCTTACGGAATATCCTGGAATAGCAGCGCCTGACGCAGTGTCATGCGCTTAATGTTCAGCAATTCCCCCAGCTCTCGCTCCGAAGGAAGCTTGCCGCCGGGGCTATCGCGCCCTGACTCAGCCAGTCATTGAGCCTTTGCTTGGCCAGTTCAACGGTAGCGTTGTTTTCCATAGCTCACTTTATTGGTTTAAACCAGGCGGCCTAACAGTATCGCGGTGAATTATGACAAACAATGGGAGCACTGAATTTTATATATGACTCCTGTCCCAGAACCGAAAGGATGCCGCTAATGCGCCGCATCTGAGACTGGCATTGCACGCAACGTCAGCCCCCAGAACAACAAGGCTGTGAGGCTGACGCCCGCCCCCAGCCAACACACGCCGTACCAACCCGCCAGAGCAAACACGTGGGTACTGGCAAAGGCACCCAGCCCGCTGCCCACCGCGTAGAACAACATGTAGCAACCGACTAACCGGCTATGAGACTGCGGATGTGCGCTGAAAATCAGACTCTGATTCAACACGTGTATGGCCTGCCCGGCCAGATCGAGCAGCACAATGCCCATAATCAGCCATCCCAGCCCGTAACTCAGCAGGCCGAGCGGCAACCAGGCCAGCACCAAAAGCAACAGACAGATACCCGTTGCCAACTGCCCCAGGCCGCGATCGGCCAGATGTCCGGCACGTACTGCCGCCAGCGCCCCTACCGCGCCCACCAGACCAAAGGCACCAATCACCGAATGTGAAAAATTAAACGGCACCTGACTGAGCGGCAGAACCAGGGCACTCCAGAAAATGCTGAATGCCGCAAACATCAGCAGCGCCAGCATGCCGCGGATCTGCAGCGTACGATCGCGCCGCAGCAGCATCAGCATTGATCGCAACAGCGCCGGATAGCTGAGTGTTGAAGGCGCTGTGTGGGGGACGGGCAACAGACGCGCAAGCACCGGCAACAGGAGCAAGGTTACTGCCGCAGAGAAAAAGTAGACCGCTCGCCAGCCGCCGATATCCGCCAGTGCGCCGGAAAGCGTGCGCGCCAATAACAACCCGAGAACTACCCCACCTTGCGCAGCGCCCACTACCCGTCCCCGCTCATGCGGCGCTGACAAGGTGGCGGCGAAGGCGACCAATCCCTGGGTCATGGCGGTACCCAGTAAACCCACCAGCAGCATGCCGACCAGCAATAGCAGACTGCTGTCCGCCCAACCGACTACACAAAGTGCGGCAATCAGCAGCAGTTGCTGAAGCGCCAGCAGCCGATGCCGATTAACCCGATCGCCCAACGGCACCACCAGCAACAAGGCCAATGCACAGCCTAACTGAGTGACAGTGATCACCATGCCCACCGACGCCAGGTTGATATGAAAATCCTGGGCAATGGCGTCCAGCAAAGGTTGAGCGTAATACACATTCGCCACGCTAAAGGCGCTGGCCCCCGCCAGCAATAACACCAGCGACGCAGGCAGACGACTCAGCACCCCGCCCTTCGCGACACAAATCGGATCCAGCGTTTTATCACTCATCGTTTGCTCCAAACCAAGGTGGTTTCATTATTAAACCCAATGAACTTTACGCGCAGAGGTTTTATAATGCAACCAGATATCGCTACAGGAAGGGAAAACCATGAAACGCAAAAGTCTGGAAGATGCACAGTGCCCGGTGGCACGTACACTGGATGTGATTGGTGACTGGTGGTCGCTGCTGATTGTGCGCGACGCCTTCGACGGTGTACGCCGCTTTAGTGAGTTTCAAAAAGGATTGGGGATGGCGAAGAATATCCTCTCCACCCGGCTACGCACCCTGGTGGCGCACGGAATTTTGGAGATTGCCCCCGCCTCAGACGGCAGCGCCTATCAGGAATATATTCTCACCGACAAGGGACGCGCCCTGTTCCCGGTAATTGTCGGCCTGCGCCAGTGGGGGGAGGATTATCTGTTTGAGGCACAAGAGGCAAGATCAACACTGGTAGAAAGCGATACCCGCCAACCGATCCCGCGTATGACGCCAACCGGCAGCACCGGGCAGGTTCTTACGCCGCTGAATACTTTGGTGGTGAAGGCGGGTGATGAATGAAATCCTGTGAGTAAAGCACTACCGTCGTTGCGTCAGATAATTGGCGGGAAAGCGAAAGGATGAAAGATCTAACCTGAGTCTACATGCTGGGGCCATAGCTCCAGCTTCTTCAATGCGTTTTGCACTGGCCTAAAATGATTCACCTACTGCAGGACTCTCTTTTTTAAAACGGATGTTAACAATGAGATCTTCCGTAGATTTACCGCTTTCATAACGCCACTTCTGCATTGCCATCCTCATCTCATTGTCAAAAATACCGCTGGGATGAGACTCAAGAAGACGTATGTTCTGGACACGCCCATCTGCATCAACGTCAAATTTAACTCTGGCGAAGTCGGTTTGCGGCTTCTGCTGGGCAGTTACTGAATTTGATGGTGATCTACCGGTCTGTTCACTGCCAGTTCCGATGCAAGCAGTCAGAGATAGCGATAAAAATGCTAACAGCATCATCTTGACGATAGATTTCATCATTGCAACTCACTCCTTAAGTTAGCTCGTGTAACGACCTGTCTCTGGCAGTTTAGTGGCCGAAAAGCAGCTCGGTGTATTTCTTGGAAACGGCTCCGGTGCGTTTACCGCCTTCGCCGTAGTAGCGATCCTCGCGGCACAGTCGCTCTTTGACATCGCAGAAAATGCCATTAGCAAAGGTGAATTCGGTCGGGTCGACGTCACCTTGCGAATACAGTTTGTTGGCGACTTTCTTGCCGAGATACTTTTCGGTCAATGGGCGGGAAATGCCATCCGTGCCATTCGCACAGGCATAACGGTCGCACAACACGCCTGATGCCGGTGACTTGAGGGATGAGTTTTGCTTCGCATGCGCAGGCAACACGGATGCGGCAAGCAGCAAAGTCAGTGAGAACGAAAGTGCTATTTGATTCAATGAGTCAGCCTCGTTTAATGGCAGAGCGCCCGTTATTTGGAGCATCATACTGCCATAAAAAACAGGGCTTTGACGATGTGCAATTTTAAGCAACCTTCGCAATGCTCCCTGGGTGCTGTATAGTCCGCGTTTTACGGGGATACCATGCCAACTCAATCATCCATTCGCCTGAATAAATACATTAGCGACAGCGGTATCTGTTCCCGCCGTCAGGCTGATCGCTATATCAAACTGGGTAAGGTTTTTATCAACGATAACCTGGCCGCATTGGGTGCGCCGGTATTTATTGGCGATGTTGTGAATGTTAACGGGCAGCAGATAGCACCGTGTAATGATGCAGATCTGGTGCTGATCGCGCTGAATAAACCTGTGGGCATCATCACCAGTATGGGCAAACACGTGCAAAACAACATCGGTGATTACGTTAACCACAGCCAGCGCACCTTCCCCGTCGGCCGCCTGGATAAAGACTCTCAGGGGCTGATTTTTCTGACCAACCGCGGTGAACTGGTCAATAAGATCCTGCGCGCCGGCAACAATCACCAAAAAGAATACCTGGTCACCGTCGACAAACCGCTGACCGATGAGTTTATACAGGGCATGGGAGCGGGCGTGCCGATATTGGATACAGTGACGAAACCTTGCCAAGTGGAAAAAGACGCCCCACAGGTATTTCGCATTACGCTGGTGCAGGGGCTTAACCGCCAAATCCGCCGCATGTGTAAATACTTTGGCTACCAAGTCACCAAGCTTGAGCGCGTGCGCATTATGAACATAAAACTGGAAGGGTTAGCGCTGGGTGAATGGCGGGACTTGACCGAGGATGAACGGGCCGAGTTGTTTAAGCTGCTGGAGCACTCTTCGTCCGAGGATCCAGACCTGCTAAGGGGAATCGAGATACCACCAGGCAACAATAATCTGTTGCCCAACGATACCCCGTTATAACAAAACCGAATTTATCAAGAAATCAGAATGACCCTCTGATGATATACAAACGGCGCACAATCTAAACCAGCAACCAAAACCGCACCACAGGTCAATCATCTAAATAAAGCTTTGTTAGTTTTTGCTATTAATTGTGGAATTGTGTTGAACCTTTGGCACAATCTTGTCACAGGAATTATCCCCCTCCCCAGTCAAAAACAGTTAAGCCCACCGGGTAAAGGCGGGATGTATCTTCACTGAGGCTGCGGATCACGCCAGTTTCGTTATCAATCCTTCAAAAGGTTAGTCTCTGAATCACAAAAAGCCTTGAATTTATTCAGGGCTTTTGGACTGACCCCACCCCGGTAGACGATCCTGCCCTATAGTTTGAGCATAGG
>NZ_JBQZFO010000007.1:0-199731 GCF_052691715.1 Serratia sp. NA_112.1
TTCAGGATTTTTTCTCTTCGAACCCCGGAGACTCTGTGAAGTTGTTCACATGTTCCGTGTCGATGGAGGCGCATTATAGGGAGCTGCTTCAGAATGACAAGGGTTTATATTCACTTTTTATCTGACCGCTCACTATTCATGCATAACGCCTACTAAACCCGCTTTTTGATGGCTTCCGGCAGGTCTGCCAGGCTGTTTATCACCCAATCCGCCAGTTTCTCACCTTGCTCAGTGACCGGTTTGCCGGTACGCACCAGCACTTTAGTCCCGACGCCTGCCGCTATTGCTGCCTGCATATCTTCCGGTTTGTCGCCAACCATATAAGAAGCAGCCATATCAATGTTCAATTCCTGTTGCGCCTGCAACAACATGCCCGGCTGAGGTTTACGGCAGTCGCACACCTGACGGAACTCTTCTACTACTGCATCAGGATGATGTGGGCAGAAATAGATGCCGTCCAGGTCAACATCGCGATCGGCCAGCGACCAGTCCATCCACTCGGTCAGGTACATAAATTGGTCTTCGCTGAACATGCCGCGCGCGATGCCGGACTGGTTGGTCACCAATACCAGAGCAAAGCCCATCTTTTTGAGTTCGCGACAGGCGTCAATCACGCCATCTATAAAGTGGAAATTATCGATTTCATGAACGTAGCCATGATCGACATTAATCGTGCCATCACGATCGAGGAAAATTGCTGGAACGCTTTGTGTCACCGGTTTGCTCCTGAGGGCCTGAAAACGCAGACAGTATCGCATGTTTTACCCGGCACTGAGAACGGCAGAGAACAGCGTTGATCGTTGACTTGGACGTCTAGACGCCTTAACATCTGACTCATGCCTTGGTCCACGCCAGGGTTTACTTTTATCTAGCCACGGGCAACCACGCTAAAATAAGAAGAATATGATTAAACTTTCTAACATCACCAAAGTGTTCCAGCAGGGTTCGCGCACCATTACCGCGCTCTCTGACGTGACTCTTCACGTCCCTGCCGGGCAAATTTATGGCGTTATCGGGGCATCAGGCGCCGGTAAAAGTACGTTAATCCGCTGCGCCAACATGCTTGAGCGCCCCACCTCCGGCCAAGTACTGGTTGACGGACAGGATCTGACCTCGCTGTCCGAAGGCGAACTGACGCGCGCTCGCCGTCAGATCGGTATGATATTTCAGCACTTTAACCTATTGTCTTCCCGCACGGTGTTTGGCAACGTTTCATTGCCGCTGGAGCTGGACAACACTCCACGCGCTGAAATCAAAAAACGCGTAACCGAATTACTGGAACTGGTCGGGCTGTCAGACAAACATGACGCCTACCCGGCCAACCTGTCGGGCGGCCAAAAACAACGCGTGGCGATTGCCCGTGCGCTGGCAAGCCAACCCAAAGTCCTGCTGTGTGATGAAGCCACCAGCGCGCTGGACCCGGCCACCACCCGTTCAATCCTCGAACTGCTGAAAGACATTAACCGTCGTCTCGGTCTGACCATCCTGCTGATCACCCATGAAATGGATGTAGTGAAACGCATCTGCGATCAGGTTGCAGTTATCAGCCAGGGTCAGTTGATTGAGAAAGACAGCGTCAGCGAAGTGTTCTCGCACCCGAAAACTCCGCTGGCCCAGCAGTTTATTCAAGCCACACTGCATTTGGATATCCCGGACGATTATGCCAAGCGCCTGGCACCAGAACGCAGTGGCGGCCGCCAGCCCCTTTTGCGTCTGGAGTTCACCGGCCAATCTGTTGATGCGCCGCTGCTGTCAGAAGCCGCCCGTCGCTTCAACGTTAACAACAACATTATCAGTGCGCAGATGGATTATGCCGGTGGCGTTAAATTCGGCGTGATGCTGGCTGAGCTGCATGGCAGTGATGAAGACGCGCTGGCAACGATTAAGTTCCTGCAGGAAAATCAGGTAAAAGTAGAGGTTCTGGGTTATGTCTGAGGCAATGATGTGGTTAATGGCTCGTGGCGTGTGGGAAACCGTCATGATGACCTTTGTCTCCGGCTTTTTCGGTTTCGTGCTTGGCCTGCCGGTTGGCGTGCTGCTGTATGTCACCCGCCCGGGGCAAATCGCCGCCAACAACACGCTATATAGAACGCTGTCCGGGCTGGTGAACATTTTCCGTTCCATTCCGTTCATTATCCTGCTGGTGTGGATGATTCCATTTACTCGTTTGATCGTCGGCACCTCGATCGGTCTGCAGGCAGCTATCGTGCCGCTGACCGTGGGCGCGGCACCCTTTATTGCCCGTATGGTGGAAAACGCCCTGCTGGAGCTCCCTTCCGGTCTGGTGGAAGCCGCCCGCGCGATGGGGGCTACCCCGATGCAAATCATCAAGAAGGTGCTGCTGCCGGAAGCTCTGCCGGGCTTGGTTAACGCCGCCACTATCACCCTGATCACTTTGGTGGGTTATTCCGCCATGGGTGGCGCAGTCGGCGCAGGCGGTCTGGGGCAGATTGGCTATCAGTACGGTTATATCGGTTATAACGCCACAGTAATGAATACCGTATTAGTATTACTGGTGGTGCTGGTCTATTTGATCCAGTTCTTCGGTGACCGGATCGTCAAGGCCGTCACCCATAAGTAGTTTTTACAGCAACTGCGCTCACACAGCGTATTTCAAATGCGAGTCTAATGAGGAAGGGATATGTCGTTAAAATTTAAATCTATCGCGGCAATCGGCGCACTGATCGGTACTCTGGCTCTGGCAGGCTGCGGTCAGGAAGAAAAAGATCCGAACCATATCAAAGTCGGCGTCATTGTCGGTGCCGAACAGCAGGTCGCTGAAATCGCGCAAAAAGTGGCAAAAGAGAAATACGGTCTGGACGTCGAACTGGTAACCTTCAATGACTATGTGCTGCCAAACGAAGCGCTGAGCAAAGGGGATATCGATCTGAACGCCTTCCAGCACAAACCTTACCTGGATCAGCAGATCAAGGATCGCGGCTACAAGCTGGTGTCGGTTGGCAACTCCTTCGTGTACCCGATTGCCGGTTACTCCAAGAAAATCAAATCGCTGGACGAACTGAAAGACGGTTCTCAGGTGGCCCTGCCTAACGACCCAACCAACTTGGGCCGTTCTCTGCTGCTGCTGCAGAAGGTTAACCTGATCAAACTGAAAGACGGTGTTGGTCTGCTGCCGACCGTATTGGACGTGACTGAAAACCCGAAAAACCTGAAGCTGGTTGAACTGGAAGCACCACAGCTGCCACGTTCCCTGGACGACCAACAAATCGCTCTGGCGGTGATCAACACCACTTACGCCAGCCAGATTGGCCTGACGCCGGCAAAAGACGGCCTATTTGTTGAAGATAAAGACTCACCTTACGTTAACCTGCTGGTTGCCCGCGAAGATAACAAAGACGCGGAAAACGTGAAGAAGTTCGTTCAGGCTTATCAGTCTGACGAAGTCAACGAAGCGGCCAACAAGATCTTTAACGGTGGCGCAGTTAAAGGCTGGTAATCATTAATTACCGAATTTATTCCTATAATTGTAAGACGGGCTACGGCCCGTCTTGTTATTTCCACCATAGATTGCTTCAATAGCGCCACTTATATATTCCATCAAGGCAGAGGAATCTCAATGCGTGCTTTACCTCTCTGTTTGTTAGCGCTTGCGCTGGCAGGGTGTTCGTCGCAGCGTTTCGCGCCCCCTACCACAAACAGCACCAGCAAACCGGCAGTAACCACTCCGACCAAAACCACACCAGCAACGCGTCCGGCACCGGTTAAACTGTACAAAAGTGCAGAAGAATTAGTGGGCAAACCATTCCGCGATCTGGGGGAAGTCTCTGGCGAATCCTGCCAGACAACCGTTCAGGACTCACCACCGAATCTGGCGACCGCCCGTAAGCGCATGCAAATCCGCGCCTCTTATATGAAGGCTAATGCCGTGCTGTTGCATGACTGCCAGATTGTCAGCGGTGTTGCCGGCTGTTACCAACAGGCCATTTGCCAGGGTTCAGCGCTTAACGTTTCGTCCAAATGACCGAGTTTGTTTTCAACCAGATCGGTACCATCCGTTCACCGTATAAAGAAAAGTTCGCCGTCCCCCGCCAACCAGGGTTAGTCGAAGACGGTGGCGGTGAGTTGGTGCTGCTGCCGCCCTATAATCAGGCGGAAGCGGTACGCGGACTCGGTGAATTCAGCCATCTGTGGGTGATGTTTATTTTCCATCAAACCATGGAAGGGGGTTGGCGCCCCACTGTCCGGCCACCCCGCCTCGGCGGTAATGCCCGGATGGGGGTATTTGCCACCCGCTCAACCTTCCGCCCCAATCCGCTCGGTATGTCACTGATCGAATTAAAAGGCGTACGGGTGCAGGGCGGTGAAGTGGTGCTCGAATTGGGCAGTCTCGATCTGGTTGACGGCACGCCGGTAGTAGATATCAAACCCTATCTGCCGTTTGCCGAAAGCCAGCCGCAGGCCCGCGCCGGGTTTGCTCAGGCCGCGCCTGCCGGGGATATGCCGGTATGCTTTGCTCCAGAGGCGGAACAACAGCTGCTGCAACACCAGCGGCGTTATCCGCACCTGCGGCGCTTTATCAGCCAGGTGCTGGCTCAGGATCCGCGTCCAGCCTACCGCAAGGGGCAATCAGCAGAACGGGATTATGCCGTCTGGCTACTGGATTTCAACGTGCGCTGGCGAGTGGTGAGTCAACAAACCGAGGTGCTGTCTCTCGACCTGCGTTAAAATTCCACCGTCTCTCTTTTGACAACCCGCTCGCACTGATAAACTAAAGCACTTTTGTCACTTTTGGCCGCCACTGTGGCAGCCCGATGCAATTTGCAGTTCTAACGGAACCAAAACACCATGCGTACTAGCCAATATCTGCTCTCCACTCTGAAGGAGACACCTGCCGATGCCGAAGTGATCAGCCACCAGCTGATGCTGCGCGCCGGGATGATTCGCAAGCTGGCCTCCGGTCTTTATACCTGGTTGCCAACCGGCCTGCGCGTTCTGAAAAAGGTTGAAAACATCGTTCGCGAAGAAATGAACAATGCTAACGCGATCGAAGTCTGCATGCCGGTAGTACAGCCTGCCGATCTGTGGCAGGAAAGCGGCCGTTGGGAACAGTATGGTCCTGAGCTGCTGCGCTTTGTCGATCGCGGCGATCGTCCATTCGTGCTGGGTCCAACCCACGAAGAAGTGATCACCGACCTGATCCGCAACGAGATCAGCTCTTACAAGCAGCTGCCGCTGAACTTCTTCCAGATTCAGACCAAGTTCCGTGATGAAGTCCGCCCACGTTTCGGCGTTATGCGCTCTCGTGAATTCCTGATGAAGGATGCTTACTCGTTCCATACTTCGCAGGAGTCGCTGCAGGCAACCTACGAAGCAATGTACGAAGCCTACAGCAAAATCTTCAGCCGTATGGGCCTGGACTTCCGTCCGGTACATGCCGATACTGGCTCGATCGGTGGTAGTGCATCACATGAGTTCCAGGTACTGGCCGACAGCGGTGAAGACGATATCGTGTTTTCCACCGGCTCCGACTTTGCCGCCAATATCGAACTGGCAGAAGCGGTTGCACCGGCTGAGCCACGTGCGGCAGCCAGTGAAGAACTGCGCATTGTAGACACCCCGAACGCCAAGACCATTGCTGAACTGGTAGAGCAATTCCAGCTGCCGGTGACGAAAACCGTCAAGACGCTGCTGGTGCGAGCTAAAGAAGAGAGCGGCCACAAGCTGGTTGCCCTGTTGGTGCGTGGCGATCACGAACTGAACGAAATCAAAGCCGAAAAGCTGCCGCAGGTTGCAGCTCCTCTGGTCTTTGCTACCGAAGAAGAGATCCGCGCTATCGTGGGTGCGGGCCCTGGTTCACTCGGCCCGGTCAATTTGCAGGTCCCCGTGGTTGCCGATCGCAGCGTAGCGGCGATGAGCGATTTTGGCGCCGGCGCCAACATCGATGGCAAACACTACTTCGGCATCAACTGGGAGCGCGATCTGCCGCTGCCACAGGTTGCCGATATCCGTAACGTCGTTGAAGGTGATGCCAGCCCGGATGGTAAAGGCACGTTGCTGATCAAACGCGGTATTGAAGTGGGCCATATCTTCCAGCTCGGCACCAAATACTCGGAAGCGATGAAAGCCACCGTACAGGGCGAAGACGGCCGTAACCAGGTGCTGACCATGGGTTGTTACGGTATCGGGGTTACCCGCGTGGTCGCTGCCGCTATCGAGCAGAACCATGACGAGCGCGGCATCATCTGGCCGGACGCTATCGCGCCATTCCAGGTGGCTATTCTGCCAATGAACATGCACAAATCCTTCCGCGTGCAGGCGCTGGCGGAGGAGTTGTACAACATTCTGCGTTCCCACGGTATCGACGTGATCCTCGACGACCGTAAAGAACGTCCGGGCGTGATGTTCGCGGATATGGAACTGATTGGCGTACCGCACTCTATCGTGATCGGCGACCGTAACCTCGACAGCGAAGAGATTGAGTACAAAAACCGTCGTGTCGGCGAGAAGAAAATGATTAAAACCGGCGAAGTCATTGATTTCCTGCTGGGGCAGATCAAGCGCTAATCCGCTATCGCAGAAAGTAAAAACCCGCCTAGGCGGGTTTTTTTATAACGGTTATTTGCTGTCGCAATTTTTACTGCGGTCGAAGGCTATTTTACCGTCCGGCACCAGCGCCTTCTCGGTTAACCCCTCTTCCATTGACGGCTGAACGCTAAAGTGGCCATTCAGAGTCAGGAACACCGGCTCGCCCGGCGTTTTTTTCGCCTTGGCATACCCCTGCTCCAGCACGATATTATTATCGACCGGGAACGTTTTACCGGTGGTGCAATCTTTGAACACCGCTGCATCCGCCATGTAGGTGTAGCTGCCTTTCAGCGACATCGGCGTTTTAGGCAAGGCTTTCTCTACCGGATCAAGGCGGTAATTCAGTTTCGACTCAATCGGCATGCCGGTTTGATCCAGCATTTCCAAACTTTTCCCCACCGGGCGGAAATAACGCTTGTCACCACGGGTGTCGGTCAGCACCAGCTTATCGGCGGTACGCGCCCATTTGCCGTAGTCGGCAAAGGTTTGATCATCGTCTTTGGTGCCGCGATAGGTTTCCTGCAGCACGAAAGTACCGTCTTTATCCAGGAATAATGCGGTCTCCAGACCGCCGCAGTCAGCGCAAGGCAGCACCCCCTGATAACTTTGTTGCATCGCCTGAAGCGATTGTTCTTTTGGCTGGAAGTGGTTATTACATCCCAGTAACGAAAGTGCCCCTGCCGCTAAAAACAGGGCCAGTGTTATTTTCTTCACAGTTATTCTCCTACTGTGTTCATGTGTCCTTAAGTGCGGATCTTGCCGCGCAGCGCTTTAGTCGCGCCTTTCCGTACCTTGCCTTCCAGACGACGTAATTTTGCCCCTTTGGTGGGCTTGGTCGCCCTGCGAGTTTTTTCTACCACCATCGCCTGCTGGATCAAAGTAACCAGTCTGGCCAACGCCGCCTCGCGGTTTAATTCCTGGCTGCGATATTCCTGCGCTTTGATAATCACCACGCCATCGGCGGTAATTAAATGATTATTCAGGGCCAGCAGCCTTTCCTTATAATCCTCTGGCAGACTGGATGCCCGGATGTCAAAGCGCAAATGGATAGCCGTTGAGGTTTTGTTCACGTGCTGGCCACCCGCGCCCTGCGCGCGGATCGCCGTCAATTCCACTTCGTTATCCGGTATAGTTACATTTCTTGACAGTTCAAGCACCGGTCACACCTGAGCCTGTTGCCACTCGGCAAACTGGATTTCTAGACTATTCTGAGCATCGGAAAGCCAGATAGTTCCCTCTTGCAGCGTAGCCTGCAGCGTCATATTGCGGCTGACCAACGCCGTCAGTTTGGCTAATTTTTCATCAGCCAGGAAACGGATGCTTAGGTTTTTGTGGTTTGCCACTTTGCTTTGCATCGATTGCCACCAAACGTGACCGGCGCGTTCGCCGTAAGCATACAGCACCACTCGCGGTGACTGGTTGCAGGCCTTCTTGATACGTTTTTCATCCGGCAGGCCCATTTCAATCCACATTTCCAGCCCGTTATGATCGTTTCGCCGCCAGATTTCCGGCTCATCATCGGCGCTCAGGCCTTTGGTAAACACCAGTCGCTCATCGGCATGACAGATCCAAGCCAGCAGACGCAGCATCATGCGCTGTTCGGTTTCGGAAGGATGCTGAGCCAGGGTAAGCGTGGCGTCGTGGTAGAAGTGACGATCCATATCAGCGATATTGACCGTGGCTTTATAAATAGTAGCTTTCAGCGCCATGGGTGACCTCATTATTATCAGGCGACAGTGTACTTGATTTGGCCCAACCGCGGCCAGTACGGCCGGACAAAGCCCGGTGCGAAAGCCGCGCGGAGGTGCTAATAACTCGACAATAGCTGTGCTATAGTCGTCTAGGATAGAGTCAAGCTCCGAGTGCCTGCGCCTCATCGCTATAAGGCTTCGATGACGCAGAGGTTCTTTAGGGAGGAAACTGTGCAACAATACTGTGAGTTAGTACGCCGTTTTTACGCCGAGATCGGCAGTGGTGATCTCGGCTACGTGCCTGATGCGTTAGCATGTGTATTAAAGGCATTGGACGAAGTTGCTGCGAATAGCACGCTACCGTCCTCCGTTAGGGAACAGGCGGCCTTTGCCGCCGCTAACTTATTGGTGAGCGACTATGTTGATGAATGATGAGTACCAATCCATCAATTGCGATGACTATGAAAGCCTGGAACTCGCCTGTCAGCATAACTACATTCTGAAGCTGGAGTTACGCGACGGAGAAAAATTCGAAGGCAAAGCCACCGAGCTGAAGTTTACCAAGGGCGTTGAGTACCTGATTATCGATCGGGCCGGCGACGCTCTCAGCTTGCGTCTGGATCACATCCTCAGTTTCAGTCATCCGGAAATCGGTACCGTGGTCGTCAGCCTGTCTGATTGATTTAACGGTAACGCCATCCCAACAGGGCAGCCCAACGGCTGCCCTCGTCATTTATGGTTTGAGACTGGAATAGTAGGCCGCCAGATCTGCAATATCCGCATCAGACAGCGGGGAAACATAGGCTTTCATCACTTCCGCCTGCCCCCCGTTACGCTCGCCTTTCTTATAAGCCTGCAACGCATGCTCAAGATACATGGCGTTTTGCCCAGCCAGATTAGGGTACATCGGCATCGACACCTTCCCTTCAGCCCCATGGCACGCCATACAACTGGCGGACTTATCCTTACCCGCAGCCGCATCGCCCGCCGCCACCACAGGCAGGCTGAACAGACCCAACATCACCGCCATTGCGCTCACAAATTTCATCATGGTTCCTCAGTCTCTTATTATTTTTTACGCCAGTGCAGCCGCCAGGGCTGCTGCCCCTCGGACGTTTGTCCGGCCTCGCTGACAAAAATCCCCAGCGCCGCAATAAGCTGGTCATCATAATAGATCAACGGGGTACGCTCACGCTGCCACGGAGGAATACCCAACTCCTGCCACAATTTTTTGATCGGGCGAGAATGCGCGCGGCCAAGGATGCGATGTTTACCCTGAGCGGTAAAACGGATGCTCACTTTTTGCTGTAATTGCGGAGCACACAGACAGATGTCGCCTTCCCCACTAACCAGTTCACCCAAGCCATCCGGCAGTATCAGCGAAGCATCCAATGACCAGCTTAGACTGATTTCACGCAGATCGGCCATCAACGGCAGCAGATACAAACGGCGACGGAAGCGGCGGAACTGATATTGTCCCAATTGCAGTTGGGGTTCGGCGTCCTCGCGGCTAAGCGCCACTTCTTTCCATAACCGCTGCAACTGTTCGCGAGAAGGCATGGTGACGCCAAATAGCGCGATCCAACGACGTAACAAGGCGAAACGTCGGGCCGGTGAACACGTCAGCAAGCCATCAATCGCCAGAGCACAGTCTTCGTCGAGCAGCTTGTGCAGTTGTTCTGCCAGCAACTCATCCAGCAATTGCTCTTGCTCGGCACACAGGCTGGCACTACGTGCCGTCGCCGCAGCAAAGTGCGGCCAGCGCTGATTCAGTAGCGGCAACACCTGCAGGCGCAAAAAGTTGCGGTCGAAACGTGGGTCCTGATTACTGTCGTCTTCAATCCAGCTGAGCTGATGTTGCTGCGCATAGGCCTCCAACTGCTGGCGGGAGTAGCCCAGCAATGGACGCAGCAAATGATTATCCCCCAGCGACGTCTGTGCAGCCATGGCCGACAGACCCGCCGGGCCGCTGCCACGCTTTAGTGCCAGCAGGAAGGTTTCACATTGGTCGTCAAGGTGTTGCGCAGTAAGCAATGTTTCACCTGCCGCCAGCGTGCTGGCAAAAGCCGAGTAGCGCGCCGCCCGGGCTGCGGCTTCGATACCGCCCTGCTGGCTATCAACCTGCACGTGCTGAACCACTAGGGGGAGCTGCCAGGCAACGCATTGTTGCCGACAGTGTGTTACCCACTGGTCGGCAAAAGCACTCAGGCCGTGGTGCACGTGCACCGCGCGAAGCTGCAAGTCCGGCAATTGCTGCCGTAACCCCACCAGCAGGTGCAACAGTACGCTGGAATCCAGCCCGCCGCTGAATGCCACCAGCAAGTGCCGGCGAGCACCCAAGTGGCGAGAAAGCTGTGCGGATAATTGATTGTTATTCATTGATTAGGCTTAATGACGTCCAGATAGCTGCACGTTAACCCCCGTCATACCATCAATCAAGCATTAACCGCACGGATATGACGGCCGCCCAGCAACCACCACATGGCCAACACCGCCACCACTGCCGCCGTGCACCCCATCGCCCACCAGCCAATTTGAGCAAACAGGTGGACATAGGCCTGCGCCGTCGCCCCCGTAGCCGGATCTTCGGCGGTTTGACCGGCGATAATACCGGCCAGATAATTGGCTCTCGAACCGGTGGTCAACATATAGATGCCGGTCAGCACCCCGGTAGCGCCTGGGATATTCAGTCGGGTAATCTGTGCCATGGCAACCGGGTCGATAAACAGTTCGGCAAGCGCGGGACAATACCATATGAGCGCCCGACCTGCGTCGATATGCCCCGATTAAGCATTCAGACCTCATATAATTCTAGAGGCAAGCCATCGGGATCGCTGAAAAAAGTGAAGCGTGACTGGGTATAAGGATCGATGCGTACCGGCTCGCAAACTACGCCAGCAGCCTGCAAATGCTCGATGGCCTGCTCGATGTCCTCGACGCTGAATGCCAGATGGCGCAGACCACAGGCTTCCGGCCGACTGACACGAGCCGGGGGGGACGGGAAGGAAAACAGTTCGATGCTGTATTGACCATTGAGTGCCAGATCGGCCTTCCAGGAGTCACGCTCCTCGCGGTAAAACTCGCCGAGTAAGGTGAAACCCAAGATATCGCAATAAAAATGCTTACTGGCCGCATAGTCCGAACCAATGACGGCAATGTGGTGTATCTGACGGAGTGCCAACATAGTATGTCTCATTATCGGTGTGATAAAGCACGGTATCCAGCGGCAGTGGCGACGTCAACGACAAAAAGCCCCGCTTACAAGACGGGGCCGTCATTCAGAAATCAGCAACGCAACAGGCAGATCAGGCTTTAAGATCGGCCAGTGCAGCACCGTAGTTGATGTGCAGCACCTGCCCATCCACCACCAGCACCGGTACGCTCTGTACCCCGTTTTTTTCTGCTTCGGCGAGACGCGCCGGTTTTTCACCCAGATGCACCACATCCACCTGCACATCCTGGCTCAACAACTGCTGCTCTGCGCTGACGCAAACGGAATAACCTGCATGGTAGAAAACGGCCTTGGTCATGATAATTCTCCTTGATTCTGACTATGTGGGCGAAATTAACTCGCACATTTAGTTTTGATTCAAAACCAAATGCACAATAAATCCTCCATCCCGACTTGTTAATATAGTTTTCAATCGATACTATTTTCCCACGCTAGCGAGGATGACATATTGAGACTGTTTGATTTACTGGAGCGGCTAAATAGCCTGCAACGCAGCTGGATGCGTAGCCATGAAGAGCTGAAAAGCCTGCCCCCGGTGCAATTGAGTGCGTTGTACTACCTGGCGCGCTGCAACCATTACTCCAACACGCCAATGGCGGTGGCGGAATATCTTGGCCTGACCAAAGGCACGGTATCGCAATCGCTGAAAAAGCTGGAAAGTAACGGGATGATAGCCCGCACTGCGGACGAGAAGGACCGACGCAGCGTCAGGCTAAAGCTGACCGACAAATCACGCGTATTGATGGATGCCCTGTTCCCACCGGCCTATTTACAGGATGCGCAGGATGCCATGCAGCAGGATGGCGGGCAGTTAGTGGAGTTGCTGACGCAGTTGTTACGCCAGTTACAAAAGCAGGATGATAACGTGGCGTTATTCGGCGAATGCCATCGCTGCCGCTACCACCAACGGCAGGATGGCCAACCATTTTGTGGCCTGACGCAGGAACCCTTGCCGGCAAGCAGCGTGAACCTGATTTGCCGGGAATTTGCTTAAGCCAGCGGTATTTTCAGCACCTTCACCAGATAACGCCCGTCCTCGCTCAGTTTCGCGCCGTGGATATCGGTTTCAAAGCCCGGATAACGCTCGCCGATCGAGCACAGCATCAGCAAGAAATCCAGCACTGCACGGCTCTCTTCGGTAATCATTTCGCCCGGCATCACCAACGGTACCCCTGGCGGATAAGGCAGGATCATGTTGGCCGCCACCTTGCCGACCAATTGATCCAACTCGCAGGTTTCTACGTTACCGCGCACCTGTTGCTGGAACATCTGGTGCGGCGTCAGTTTCATTTCAGGCAGCACGTCAAACGCCCGCTGCATCAGGCCCGGCAGATCGTGCCGACAGATTAAACTGTGGATCCCGGCAGCCAGATCCTGAATCCGCATATTGCGATAGAAGTCCGGATCTTCCGCGAACAAATCCGGCAGCATGTTCTTCACCCGCAGGTTGAGATCGTAAGCGCGTTTGAAATCGGTCAAACCGCGCAGCAGGCTCATCGCCTTGGTTTTATCGATGCCGATGCTGAATAGGAATAACAGGTTATAAGGCCCTGTTTTTTCCACTACGATACCGCGCTCGTCCAGATACTTCGCCACCAGCGCCGCCGGTATCCCGCTCTCTTCCAGCATGCCCAGCTCATTCATGCCCGGCGTCAGGATAGTGACCTTGATCGGATCGAGGTACATGTGATCGCGATCGGTATCGCCAAAACCGTGCCAATTATCATCTGGGTTCAGCGGCCAACACTGTGCCTCGTCGATCTCCTCCGGCTGCCAGATGTCGAAGAACCAGCTGTCGCTCTCCTCCCGCAGCCGCTGCACCTCACGGCGGAAATGCAGTGCGCGCTCCACCGAGCGATTTATCAATCGTCGCCCCGGATTGCCACGCAGCATCGCTGCGGCAGTCTCCATCGACGCTACGATGCCGTAATTCGGCGAGGTGGTGGTATGCATCATATAGGCTTCGTTAAAGGTGCTTTCGTCGTAGTCACCCTTAATGTGAATCATTGAGGCCTGCGAAAATGCCGCCAGCAGCTTGTGCGTAGACTGGGTTTCGTAGATAACCTTGCCGGGTGTGCGCTCGCCGCTCATACCGCTCTTGCCGTCGTAGATGGGATGGAAGTTGGTATAGGGCACCCAGGCCGAGTCAAAGTGAATTGAGGGTACGTCCAGCGTCTGTTTGATGTAGTCGGTGTTGTACAACAAACCGTCATACGTGGAATTGGTGATCACCGCATGTACCGGCCAACTGGCATTAGCCGTTGCCGCGACCCGGGCGGCAATACTCTCGCGAGTAAATTCATGCTGCGGGATGCCACCGAGAATGCCATAGGCATTGCGCAGCGGACGCAAATAGATAGGCACGATATCGCTCATCATCAGCAAATGGCATAAGGATTTATGGCAGTTGCGGTCAATCAATACCGTGCTACCGGTCGGCGCCGAATACATGCCGACAATCTTGTTGGCGGTGGAGGTGCCGTTGGTCACCAGATAACTCTGCTCGGCGTTAAAAGTACGGGCAATATACTCTTCGGCTTCCAGATGTGGGCCGGTGTGATCCAGCAGCGATCCCAGTTCCGTCACAGAGATTGAGACATCTGCTTTTAACGTGTTGGCACCGAAAAAGTCGTAAAACAGGCAGCCGACCGGGCTTTTCTGAAAGGCGGTGCCAGCCATGTGGCCTGGAGTACAGAAAGTGTATTTCCCTTCGCGCACATAGTTGAACAGCGCCTTGGTCAACGGGGGCGTAATGGTATCTATGTATTCGGCGGTGTACTGCTGAATACGCTGTGCAATATCATCCGCCGCATTCAGAGCGTACTCAAAGAAATACAGCGCCATGCGCATTTCATGCAGGCTGACGTCGAAGGTGGAGTGGGTATTGATGAAAGCATACAACGGCAGATATTCATTCAGCTCATTGATGTCGCTGCACAGCTCCAGGCTGTAGTCGTCCCAGTCAAAAATCACCCCACAAATACGCGCGTTGGACTCGACCAGTTTTAACAAATCACCGCTGTTTTTCGGATACACCAGTTGGAAATCCATTGCAGTCAGTGCGGTGTGAAGCTCACGGATCGGCTCGTCTTTGTAATAAACGCCCGCTGGGCTCATGATCGCGATGATATTCAACGGCTGCTCCTGTCAGTTAACCACCCATCGTCTATACCCTATAGCTTTCAAGTTGCAGCTAGGCGGCCAACTCGCTCATCCCCAGGCACTTACTCAGGTAAGTAACTGGGGTGAGTGAGTGCAGATAACAACGCTGCAACTTGAAAGATGACAGGTATATAACAACATGAAAAAACCGTGCTGTGTACCCCATAGGCCCCTTTTCAGCAGCCAAAAAAAACCGCCCGAAGGCGGTTTCTTGCAACGCATAACAAAACTCAGCAGTAGCCGTAGTTCATCAGGCGCTGGTAACGGCGGTTGAGCAACTCTTCGTTGTTCAGGCCATCGAGCTCTTTCAGGTCAGCCAGCAACTGTGCTTTCAGCGTCGCAGCCATTGCCGGCACGTCGCGGTGAGCAGAACCCAAAGGCTCCGGGATCACCGAATCGATCAGTTTAAGCTCTTTCAGACGGGGAGCGGTAATGCCCATCGCTTCTGCAGCCAGAGGTGCCTTATCAGCGCTCTTCCACAGAATGGATGCACAGCCTTCCGGCGAAATAACCGAATAGGTGCTGTACTGCAGCATATTCACTTTGTCGCCCACGCCGATGGCCAATGCACCGCCAGAGCCGCCTTCGCCAATCACGGTGCAGATCACCGGGATGTTCAGGCGAGACATTTCACGCAGGTTATGGGCAATCGCTTCTGACTGGCCGCGTTCTTCCGCGCCCACACCCGGGTATGCCCCTGGAGTGTCGATGAAAGTGATCAACGGCATCTTGAAACGAGAAGCCATTTCCATCAGGCGCAACGCTTTGCGATAGCCTTCCGGTGCCGGCATGCCGAAGTTACGGCGGATTTTCTCTTTGGTTTCGCGGCCTTTCTGGTGACCGATGATCATCACCGGGCGGCCATCCAGACGCGCAATACCACCGACAATCGCTTTGTCATCGGCATAGGCGCGATCGCCAGCCAGTTCTTCGAAGTCGGTGAAGATGTGTTTGATATAATCCAGGGTATAAGGACGGCGTGGGTGGCGTGCCAATTGAGCAACTTGCCAAGCCCCAAGATCGGAAAAAATCTTGCGCGTCAGCTCAACGCTCTTTTCACGAAGGCGCTGAACCTCTTCGTCCAGATTAATATCTAATTTTTCGTCTTGACGGCTGACTGCAGTCAGCGAGTCAATTTTCGCTTCCAGCTCTGCAATCGGCTGTTCAAAATCAAGAAAATTCAGACTCATAGCATTCCTATTTTAGTCAAATTCCAGTTCCACCTGCTCATTACCTACCAAAGTCCGCAAATCTATCAATAAGCGGTCGGTGGGCGTCACGCGCCAGGTTGCGCCAAAACGCAGCTTGGCCCGCGCATCTTCCCGTTGATAGTAAAGATGCACTGGAATCGTCCCCGAGCGATGGGGTTCCAAAGACTGACGGAGACGGTTCAAAAGCTGGTCATCAATTTGCCTGTCCGTCAGCGAGATAGCAAGTCCGCGAGCGTATTTTTCACGGGCTTCACTGATATCCATTAGCTCGCGGGCGGTCATTTTAAGCCCACCGCTAAAGTCATCAAAGCTGACCTGTCCACTGGCGATCAGGATACGGTCTTTTTCCAATAAATGCTGGTATTTTTCTAACGCATCGGTGAATAACATCACCTCCAGACGGCCAGAGCGGTCATCCAGAGTACAGATCCCGATGCGGTTACCGCGCTTGGTGACCATAACCCGCGAGGCGATCACCAGCCCAACGGCGGTGGTCATTTTGCCCCGATCCGTCGGGTGCATATCTTTCAAACGCTGGCCACCGGCGTAGCGTTCGATCTCCTTAAGGTACTGGGTGATTGGGTGGCCGGTGAGGTACAACCCCAACGTTTCCCGTTCACCGTCCAGCACCACCTGCTCCTGCCAGCGGGGCACGTTGGCGTAGGATTGCTCCACTTGCTCCGGCGCTTCCGCCAGTACGCCAAACATGTCCACCTGGCCGATCGCTTCGGCTTTGGCATGCTGATCTGCCGCTTTTAACGCATCGGGCAAAGAGTTCATCAATGCGGCACGGTGTGGCCCAAGGCGGTCGAACGCCCCGGACATGATCAGCTTTTCCAGAATGCGGCGGTTAATTTTTTTGATGTCGGAGCGCGCGCACAAATCGAACAGGTCCTTAAAGTAGCCCTGTTCACCGCTGTTACGCGCCTCCAGAATGGCTTCAATCGGCCCTTCCCCGACGCCTTTGATGGCGCCGATACCGTAAACGATTTCGCCTTCATCGTTAACGTGGAAATGGTATTGGCCGCTGTTGATATCCGGCGGCAGGATTTTCAGCCCCATGCGCCAGCACTCATCCACCAGCCCCACCACCTTATCGGTATTGTCCATATCGGCGGTCATCACCGCCGCCATAAACTCGGCCGGGTAGTGTGCCTTCAGCCACAGCGTCTGGTAGGACACCAACGCATAGGCGGCGGAGTGCGACTTGTTGAAGCCATAACCGGCGAATTTCTCCACCAGATCGAAGATTTTTACCGACAGTTCGCCGTCGATGCCGCGTGCTTTTGCCCCATCCTCGAAACCGCCACGCTGCTTGGCCATTTCAACCGGGTTCTTTTTACCCATCGCACGGCGCAGCATATCCGCGCCGCCCAGCGAATACCCGGCCAGTACCTGGGCAATCTGCATAACCTGTTCTTGATACAGGATAATGCCGTAGGTCGGCTCCAGCACCGGCTTGAGCGACTCATGTTGCCACTGGATATCCGGGTAGGAAATTTCTTCGCGGCCGTGCTTACGGTCGATAAAGTTGTCTACCATGCCTGACTGCAGAGGACCAGGGCGGAACAGCGCCACCAGTGCGATCATGTCTTCGAAACAGTCTGGCTTCAGACGTTTGATCAAATCCTTCATGCCGCGCGATTCAAGCTGGAAGACCGCGGTGGTCTCCGAACGCTGCAGCATGTCGAAGCTTTTTTTGTCTTCGAGCGGGATGGCGGCGATATCAATCGGCTCCAGCCCGGTTTTGGCGCGCCGGGCGTTAATCATCTCCAACGCCCAGTCGATGATGGTCAGGGTACGCAAGCCGAGGAAGTCGAACTTCACCAGCCCGGCGTACTCCACGTCGTTCTTGTCGAACTGGGTAACAGGATGCTGCCCCTCAGCGTCACAATACAACGGCGCGAAGTCGGTGATTTTGGTCGGCGCGATCACCACGCCCCCGGCGTGCTTACCGGCGTTACGTGTGACCCCTTCCAGCTTGCGCGCCATGTCGATCAGCGCTTTGACTTCCTCATCCGCCTCGTAAATTTCCGGCAGTTGGGGTTCGGCGGCAAAGGCTTTTTCCAGCGTCATGCCCGGATCGGGCGGCACCAGTTTAGAGATGCGGTCGACGAAGCCATAGGGGTGGCCCAGCACGCGGCCCACGTCGCGGATAACCGCTTTCGCCGCCATGGTACCGAAGGTGATGATTTGCGATACCGCCTCACGGCCGTACATATCCGCCACGTGCTCAATCACCAGATCGCGTTTTTCCATGCAGAAATCGACGTCGAAGTCGGGCATCGAAACACGTTCCGGGTTAAGGAAGCGTTCGAACAGCAGGTCAAATTCCAACGGGTCAAGATCGGTGATTTTCAGTGCATAGGCTACTAAAGAACCGGCACCGGAACCACGCCCCGGACCAACCGGCACGTTGTTATCCTTCGACCACTGGATGAACTCCATCACGATCAGGAAGTAGCCCGGGAAGCCCATCTGGTTGATCACGTTCAGTTCAATATCCAGACGTTCATCGTATTCAGGGCGGCGTTGAGCGCGCACCTTTGGGTCTGGGAACAGGAACTCCAGGCGATCTTCCAGCCCTTCCTTCGACTTGAGGATCAGGAAGTCCTCGGTGCTCATATCACCGGTCGGGAACTGCGGCAGGAAGTACTCGCCGAGGCGAATAGTCACGTTACAACGTTTGGCGATCTCTACGCTGTTGAGCAACGCTTCCGGGATGTCGGCAAACAGCTCGCACATCTCGTCTTCGTTACGCATGTATTGCTGCGCCGTATAGTTACGTGGGCGCTTGGGATCGTCCAGCGTGAAGCCGTCATGAATGGCGACGCGGATTTCGTGGGCGTCAAAGTCATCCTCGACCAGAAAGCGCACGTCGTTAGTGGCCACCACCGGCAATCCGCGTTCAGTGGCCAGCGCCACTGCGGCGTGCAGATAGTTTTCTTCGTCCGGCCGACCGGTACGGATCAGTTCGAGGTAATAGCTGTCAGGGAAGTATTGCTGATAGAACTCCAGGCACTGCTCCACCTGCGGCTGGTTGCCGCGCAGCAGAAACTTGCCGACGTCGCCCTGGCGCGCGCCAGAGAGCAAGATCAGCCCTTCACGGTGCTCAATCAACCAGTCCCGATCAATAGTCGGACCGGCGGCACCGTAACCACGCTGATAAGCGCGGGAAATCAGCAACGTCAGGTTTTGGTAACCTTCATTATTGGCGGCCAGCACGGTGAGCTGCGCCAGCTCATCGCCCAGCACTTCGCTTTGCACATGAAAATCCGCGCCGATGATCGGTTTGATCCCGGCGCCGTGCGCGCTGCCATAAAACTTCACCAGACCACACAGGTTGGTAAAGTCGGTAATTGCCAAAGCAGGCATGGCTAACGCGGCGGCTCTCTTCACCAACGGCCCAATCTTGGCCAATCCATCTATCATGGAGTAGTCGCTATGAACGCGCAGGTGAATAAAACGAGGTTCGGCCATATCCAGATACCTGAATCTAGGGGCTCAGCGAACTGAACCCGGGTTAACTCTATCGCGTGCCTGGCCTGGATAAGGCCGGCAGATTACAGCGCCAGCACCCTTCTGACCGGGGCAAAGCTGCGGCGATGATGTTCAGTCGCACCCAACGCGGCCAGCCGCTCCAGATGGAAAGCGGTTGGGTAGCCTTTATGCTGCGCAAAGCCGTAGTCCGGGAATTCCCGATCCAACTCGGTCATTTCGCGGTCACGCGTGACCTTCGCCAGAATGGACGCGGCGCTGATTTCTGCCACGCGGCTATCGCCCTTCACCACCGCCTGCGAACGCATCGGTAGTTTCGGACAACGGTTACCGTCAATCAATACCATGTCCGGCGCGATATGCAATCCGGCAACCGCTCGCTGCATCGCCAGCATGGTTGCATGCAGAATGTTCAGTTGGTCAATCTCGTCCGGCTCAGCACGTCCCAGACTCCAGGAGAGTGCCTTCTCGACGATTTCGTCATACAGCGCCAGGCGACGCTTTTCACTGAGTTTTTTCGAGTCCGCCAGCCCAACTATCGGTCGCGCAGGATCGAGGATCACTGCGGCGGTCACTACCGCCCCGACCAAAGGGCCACGGCCGACTTCGTCCACGCCGGCAATCAGCGTGGCAACAGGATAAATGAAGGGTTCAATCATGCTAATGCCTGCTCCAACACAGCCTGAGCGGCCTGTTCATCGGCACCACAACGGATGCTTTGGTGCAAGGTTAGGAAAGTCTGTTTCAGTTCGTTGGTTTGCGGGCTGCCTTCCAGCAACGGCATGACCGATGCCGCCAGCTTGTCCGGTACGCAGTCGTGCTGCAACAGTTCGGTGACGATCTCACGACCGGCCAACAGGTTGGGCAGCGAGACATAGGGGGTCTTCACCAATCGCTGCGCTATCCAGAAGGTAAACGGCTTCATGCGGTAACCCACCACCATCGGGCATTTAGCCAGCATGCACTCCAGTGCCGCAGTCCCAGAGGCCAGTAAAGCTGCGTCGCTGGCGATCATCGCCTCACGGCCCTGGCCATTGAGCAAATGGACCCTTAACTCAGGTGCCACTTCCGCCTTGATGCGCTCGAACTGCTCACGTCGCTTGGCGTTAACCAACGGCACCACCAGTTCCAGCTCCGGATAACGGGTGCGCAGCAACTGGGCCGTCTTCAGGAAGTCAGCGCTAAGCATCTCGACTTCAGCACCGCGGCTGCCCGGCAACAGGGCCAGACAACGCGCATCAGGGGCAATGCCCAGTTTAGCGCGCGCAGCCAGTTTGTCCGGTTGCAGCGGCATGGCGTCGGCCATGGTGTGGCCGATAAACCGACAGGGAACGTTGAAACGATCGTAAAACGCTTTTTCGAAAGGGAGAAACGCCAACACCAGATCGGTGGCTTTGCCTATTTTGAAAACACGCTTTTGACGCCAGGCCCAAACGGACGGGCTGACATAGTGAATAGTGCGGATGCCGCGCTGTTTCAGGCGACCTTCCAGGGTGATATTGAAGTCCGGCGCGTCGATACCCACAAACACGTCAGGCGCGAGTTCGCTGAACCGGCGGGTAAGGTCCTTACGGATCTTTAACAGGCGTGGCAGGCGCTCAAGCACCTCGACCACGCCCATTACCGCCAGTTCTTCCATTTCGTACCAGGTTTCGCAGCCTTCAGCCTGCATCAGCGGGCCGGCGACGCCAACAAAACGCGCGTCTGGAATCTGCGCCTTGAGCGCGCGAATTAAACCGGCGCCAAGAATGTCACCGGAAGTCTCTCCGGCGACCAATCCGATGGTCAATGGGCGATTTTGCATAGGTCAGCGAATAATTCCGCGGGTAGAACGAACAAAGAAATCAAGGAACTGCTGCACCACAGGCTGCTCTTTCGCCAGGGTTTCGATTTCTGTTTTCGCTTCATCCAGCGTTTTCTCACTGCGATAAAGAATTTTGTAGGCGTTACGGATAGCCTGCATTTCATCTTTATCAAAACCACGACGCTTCAGGCCAACGGCGTTAACACCAAATGGCGTGGCGTGGTTACCCTGCGCAATGACAAAAGGAGGCACGTCCTGGGCAACGCCGGAACAACCGCCAACCATCACGTGAGTCCCGATAATGCAGAACTGATGAATAGCCGTCATACCACCGATAATGGCATGATCGTCAATTTCCACATGACCGGCCAGCGTGGCGTTGTTTGCCAGGATACAGGAGTTACCCACTACACAGTCGTGCGCGACATGCACGTTAACCATCAGCAGGTTGTCATTACCTACTTTGGTCAAACCAGTGCCCTGCGCTGTACCACGATGAATGGTGACGCTTTCGCGGATACGATTGCGATCGCCAATCTCGACACGCGTCGGTTCGCCCGCGTATTTCAGATCCTGATTCACTTCGCCAATAGAAGCGAACTGATAGATCTGGTTATCGCGGCCGATTTTGGTCAAGCCATTCACCACAATATGGGACTTCAGTACCGTGCCTTCGCCGATTTCCACCTGGGAGCCGACGTAGCAGAAGGGACCGATGTGCACACCAGCGCCGATAACGGCGCCTTCTTCAATAATCGCGCTAGGATGGATAAAGGCGGTTTTGTCGATCACGGATTAAGACTCCCGGCTGCGCGCACACATCATGGTTGCTTCGCAGACAATTTTGCCGTCGACGGTAGCCACGCCTTTAAAGCGCGTCAAACCACGACGAGTTTTCTCAAAGGTGACTTCCATGATCATTTGATCACCAGGCACTACCGGGCGTTTGAAGCGAGCTTCATCAATACCGGCAAAGTAATACAACTCGCCCGGCTCCAGTTTGCCGACGCTTTTAAACGCCAGAATACCGGTGGCCTGCGCCATGGCTTCCAGAATCAATACGCCTGGGAAAATCGGCTTACCAGGGAAGTGCCCCTGGAAAAACGGCTCATTTACAGATACGTTCTTCACCGCACGCAGGAATTTGTGCTCCTCAAACTCGAGGACGCGATCGACCAGCAAGAACGGGTAACGGTGAGGAAGCAACTCTAAAATTTCTGCAATATCCAGAGTATGAGTGTCAGTAGTCAAAATACTCTTCCTGTCTCTAAAAACTGATGGCATCAACAACACGGCCTGCGCTGCCCCCAATAAGGAGGAAGTCATGCAGGCCGCAAATTAACAACTCTTTGCGCTTTTGGTCTCATGACCAACGCGTTTCGTTTTGTACCCAGCGAGGCGGGCGGTAGTGATTAGTCTTTTCCGACTTTTCGTTCGACAGCTTTTAAGCGCTTGCTAATCTCATCGATATTCATCACCAACGCAGCGGTTTTACGCCAAACTTTGTTGGGTTGTAACGGAATGCCCGAAGAGTATACCCCAGGTTCGGTGATTGGTCGCATAACCATTCCCATTCCGGTGACAACAACCTTGTCGGCGATCTCCATGTGACCGTTGATCACGCTGGCTCCGCCGATCTGGCAATAGCGGCCGATTTTCAGGCTGCCCGCCATGATAACACCGCCAGCAACGGCAGTATTGTCGCCAATCACCACGTTATGTGCAATCTGGCATTGGTTGTCGATGATAACACCATTCCCGATCAGGGTGTTATCCAGCGCGCCGCGGTCAATGGTGGTACAAGCGCCAATCTCGACGCGATCGCCGATAATTACCGTGCCCAGTTGAGGGATTTTAATCCACTCGCCGCGTTCGTTGGCATAGCCGAAACCATCAGCACCAATAACAGTACCTGATTGGATCAGGCAGCGTTGACCGATCTCGACTTCATGATAAATCGTGACGTTCGCCCATAGACGTGTACCCGCGCCAATGCGCGCACGTTTGCCGATAAAGCAGCCAGGGCCGATAACCACGTTATCGCCAAGCACTGCGCCCGACTCGATCACCGCATTGGCACCAATGGCAACATGCTGACCCAGAGAGGCTTCAGGTGAGATAACCGCGCTTGGAGCGATATCCTGGGCAGGGGACGGCGTGGTATCCATCAGTTGCGCCATGCGCGCGTAAGTCAGGTAAGGGTTTTTAACCACCAGCGCCGCAGAACGGCAGTGTGGTAAATCCGCCTCGGTAAGCACCACTGCGCTTGCCTGGCAGGAAGCCAGCTGCTCTTGATAGCGGCTGTTTGACAAAAACGTGATTTGGCCAGCCTGTGCCGAATGCATAGAAGCAATGCCGGTGATGACGAGATCGCCATCACCGTGCAATTGTGCATCCAACTGCTGCGCTAAATCAGCCAGTCGAATAGAAGGCATGTTGTTATTTAACCTGTTTCAGCACGTCAGCAGTAATGTCTTTAGAAGAACCTGCGTAGGCAACGGCGTTAGCATCGATCACTACGTCATAGCCTTCTTTGCTGGCAACAGATTTCACAGCGTCCTGAATACGGCTCAGGATTTTGTTACGCTCTTCCATCTGGCGACGACGGTTGTCCTGCTCAAAAGCCTGGGCTTTCTGAGAGAACTGCTCGCGCTGTGCCATCACGTCTTTTTCAAGCTTGCTGCGATCGCTGGCTTTCATGGTAGCGCCATCACGCTGCAGACGTTGCATTTTGGTCTGAAGGCTACGCTCCATGTTCTGAAGCTCACCCGCACGGCCTTTGAACTCGTTTTCCAGCTGTTTAGCTACAGTTTCACGAGCCGGCAACTGTTGGAAAATGCTGGAGACGTTAACTACAGCGATCTTATCTGCTGCCTGAACGCCAGCTGAAGCAGCCATTGCTAAACCGAGGCCTGCGGCACACAACCACTTTTTCACTATAAACTCCTTACCATCACCCATTTGTGTCATATGACACTTGAAGTACACAATCTGCCAGACTTATCCCGTAAAACAATGAGAATCATCTCTCTGTGCTCTGACGGGCGCCTGGCATTTGCGATTCTTAATAACTGCTATGCCCAGAAGCCGGACCCGTTACCAGGTCTTGCCAATGTTAAACTGGAACTGCTCGGACTTGTCGCCTTCATATTTCTTGATCGGGTTGGCATAGGAGAACACCAACGGACCCAAAGGTGACATCCACTGCAAGGCGATACCGGCAGAAACGCGGATGTTGCTCGCCTTACTGTAGTCCGGAATATCGTACATGCTGGTCTGCGCAGTATTCTGCCAGTTGGTATCCCATACCGTACCCGCATCCATAAACAAGGAAGTACGCACTGAATTGGCGTATTTCTCGCTGATAAATGGCGTTGGCGTGATCAGCTCCATACTGGCGACGGCCATGGCGTTACCGCCCACCGCATCGTCCGAACTACAAACTTCCTGAGGAGTATTTGTACCCGGCTTATTCTGACAAGAATACGAATTGGAGTTGTAGTACGCGGCTTTTGGACCAATGGTATTGGAACCGAAACCACGCACGGTGCTGGAACCACCGGCGTAGAAGTTCTCGTAGAACGGCATTTCTTTGCCGCCCAGACCATCTGCATAACCCAGACGGCCACGCCCCAACAACACCCAGGTGCGATCGTCGTTGATCGGAACGTATTGCACGCTGTCCAGCGTCAGCTTGTAGTATTCGTTATCCGAACCCGGAATGGTGACTTTACCATTGAGCGTAGTGCGGTTACCCGAGGTTGGGAAATAACCCCGGTCAAGGTTGTTGTAGGTCCAACCCAGGTTCAGCGTGAAGTCATCGGCAGAATAGCTGGCCCGATCGGTCTTGTTCGGATCCAGACCCATCGAGTCCAGATAACGCCACATGGCAACCTGCGGCTGCATGTTGGACAAGCCGTTATGCACGTAACCCAGACCGGTACGCAACGAGTTGTTTTCGTTGATCGGGAAGCCCAGGGTGCCATCGATACCGTAACTCTTGTTGGTATAGTCGGACAGGTCCGCGTCATCGGCTTTAAAGTCGTTGTAGAAGATGCGCCCCCCCAAACTCACACCGTCAACGGTGAAGTACGGGTTGGTTACCGACAGCTCGGTGTAAGTCTGGTAATCGTTCTTGGTACCGCTGATACCGACGGAATAGCCGGTCCCCAGCCAGTTGTCCTGCTGAACGCCTGCCTGGAAGCTCACACCGCTCTCGGTGCCGTAGCCGACGCCGAAGTTGAAGGTACCGGTGTTACGCTCTTTCACCTTGTAGGTAACATCAACCTGATCCGCAGTGCCTGGCACACGCTGGGTTTCCACATCTACCGTTTCAAAATAGCCCAAACGATTCAGACGTTCTTTGCCCTGCTCTACCTGAGCATTGCCCAGCCACGCACCTTCCATCTGACGCATTTCACGGCGCAGTACGGAATCTTTGCTGGTGTCGTTACCTTCAAACTTGATGCGACGCACATAGAAACGGTTGCCCGCATCAATATTCACGTGCAGCTTCACGGTTTTATCCGCGTCGTTGATTTCAGGTTGCGTAGCAACACGCGGGTAAGCGTAACCATAACGGCCCAACATCGTTTTGATGTTGTCTTCCATTTTGGTCACTTTACTGCCGTTATAAAGCTCACCTGGCTCAATCTTGGTCAACTGGGCAACTTCCGCCGAGTGGCCGGCCAGATTACCGTTCACCACCACGTCGGTGAGCTTGTATTGCTCGCCTTCAGTGATATTGATGGTGATGTAGATGCCTTTTTTATCCGGCGTCAGGCTGACCTGAGTCGAATCAATATTAAAGCGTGCGTAGCCGCGGTCCAGATAGAAACTGCGCAGGGTTTCAAGGTCACCCGCCAGCTTTTGCTTCTGATATTTGCGATCGCCAACCACGTTCCACCACGGCACTTCATCACGCAGTTGGAAGCGTGAAATCAGTTCATCATTGGTGAAGGCATGATTGCCGACAATGTTGATTTGTTGAATCTTGGCAGAAACCCCTTCCGTGAACACCAGCTTCAGGTCAACACGGTTACGCGGCAATGGCGTGACCACGGCTTTCACCGAGGCACTGTATTTACCGACGCTGTAGTAGAAGTCTTCCAGCCCTTTTTCAATGCTGGATATCGTGGTGCGGTCAAGCGCTTCGCCAACCCGGACGCCAGAGGCTTCCAGGTTTTGCTTGAGCATGTCATCTTTCACCGACTTGTTGCCGGAGAAAGTGATGCTGGCAATGGTAGGGCGTTCCTTAACCTGAACAATCAGCGTATTACCATCGCGCAGCACGCGAACGTCCTCGAAGTTGCCAGTGGCAAACAAGGCACGGATGGTATTACTGATATCATCGTCAGTGACGGTATCGCCTACGCGAACCGGCATGTTGAGTAACGCCGCACCGACGGCGACTCGCTGCAGGCCTTCGAAATGAATATCCTTCACTACGAACCCGTCTGCACCGTATACGGTGGCGCTGCCAAACAGCAGCGACGCTATGAGCAACTTTTTCATCGCCATCGTTGTTATGCGTTCTTCCTAACCTATCCCCGCCCCTAAAGACGAGAAAAATCATTGAAAAGTGCAAGACCCATTAAAAGCACCAACACGATCGAACCTATGCGGTAACTGTAGTCCTGTACTCGCTCGGAAACCGGCCCACCCTTCAGCTTTTCTATCGCCAGGAAGAGGAGATGCCCACCATCTAACACCGGTAATGGGAACAGGTTGATGATACCCAGGTTGACACTGATCAACGCCAGGAACATCAGATAATACACAAACCCGACCCCAGCTGACGCTCCTGCTCCCTGTGCAATCGAAATCGGGCCACTCAGGTTGTCCAGCTTTACATCACCGGTTATTAATTTACCCAGCATTTTGACCGTAAGGCTCATAAGCTGCCAGGTCTTGTCCCCGGCCTGATACAGCGCCGGGAAAGGTCCATACTGGCGAATCGTCTTATACTCATCCGGCAGCGGCAACACTTTCGGAATGATGCCGGCAAAACCCACCGACTTGTCTTTTCCCACCGGCTTTGTATCCGGTATCAGCGTCAAAGACAAGGGGGCGCCGTTTCTTTCGATCTCTAAAGCCAGCGGTTGCCCTGGACCGTTGTGTATCCGTTTCACCAACGTTTGCCAACGACCCAATAGCTGACCATCGACTTTAACGATCCTGTCCCCCGCTTGTAAACCCGCCTTTTGCGCTGCCGACCCCGGCTGCACTTCGGCAAGGACAGATTCTATCTGTGGGCCACGTGGAATGATACCCAACGCCACCACGGGATCCTGTTTGTCCGGCTCAAAATTCCACTGGCGCAAATCCAGGGTTTTGGTCACCACACTGGAAGAACCAAACGGCGCGATACCCACCTCGGTTTCTGCGTCGCCAATCTTCGCCGCCAGCGCCAAACGAACTGATTCCCAATCAGGCGTTTCGATGCCATCTACGGACTTAAGTTCCATTCCAGGCGAAATTTCAGCGTGGGCTGCAATCGATTGAGGAGCGATTTCACCGATTACCGGGCGGAAACTGGGCACGCCGATAATGAATACCAGCCAGTAAGCAAGGATAGCAAACAGGAAATTGGCGATAGGACCGGCACTGATGATAGCGGCACGCTGCCAAACGGTTTTGTTGTTAAACGCCTGATGACGGAGTTCCGGCGCGACCGAATCAACCCGCTCATCGAGCATCTTCACGTAGCCGCCAAGCGGGATCAGGGCAATAACATACTCCGTCCCCTGACGGTCGGTACGACGCCATAAGGCACGGCCAAAACCGATGGAGAAGCGTTCCACACGGACGCCGCAGCGACGGGCGACCCAAAAGTGTCCGAACTCGTGCACGGTGATCAATACACCGAGCGCAACAAGAAATGCGACTAAGTTCCAGAGCACGCTAACCATAATCCCTTCACTCCCCGCCATTGACGGATTAAAACACTAACAGCATCAGGCAGGCAAATACAGGCACTGCTGCGGTCAGGCTATCGATACGATCCAGTATACCGCCATGACCCGGTATCAAATGACCGCTGTCTTTGATACCCGCTTCGCGTTTGAACATGCTCTCGGTAAGATCGCCCAGCACGGAAGCCAGCACGGCAATCACCGAACAAATCAGTAAGGTTGTCGGCACCACATTGAGCGGGGCATAACGGCCAAACAGCCAGGATATCAGGGCCGAAGTAATCAGGCCACCGACCAGCCCTTCCCAGGTTTTCCCCGGAGAAACTTTGGGTGCCAGCTTATGCTTGCCGAACAGTTTGCCGAACATGTAGGCACCGGAATCCGCGCCCCAAACCAGCAACATCACATACAGCAGCCACCAGGCGCCGGTGAAGTGGTTTTGTTCATAGCCGAACTGACGCAGCGATAGCATACCCCAGAAGAACGGCACTATGGTCAGCAGACCGAAAACCAGACGTATCGGGCGTGAGTTACGCCACAGTGCAGCCGAGCCGGGATAGGACAATACCAGTAACAGCGCCACCAGCCACCAGACCATTGACAGCCACAGCGACCCGCCTACCTGAAGCAAATGGACCGACTGATGATAGGCCGGAATACTTAGCATCATCAACGCCAGCAGGAAGCCGCACAATATCGCCAACCAGATACGCTGCGAGCGGGAGGTAAATCCGGCCAGTTGGCCCCACTCCCAGGCCGCTAACATGCACACCACGAGTGTTACCAGGGCAAAGCCCACTGGCGGCAGCAAAAACAGCGCCGCGATAACAATCGGAATTAATAACAGAGCAGTTATGAGGCGATACTTCAGCAAAAGTTCCCCCTAGGACGCATTGGCGCCGATAGGTGTTGTTCCCCCGAAGCGACGCTCGCGTTGTGCAAATGCATTCAGCGCACCTTCAAAGACAAGTTCATCAAAATCAGGCCAGAGTACATCAGTAAAGTAAAGTTCGGCATAAGCAATTTGCCACAGCAAGAAGTTACTGATGCGATGTTCACCACCGGTACGGATCACCAAATCCACCGGCGACAGATCGCTCATGCAGATCCGCTCACCCAGTAACTCCTCGCTAATTTGATCCGGACGCAGCGAACCGCCCTTCACCAGCTCAGCCAGTTCCCTTACTCCCTGAATAATATCCCAACGGCCGCCGTAGTTGGCAGCAATGTTGAGCGTCAGGCCATCGTTATTTTCTGTCAGTTGCTCGGAGCGACGGATCCGCTCCTGCAAACGCGCGCTGAAACGGCTGATGTCGCCGATCACTCGCAGTCTGACGTTATGTTTATGCAGGCTTTTTACTTCACTGTCCAAGGCGCGGACGAAAAGCTCCATCAAAGCGGAGACTTCCTGCACCGGACGATTCCAGTTCTCGCTGCTGAAGGCATAAAGCGTGAGCGCATCTAAATGGTTGTTGGCGGCAAAACTGACCGCACGACGCACCGATTTCACCCCTGCTTTATGACCGAAGACACGTAACTTACCCTGACGTTTAGCCCAGCGCCCGTTGCCGTCCATAATAATGGCGACATGTCGTGGCCCCAGAGTGGACAGATTAGCCTCTTGTTGATTTGCGGACGACATAACTCGTACTTATTTCCTCAATAGAAATACAACTGCCCTTCCGGAACATCAGGCCCTTACGCGCAAAAAAAGCCGTGTGCCCGACACGGCTTTTCAGTCTGCCTTGCGACAGCCGGTAATCTGCGCTGCGCTATCGGCATTCGAGATGTCAATCAGGCCATAATTCAACGGTATAACCGCTGAAAGGTGGCGCAGACTATACCACCTCAGCAAGGCCTGAACAAACGGCCCCACTGCAGCACGCGTAATTTGCGAACAAAATAGGATAATTGCCGGTATCAGTTATACAGTGATTTAACCAATCCAACCGCAACCTCGCGCGCCTGGCGATCTATTTCTAAGACCGCATCAATGCAGGACGGTTCCTGCAGTGACAGCCGTTCGAGTACTTTTTGGTTCACTGCCGCAATATCGGTAAAGCGAATCTGCTCCTGCAGGAAAGCCGCCACGGCCACTTCGTTTGCCGCATTCAGTGCGGTAGTCGCCGCCTGACCGGCATCAAAGGCCTCAATAGCCAGATACAGGCAGGGATAGCGCTCCCGTTCAGGTTCGGCAAAGGTCAGCGAGCCGATGCGGCAGAAATCCAGCGCTTCCACACCGGAATTAACCCGCTGTGGATAAGCCATCGCATGGGCGATTGGCGTGCGCATATCCGGCGTGCCCAACTGGGCCAGTACGCTGCCATCGGTGTAACGAACCATCGAGTGGATCACCGACTGCGGATGCAGAATCACTTCCATTTGTTCAGCCGAGGCGTTAAACAGCCAGCGGGCCTCAATATATTCCAGTCCTTTGTTCATCATGGTGGCGGAGTCCACCGAGATCTTGCGCCCCATTGACCAATTGGGATGGGCACAAGCCTGATCCGGCGTCATCGTGGCGAACTGCTCCAACGGCGTAGTACGGAACGGGCCGCCGGAACCGGTAAGCACAATGCGCGATACACCATGACTCTCTAATGAAGAGTATCCCAACTGACGCTGAATGCTCTCAGGCAAACTCTGAAAAATGGCGTTATGTTCGCTGTCGAGCGGCAGTAACTGCGTCTTGCTCTGTTGCACCGCGTCCATAAAAAGACGCCCGCAGGTGACCAGCGACTCTTTGTTCGCCAGCAGCACCTGCTTGCCGGCACGAATCGCCGCCAGCGTTGGCAGCAGTCCGGCAGCGCCCACAATGGCTGCCGTGACCTGGTCGACGTCGTCCAATGCCGCCAGTTCACAGGCCGCCTGCTCGCCCGTCATCACCTCGGTGGCAACACCGTTTTCAGCCAGCAGAGTACGCAGTTCACGCGCAGCGCCTTCGTCCGCCATCGCGGCGTAGGCCGGGCGAAACTCGATGCACTGTTGCGCCATGACCGCTACATTGCGGCCGGCCACCAGCGCTTTAATCGCAAAACGGTCGGGATTTTCCCTGACCACGGCCAGGGTACTGGTCCCCACTGAGCCGGTGGAACCAAGAATAGTCAGTTGCTTCATGAGCTCACTCTGAATAACTGTCTGATGAGATCGGAGGTGCTCCAGTGTGTAACCTTGGCCACCACTTGTCCATGATCAATCAGTACGATGAAACGGGATCTGCGCCACAAAAAACAAAGCGCCGCCCAGGCGACGCTTTGTTATGCGCGGTGCTGATTAGAAATCCATCAGCTCTTTTTCTTTTTCCGCCAGAGCGGCATCCAGAAGTTTGATATAGGCATCGGTCATTTTCTGAACATCGTCCTGTGAACGACGATCTTCATCTTCGCTGATTTCTTTGTCTTTCAGCAGCGCTTTAACTTTGTCGTTTGCATCACGGCGCACGTTACGAACCGCCACACGGCCCTGCTCTGCTTCGTTACGCACTACCTTGATCAGGTCTTTACGACGCTCTTCCGTCAGCGGAGGCAGGGGAACGCGGATCACGCTGCCAGCCGAGCTTGGGTTCAGGCCGAGATCTGAGGCCATAATGGCTTTTTCTACCGCTGAACCCAGGGAGCGATCAAACAGGTTGATGGCCAGAGTACGGGAGTCTTCAACGGTCACGCTAGCCAACTGACGCAGCGGCGTGGCCGAACCATAGTATTCCACCATGATGCCGTCCAGGATGCTTGGAGAAGCACGGCCGGTACGGATTTTACTGATTTGGTTTTTGAATGCTTCTACGCTTTTTTCCATGCGTGAATCAGCATCTTTTCTGATTTCATTAATCACGTTGCGAACCCTTGAAAGCTGGATACTTGGCAGGCCATACCACAGTATAGCCCGTGAATTTTACTCAAGGGAAGCGCGCTCCGCCTGGCGTTACCCGCTCCCGCTAAATTTGTCAGACCAGCCTTATTTGCTGATCAGCGTGCCTTCGTTTTCACCCATCACTACCCGGCGCAGCGCACCCGGCTTGTTCATGTTGAATACGCGGATTGGCAGACCGTGATCGCGAGCCAGCGTAAATGCCGCCAGATCCATCACTTTCAGCTCACGTTCCAGCACGTCCTGATAGGTTATATGTTCGTACAGTGTGGCATCCGGATTTTTAACCGGGTCAGCGGAGTATACACCATCCACTTTAGTCGCTTTCAATACCACATCCGCTTCAATCTCAATCCCGCGCAGGCACGCCGCAGAATCGGTAGTGAAGAACGGGTTGCCGGTACCGGCGGAGAAGATCACCACGCGATTATTACGCAGCAGGCTGATCGCCTCGGCCCAGCTGTAGTTGTCGCACACGCCGTTCAACGGAATGGCCGACATCAGGCGAGCGTTCACATAGGCACGGTGCAGTGCATCACGCATAGCCAGGCCGTTCATCACGGTAGCCAGCATTCCCATGTGGTCGCCCACTACGCGGTTCATGCCGGCCTGTGCCAGGCCCGCGCCGCGGAACAGGTTACCGCCGCCAATAACTACACCGACCTGAATTCCCAGTTCGACCAGCTCTTTCACTTCCTGAGCCATGCGATCCAAAACGCTAGCGTCGATACCAAAACCTTCTGCACCTTGCAGGGCTTCGCCACTCAGTTTAAGCAGAATACGCTGATATACGGGTTTTGCATTGGTTGCCATGGTGATCTGTCCTAAGAAGCAGTATTAGTATTGGGGATTTCAGCCGATGAAACGCGCCTGTGCTTTGTATCATGCCACAGGGCTTGCCACCGGTGTAATTCTGGCTGGATAAAATGGAACCGCCAGACGGCGGCCCCATTAACAGTCATTAAGACTGCTTGCTCATTGCTGCAACTTCAGCAGCAAAGTCATTTTCAACTTTAGCGATGCCTTCGCCCACTTCGAAGCGGATGAAGTTAACCACGTCAGCGTTGTGCTCTTTCAGCACCTGGCCAACGGTTTTGCTTGGTTCGATAACGAAAGGCTGACCGGTCAGGGAAACTTCGCCGGTGAATTTCTTCATGCGGCCTTCAACCATTTTCTCAGCGATTTCTTTCGGCTTGCCAGACTGCATGGCGATGTCCAGCTGAACCTGGTACTCTTTTTCTACCACTTCAGCAGACACGTCTTCAGGCTTAACGAATTCAGGCTTGCTTGCCGCAACGTGCATGGCAATTTGCTTAACCAGCTCTTCGTCAGCACCGGTAGCCGCGATCAGAACGCCGATACGCGCACCGTGCAGGTAGCTACCCAGCACTTCGCCTTCCAGGGAAGCAACGCGACGGATGTTGATGTTCTCACCGATTTTTGCAACCAGCGCTACACGTTCTTCTTCGAACTGTGCTTTCAACACTTCAACGTCAGTGATTTTGCCGGCAAAAGCAGCATCCAGCACTTTGTCAGCAAATGCCTGGAAGCCAGCATCTTTAGCTACGAAGTCAGTCTGGCAGTTAACTTCCAGGATCAGACCGTAGTTGCCTTCAATCTTGGTTTTGATCACGCCGTCAGCAGCTACGTTGCCTGCTTTTTTAGCCGCTTTGATCGCACCAGATTTACGCATGTTTTCGATTGCCAGCTCGATGTCGCCGTTAGACTCAACCAGCGCTTTTTTACAATCCATCATGCCAGCGCCAGTACGCTCGCGCAGTTCTTTTACCAGAGCAGCGGTAATATCAGCCATTTCTTTTTCCTCGGTTATCTCACGTGGAGACAGTTCTCATTCAGATAAGCAAAGGGGGCCTATAAAGGCCCCCCTAACCAACATATTCAATACCTGGTTAATAAGGGCTCAGTGACGAGCTTGCCTTATTATTCAGCTTCTACGAAGCTTTCTTCCGCTTGAACGGCCAGATCTTGAGAACGACCTTCACGGACGGCGGCAGCAACGGCAGTCAGGTACAATTTGATTGCACGGATTGCATCGTCGTTACCAGGGATGATGAAGTCAACGCCGTCTGGATCGGAGTTGGTATCAACGATAGAGAATACCGGGATACCCAGGTTGTTGGCTTCTTTGATCGCGATGTGTTCGTGATCAGCATCGATTACGAACAGAGCGTCAGGCAGACCACCCATGTCCTTGATACCACCCAGGGAGTTTTCCAGCTTGGCCAGTTCGCGAGTACGCATCAGCGCCTCTTTCTTGGTCAGCTTGTCAAAGGTGCCATCTTGAGACTGGATTTCCAGATCTTTCAAACGCTTGATTGACTGACGAACGGTTTTCCAGTTAGTCAGCATGCCGCCCAACCAGCGATGGTTCACGAAGAACTGGTCGCAGGTGTTAGCATATTCTTTTACCGCTTCGCTTGCTGCGCGCTTGGTACCAACGAACAGGATCTTACCTTTACGGGAAGAGATCTTGGTCAGTTCAGCCAGTGCTGCGTTGGCCATTGGTACGGTTTTTTCCAGGTTGATGATGTGAACCTTGTTACGTGCGCCGAAGATGAAAGGCTTCATTTTCGGGTTCCAGTAACGGGTCTGGTGACCAAAGTGTACACCGGCCTGGAGCATGTCGCGCATGGAAACAGTTGCCATGATTAAACCTCTATAGAGTTAGTTGGGGTTATGCCTCCACGTATCCCATAACGCCGACCCTGACGGTGATAAATCACCTCAGGGCACCCCGGCGGATGTGCCGATACGTGTGTGTTATTTACACAAAGTGAGTGCAGTTAAAGTATTTTCGGCCTATTCCGCCATTATCACAAGGAAGATGTGCGGATCTGCCGGCGCGCTTTATACCATAAACCCGCCCCAGACACCAACTTTTGTTGCCGGGGAAAAGGCCGGCGAGAAATCAAATTTGGCAGCCTCAGGCCGGGCTGATACCATAAGAGACTGCTTCTTATTTCTTTCTGTTGTCGGCGAGCACGACACCTGCGGACGAATTTCATGGCAATCTCAATTAAAACATCTGATGACATCCAAAAAATGCGCGTGGCCGGCCGACTGGCTGCCGAAGTGCTGGAAATCATTGAGCCGCACGTCAAACCTGGCGTGACCACCGGCGAACTCGATCGTATCTGTCACGATCACATCACCAACCAGCAGCAGGCGATCTCTGCCTGTCTGGGCTACCATGGCTTCCCGAAATCCGTGTGTATCTCTGTGAATGAAGTGGTCTGCCACGGCATCCCGAGCGATGACAAAGTTCTGAAAGACGGCGACATCGTTAATATCGACGTTACCGTCATCAAAGACGGTTTCCACGGTGACACTTCTAAAATGTTCATCGCCGGCAAACCGACCATTCTGGGCGAGCGCCTGTGCCGCATCACTCAGGAAAGCCTGTATCTGTCACTGAAAATGGTGAAGCCGGGTATCCGCCTGCGCACGCTGGGCAAAGAGATCCAGAAATTCGTCGAGGCCGAGAATTTCTCGGTGGTACGCGAGTACTGCGGCCACGGCATTGGCGAAGTGTTTCACGAGGAACCGCAGGTGCTGCACTATGACGCTGACGACGGTGGCGTGGTGTTGCAGGCGGGTATGGCCTTCACCATCGAGCCAATGGTCAACGCCGGTGATTACCGCATTCGCACCATGAAAGACGGCTGGACGGTAAAAACCAAAGATCGCAGCTTGTCGGCGCAGTATGAGCATACTATTGTGGTCACGGATAACGGCTGCGAGATAATGACGTTGCGCAAGGATGACACCATCCCCAACATCATTACGCACGAGATGTAAGCGCCGCGGCATTTTGCCGCGCTGCATGATGTCACAGGCCGGCTTTTGCCGGCCTTTTTTATGGGCTGCGTATTATGTCTGAAAACTTTCGCCAGAAAGACACCTCGGTTATTTCGCCTCAGGCCATACCGGTGCAGCCTGAATATCCCAACGCCTATGCCGATGAGGAGATCAACTGCATCGCGCTGAAACAACGCCTGGAGCAGTTCCAATTATGGCTGGCGGCAGCGTTCAACGCCGGTTCCAGCGCCGAAAGTCTGGTGGCGGCCCGCAGCGACTTTATCGACCGCCTGCTGCGCCGTCTGTGGGCCTTCTACGGGTTCGAGGATATTCCGGAAACCGCACTGGTTGCCGTTGGCGGCTATGGCCGTGGCGAGCTGCACCCACTCTCGGACATTGACGTGCTGGTACTCAGCCAGCGCCGCCTCAATGAACAGCAATCCCAACGCGTGGGGGAATTTATCACCCTGCTGTGGGATTTGAAGCTGGAAGTCGGCCACAGTGTGCGAACGCTGGAAGAATGCCTGCTGGAAGGGTTGGCGGACCTGACCGTCGCCACCAACCTGATTGAATCACGGATGATCTGCGGCGATGTCGCGCTGTTTCTGCAAATGCAAAAGCATATCTTCAGCGATGGCTTCTGGCCCTCTCCGCAATTTTTCCACGCCAAGGTGGTTGAGCAGCAGGAACGCCATCAGCGATACCACGGCACCAGCTACAACCTGGAACCGGATATCAAGAGCAGCCCCGGCGGCCTGCGCGATATTCACACCTTGCTGTGGGTGGCGCGTCGTCACTTTGGCGCCACCTCACTGGACGAAATGGTCGGTTTCGGCTTTCTCACTCAGGCCGAGCGCAACGAGCTGAACGAATGCCAGAGCTTCCTGTGGCGTATCCGCTTTGCACTGCACCTGGTGCTGCCGCGCTACGACAACCGTTTGCTGTTCGATCGCCAGCTCAACGTGGCACAGTTGCTGCGTTATGAGGGAGAAGGCAACGAACCGGTTGAACGTATGATGAAGGATTTTTATCGCATGACGCGCCGCGTCGGCGAGCTGAATCATATGCTGCTGCAGCTGTTCGACGAGGCGATTCTGGCGCTGGACGCGACGGAAAAACCGCGCCCGCTGAACGACGATTTCCAACTGCGCGGCGATCTGATCGACCTGCGTGATGAAACACTGTTTATCCGCCAGCCGGAATCCATCATGCGGATGTTCTACCTGATGGTACGCAACCGCGAGATCAAAGGCATTTATTCCACTACCGTGCGCCAGCTGCGTCATGCGCGCCGCCATTTGAAACAGCCGCTGTGCACCATTCCAGAGGCACGCGAACTGTTTATGGCGATACTGCGCCACCCAGGAGCGGTCTCCCGGGCGTTGGTGCCAATGCACCGCCACAGCGTTCTGTGGGCCTATATGCCGCAGTGGGGCAAAATCGTCGGGCAAATGCAGTTCGATCTGTTCCACGCCTACACCGTCGACGAACACACCATTCGCGTCCTGCAAAAGCTGGAGAGTTTTGCCGATGCCGAAACGCGGCCGCGTCATCCGTTATGTGTCGAGCTATATCCGCGCCTGCCGAATCCCGAACTGCTACTGCTGGCCGCACTGTTCCACGATATCGCCAAGGGGCGCGGCGGCGACCATTCGATCCTCGGTGCGCAGGACGTACTGGAATTCGCCGAAGTCCATGGGCTGAATTCCCGCGAGGCCCAACTGGTCGCCTGGCTGGTGCGTTGTCATCTGCTGATGTCGGTGACTGCCCAACGCCGCGACATTCAGGATCCGACCGTTATTCAGCAGTTCAGCGCCGAAGTGCAGAGCGAAACCCGCCTGCGTTATCTGGTCTGCCTGACGGTGGCGGATATCTGCGCCACCAATGAAACCCTATGGAACAGTTGGAAACAGAGCCTGCTGCGTGAGCTGTATTTTGCCACCGAAAAGCAGCTGCGCCGCGGTATGCAAAACAGCCCGGATCTTCGCGAGCGCGTACGTCATCATCGCCTGCAGGCTTTGGCGTTGCTGCGCATGGACAATATCGACGAGGAGGCGCTGCACCGCATCTGGAGCCGCTGCCGCGCCGATTACTTCCTGCGTCATTCACCCAACCAGTTGGCCTGGCATGCCCGCCATTTGCTGGCCCATGATTCCACCAAGCCACTGGTGCTGGTCAGTCGACAGGCAACGCGGGGCGGCACCGAAATTTTCATCTGGAGCCCGGATCGCCCTTACCTGTTTGCCGCCGTGGCCGGTGAGATGGATCGTCGCAACCTGAGCGTACATGACGCACAGATCTTCACTAACCGCGACGGCATGGCAATGGATACCTTTATCGTACTGGAGCCGGACGGCAGCCCGCTGGCCCAGGACCGCCACACGGCGATCCGCCACGCACTGTTGCAGGCCATTACCCAGCGGGAGTATCAGCCACCGCGCGTGCGCCGGCCATCTTCCAAGCTACGCCATTTTAGCGTGCCGACCGAAGTCAGCTTCCTGCCGACCCATACCGACCGCCGCAGCTATCTGGAACTGACCGCACTCGACCAGCCAGGTCTGTTGGCTCGGGTGGGCGAAGTGTTCGCCGCTCTCGGTCTGTCGCTGCACGGCGCTCGCATCTCCACTATCGGCGAGCGGGTTGAGGATTTATTTATTCTGGCCAACAGCGATCGACGCGCCCTTAACTCGGAAACGCGCAGAAAGTTGGAACAACGGTTGACAGAGGCCCTCAATCCAAACGATAAAATGTGATACAAGTAACTTTTTCGTAGACAACATCAGGACAGAGAACAGCATGCAGCAATTACAAAACGTTATTGAAAACGCCTTCGAACGCCGTGCGGAAATCACCCCGGCGAACGCAGACACCGTAACGCGCGAAGCGGTAAACCAGGTGATCGCCCTGCTGGACAGCGGCGCCCTGCGCGTTGCCGAGAAGATTGACGGTCAGTGGGTAACGCATCAGTGGCTGAAAAAGGCCGTGCTGCTTTCTTTCCGCATCAATGAAAACAAAGTGATGGACGGTGCCGAAACCCGTTATTACGACAAAGTGCCAATGAAATTCGCCGATTATGACGAAGCACGCTTCCAGAAAGAAGGCTTCCGCGTGGTGCCGCCAGCCACCGTTCGCCAGGGAGCGTTCATCGCCCGCAATACCGTACTAATGCCATCCTACGTGAACATCGGTGCCTACGTTGACGAAGGCAGCATGGTGGATACCTGGGCAACCGTCGGCTCTTGCGCGCAGATCGGCAAAAACGTTCACCTGTCAGGCGGTGTCGGCATCGGTGGCGTACTGGAGCCACTGCAGGCCAACCCAACCATCATTGAAGACAACTGCTTTATCGGCGCACGTTCAGAAGTGGTTGAAGGTGTGATCGTAGAAGAAGGTTCAGTGATCTCCATGGGCGTCTACCTGGGCCAGAGCACCCGCATTTACGACCGTGAAACCGGCGAAGTGCACTACGGCCGCGTCCCGGCCGGTTCGGTGGTGGTTTCCGGTAACCTGCCGTCCAAAGATGGCTCTTACAGCCTGTATTGCGCGGTGATCGTCAAGAAAGTCGATGCCAAGACGCGCGGTAAAGTCGGCATTAATGAGTTATTACGCACCATCGACTAAGCTGAATATAGCGGGTCACTATGCCCTAAATAATTGAGGCTGCATCAAGGCGGCAAGAGAGCTTATCCCGATGAACTTACACCAGTAAGTGATTCGGGTAAGTGAAAGCAGCCAACACAGAGGCAGCTTCAAGTATAACGGGTATAACCCGCTATTTTTTTGTCTTCAGTACGCGAGCAGTCACAGTCTCTGGCACTGTTTTTCGCCATAATCCCAGACCGTGGAATATAGTCTATTTATAAGGTGGCGCTATTATGTATGACAACCTGAAAAGCTTAGGAATCAATCAACCGGAAGATGTCGATCGCTATAGCCTGCGTCAGGAGGCCAATAACGACATTCTTAAGATTTATTTCCGCAAGGATAAAGGCGAATTCTTTGCCAAGAGCGTGAAATTCAAATACCCGCGCCAGCGCAAAACGGTAGTCGCGGACAATGCCGGCCAGGGTTACAAAGAAATCCACGAAATTAACCCGAACCTTCGCTACGTCATTGATGAACTGGATCAGCTATGCCAGCGCGATCAGGTGGAAGTCGATCTGAAGCGCAAAATTCTTGATGACCTGCGTCATCTGGAAGGCGTGGTCTCCCACAAAATTGCCGAGATCGAATCCGATCTGGAAAAACTGACTCGCGGTAAGTAAGAATTCAACGGACTGATACTACAGATTGTACGGGCGCAGCATACTGCGCCCGTATTAATCGGGGCGAATATATTCGCCCCCTACAGGCGACGGGGAATTCTATTTCAGCAACGTGCCCCATTTCTCAACCCACGGGCAAGAAAGCACCTCAGGTTCAGGCTGTTCCATCGCATCGATTTCCAGCACCTCACCCACGCGGGTGGCCCCTTGTTCCTGCAGCAACGCATCAAACGCACGCCCGGCGCCGCAGAAATTGTCGTAGCTGCTGTCACCCAGTGCGATTAACCCATAACGCAGCTCCGGCTGGTAGCCGACCTGGTCACGGATAGCGTGAAACAGCGGTGTAATGCTGTCCGGCAAATCACCCTGGCCGGTCGTTGAAGTAATCACCAGCGCGTAGTGCTGACGGTAAAACTGCCAGGCCTCAAGCGTGCCTTCTTCAAACAGTTTGACCTCATGGCCCTGCTCGCTGAGGATAGTTTCAGCCTCTTCCGCCACCAATAACGAGTTGCCGTAGACCGTTCCCACGAAGATTCCAACCTGAGCCATTGCCCCTACTCCCTTAAATTACTTTGAAAATGATCAGCTATCCTGACCGCTAGCCGAGGGAAACTCAACCCTGGCAAGCTTAGGGAGGCTCTCTGTCCAGCCAAACTGTGACATGACGCCCTGCCAGGGTTCATCCCAACGCGCGGAAATATGCAGCGGCTCACCGGTCACCGGATGATTCAGTTGCAGATGACTGGCGTGCAGCATCAGACGTGGGCAGCCAAAATGCTGAGCCATACCCCGGTTCTGGTTCAGATCGCCGTGCTTGCTGTCACCAATAATCGGATGGCGGATATGCACCATATGGCGACGCAACTGGTGCTTGCGGCCATTTTCCGGTTTCAGTTCAACCAGGCTGTAGCGCGCGGTTTCATAACGGCCAATCGCCACCGGCATTTCTACCTGCGCCAGCGGCCGGTAATGAGTGACCGCCGGCTGTGGGCCTTTGTCTTTCGAGGCAAACTTGTCGGCGATCTTGTCCAGCTCTTCCGTCAGCGGATAGTCAATGGTCGCGCCTTCCAGCACGTAACCACGCACCACCGCGTGGTAGGTTTTCTGCATCTGATGCTGTTCAAACTGCTGCGACAGCAACCGCGCTACCTCACTGGACAGCGCCATCAACAGCACCCCGGAGGTAGGCCGATCGAGGCGATGCACGGTAAACACGTGCTGGCCAATCTGATCGCGTACGGTTTGCATCACAAACCGGGTTTCATGGCGATCCAGCCAACTGCGGTGTACCAACCACCCGGAAGGCTTGTTCACCGCCACCAAATGCTCATCCTGATATAGAATCTCAAGCATTATTGCAGCTCTTTATTCAGCATATTATCCAGGCGCTGCAACAAAACCAATAGCGGCATGCAGTTGGGATCGTTATCTTTCAACGCCTCTTCGAAATAAGGCGTGATGGCAAAACGTGTCGGCAGCGGCGCTCCCGCATCCAGCAAGGCGTACATGCGTGGCAGAAAGACCCATTGCAGCCAGGCTTCAGCCGACATGCTGTCAATGCAAAATGGCTCGGGGCTGGCGAAGGCTTCAGGCTCGGGCGGCGTAGCTTGCCACAGCGCCAGCTCTCGCATTGACTGTTCAATCGCCTGCAAACTAAGGCGAACCTGATTATGTATACTCATCTGCATTCCCGATCTGTTTAAACCATGATATTCAGCGGCGCGGCTGAAAGGCGGCAAAGCATAGCATTTTACTTTTTATAGCCCAAATCCAGCTGAGTTGATGGCCAAGATAGATTTGAACTGGTGGCCGGCACGATCACACGGCACAATGTGTTCACCAAATAAACCACACAGATTAGACAGATGCCTGCAATCACTCCGACAAAAAATCACGCCACGCCCGGCAAAGCCATGGTGGCTTCGGTCACCGGCTACGCCATGGACGGCTTTGACCTGCTGATCCTCGGCTTTATGCTACCGGCCATCAGTATCGAAATGGGGTTAAGCTCCTCCGCCGCCGGTTCACTGGTTACCTGGACGCTGATCGGCGCGGTACTGGGCGGCGTGATCTTCGGCCACCTCAGCGATCGCTTTGGCCGCATCCGGGTGCTGACCATTACAATTTTGATGTTCTCACTGTTTACCGGTCTGTGCGCACTGGCGCAAGGCTACTGGGATTTGCTCGCCTACCGCACGCTGGCGGGCATCGGACTCGGCGGTGAGTTCGGTATCGGCATGGCGCTGATCGCCGAAGCCTGGCCGGCAGAAAAACGTAATCGCGCCTCGGCCTATGTGGGTATGGGCTGGCAGCTAGGCGTCTTGGCGGCGGCGTTCCTCACCCCACTGCTGCTGCCCCATATCGGCTGGCGCGGCATGTTCCTGGTTGGGCTGTTACCGGCGCTGGTGTCGTTCCTGATCCGCCGCACTCTAGGTGAGCCAGAAGAGTTCGTCCGTCAGCAAAATACCGGCCAGCCACTGTCATTCGCCCAACGCATAAAGCTGCTGTTCAAGGATCGTACTACCAGCAAGGCCAGTATCGGCATTTTCATTTTGTGCTCGGTGCAGAACTTCGGATATTACGGGTTGATGATTTGGATGCCAACCTACCTGGCAAAAAACTTCGGTTTCTCACTGACTAAATCCGGCCTGTGGACCGCCGTCACGGTGATCGGCATGACCTTTGGCATCTGGCTATTTGGCATGTTGGCCGATCGTTTCAGCCGCTGGAAGATTTTTATCTGCTATCAGATTGGCGCGGTGGTGATGGTAGTGGTCTACGCACAGCTTAGTGACCCCACGCTGATGCTGTTTGCCGGAGCGCTGATGGGATTATTCGTTAATGGCATGATTGGAGGCTACGGCGCATTGATCTCCGATACCTACCCGGTTCAGGCGCGTGCCACGGCACAAAATATTCTGTTTAACCTGGGGCGAGGCGTCGGCGGGCTGGGGCCATTGGTCATCGGCGCGTTGGTGACACAGGTATCCTTCACTGCGGCGATCAGCCTGCTGGCGGCTATTTATTTGCTGGATATCTACGCCACGCTGTTCCTGTTACCGAAAAAACAGGGCGATGGCGATACGCTGGGTGCGATTGGTTAATAACTGAGATGATTGTAAGTAGGGTGAAGTATTCTTGATACTTAAAGCATGAACCCCTATAAAAAGTTGAGGGCACTGCGCTAACAGTGCCCTCGGTTCGTTTTATAGCTGTCCCGCTACACAGTGTGCTCCCTGCTCAATCCTTGAAAACTTTTCCTGCGGCCATCCTGACCAAAACCATCCTGACTCTATCCTGTAGCATCATCCTGACGCGGTTCCTCAGTCTTCATGACCCGCCAACCATCCTGTGCCGGCTCTCAATCTCCATCCTGGAGGTGTCCCTGGTTTCAATCCTGAAACATCCTGGCATCTCTTGACGCCGTCCTCCGCTCTTCACTGAGCGCATCCACTTCTTCGTCCTGAAGCTGCATCATCCTGATGCTTCCTGCTCCACCGTATCCCTTCCGGTTGAACATAAGATCGCTTAATTATCCCGGGTTCACAAGAGCTTACTGGCTTGCTGACAGGAAATTAATGCTAAGAGTTATCCTAAATAAAATCTAACTAATTGATCTGGATAACAATAAATCCTACCTAAGCTACTGCGAGGGAAAAATTAAAAGCGATCTCTCACAGTCCATGTGAGAGATCTCGCACACGGACTTCGGGACAAAAAGGCTCAAATCCCCAACGTCGGGCGCAATGCATCGAGGAAATTGCCCAACGAAGCCGCCAGCAAAGTACGTTTATCACTGCCAAACTGCTCCAAAACCACATTGCCGCTGACGTTACACAACGAGACCATGGTCATTTCCGATTCGGTGGTTGCCAGGAATAGCGTTGGCGACAGTTTCAGGCGTTTTTGCGTCACCAGATGACCGATCAGGTTTTCCTGCAGGCGAATAAAGTCGTCCTCGCTCCACACCTGCAACAGAGTCACATGATGCTCACCAAACTGGGCGCTCATGTCGCCAGCATACTGCTGGGTATAAAACAGGTTGATATCCGGCTGCAAGCGCAGCTCGAGCGCGGTCTCTACCTTTTCCAGCGTCGCCGCTGGGGTAAACGGCTGGGGCAACCACAGCACTTCGTCATCACGATTTTCTACCAGGCAAGGCGACGGCACACCGTACAGATCCTGGCTGGCTGGGGCATGACCGCGCTGTTGCTGCCAAAGATCAACATAGCGCTGGGTAAATTCACGCAGGGCGTGCGGTACATCGTGGTCCATATTTTTTCTCGCATACGATAAACTGGCAACCATTGTACCTATCTATTACCAAGGTGACAGCAGATGTCCTCCTACCAAGACCATCACGCCCTGTCGGCACTGACGCTGGGCAAAGTCACCGCGTACCGCGACCATTACGACGCCACGCTATTGCAGGCGGTACCGCGCAGTATGAACCGTGAGCCGCTGGGATTGTATCCGGACAGCCTGCCATTCCACGGGGCCGATATCTGGACGCTGTACGAACTTTCCTGGCTGAACGACAACGGTTTGCCGCAGGTGGCCGTCGGAGAGATCAGCCTGACTGCCGACAGCATCAACCTGATTGAGTCCAAGAGCTTCAAACTTTACCTCAACAGCTTTAACCAAACGCCTTTCAGCGACTGGGAGACGTTGCGTAATACCTTGCAACGTGATCTTTCTGCCTGCGCTCAGGGCGAGGTCAGCGTCTCATTGTTCCGCGTAGATCAACTGGAAGGCAGCCCGATTGCCCGGTTAGACGGCGAATGCATCGATAACCAGGACATCTGTATCGATAACTACGAGTTCAATGCCGATTATCTGCAAAATGCCACCGGCCCCCTGCAGGTGGAAGAGCAGTTGGTCAGTCACCTGTTGAAGTCCAATTGCCTGATCACCAACCAGCCGGACTAGGGCTCGGTGCAAATTGATTACCGTGGTGCGCAGATCGATCGCGAGGCGCTGCTGCGTTATCTGGTGTCCTTCCGTCATCACAATGAATTCCACGAGCAATGTGTCGAACGTATCTTTAATGACTTGATGCGTTACTGTCAGCCGCAAAGCCTGACGGTGTATGCGCGCTACACCCGTCGCGGCGGGTTGGACATCAATCCATAGCGCAGCAACACCGCCTTTGTCCCGTCACATGGCCGCCTGGCACGCCAATAGTGCGAAACAGTGCTCAACAACTGAGCTAACGAGCGGTTTGTATTGGTAAAAGACAGGGGACGGCGGTAAGGTTAAAACAGGAGCGCTGGGCATTCCGGCTGGCAAACGATGATGTTACCACCGTGCGCTAACTATGCCCTATAGCTTTCAAGTTGCAGCTAGGCGGCCAACTCGCTCATCCCCAGGCGCTTACTTGAGTAAGTAACTGGGGTGAGCGAGTGCAGGTAACAACGCTGCAGCTTGAAAGATGACGGGTATATAACGAGATGCTGTTCTGCTGCGTATGGATTACTACTGCCCCTTTCCGGGTGCAAAGGAGTTACCTTGATTACACACATCAGCCCGCTTGGCTCTATGGATTTGCTGTCGCAGCTGGAAGTAGACATGCTGAAGCGTACCGCCAGCAGCGATCTATACCGTTTGTTCCGCAACTGTTCGCTGGCCGTCCTGAACTCCGGCAGCCAGACCGACAACAGTAAACAGCTGCTGTCACGCTACGAAACCTTTGATATTAACGTCCTGCGCCGTGAGCGTGGGGTCAAACTTGAACTGGTGAATCCACCGGAAGACGCCTTTGTCGACGGGCGAATCATCCGTTCGCTGCAGGCCAACCTGTTTGCCGTGCTGCGCGATATCCTGTTCGTTCACGGGCAGATCGACAGCGCCGGCCGTTTCCAGCATCTGAATTTGGAAAACTCGGCCCACATTACCAACCTGGTGTTCTCAATCCTGCGCAACGCCCGCGCGCTGCACCTTGATGAAGATCCGAATCTGGTGGTGTGCTGGGGTGGTCACTCGATCAACGAAAACGAATACCTGTACGCCCGTAAGGTCGGTAGCCAGTTGGGCCTGCGCGAGCTGAATATCTGTACCGGCTGCGGGCCGGGTGCCATGGAGGCGCCGATGAAAGGCGCGGCCGTAGGACATGCGCAACAGCGCTACCACAATAGCCGCTTTATCGGTATGACCGAGCCGTCGATCATCGCCGCAGAACCACCAAACCCGTTGGTCAATGAGCTGGTGATCATGCCTGACATTGAAAAGCGCCTTGAGGCCTTCGTCCGCATTGCCCACGGCATCATCATCTTCCCGGGCGGTGTCGGTACGGCAGAAGAACTGCTTTATCTGCTGGGGATCCTGATGAATCCGGAGAACAGCGAACAGGTGTTACCGCTGATCCTTACCGGGCCGAAAGAGAGCGCCAACTACTTCCAGGTGTTGGATGAGTTCATCATGAACACGCTGGGAGACGAAGCGCGCCGTCACTACACCATCATCATCGACGATCCGGCCGAAGTGGCGCGTCAGATGAAAAAAGCCATGCCGCTGGTGAAAGAGAACCGCCGTAATACCGGCGATGCCTACAGCTTTAACTGGTCGATCCGCATTGCGCCGGATCTGCAACTGCCGTTTGAGCCAAGCCATGAAAATATGGCCAATCTCAACCTGTATCCCGACCAGCCGGCCGAACAGCTGGCTGCTGCGCTGCGCCGCGCGTTTTCCGGCATCGTCGCCGGCAACGTGAAGGAAAATGGCATTCATGCCATCGAACAGTTTGGGCCGTACAAGCTGCACGGAGAGCCGCAGATGATGAAGCAAATGGACAGTCTGCTGCAGGGCTTTGTCGCCCAGCACCGAATGAAACTGCCGGGTACCGCTTATGTGCCCTGCTATGAAATCGTCGCCTAGTTCAACCAGGCCTCATTTTTAACTGCAAACCCTGCCGATACACGAAATCATTCAAGTTGCGTCGAGGCGGCTACAGAATGAATCCCCGGGAGCATAGATAACTATGTGAGCGGGGTGAGTGAAGGCAGCCAACAAAGAGGCAAATTGAAGGATAAAGTGTCTATACACCTACTGATTGTCGATGCCCTGAACCTGATCCGCCGCATACACGCCGTGCAGGGTTCCCCTTGTGTGAATGCTTGCCAGCACGCACTGCAACAGTTGATCCAGCACAGTCGGCCAACGCACGCCGTGGCGGTGTTCGATGAGGACGACCGCAGCGAAAGCTGGCGCCACCAAATCCTGCCCGACTACAAGGCTGGACGTTCGCCGATGCCGGACAATTTGCAGCAGGAAATGCCGCAGTTACGGCAGGCTTTTGAAGCGCTTGGCGTTGCATGTTGGCACTCTCCGGGAAATGAAGCAGACGATCTGGCGGCAACGCTGACCGCCAAAGTTGCAGGCGGCGGCCATCAGGTGACCATTGTGTCCACCGACAAAGGCTATTGCCAGCTGTTGGCACCCAGCGTGCAGATCCGCGATTATTTCCAAAAACGTTGGCTGGATATGCCGTTTGTGCAACAAGAGTTCGGCGTATCACCACAACAATTGGCGGATTACTGGGGGCTGGCGGGAATAAGCAGCAGCAAAATCCCCGGCGTAGCGGGTATTGGGCCGAAGACGGCGGTATTGCTGTTACAGCAGGCGGGCTCGCTGGATGGGTTATATCAGGCTATGGAACAGGTGCCGGAGAAATGGCGCGGCAAGCTGGAACAGCATCGCGAGATGGCCTATGTCAGCAAAAGAGTCGCTAGCTTGCGCACCGATCTGACGTTAACCGGCAACCTACAGCAACTGCGGTTACCGGTTTAATCACGGGCACTGAAAACAGCGCCCTGACATTTAATCGCGTTCGTCGCGACGGCCTGCCACGGCCGACCACATACGGCGGACGTGCACGGTAACTTCTTCACGATCGTGATACAGCTGTTTGGCATGAATTTCTGAACTGATGCCCGCCGAATCCAACGCTTCCTTGATGGCCAGCAGATTCTGCGAAACCTCTTCGTAACGTTTTTTCATCGGCAGTTTCAGGTTGAAGATCGCCTCACGGCACCAACCTTTCACCAACCACTGGATCATCAGGCTAGTCACCTTCGCCGGTTTCTCAACCATGTCACACACCAGCCAGTAAATCTTGCTGCTGGAGGGTTCATATTTAAAACCGTCGGCGCGGTGATGCGTCACCTGGCCGGTATCCATCAGGCTCTGTGCCATGGTGCCATTATCCACCGCGTGCACCATCATGCTGCGTTGCACCAGTTGATAGGTCCAACCACCCGGACAAGCGCCCAAATCGACCGCGTGCATACCGCTGGCCAAACGCTCTTCCCACTCATCGGCAGGGATGAACACGTGGAACGCCTCTTCCAGCTTCAGGGTAGAACGGCTCGGCGCATCGGATGGGAACTTGAGACGCGGAATGCCCATATAGAACGGTGAGTTGTTATTGCTGAAAGAGTAACCCACATAGCAACAACCCGGTGCGATAAAGAACACATGCACCACTGGACGGGTCTTGTTCTCACGCGCCATCAGTACTTTCTGCTCACGCATCGCAGTACGCAACGGCACCGTCAGTTTGCGGCAGAACTTCAACAGTTCTTTGCTTTCGTTGGTATCCGGCACTTCCACACGCAGCTCACCGCCACGATCGACTACGCCAATCAGCATGCCGACAATTGGAGAAACCCGATCTTCCGGTGGTAAATCGCGCAGCAACTCGCCAACCACCAATATCTGGCGGGCAAAAATCAGCTCCCGGAACGGAATTTCCTTCGCCAGGCGATCGGCGTCATCCGGTTGGTAGCACTCAAACAGCACGTAGCCGCTGTTATCCTTTACTCTGGCGAAACCGAACACTTCCAGTTCGGCAGCCTTGGTGGTAATTTCTGCCGCACACTCTTTTTCAAAGCCTTGGCGGCAATACAACGCAAGTCTATTCATGGCGCTCGGCCTTTTTCCTCAGACGCAAAGCGCCAACCAACATCAATACCCAACCGAGCAGGAAACATACGCCGCCAATCGGCGTGATATAAACCCAGAACTTCAGGTGCGACAGCGCCAGACAGTACAGACTGCCGCTGAACAGTACGGTGCCGAGCGCCAACAACGCTCCGCTCCAGTAAAACCACAGGCTGACGCGGCGTTGCATTGCCACCGCCAGCACCAGGATCGCCAGAGTATGGAACCCCTGATAGTCCAGTCCTGTACGGATCCAAACCATCTCGTTGGCACCCAGGGTGCCACTTAATACGTGTGCGCCAAACGCGCCCAGAGCAACAAATACAAAGCCACTGATAGCGGCAAAAATCAGCATTGAACGACTGCTCATCGTTATTTACCTTTATTGAAGAAAACCGGCTGCGGCAAAGTGGCGAACGGCCTCATTGTTCGTAGCGAAAGCGGAACTTTTCTTGTTCACTGGCTGCCCGAGCCAGGATCCACTGACGAAAGGCAGCTATTTTACCCAGTTCTGCCTGACTGTCATGACATACCAGATAAAAAGCATTTTTACTGACCAAAACCTCGTTAAACGGACAAACCAAACGCCCGGCTTCTATCTCGGTCTGCGCCATTACGTTATTCACCAACGCAATCCCCTGCCCATGCACCGCCGCCTGAACCACCATCGCACTATGGCTAAAAATAGGCCCCTGCTGCACATTAATGTGCTGCAACCCCAACTGACGGGTATAGGCCAGCCAATCGCGGCGTGAAGTATCATGCAGTAGCGTATGATAAGCCAGATCGCTCGTCATTTTTAACGCATGTTCCCCGGTCAGCAGGCTGGGTGAGCACACCGGCAACAGATATTCCGCGTATAAACGTTCGGCTCGCAATCCGGGCCAGTTGCCGCGGCCATAGAAAATCGCCACGTCGACATCATCCGCCAGCTTGTCTTCTTCGCGGTCCACGGCCTGGATACGCACGTCGATTCCCGGATAAGCTGAGTTAAAGCCGGACAGGCGCGGCACCAGCCACTGAATAGCAAAACTCGGCGGCAAACTGACGGTTAATGCCCCCTTGGCGCTACGTGCTTGCAGCTTGCGGGTGGCCTCATTGATTGAGGTGAAAATTTCTTTGATATCCAGGTAATAACTTTGCCCTTCTTCCGTCAGCAACAGCGAGCGATTGCGGCGCCGAAACAGCTTCAGGCCGAGGAAGTCCTCCAGCGACTTGATCTGGTGGCTCACCGCGGCCTGGGTGACAAACAGTTCTTCTGCCGCTTTGGTAAAACTCAGGTGACGGGCAGCCGCGTCAAAGACCCGCAGTGCATTAAGAGGTGGTAAGCGTTTAGACATTTATTAGCTACTTTTGTGTAACAATAATCCGAGTGATTCGGCATAAAAAATCAGGCGGCGTTATCTGCCGTGCGATAGGCACCAGACAGCAAAGCGCTACCATTAGTTTTTTTAATCCGAGCCATTATAAATTGTCCGTTGAGCATGCGCCAGTAAATACCTATAGTGGCGGCACTTCCCGGGCCGGAACGAAAAGGGAGTGGGTGTCGAGGACGCCGATGAACTTTTGGCTTGTGGTTGTGATGTTGTGTTTGCAAATTGTCTGGCAATCCAGACGTGGTAGCTAAGCTACTGTTTTTCACTTCCTGTACATTTACCCTGTCTGTCCATAGTGATTTTATGCAGCACCGCAATCTTTGCGGTGCTTTTTTTTGCCCGACGTTATTGGTCGTTTTCAACCATTTCCTTCACGTCTGCACGGTTGATCTGCTGCTCAACGCCGTTGGCGTCTTTATAGCTGATCATCCCGGTGTCGTTATCCAACGCGGGTTTTCCTTTAGCGACAATGGTGCGTCCATCATTGGTATGCATCACGTAGTTGCTGGAGCAGGCGGCCAGGGTAAACGTTAGCATCAGGGCAGAGATAACTGCGGCTGTTTTCTTCATTGTGGACTCCTTGTAGTTTTAAATGCTGTAAAAACCTTTTATGTTATTTAACGCCATGACTTAGTGTGCAATTAACAGCATAACAAACTTACCTATAATTTCCAGCCGATGAATCCTAATATGCGGGATTGCTTGTCTCTGGCGGTAAAATAAGACAGGATCGGCCATTGACTCAAGCCAGTGACAATCAAGGTATGACACCTTTTAATCCCATCGCTTTTCGTAATCAGTTTCCTGCCTTGCAGCAAGCGGGCATTTATCTCGACAGCGCCGCCACCGCGCTGAAACCGCTGGCGGTCATCAATGCCACGCAGCAGTTTTACCGTGACGATGCGGCTACCGTGCACCGCAGCCAGCATCGGGCGGCGCAGGATCTGACCGCACGGTTCGAGCAGGCTCGCCAACAGGTCGCGACGCTGGTCAATGCTCCTTCAGCCGACGACATTATCTGGACCCGCGGCACCACCGAAGCCATCAATTTGGTGGCACAGAGCTACGCCCGCCCCCGCCTGCAGCCCGGCGACGAAATCCTGGTGAGCGAGGCCGAACACCACGCCAACCTGATCCCCTGGTTGATGGTGGCGGAACAAACTGGCGCTCGGGTGGTGAAACTGCCGCTGGGTGCAGACCGCCTGCCGGATCTGACCCAGTTACCCAGCCTGCTGAATGATAAAACCCGCCTGCTGGCGCTGGGGCAAATGTCCAACGTCACCGGCGGTTGCCCGGACCTGGCTCTGGCCATCCGGCTTGCCCACAGTGCCGGTGCTCTGGTGATGATCGACGGCGCGCAGGGCATCGTCCACTGCCCGGCTGACGTTCAGCGGCTAAACATCGATTTCTACGCCTTCTCCGGGCATAAACTTTATGGTCCGACCGGCATCGGTGCGCTATACGGTAAAAGCGAATTGCTGGCGCAGATGGCCCCCTGGCAAGGCGGCGGAAAAATGCTGACTCGTGCGTCATTTGACGGCTTCACACCGCAAAAACCTCCGCACTGTTTTGAAGCCGGCACGCCGAATATCGCCGGTGTGTTGGGATTGGCCGCCGCATTGGAATGGATTGGTACGCAGGATCTGGCGGCAGCCGAGCAATACAGCCGCGAGCTGGCCGATCTCGCCGAGAAACGATTGACGCAGCTGCCGGGGTTCCGCAGCTTCCGTTGTTCCGGCTCCAGCTTACTGGCGTTTGATATTGCCGGTATCCATCACAGCGATATCGTCACCCTGCTGGCAGAACAGGGTATCGCGCTGCGTGCCGGTCAGCACTGCGCTCAGCCACTGATGGCAGCGCTGGGTGTCAGTGGGACGCTACGCGCTTCCTTTGCGCCCTACAACACGCAGGAAGACGTCGATGCTCTGGTGGCAGCACTGCAGAGCGCCATCGACCTGCTGGCCGATTAAATGAACCCCGGAGACGCTATGCTTGCCCCCCATCCCTTTGGCCGCGAAATCACCGCCGAAGCGCTGATCGAGAAATTTACCGCACTGAAACAGTGGGAAGATCGTTATCGCCAACTGATCATGCTGACGAAACAATTGCCGCCGCTGCCAGAGGCATTGCGCGCAGCGGAAATGGAGTTGAGCGGCTGTGAAAATCGGGTCTGGCTGGGGCATCAGTTACTGGCGGACGGTACGCTGCACTTTTATGGCGACAGCGAAGGCCGCATCGTGCGCGGCCTGTTGGCGGTACTGCTAACGGCGGTAGAAGGAAAAACGCCGCAGCAGATAGCGGCGATGGATCCCCTGGCACTGTTTGATCAACTGGCGTTACGTGCTCAACTCAGCGCCACCCGAGCCAGCGGGCTGGCAGCACTGGCTGCTGCCGTGAAGGAAATGGCCGCTCGCTACGCCTGACGCGCGGCTTTCGCCACCATCTTCTTCAGCGCATGGGAAACGGCGACAAAACCAAAGGTAGCGGTAACCATGGTTGCCGCGCCAAATCCCGCACTACAATCCATTCGTTTTGGCCCTTCCGCAGTACTGCGCGATGCGCAAACGCTGCCATCTGGCTGTGGGTAAACCAGCGGTTCGCTGGAAAATACGCAGTCGATACCCAGTTTGCCCTTGCTGTTCTTCACCACGTTGAAATCATTTTTCAATCGCTCACGCAGCTTGGCCGCCAGCGGGTCCTGTATGGTTTTGGCCAGATCGACCACCGCAATCTGGGTCGGATCTATCTGACCACCTGCACCGCCGGTAGTGACCACCGGGATCTTGTAACGGCGACAATAGGCCAGCAGCGCGGCCTTAGGCCTTACGCTGTCAATCGCATCAATAACATAGCTAAAATTGTTATTCAGCAGCTCGGCAACGTTGTCCGCAGTAATAAAGTCGTCAATGCAGGTCACCCGGCATTCCGGGTTGATCGCCAGAATGCGCTCCGCCATCACTTGTGTTTTTGACTGGCCCACATGCTGACGCAGCGCATGAATTTGGCGGTTGGTGTTAGTGACGCAGACATCATCCATGTCAATCAGCGTAATAGCGCCAATACCGGTGCGCGCCAACGCCTCTGCCGCCCAGGAGCCCACGCCGCCGATGCCAATCACGCAAATGTGCGCCTGGGCAAACAGCGCCAGGGCCTGCTGACCGTACAAACGTGCCGTGCCGCCAAAACGCTGCAGGTAGGCTTCAGAATAGGCTGTGCTCATAACGCTTTAATACCTTAACATTACAAATGATGAGGGCCGGAAATCCGGCCCTTGCGGGTCAATCGATCGTTGTAAAACTTAGTGCTGTTAGCGGGTAACCAACAGCGAACCACCGGAAGCGGAACCGTTCTGGCTGGTGAACAACGGCGCGTTAACGTTAGCGCCTTTCAACACCCAAACGCGGCCGTAGTGGTTGTAAAAACCGGCCGAGTGACCGGCATCCGGCCCGATGCCCTGGTACATATCGAAGTGCTGGCCTTTGATCGCCCCACCCACGTCCAGAGCCACCATCAGGCGCATCTCATATTTTCCCGTGAATTTACCCTTGTTGTCCAGTAGCGGCACCTCTGCCAGCAGCGTGGTCCCCGCCGGGATCAGTGAGCGATCGGAAGCCACCGACGCCTTGGCAACCAGCGGCACGGCGCTGGCGCCCCGTACCGGCGCAAAGGCTTCAGGACGGAAGAAGACAAAGGAAGGGTTTTGCTCCAGCAACTCGCGCACTTCGGCGGCGCTGTGGGTGTCTGCCCACTGGCGGATCGCCTGCATCGACATATCCGCCTTGGCCACTTCACCGCGATCGATCAGCACCTTACCAATGCTGCGATACGCATGGCCGTTCTTACCGCCGTAGCCGAAGAACACCAACGGCTGACCGTTGCCATAATCCACATAACCACTGCCCTGGACTTCCATCATAAAGTTGTCCATCAGCGAGTTGGTGTACGCCACAATATAGCGGTCATCCAGCGCACCCGAGTAAATGCCCGCGCGATCGGGCAGACGGCCTTTACCTTTTGGCGGCATGCGGTACAGCGGGTAGCGGAACTCGCCCTGCTGGGTATAACGAGCCTGCAGCACCGGCGTGTAGTAACCGGTAAACTGCACGTTGCCATAGCTGTCCACGCCTTCCATTTGGTAAGCGCTGAGGCCGTATTGGTTCAGAGTGCGAGTGTCGGCCCCGGATGCCATCCAGCTTTGTACCGCCTGGAAGGTAGTGTTGTTGCGATTAAAAAGTGAAGGAGAGGCATATTTAATCTCCATCAGCTGATCCGAGTAATCCTTGGCATTAACCGGTACGCCCCTGGCGTTGGGTTGGTTCACCAACTCCAGCGACTGATCCAGGTGACCATCCTTATATTGTTGTCCCCGGTCGGTCGGCTTGGAAGAACAGCCCGCCAGTACCGCTACCATTAACCCGCTCAGCAGGTATTTGCCCCAACGTCCTTTCATCGCGCACACTCTCTACATATATGATCTACCGGCGAACGATAACAAACGCCCATAGATAAAGGAATCGCCGCCAATAAAAAAAGCCTCAGGGGCAATAACGATGAAAAAGAGCGCAGATTGCGGACTAATCCAGCAGAAAGACTGTTTTAGTTCAATTAAATGCAAAAAGGGTTGCAACAAAATGCACGGAGAGTATAGTGCGCTTCCATCGGACGCGGGGTGGAGCAGCCTGGTAGCTCGTCGGGCTCATAACCCGAAGGTCGTCGGTTCAAATCCGGCCTCCGCAACCAACCGATATTGCCAGAGGCAGTATCAATAAAGTGTTGGATTCGATGAAAAAGAAAGTATTATACGGACGCGGGGTGGAGCAGCCTGGTAGCTCGTCGGGCTCATAACCCGAAGGTCGTCGGTTCAAATCCGGCCCCCGCAACCAACAGATACTGTACCAGCGGTATCACATGAAATGTTGGTTTCGATAATACAAGCATTAAGACGGACGCGGGGTGGAGCAGCCTGGTAGCTCGTCGGGCTCATAACCCGAAGGTCGTCGGTTCAAATCCGGCCTCCGCAACCAATCTTAATGACTACAAATAAGCACCTTAACGGGTGTTTTTTTGTATCTGAAATCCGCCAAGAATCGACCGGGCAGCCGCCCAGCCGTTTCCGCATTAGCCTTACCCTCTGCGCGCTACCGCACCACCGTTGGCAAAGTACGCCTTGATACCCGCCAGAATAGATTCCGCCACCTGCTGCTGGAAATGCGTGGTACGCAGCTTGCGTTCTTCTTCGATGTTGCTGATAAACGCCGTCTCAACCAGAATAGAAGGGATGTCTGGCGCTTTCAATACCGCAAAACCGGCCTGATCGACACGGTTCTTATGCAAACGGTTTATTTTACCCATTCGGTTCAGCACTTCCTTACCAAATTTCAGGCTGTCATTGATGGTCGCGGTTTGTATCAGATCAAACATGGTGTGATCCAGGTAGCGGTCACCGCTTTTGCTTACGCCGCCGATTTGGTCGGATTCATTTTGGGTCTGCGCCAGGAACTTCGCCGCCGAACTGGTGGCACCTTTGGTCGACAGCGCAAATACCGATGATCCACGTGCGGCCCGGCTGGTAAAGGCATCGGCGTGGATGGACACAAACAGGTCAGCACGCTGCTTACGCGCCTTCGCCACCCTCACCTTCAGCGGAATGAAGACGTCTTCATTGCGCGTCATAAACACCTTCATATTCGGCTCACGCTTGATTAACGTGCTTAGCCGGCGTGCAATCTGCAATACGATGTCTTTTTCACGTGTTTTGAATTTACCAATCGCTCCTGGATCTTCGCCACCGTGACCGGGATCCAGCATGATAACAATCGGTCGGTCACGCCCCGCCTTACCGGCTTGTGGCGCTTCAGCTGGCAACGTACGCTCAAGATCGCCCTTGTTGTAATCTTCCAGTAACGCCAGCAGCGGATCATAGTCTTCGCCACTGCCGCCCTTGCTCGGGTACAAGTCCATCACCAGACGATTGCGGTATTCCGGCACCGGCGCCAGAGTGAACATGTGCGGGCTGACGCTGCGCTTAAGCTCCAGCACCAACCGGACGGTATTTTGATCAAACTGACCAACGCGCGCCTGTTTCAGGTAGGGATCGTCGTCACGTACCTGGCCGACGATGCCCTTCAGCACGCTGTTGAGCTGTATGCCTTCGATATCCACTACCACGCGATCGGGATTGGTCAGCGCAAACTGCTTATATTTCAGTTCAACGTTAGATTCGAGCGTCACCCGGGTATAGGTGGAGGAAGGCCAAACGCGTACGGCAATGACGTGCGATGAGGCAGCGAAACCAGTGCGACTCACACTCAGCAACCAGCTTGCGGCAACCCCCTGTAATAAACGACGGCGGCCCAGATTGTGATTTGAGTTTGGCATGCGGCTCCAGCAGTGGTAACAGATTAAAACAGATGAAAAAAACACCAGTTAACAGGAATGCCGAAAACTTTAACCAATCATTCCGGTGCTGTCATCAGAAAATCTTTTTATGGTTTTTCAATTTATTAACGATTCAGCGCCCCCGGCAAAGAAATAGAGATAATTTCTCACTTGCCATTAGGGCAAGAAAAGAATAAAAATACAAAAATGTCGTATAAATATGCAAATGAGGTTTGGCCGTGAAGGAACGTAGTACAGAGCTGGTCCAAGGATTCCGTCACTCAGTTCCCTATATCAACGCCCACCGTGGCAAGACGTTTGTCGTTATGCTGGGTGGCGAAGCCATAGAACATGAGAACTTTGCCAACATCGTTAACGACATCGGGTTGCTGCATAGTCTGGGTATTCGTTTGGTGGTGGTTTATGGCGCGCGGCCGCAGATCGACGTCAATCTGGCGCAGCATAATCTCGAACCGATTTACCACAAGCATACCCGCGTCACCGACGCCCATACGCTGGAGCTGGTTAAACAGGCGGCGGGTCTGCTGCAACTGGATATCACCGCCCGGCTGTCAATGAGCCTCAACAACACACCATTGCAGGGCGCGCATATCAACGTGGTCAGCGGTAACTTTATCATCGCCCAGCCGCTGGGTATTGATGACGGAGTGGACTACTGCCACAGCGGCCGCATCCGCCGTATTGATGAAGAAGCCATTCACCGTCAGCTCGACAGCAACGCCATCGTGCTGATTGGCCCGGTGGCCGTTTCCGTCACCGGCGAAAGCTTCAATCTGACCTCGGAAGAGGTGGCAACCCAGTTGGCAGTCAAGCTGAAGGCCGAGAAAATGATCGGCTTCTGTTCGTCACAGGGGGTCACCAATCAGGAAGGCACTATCATTTCCGAACTGTTCCCTAACGACGCGCAAAAACGCATCGAAGAACTGGAAGAGCATGGCGACTATCATTCCGGCACCGTGCGCTTCCTGCGCGGCGCGGTGAAGGCCTGCCGCAGCGGCGTGCGCCGCAGCCACCTGATCAGCTATCAGGAAGACGGTGCGCTGGTGCAAGAGCTGTTTTCACGCGATGGTATCGGCACCCAGATAGTGATGGAGAGTGCTGAACAGGTACGCCGGGCGACGATTAACGATATCGGCGGCATCCTCGAGCTGATCCGTCCGCTTGAACAGCAGGGTATTTTGGTGCGTCGCTCACGTGAGCAACTGGAGATGGAGATCGACAAGTTCACCATTATTGAGCGCGATAACCTGACCATCGCTTGCGCAGCGCTGTACCCGTTCCCGGAAGAGAAGATTGGCGAGATGGCCTGCGTTGCGGTTCATCCTGACTACCGCAGTTCGTCACGGGGAGAAATGCTGCTCCAACGGGTGGAAAGTCAGGCACGCCAGATGGGCCTGAATAAACTGTTTGTGCTGACTACGCGCAGCATCCATTGGTTCCAGGAGCGTGGCTTCACACCGGCGGAAGTCGACGTGCTACCGGTTGAAAAACAGGCGCTGTACAACTACCAACGCCGTTCCAAGATTTTGCTGGCGGATCTGTAATTGTTGGCGGGCGCAGTGTGCTGCGCCCTTGTCCATTCTCGCTTAAGCCTTGATCTGCAACCGCTCCGCCAACCCGCTACGGCGCTGGGTCGGGGTACGGATCGCCCGCATCAAAACCGCATCGATGGCATACAGCGAAAGCTGCCTGCGAGCGCGGGTGATTGCGGTATACACCAGTTCGCGGGTCAGCACCGGCAGGAAATGATTGGGCAGCACCAGTACCGTATGGTCAAACTCCGAGCCCTGTGACTTGTGCACCGTCATCGCATAAGCGGTTTCATGCGCCGGTAAACGGCTCGGCTGCACCGACTTGATGCTGCCGTCCGGCAGTTGAAAATGAACGCGGAGTTCGCCGCTCTCATCCCGCAAGGCAATGCCAATATCGCCATTAAACAGCCCCAGAGCGCTGTCATTGCGACCAATCATCACCGGACGGCCGGAATACCAACGCCCAGCGGCTCCCGGCTTACGCTGGATCAGGCCGGCACGTTGCAGCCCCGTCTCAATGCGTTCATTTAAGCCGGCGATGCCGAAAGGCCCCTCTCGCAGCGCGCACAGCACCTGGAAATGACCGAACGCCGCCAACACCGCCACAGCGTCCGCCCCTTCACCCACCAGCCGCAGATAATCACGGTAACCCGCCACACAGGCATCCAACAATGCCTGATAGTCTTGAGTTTCAGCCAGTGGATAACCGCTAACGTCAGCGAAACTGCCGCTGATCGCCGCCATTGCCCGTTTGCCATCACCGGCGTTCACGGCAAAGGCCAATTGACCAATGCCCGAATTGGCATCAAACCGGTAGCTTTTGCGCAACAGGCACAGACTATCGCGTACCGCAGCTTCCGCCTGGGCAGTTTGCCCCTGCAGCAGGCAGCCGGTCAGCCGCGTAAGTTGCTGCGCACGCGTCACGCTGTAACCTTGCTCGGCAAAGCGGCAAATATCTCCCAGTACCGCCCCGGCCTCTACCGAAGCCAGTTGATCGCGATCGCCCAGGAAAATCACCCGTGCCTGAATGGGCAAGGCGGCAATCAAACGCGCCATCATAGGCAGGTCGACCATGGAGGCCTCATCGACGACCAGTACGTCCAGATGCAGCCGGTTGCCACTGTGATAACGCATACGCTGACTGTTGGGCTGAGCGCCCAGCAGACGATGCAACGTGGAAGCTTCGGTAGGGAACAGCGCACGCTGCTCCAGGGTTAGCGTCAGCTGCTTGCTGGCACTGCCCAGGGATTCGGTTAAACGCGCCGCCGCTTTGCCGGTAGGAGCCGCCAGCTGGATGCGCAAACGCCTCCCTTCGTCGAACTGCACCAGCGCCGCCAGTAATTTAGCGACCGTGGTGGTCTTACCGGTGCCCGGTCCACCCGAAATCACCGCAATACGTCGCGTGGCGGCCACCGCGGCAGCAATTTTCTGCCAGTCGGGTTCATCGGTCGCCTCACCAAATAATTGGTCGAGAATAGCACGCAGCTCGGTCTCTTCGACCGCCTGAGGTAGACTGTCGCTACTGATACTGTCGCCTCTAATAAAGGCGGCAACCTCACCCTCGTTCTGCCACATGCGCTGCAGATACAAGCGCTGCTGTTGCAACACCATCGGCATCGCGGTACTGCCATCACCCACCGCCGCACTGGCCGACAGCCGCCGTTGCCAACCGGCCACATCCAACTGCCCTGCCGCCACCCACGCAGCCTGCGCCAGCTCCGGATGACGTCCGTCAAAAAGGTTTTCCGGCAGCAGTTGCTCTAGCATCAGGCAAACGTGACCCGCGCCAGCCTCCGCGCTGAGGCAGGCAGCAGCCAGCAGCATCTCAGGCTCATCCGCTCCAGCGACTACGCGGGCGAACTGCAAATCCAGTGGGCGTAACACGCCAAGCGCCTGTGCCTGTTCCAGTAGAGCGATCATGATGCATCCCCCACCGCAACGGTTTTACCACTGAATAACAAATCCATGCCTTCCACCAATGGCTCCTGAGGGCGGCAGGTAAAAATGCCGCTGCCCGGATGCTGTGCATCCACACCGCGCAGGAACAGATAAATCACCCCGCCGAAGTGCCGCTGATAATCATAATCCGGCAATCGATGGCGCAGATAGCGGTGCAGTGCCAGCGTGTATAGCTGGTACTGCAAGTCGTAACGATGTTCCACCATCGCCTGTTCCATCGCCGGTTGGGTATAGGCGCTGCTGTCTTCGCCCAACCAGTTGGATTTGTAATCCAGCAGGTAATATTTCCCCTGCCAGCAGAACACCAGGTCGATAAATCCTTTCAGCATCCCCTGCACCTGTTGGAAATCCAACTCAGGGCAACGGGCAGAAAGTGGATCGTAACTTTTCACCAGATTATCCAGCTCACGCGCCTGCAACAGCTGCTCGATCGGCAGATAAAACTGCAGCTCAGCCTGCTTATACTGCGGGGCCAGCGCTGACAAAGCGACGCCGGTATCATTAAGCGGGGTGTTTAACAGCACCTGCATCCACGCCAGCAGTATCGGTTGCCAGTGTTCGCCAAATCCTTGTTTTTGCAACTGCTCCAACATCCACGCCTCATCGAGCGGTTGGGTAAAGTCGATCGTTTCAAACAGGCTGTGCAGGAAGGTTCCCGGCCCGGCGCCACGTGGAAAGGTATGCGGTGTGAGCGCTGGCTCACTGTCCTGCGCCTGCTCGCCGGCGGCATCAACATCCAACCTTGGCAACAAATCCTGCATCAGGCTCGTGCCGTGCTGTTGCAGACCGGTATAGCTGGTCACCCGCCAGAAATCCTGCACCTGGCGTGAGAAATGTTTCGCCGCCAGCTCGGTCAAGTCTGGCGTTTGCGGCTGCCAAGGGTACTCGTCCAGAGTTTCGACCCGCGATAGCGCAACACCATCGACGGCCAATTGTTGCAGACATTGCTGCAGATAAGCCGCATCGCCGGCCTGACCGGCCTGCACCAGATAGCCCAGCGCGCTGCGGTGTAAATCGCTATCACCCTGCTTTTTGCGGGTCCCCTGTATCAACGGCGCAATGCCGATGCTGCAGTGGTATACCGAACGGGTCAGCGCGACATACAGCAGGCGTAGATCTTCCGCCAGCCGCTCCTCCTCCGCCCACTCGATACTTTGCTCATCGGCGTCGAGATCCAGCAGGGCCTGGAAACTGTGGCGATCGTGGTACAGCACCTGCTGCTGCTGGCGGAAATTGCCAACGAACGGCAGCCATACCAGATCGAACTCCAGCCCTTTGGATTTATGGATGGTGATCACCTGCACCAAATGGCGGTCGCTTTCCAGCCGTAGCTGCTGGTTGTCGGACTGCCGATTCGGCTGAGCAATCTGCTGCGCCAGCCAACGCACCAGTGCATGTTCGCTGTCGAGCTGTGCGGAGGCTTCCTGCAATAGCTCGCCCAGATGCATCACATCGGTCAACCGGCGCTCACCGCCGAGGCTGGCCAACAGGTTTTCTGCCAGATGGCGCTGATTCATCACCTCACGCAGCATCGGCAACACGCCGCGACGCAGCCACAGCGTGCGATATTTATCGAACTCATTGACCAGGGCATCCCAGGCACGCTCATCCTGGTTCAAGCCGTCCAGCGCCTGCGCGTCCAGCCCCATCAGCCCTGTCGCCATGGCACTGCGCAGCGTACGTTCCTGCTCCGGTGCCAACACTGCCTGAAGCAGCCACAGCAAATCCTTGGCTTCTGGCGTATCGAACACGCTGTCGCGGTTGGACAGATAAACCGAAGGGATCGCCAGTGCACTCAGGGCGTCGCGCACTAATGCCGCCTCATTGCGGCTGCGCACCAGCACGGTAATGTCTGACGCCTCTACCGCCCGCCGTTTTTCGCCTTCGACCAGCCAGGCCTGCTGGTTTTGCCCGGCGCTGAGCCAGTCGCGGATTTGCGTGGCGCACAGACGTGCCATTAATTGTTGGTACTCACTAACGCCGACACCTTCCCCCTGTTGCAGCCAGAATTGCATCGCAGGCTGCGGCTGGTTGTGCAGCTCAAACGCCAGCCCCCGATTTTTCTCGGCGGCGACCACCTCAACAAAGGGAATTTGGCCGAACAGGAAAGGTTTTTCCACCTGCGCAAACAGATGATTAACGCTTTCCACCATCGCCGGTGAGGAGCGCCAGTTGGTTTCGAGCGTATAGTGGGCGCTTACCTCTGAACGGGCGCGCATATAAGTAAAGATATCGGCACCACGGAAAGCGTAAATTGCCTGCTTGGGATCGCCGATCAGCAGCAGGCCGCATTCCGGCCTGCCGACATAGAGTTTTTGGAAGATGCGGTATTGCTGTGGATCGGTATCCTGGAACTCATCGATCATCGCCACCGGGTAACGCTGGCGGATCGCCTGTGCCAAACGTTCACCCCCGTCACTCTGCAATGCACTGTCCAGCCGACTTAACAGGTCGTCAAAACCCAGCTCAGCCCGCTGACGTTTCTCCTGCTGAATGGACAAACGTATCTCGCTCAGCGCCCGCGCCATGATCAAATCACGCAGCGTCAGAGGTTCATCGAACAGTTCGTCGATCGCCACAAACAATGCATGGCGCGGCGGTTCGCCTTTTTTAGTTTTCTCCAGCAGTACCGACTGACGGAATTTATCCAGCTCTTTCGGCAACTGATAGTCTTGGGTTTCCAGCACCACCCATTCACCGACTTTGTGCAACCAGTTAGGCAGGTTTTTGCTGCTGTAACTGCGCTTATCAACGCCGGACTGGCTGATCAACGCTTCCAGCTCGCCCGCTGCCGCCAGCCACTGCACTTTAATGGCGTCAATACGCGCCACGATTTGCTCATGGCGCATCAGCACCGTTTCTTCATCCTTCGGCGGCCGACGCAGCATGGGCGCTTCGCCATGCAGATAACCGGAAAGATCGGCCAGCAGCGCTTCCGGGCCGCTCCACTCCTGGCTCACCGCCCGGGCCACTCCGATCGGCAACGGATAACAATGGCGACGCCAAAAGTCCGCACAGGCCTGACGGCGCAGCGGCAGTTCATCCTGCACCAGCGTTTGCTCAAACAGAATGCCGGACTCGAAGGCGTTGTGGGTCAGCATACGCTGGCAAAAACCGTGGATGGTATAGATTGCCGCTTCGTCCATCTGCCGTTCGGCGGCCAGCAGTTGCGCAGCAGCATCCGGCAGATCGTCAATTTCCGCCATTAATGCATTAAATAATGGGTCTTTACTGCTGCCACGCACGCAGGCAATGCGTAAGCCATGGATATTGCTGCGGATACGTCCACGCAACTCCTCAGTGGCGGCCTCGGTAAAGGTCACCACCAGGATCTCCTCTACCGTCAGCGGCCGGGGAAAGGCTGCCGCCTGGCCCAAGCCAAGCAGCAGACGCAGATATAACGCACCAATGGTAAAGGTTTTACCGGTCCCCGCCGACGCTTCTATCAACCGCTCGCCAAACAGCGGCAACGTTAGCGGGTCAAGTCGCTGCGGAGTGGTCCCTGTCATGGCATCGCCACCTTACGCGGCAAGGTTTTCTGCAGCGCAGAGGCGTTTGGATACGTTACCCAGTTCGGCTGTACGGCGTAATCCGCCTTCTCTTGCCCACTGCCGCTCACCTGCGACAACACCGCCAGCCCCTGCGGCTTAATCACCGCCTGGTGGAAATAATCCGCCAGTTTGGTCGGCGTCAACTGCTTGATCTGCTCAATCAGCTTATGACGGGTATCAAATGCGAAGTTGCCACGGTCAAAGTCATTGGAGAAGCGGCCGGCTTCTTCGCTCAGGGTCTGCGGACGCTGCTTCAGCTCGTTGATCATCGCTTGCTTATACTGCTCGAAGTCCGCTTCTTTCATCTCGCGCAGGCGTTTCTCGGTTTTCGGGTAGAAATCCTGATAGCGCTGATACAGGTACGCCGGTTGCTTGCTGTTACTTTGCAGCAGGAAACCAATGCCCCACTGACGGCCGACGGACATCGGGAAAGCAAACACCGCGTAGCCAAGTTGTTCCTGAGTACGCAGCTGGCTGTAGAACCATGGCTGGATAATTTGGCCCAGCAACGAGCTGTAAGCCATACCGGTCACTTCGTCGTAGCCGGTCGGCACATACACTGCCGCCAGCGCCGAGTCGGTGCTGCTGCCTGCCCGCTGCAGATTGGCCAACTGGTTTTTAGTCACTTCAACGTCTTCGCCGTGCCACCATTCAATGCCGGTACAACCCAGACGGTGTTTCAGCGTGGAGGCCAGGGTATCCACCTGCTGCTTGCTCATATTGCCCACCACCAACAACTCCGGTGTTGCCTCAGCCAGCAGGCTGTCACGGTAGGCCAGCACATCTCTCAGCGTCAGGGTTTTCAGCACCTCACGGCGCTCACTGCGTTCTGAGTAAGGCACGCGAGAAACCATCTGCACCGGTTGGATAGCCAGTTCAAACGCTTTGCCTTTCTCGGCCGAATCCAGCTGTTCCAGATACCAGGATTTGGCCTGCGTCAGTTGATCTTCGGTCGGTGTGAAACTGGAGTAGCCCTCGATCAGCGAGGTCAGCAATTGCGGCAGACGCTGGGTAAAACCATTGGCGTTGAACTCCAGACCGTTGTTCGGCGAGGTTGAGAAACTCAGCCCGCCAACCGAAGCCTGATAGCTCAGTTGGTCCAGTGATATCCCGGCCAGATAGTCAGTCAAAGAGAACAACACCTGGTTGCGTGCAGAATCCATGGTTTTTGCATTGCGGAATACCACTGTGACGTCAGCCTTCGGCTCGTCGGCAAAGTAACGGCTCGGCATATACAACACACGCAGACCCGGTTGGTCGACCACCATCTCCGGTTTTTTAAACTCGTGCGAAGGTTTGGTCAGGCTGAAATCATCTGGAATATACGGGTTCAGCGTAGGTAACGACAGGCTGATCCCTTTACCCAGTTGCTGCCACTGCTCAAAGCGCTGCTGAGTGATTTTATCGACCTGATACGGCGCATTGACGAAGTAGGCCATCTTGTTATGCGGCTCATTCGGGCTGACGAACCAGATACGCGCATTTTGTGGCGTCATGGCGTCCAGACGTTCGGCAATGGCTTTGACGTCATAGCGGTCGGCCAGATAAGGCGAATCCAGCGTATGTTCGACCGGCACGCGCAGCATGGTATCCACCAGCCATTCGATGTAGTCCATATCACGGGTGATCGACGGATAGCGGAAATCCAGATTCAGGACGTGGGAAATCTCATCAAAATAGCTTTGCTTAATACCTTCGCTGCGCAACATTTTCAGATAGTTGAAGATGGCCGCAACCACTTCGTCACGCTTGGCCAGGCCTTTATCGGTCAGCGAGACGCTGATCGAGAATACGCCGCCGTTGCGATCGACCATAGGATCGGCCCCGGCATTGATGGCATCCGCCAACCCCTGCTTTTGCAGCCAGTCAGACAGGGTATTTTGGCTGCGGTTGCCAATCAGGTAACTGATGTAGGTATCGGTCTTGCTGCGGAATTCGGCGCTGTTATTGTCGATGCGGAATTCTACTTTCAACTGTTTGCGCGGCTGGGCCGGCACATAATGAATAATGATGCCCTGCTGTTCAGGGGTGACCGCCGGGACTTTGATCGGCGGTACGCTGGCGTCTCGATTAGGAACCTTGCCAAAGGTTTTGGCCGCCAGTTCAGCCAGTTCCGGCAATGGCTGGTTGCTGTACAGCACCCCCATCATCAGATTGGCAGAATAATAACGCTGATAGAATGCCGTCAGCTCATCGTGCAGCTTGCTGCCCGGCTTGTCTTTTAGGGTATCAAGGTTACCGCCAGAGAAACGCGCGCTCGGGTGAGCCGGGTTCAGCGTTTCTGCCCCAACCTGCGCCATGCGCATACCGTCACGTGAGCGTGCCATCGTCAGTTCAGCGTTGACCGCATTACGTTCACGATCGGCATTGTCCGGATCCAGCAGCGGCTCGGCGATGGCGTCCGCCATGCGATCTACCGCCGGGGCCAGCGCGTCGTTTTCCACTTCCAGATAAAACGCAGTGCGATAAGACGCGGTGCTGGCGTTATGGCTGCCGCCGTGCTTCTTCAGGAACTCCGACAGGTTTTCCGGTTGCGGATAGCGCTTTGACCCCATCAGCACCATGTGCTCCAGGTAGTGCGCTAACCCAAGCTGAGTGTTCGGATCTTCCAGCGAGCCTACCGGCAGCGCCAGCGCCGCCAGTGATTTCGGCGCCTGAGCATCGGAAACCAACAGCACGGTCATACCGTTCGTCAGCTTGATCGCCTGGTACTGGCGCGGATCGTGATCGCTTTTGTTGATCTTCTCCGCCAGCGGTTGCCATCCCTGTGCGGCCCAGCTCAACGGTGCCCAAAACATAACCACTAATACTAACCCGGTGATGCGGGCCAACTGTCTGCGCATATCCAAAATGAACCCCTATTCAGACGCCGTCGCGCCACATCCCTGACGTTGACGGCGTACATCAAAACAACACATCAAAATCTATACCCTATGAATTTCAAGCTGCAGCTTGAAAGGCGGCGGGTCTATATGCCTGTACGTTATGTAAGACCGGAGCTAACCCCGATAGTTGAATATAACCCTGATTATTTTTACCACCTCCGGGCAATCAGTACCACCGGGGGATTTTACCCGTTGCCTTTCAAGTCGCAACGTTGTTACCTGCACTCGTTCACCCCAGTTACTTACCAGAGTAAGCGCCTGGGGATGAACGAGCTGGGTGCCTGGCTGCAACTAGAAATTCATAGGGTAAATAACTCTATGTAATGCCACAGGATCAGCCTAGGTTATACCGTGCCACCGGTAACAGATAACGCTCTGTTTCGGCCAGAATTTGCGCTAAATAAATATTATCTAACTGGCGGAATACCCGCTGTACATAAGGGTCTTCACCTTCGCCCGGAATGCGTTGATCGCCCTGCCAGGTTTGTAGCAGCTTGCCCCTGGCCTTGATTTGTACCTCTTCATCCCAGTCAATCTGCTGCGTTTGTGGCTGGTAGCACTGGCTCAACCATGCCCAGCCGCTTTTGTTCAACAAAAGTAACGGCTGACACAGGCCGCGCTGATAACCCGCCACCAGTTCGGCCAATTGCTCGCGGGCCTCTTCCGTGCTTAATGCGGCAAAGCGCCAGACAGCCCCTTTACGCCCGTAAATGCGACTTTCACCGCTGCCCCCGACGCAGCAGTACACCAGATGTTCCAGCCACAGTAATATGCCGTCGACTGCCGATAAAGTTGATGGTCGCCAGCGCAGCAGCCCATCGCCTTGTACCTGGTGTAACCAGCCGCTGATGCGTACACCGGCAATGTCGATATCCAGTTCCAGGCTGTGCCCTTCGCTACGTTCAGCGCGGACCTGTTCGGCCAGCTCGCTCATCTCTTCCTGCTGTTTCTGCCAGTAAATTTCGCCGAAGGGACCAAAAGGCAACCCGCCGGCGGCGCGCACCCGTTGAAACAGGCGGCTGGCATCCTCGCCGTCAATCAGGGTGTTCAGTAGTTGGCTGTTGAACTGATAGCGGCTGAGGTTATCCAGGGTGAAGGGTTCTTCATCTGGCAGTTCGGTTTCTTCCAAGATGAAACTGACCCCTAACCGCAGTTGGAAGAAAGCGCGGATCGGGTGGCGGTAGAAGCGCAATAAATCGTCCAGCGAGATCTGAGTTTTCTCATCCGGCAGCAAGGGCTGATTAAACGGCGGATGTGCCGCACCGCGCCGATCGGCGGCAGGCAGCCATTCTGCCGCGTAGCTTTGATCTTCGGTGTCGGGCAGAAAATTCTCGGCAGCGAACGGCATGCGTGAATGCCAGTTAAGCAAGTGTTTACCCACCCGACGTGCGCTACCATCAGCGTCCAGATGTTCATCGCCCGGCAGGCAATAACTTTGCTCCAGATACTCCAGTAGTTCAGTCACCAGCACCGAGGGATAACGCTCGCTGTTATCCTGAATGGAGCGGCCAATAAAGCTGATGTACAGCCGTTGCTGCGCCGACAAAATCGCTTCCAGGAACAGGTAACGGTCATCATCTCGGCGGCTGCGGTCACCGCGTTTGACCTGTTGCGCCATCAGATCAAAGCCTAACGGCGGCAGAGTGCGCGGATAAACCCCGTCGTTCATGCCCAGCAGGCAAACCACTTTGAATGGGATAGAACGCATAGGCATCAGCGTACAGAAGTTAATTTGCCCGGCCAGGAAACGCTGGCTGATGCGTTCCTGATCGAGGCGTGCCGCCAACTCGTCCCGCAGGATAGACAGCGGGACCTCATCGGGATAGCGCGCCGCCAGCCCGAACTCAAACAGCTTGTTCCACTCCCGCTCTATCAGTGCCAACACCACTTCCGTTTCGCCGTCCTGCTCAAAGAAGGTCTCAAGCAGTTGGCGACACAGTGGCTGCCACTCTGGCAAAGAACGCGCCTGTCCCAGCCGTTGCCGCCAACGACTCAGCGCCGCCAGCAGCTCCGCCAGTTGCCCGGCCAGTTCTGCCACCAGTCCGCTCGACTCGTCATAGGGTAAAACGCCCTGCCAATCACCGGCATTGCTGTCCATCGCGTAACCCAGCAGCATGCGTGTAATGCCAAATTGCCAGGTATGCTGGCCGGTCGCCGGCAGATCCAATTCACGCACGTTGTCGTCATCCAGCCCCCAGCGCACACCAGACTCACCAACCCAATGGCGCAACAGGCGCAATCCTTCCTCCCGAATGGAGAAACGCGCCGCCAGTGCCGGCACCTCCAGCAAAGCCAGTACCTGTTCTGAGGTAAAGCGGCTCTGCGGCAGATCCAATAACGAAATAAACGCCTGTAGCACCGGGTGCGCCTGGCTGGCTTTTCGGTCAGAAATGGCAAACGGCAGATAGCGTTCGGGTGAGGCGTTACCGAATACCGCCTGAATATAAGGGGTGTAGCTGTCGATATCCGCCACCATCACGATGATGTCACGCGGCGTCAGCTCAGGATCGTCCGCCAGCATGCTCAACAGTTGGTCATGCAGCACTTCCACCTCACGCTGCGGGCTGTGGCAGGCGTGCAGGCTGATAGACCTGTCGGCCGGATCCAGTCGACGTTTGGTGTCGCTCCTCTCCAGCGTTGCCGGGGTGGTACCGATCACCGCGCTGTTCTTCAGCTCCAGCATATCGTGCTGAATGCCATGCAGCAGGTTATCCGCTGGGATATCCACAAAGGCAAAAACTTCCTCTGAGGATTCGATCTGCGAGAGTAAAAAGTGGTGGTCGCGCCCCAGCTTGCCCCATGAAGCCAACAGCGGGTTCGGCAGGTCTTGCTCGCCGGCGTCGTTAAACAATGCAGAGGCGTTATCAGGATCCCTGAATAACGAATATTCTGTTTTATCGCGATAATGCTGCCTTTTGCGGCTCTGTAATTTCGCCAGGAAGGACTGGCTCTGAATGTCCCCCCAATAGTAGTGGCAGGGGTTGGTGAACATCAGATGAATATCGATATGCTTGCCCAGCGCCTGCAGCGCTTCCAGATAGACCGGCGGCAAGGCCGAGATGCCGCAGATAAACACCCGAGGCGGCAACCCCACAGGTGGGGTTTCAGCTTTATCTAACGCGCTGATAAAACGGCGATACAAATTGGCACGATGCCATTCCGGTTGCCCCAGTTCCTGAGTGTATTCGACCAGTCGTGCCCACAGGGGCGCCTGCCACTGCTGCGCTTCCGCCAATCCGTCAATACACTCGCCTTTCTGCCAGCTTTCCAGCCATTGCGGACGATACACCAGATATTGGTCAAACAGGTCGGCTACCCGGCCGGCAAGCTGGTGAATCTTACGCTTGTCGCCGTCGTCGGTGAGGTAATGCTGCAGCGGGGCAAATTCAGGCTGAGTGAGCAGATCGGGCAGCAGCCACATCAGCTTCCAGGTCATGGCGTCTTTGCTGAAGGCGCTCTCTTTCGGGATACCCGGTAACACCCGGGTAAACATGTCCCAGATGAAGGTAGCCGGCAACGGGAAAGCGATGTTGGCAGCAATGCCAAACTGTTCCGCCAACTGCATCTGTAGCCACTGCGCCATACCGGGGCTCTGCACCAACACCACTTCCTGTTGAAAAGGATCGGCCAATGGCTCTCTGGCTATCAACGCGCTGGTTAACGTTTTCAGCAAATCCAACTGATTGGAATGATAAACCCTAAACATTGGGAGCTCCCTTAAAACAAAATATCTGCCGGTTCACTGACGCTTGCAGTACCAACGACTGAGTTCCGCCCACTGCCGTTGGGGCGTTTGTATTCTTACCGTCAGCCGTTGGCAGGCGGCTTGCGGAGTGCTTAACCCGGTCTGACGCTGCCATCCGGGGGACGGAAGCGGTAGCCCAACATCAACCCGCCCGGTAGCGGCGAAAACTTCCAATTGCTGATGCGCCAACGACCAGGCCTGTCGATACTGCCACTGACGCTGAAACGACTGCAACAGCACCTGATGATACTGTAACAACCCCAGCAGCGACACCGCGAACAGCAAAGCGGCAATCAACACCTCCGGCAGGCTGAAGCCCCGCTGACGCCATAGCTTGCTACTCCGCACAGTCAGCCTGCTTTTTTTCAGGGCAAAAATCCAACCAGCCGCCGGTTTCCGCTCTTAGTCCGATGTCGCCCCCTGAACCATCAGGTTGGGTTCGTTGATATAACCGCAACGGTTCCCCACGGCTCACCTGCGCATCACCACGTACCAGCACCATGCCTGCCTGAGAGGATAACTTTGCACAGGCCCGCAATTCGCCGGTTTGCTGGCACCACCAGCCGTTGGCGGCGAGCCTGCCGCGTGGCCAGGACTGCGCAACACCCCAACTGAGCCCCGAAGCGGCCTGATTGTAAGCCTGTAAATAATGCTTCTCGTCGGCAGCCAGCAGCAAAGCACTGTCCAACTGGCGATGCTGGGCATTCAACAGCATCAGCCCCATCACCAGCAGCATCATCACTGCCGCCAGGGTGCTGCCTCCCCGCTGCCCACCAGCGCTCATGGCAGCGAGGCCATATTAACCGCCCACTGCAGACTGCGCCGTATACCGCCATCCGCTTTTGAACGGCCACTCAAGGTCAAGGTAACCCAGCGTTTACCACTGTCGCCCGCCTTCACCTTGACGCTGAAGGCTTCAATGCGTACTTCGTCGTTATCCAGGAGACGCTCCCAGCCAGTGCCATGGCAGTGTCTCACCCCACGTTGCCCTTCCAGCCGACCTTGCCGTAAACGGTAACCGAAGTATCCAGCGTCAGCGCCGAGAGTTTCCCAGCGCCCGTTGCGGGTGATGTCATAGGCGACTATCACGCAACTTCCCACGGCCTCCCCACCCACTCGGCCAATCAACAAGGGTTGCCCCTGGCACTGACCGACACAGAAACCGGCGCGGCGTAGATCTTTCTCAATGCCAAAGGCTAACTGCCGCAGCACCGACTCCAGCCGATAATGCCGGCCAACATCGACACTATGCTGGCGTAATACCGGATAAGTTTTAGCCGCCGCCAACGCAATCAGGCTGCCAAACGTCAGCGCCAGCATCACCTCCGGCAAGGTAAAACCACGTTCTAGGGCTGGCATGTCGCAATTCCTCTTATGCTCACGCCTTCACTGCATAGCCGTAGCCGCCCCTTGGCAGACAGCACCAACCGCAGGCTACCAGCGCCATTGCGGAGCAAGATATGCCCGGCCTGCGCATTGTTACGCAGGCCATAAAACCCCATATCCTTTTGAGTAAAACCCGCCAGTTGCACGTCCCGATAGCCGGGGCTGAACACATCATCGCCGAGCGCTGTACAATCCACTGGCGCCTGGCCGCTGCCGATGCACCAGGGATCGCCGGTTTTAAAATCCAGCAATGCCGTGCGGTTGCGCCAGTTGGCATCCGCCTGTAACCGGGTGAGAAATGCCAGCAGTTGCTGCGCGGTATGTTCCAACTGCAGAGCCTGTTGATAATGACGCCAGTGGCTAACCCCCCAACCAGTCAGCAGGCCTGCCAGGGTTATCACCACCAGCAGCTCAATCAGCGTCATCCCGCGCTGGCCATCAATGTTGAAAGTCATCTTGTCATTCATGGCGGCCAGTGTAACCCGGGGCAGCGCAGGATAAAGACGGAGTTACCCGAGCTGAAGCACGCCACGCAACCTTTCTATGAAACTGACGGGCGAAACCAACAAAATGCGAAGCAGAACGCAGAAACAACCAAGACGGGATCGGCAAAAATAAACAAGGGCGCAACCAGTGCGCCCTTGGGGATCAATCATCGGGTAAAAATCAGATGGCAACCGGTGCCTTGATGGCGGGGTGCGGATCGTAACCTTCGATTTCAAAGTCTTCGAAACGGTAATCGAACAGCGATGCCGGTTTGCGTTTGATCACCAGCTTCGGCAAGGCACGCGGTTCACGCGTCAGCTGCAGCTGGGTTTGTTCCATATGGTTGCTGTACAGATGGGTATCGCCGCCGGTCCAGACGAAATCACCCACTTCCAGGCCACATTGCTGCGCCATCATATGGACCAACAGCGCATAGCTGGCAATGTTGAACGGCAGGCCGAGGAACACATCGCAGGAACGCTGGTACAGTTGGCAAGACAATTTGCCATCCGCCACGTAAAACTGGAAGAACGCATGGCACGGTGCCAACGCCATCTGATCCAACTCCCCCACGTTCCAGGCTGAAACAATGATACGGCGCGAATCCGGGTCCTGCTTCAGCTGGTTCAGCACGGTAGTCAATTGATCGATCTGACGACCGTCCGCCGTCCCCCAGGCACGCCACTGTTTGCCATATACCGGGCCAAGACTGCCGTTTTCGTCGACCCACTCGTCCCAAATGCTGACGTTGTTTTCCCGCAGATACGCCACGTTGGTATCGCCATTCAGGAACCACAGCAATTCATGGATTATCGAACGCAGGTGACACTTCTTGGTAGTAACCAGCGGAAACCCTTCCTGCAAATTGAAACGCATCTGGTGGCCGAATATCGACAAGGTGCCAGTGCCGGTACGGTCGGCTTTAGGGGTGCCCTCGGCGAGCACTTTGTTCATCAAATCCAGATACTGTTTCATTTGTTCCTCACGACAGTTGTTGCTGTGGGCGGCGACGATACGCCCAAATCATCATAATAATACCGGCCACCACCATAGGAACTGACAGGATCTGCCCCATGCTGATTACGCCGTCAAACAGGCCGAGCTGGGCATCCGGCTGGCGGAAGGCTTCGACAATAATACGGAATGCACCATAACCAATCAGGAACAGGCCGGAGACGGCCCCCATTGGCCGCGGTTTGCGGATAAACAGGTTCAGAATGATAAACAGCACCACGCCTTCAAGCAGCAGTTCATACAGCTGGGACGGGTGACGCGGCAACACGCCGTATTGGTTCAGGAGCGGCAGCAGTTGCGGATCGGCGGCGGCAAGCGCCACGTCTTCTGCACGCGAGCTTGGGAACAGCATCGCCCATGGGGTATCGGTAGTCACACGGCCCCAGAGCTCACCGTTGATAAAGTTACCCAAACGGCCGGCACCCAGACCGAACGGGATCAGCGGGGCGATGAAATCAGAAACCTGGAAGAAGGTGCGTTTGGTGCGGCGAGCGAACCAGAACATCACCAGGATCACCCCCATCAGACCGCCGTGGAATGACATGCCGCCATCCCAGACTTTAAACAGATAGAGCGGGTTCTCCAGGAACAGCGGCAGATTGTAGAACAGCACATAACCCACGCGACCACCGACGAACACACCTAGGAAACCGGCGTACAGCAGGTTCTCTACTTCATCCTTGGTCCAGCCGCTGCCGGGTTTGTTAGCCCGGCGTACCGCCAGCCACATGGCAAAAACAAAGCCAACCAGGTACATCAGACCGTACCAATGCAGAGAAACCGGGCCGATAGAGAAAATCACCGGATCAAATTTAGGAAACGCCAGATAGCTATTGGTCATCTATCACCACAACATGTCTATTATTCTTCCCCATCCGGGGGCGGCAGGTGCCAAACGCGGTGAAACTCAGCGGGAACACTATTTTTCCGTGGCTTTCAACGCAGTTGAGGAAGCGGATAATAGCATAAGCTTAACCGCCTCCGGACTGGCACGCCGGGAAAAGTTCTGTAAAAAAATCAGTCAGCCCGCGGCTTACTTGCCGCCGCGGATCAAACCGCCCATACCACGACGCTCCATAAATGCCGCCACCTGGTGGCGCACTTCGGTGGTCATTTGGGCGTTAAGCACCCGCTGGGTCAGCACTTCGGCATCGGACAGCTCAATATGCCGCAGCAGATATTTTATCCGCGCCACGCTGCGGCCGTTCATGCTCAGGTTGCGGTAGCCCATCCCCACCAGCAGCAACGCCCCCATAGGGTCGCCGGCCAGTTCACCACACAGGCTGACCTGCAGCCCGACGGCCCTGGCCTGAACGGCTATCAGCTTCAGCACCTGCAACATGGCAGGATGCAGGCTGTCGTACAGTGAGGCCACCCGGGTATTGTTGCGATCTACCGCCAGCAGGTATTGGGTCAGGTCGTTGGTCCCCACCGAAATAAACTCAACGCGCCCGGCCAGATGCGGGATCATGAAGATCATCGAAGGGACTTCCAGCATGATGCCCAATTTGGGTTTGGGGATTTCATACCCCAGCACCTCTTCCACTTCCCGCCCTGCGCGGTCGATCAACCTGCGTGCTTCGTCGATCTCCTCCAGGCTGGTGATCATCGGCAACAGTATGCCCAGATTGCCAGTTCCGGCATTGGCACGCAGCATGGCTCGCACCTGGATCAGGAAGATCTCCGGTTGATCCAGGGTAATGCGGATGCCACGCCAGCCCAGGCACGGGTTTTCTTCGCTGATCGGCATATAAGGCAGTTGTTTATCGGCACCGATATCCAGCGTGCGTAGCGTCACTGGCTTATTTGGATACATCTGCAACATGCCCTGATACTGTGCGACCTGCTCCTCTTCAGAAGGGAAACCGCTCTGTAGCATAAAAGGAATTTCGGTACGGTATAGGCCAACGCCATCAACCCGCCCGCCCAACAGTTTTTCATGTTCCGGGCTGAGGCCGGCATTAAGCATCACCTGAACTCGCTCACCGCTTTTAAGCTGGGCCGGTTGCTCAACGTCATCTTCCGCCAACCTGCTTAATTCCAGCTCTTCGCTGATCAGCCGTTGGTATTCCTGCACCAGCACCGGTTCGGGGTCGACCAAAAGTTCGCCGCGATAACCGTCGACAATCAGCAGCCGCTGGCTGAGTAGCGCAGGCTGAATATCCGCGCCCATCACCGTCGGTACGCCCATCGCCCGCACCAATATGGCTGCATGGGAGCTGGCAGCACCGTCGCGCACCACCACGCCGACCAGCCTGTCCTGCGGCATTTCAGCCAACAGTGTCGCGGTCAGCTCATCGGCTACCAGCACAAAGCGCGCCGGCCACTGGGTAGCGCCCTGGGTGGTGTCATCGAGATGGAATAGCAGACGCTGGCCGAGCGCGCGCAGATCGCTGGCGCGCTCACGCATATAGGTGTCTTGCAGGCTGGCAAACTGAGCGGCAAAGACTTCGATCACCTGTTTAACCGCCCATTCCGCCACAGAACCGGCATCAATCTCGGAAAAGAGTTCGCGCTTGAGGCGAGCATCGTTGAGCAGGTGAGAGTAAAGATCGAAGATCGCCGCGCTCTCTTTTTGCGAGCTGGCGGCAAAGCGCTTGCTGAAACGGCGGAATTCCGCACCGGCTTCTTCAAGTGCCTGAGTCAGGCGTTCGCGTTCGCTGGCGGTATCGAGCGTCGAGGCTTTGTAAACCTGGTCGAGAGACGGTTGACTGCTGTCCTGCCAACCTTCCGCTACGGCGACGCCCGGCGATGCCGCCAGTGCACGAATGCGCGTCTGACGATACTGGCCAAAAATGGCGTTAAGCTGTGACTGCAAGAGGATCCCGGCCATTTGTGTGGCCAGGGTCACCATGAAGGATTCTTCGCTTTCGTCAAACTGGCGCAGCTCACGCTGCTGCACCACCAATACCCCCAGCAACTGGCGACGATGAATGATCGGCACGCCGAGGAAGGATCGGAAACGATCCTCTTTCACCTGGGGAATGTATTTGAAGCTGGGGTGGCTCTGCGCGTCTGCCAGGTTAATCGGCTCCGCAAGGCGTCCGACCAATCCGACAATGCCTTCATCAAATGCCAGTGCGATAGCGCGCCCACGCGGTTTTTTTAACCCGCGTGTCGCCATCAGGTAATAGCAGCGGCGGTCGTTGTCCGCCAGGTAGATGGAACAGACTTCTGTATCCATTGCCAGACAGGTTTCATTGACCAAAAGATCCAGCGCATCTGTCAGGCTGGCCGCCGCGGCCACCTTCTCAACAATTTCTCGCAAGCGCGTGAGCATAGTCGGCTTAACTTAACCTCTCTTCCGGCGATAAGCGGGGGTCTGCCGCTGTGCTGCCTGCTCCTGCATCGGCATCACGGTGACGGCGAATTCTTTCATCACCCGGCGGTAAACGTCGCGTTTGAACGACACCACCTGGCGCACCGGATACCAAAAACTCACCCAGCGCCAGCCGTCAAACTCCGGCGTGCTGCTGCGTTGCATATTGATATCAGCGTCATTGCACATTAACTGCAACAGAAACCATTTCTGCTTTTGGCCGATACAAACCGGCTTTGTGTCCCAACGCACCAAACGTTTTGGCAATTTATAGCGCAACCAGTTGCGGGTTGAGGCCAGGATACGGACATCCTTTTTACTCAGTCCCACTTCTTCGAACAGCTCACGGTACATTGCCTGTTCTGCGGTTTCACCAGGGTTAATCCCACCTTGGGGAAACTGCCAGGAGTGTTGACCGTAACGGCGAGCCCACAGGACTTGCCCCTGACGATTACAGATTACGATACCAACATTCGGGCGGTAGCCATCATCATCGATCACCGGACTACCTCGATAAGCTTAAATTCGCATAGATACCCTGATTGTTTCACACAAGCTACAGGCGGTAAACCACTGCTTTGCGGCGCTGCAAACCGGATAACATTGGGATAACTCACAGATAATGGCAAAGTTATAAACATGCGGAAGGATTTACACCGGGTTTTATTCACTTTTTCTGTGGATAGGTATGTGAAGAACTCAAGGGATAAGCCGGTAAAACTCTGGTGAGCCTAAAAACCCCGGAAATATAAAAATCAAATTAAATATTTAAAAACATATACATATACAACCATAAACAGCCCTACACAGAGCCAAAACGTGATCTATGTCCGTTTAGGATCTTACCCTGGTGAAAGATCCACCAACGTCGTTTTTATCCACAGATTATCCGTATGAGTTACGCACAAAACGGACAATTTCGCAAAAAAGTGCCTGCGTCAAGGCTGTAAATCGAACCAGTGATCGGTAAAAATTTGGGTTATCCCATAAATCTGTGGATAAATAGGTGTAAGATCCTGTTTATTGTCGGTGGCTACAGGTGCACAAGCGTCAGTCGGAATTTTTCCTTTACCGGGGGGGAGAGAAAAAGTCATGGAAAATCATGCTACTATTATTCTTTTCCCCAGTCCTTTCCGGCCAAAGTTCTCTGTGGACAAATACAGTACGTTTTTCAACCAAATCTAACAGGCTTGTATTATGGCGTTTTTCTCTCCTTTGCCCCCTCCTCCAGAAAACGAACAACAGCTGTTTGAAAGAGCACAACGGCTTGCCGGCTGTCATCTGGGCGAACTGGCCGAAGGTGCGCGGTTGGCTATCCCCAGGGATCTGAAACGTGATAAAGGCTGGGTTGGCATGCTGCTGGAGCAGTATCTTGGTGCCATGGCGGGCAGCAAACCGGAACAGGATTTCCCCGAGCTGGGCATCGAGCTAAAAACCATCCCGATAGACGCCGCCGGCAAACCGCTGGAAACCACCTTCGTCTGCGTAGCCCCCTTAACCGGCAACAGCGGTGTCACCTGGGCCAGCAGTCATGTACGCCATAAGCTGGCGCGGGTGCTGTGGATCCCGGTAGAAGGCGAGCGACAAATCCCGTTGGCGCAGCGCCGTATCGGCTCACCGCTGTTGTGGAGCCCAAACGCCGAAGAAGAAGAGATGCTACGCCGCGACTGGGAGGAACTGATGGATTTGATCGTGCTCGGCCACGTAGAGCGGATCACCGCCCGCCACGGTGAAGTGCTGCAACTGCGTCCCAAAGCCGCCAACAGTAAGGCCCTGACCGAAGCTATCGGCGAACAGGGTCAGCCAATCCTTACATTGCCGCGCGGCTTTTATCTGAAAAAAAGCTTCACCGGCGCATTATTGGCAAGACATTTCTTAGTTTGACCCCTTTTGTTTAGGTGGCGTTTAGCTAACAGTGTCGCTGTATCAATAAACGCGTATAATTCAGCCTTTGTTTTTTATTAAGGTGTGGCTCGACAATGTTTGAGTGGATTATGGATCCCAATGCCTGGTTAGCGTTAGGTACGCTGACCATTCTTGAGATCATTCTGGGTATCGATAACATCATTTTCCTTTCGCTGGTGGTGTCCAAGCTACCGAAAGCGCAGCAGAACAAGGCTCGCCGCATCGGGCTGGCCGGCGCAATGATAATGCGTCTGGGGCTCCTGGCCTCTATCGCCTGGGTGATCCGTCTGACCCACCCGCTGTTTAGCATCATGGACCACAGTATCTCGGCACGCGATCTGATCCTGCTGCTGGGTGGGCTGTTCCTGATTTGGAAAGCCAGTAAAGAGATCCATGAAACCATCGAAGGTTCAGAGGAAGAACACAACACGAAGGTGCACGGCTTCTTTGGCGCCATCGTGCAGATTATGCTGCTGGATATTATTTTCAGCCTGGACTCGGTGATTACCGCGGTAGGCCTGTCCGACCATCTGTTTATTATGATGGCGGCGGTGGTGATTGCCGTTGGCGTCATGATGTTTGCCGCCCGACCTATTGGCGAGTTCGTTAACCGCCACCCTTCGGTGAAAATGCTGGCGTTGGCGTTCCTGATCCTGGTGGGCTTCACCCTGATGCTGGAAAGCTTCCAGATACATGTACCGAAAGGCTATATCTATTTTGCGATGTTCTTCTCAATGTCGGTCGAAGCACTCAACCTGATGCGCAGCAAGAAAAATACCGTCTCTGAATAATTCCCCACGGGAGTGCGCGCCAGCCACTCCCGTTATTATTTTCTGCAGCCCTGTTTCAATGTCACTTTCCCTTATCAAGATAAAGACTTATCCGAAACACGACGCATACATATTTTGCTAATCTTAAAAGAAGCTTCTTTTTTGCATATATAACTGAGGATCCGCAGGATGAAAAAGTGGGTAATGGCAGTGTCTGCGTTGATCATCGCCGCCGGTTTGGCGGGATGTTCCAGCGATTACGTGATGGCAACCAAAGACGGCAATATGATCCTGACTCAGGGTAAGCCGGAGATTGATAAAGATACCGGCCTGATCAGCTATAAAGATGAAAAAGGCAACAGCCGCCAAATCAACGGCGATCAGGTTTCACAGGTTATCGAACGTTAAACTCCCCGTCGGCTATCGCTCTCGTATTGCGTGATAGCCTTCCCCGCACTTAATCCACTTCCCCCATCTTCTCGGCTTGGTTATAGTCGGCAAAGGCGATATCACCGCCTTGCGGGTTGTTTGCCACAGCCTGCCATTTGGCTCCTGTTTCACCGGGCGGTTCAGCCCGTAAGCGCTAACATGAAAGGAAGGCCGTTAATGCAATACCACCGTATTCCCCACAGTTCTTTAGAAGTGAGCGTGCTGGGACTGGGCACCATGACCTTTGGCGAACAGAACAGTGAAGCCGATGCCCATGCGCAACTCGACTATGCATTAGCCGCTGGCGTCAACCTGATCGACACCGCAGAGATGTACCCGGTACCGCCTCGTCCTGAAACCCAGGGGCTGACCGAGCAATACATCGGCAGTTGGATCAAGGCACGCGGCAACCGTGAGAAGCTAGTGCTGGCCAGCAAGATTGCCGGGCCGGTGCGCGGCACCGACAGCAGCATTCGCCCACAGCAGGCGCTGGATCGCAAAAATATTCGTGTCGCGCTGGATGCCAGCCTGAAACGACTCAACACCGATTATCTCGATCTCTACCAACTGCACTGGCCACAACGTCCAACCAACTACTTCGGCAAGCTCAATTATCAATACACCGACGATAAAGCTACCGTTACGCTGCTGGAAACTCTGGAAGCGCTGACCGAACAGGTGCGTGCCGGTAAAATCCGCTATATCGGGGTGTCTAACGAAACGCCATGGGGCGTAATGCGTTACCTGCAACTGGCTGAAAAACACGAGTTGCCGCGTATCGTTTCGATTCAAAATCCCTATAGCCTGCTGAACCGCAGTTTTGAGATTGGCCTGGCGGAGATCAGCCAGCACGAAGGGGTAGAACTGTTGGCCTATTCCAGCCTGGCATTCGGCACCCTGAGCGGCAAGTATCTCAACGGTGCCAAACCGGCCGGTGCGCGCAACACGTTATTCACGCGCTTTAACCGCTACTCTGCGCCACAAACTCAGTTGGCGATTGCCGAGTATGTCGCATTAGCTAAAAAGCACGGGTTGGATCCGTCGCAGATGGCACTGGCGTTTGTGCGCCAGCAGCCGTTCGTTGCCAGTACTCTGCTGGGTGCAACCACGCTGGAACAGCTGAAAACCAACATCGACAGTTTCGATGTGGTATTGAATGAAGACGTACTGCAGGCGTTGGAAGAGATCCACACCCGCTTTACTATTCCGGCACCATAAAAACACGGGGCGCAGTTCAAAACCGCGCCCCGTTCGTTATTTATTTTGCCCACCGCTGCGACAGCCACAGCGCGCTAATCGCCAGCGCAAACACTACGCCAAAACCAATCCCCACGCCGACCACCGGCACACTGACTTTAACGGCCAGCGAATACAATCCGAGCATCAGCAACATGGCGGTGTTCTCCCCCAGGTTCTGTACCGCGATCGCATTGCCCGCCCCCACCGAATTTTTGCCCCGTTCCTGCAACAGCGCATTCAGCGGTACCACAAAAAAGCCGCCCAATACACCGATAATCAACAACAGCGCATAAGCGTTAAACAGAGTGGTTTGCAGCGCGAATATCGCCACCGCCACGCCGATCAGGATCCCGGCAGGCATGCAGCGCTTCACCGTCTCCAGCGTGACGAAACGCGCGGCAGCCCCGGCGCCTATCACTATCCCGACTGCCACCATCGCATTGAGCAACGTCGGCGTAGCGTTGTCAGCAATACCGAGTGCCACCGGCACCCACAGCACCAACAGGAAGCGCAGCGTGACCCCGGCCCCCCAGAACAGGCTGGTACCGATCAAGGAGAAACGCGTCTGTCCATCGCGCCACAGCACCACACAGGCATTGAAGAAAGCCCGTGTCATAGCACGCGGTGTCCAGGAAACGGCGGGATGTGCCGCCGGCAAGCGTGGAATATACAAGTTGGCTATCACCGCCGCAGCGTAGACCACCGCACACACCGCCAGCGCCGCCACAATGTGCCAGTCGGCCAGTATGCCGCCGGCCACCGAACCAATCAGGATCGCGGCGATGGTGGAGGCCTCCATCAGGCCGTTGGCCTTGACCAGCTTTTCACCGCTGGTGATTTCCCCCAGAATGCCGTACTTGGCAGGTGAATAGGCTGCTGCCCCTACGCCCACCAGCGTATAGCCGAGGAACGGATTAAACCCGAAGCAGATCACCAACGCACCAGCCAGTTTCAGGCCGTTGGCCACCATCATCACCCGCCCTTTGGCGAAGCTGTCGGCGACCTGGCCGACAAAAGGCGCCAGGATTATATAGGTGGCAACAAACGCCATCTGCAAAATCGGTTGGCTCCAGTCGGGGTAGAGCTGTTGTTTGATCAACGCCAGCGTGGCGAACAGCAGCGCATTGTCACCGAATGCGGACAGAAACTGGGCGCAAATGACGGCGATCATACTACGCGAAAGCAAAGGTGAAACAGTAGGCAACGTCGGGTTCATCAGGCAATCTCCGGCTGTTCAGCCATGTTACGCAGGGTCACAAAGTCCGGCTTACCGCTGCCCAGCACCGGTAAGGTTTTCAAAAAACGGATATCACGCGGTACCGTCAGTTCAGGGCTGCCCACTTCACGCGCCACCTTCAACAAAGCTTCACGCGTGATGCCGGCGTCGGTGGTAAACAGCACCAGCGCCTCGCCCTTGCTGCTATCGCTTTTTACCGTGGCGGCGTGCTGCGCTTCCGGCGCGATACGCTGCGCCAGCAGTTCAACGCTTTCCAGCGAGACCATTTCACCCGCCAGTTTGGCAAAGCGCTTCACCCGACCGCGGATCACGCAGTACCCCTGCTCGTCCAGGGTGACAATATCGCCGGTATCGTACCAACCCGGCTGCAGGTTGCCGTGTTCATCTTCCGCCGCCGGTGGCTCTAGTTCGCCCGGACGTTCCACCCGCAGATAGCCTTTCATGATATTAGGCCCCTTCAACTGCAGACGCCCGCCGTTATCGATGCCTGGCACCTTCATCAGCCGTGCCTCCATGTTCGGCATAATACGGCCGACGGTACCCACTTTGGCCGCCAGCGGTACGTTGATCGACACCACCGGCGCGCATTCAGTCACACCATAACCTTCCAGAATACGGATGCCGTATTTGTCCTGATAAATCTGTTTGGTGTTGTCCGCCAGTTTTTCCGCACCGGCAACCACATAACGCAAACGGGCAAAATCATACGGGTGAGCGAAACGCGCATAGTTATTGAGGAAGGTCGCGGTGCCGAACAGTACGGTGCAGTTACGGTCGTACACCAGCTCCGGTACCACACGGTAATGCAACGGGCTGGGGTAAAGGAAAATACGGCTGCCGGTCATCAGCGGCGTCAGCAGACCGACCGTCAGGCCGAACGAGTGGAACAACGGCAGCGATGACATAAAGCGGTCACGCGGGGTGAAATCGGCGATGGTACGGATCTGTTCAACGTTGGCCAACAGGCTGGCATGGGAATGTACCACGCCTTTCGGATTGCCCTCCGAACCCGAGGTGAACAGGATCAGCGCCGCATCGTCAGGCTGCTGTGGCAGCATGGCCCGTGTCGGTTGCAACAGATGGCGCAGGATCCACAACTTGTCCGCCAGAGTCACCGTATCTTTCAGATCCTCCAGGTACACCCAGTTGGCCTCCGGCACCTGCTCTGGCAAATGGGTCAGCTTGCCCTTTTCCAGAAACTGGCGCGACGTAACGATAGTTTTGAGGCTGGCGGCGGTCATGGCGCTTTTCAGGCCTTTGGAACCGGCGGTGTAGTTGAGCATCGCCGGAATGCGGTTGCGCAATGAAGCGCCAAAAATAGCCGCTACGGTGATGGTCGTATTCGGCAATAACATGCCGACATGTTCACTCTCGGCGGTAAAGCGTTGCAGGATACGGCTGACGCCCAGCGCTTTCTTGATCAACGTCCGGTAACTGTCCTCCTTGAAGTTAATATCCTCGATGCACGGCTTGCTTCGACCATAACGGTGCTGCGCCGCCAACAGAGCCTGAAACAGGGTCTGCGGCTCACGGGTATCCATCCGCGCCTGCATCATGATCTGGTGCAGCCGATCCCCGGCCAACGCACGGCGATCGCGGGCGCGTGGCGCTACCGGCATCGGCAACGAGGTCGGCGGTAAAATACGGATGCTGATCTGCGGGAACCAGCGGATCTTGAACACGCCGGCCATGCGGCCAAAGGGGCTGAACTCGGCACCATCGAGCCGTATCGGCACCAGGGTCGCCCCAGATTTGGCGGCGATAAACGCGGCACCGTCATAAACTTTCATCAGCGAACCGGTAACGGTAATGCGCCCTTCGGGAAACACCACTACCGGCCTGCCCTGTTCTACCGTGCGCACCAGTTGCTTGATGGCCATGGGTTTGGTCGGATCGAGTGAGACGAAGTCGATATAGGGCCGCAGCCAGCGCATAAACCAGCGATCGCCAATGCTGGCGTAAACGGCAAACACCGGTTTGATCGGCAAAAACAACGCCAGCAAAACGCCGTCGAGGAAGGAGATATGATTGGGCGTAATCAGCAGCTTTTGCTGGTCGAAATGCCGGACGTCGCCCTCGACACGTACCCGGAACAGCAGGCGGAACAGCACCCGCAGTATAGAAAAGATCATGCCCTTCTCCCCTTGGCCAAGATGAGCGTAAATGGTTGTAGGGAAAAGAATACTATATGGCAGGCAAAAAAAAACCTACGCATCCGCGTAGGTTGGTGCAATTGAAAATGGCTTCAACATACAGAGTATGCTGATTTCTCACCAATCAATACCTCTGGGACGTTCAATTTACCCGTGCCGGCAAAAGCCAGCCAGCGGGCAATCGCAACATTGGGCCGCAAAGTGTAACCAGCTGTTTATACCCGTCGCCTTTCAAGCCGCGGCGTTGTTATCTGCTTTACAAGATCCATCCATGGGTCTTGCCCCTTCGGGGCCGCTGCAAGCAGCGTTCAAATCTGTTCCCGACAGATTTGTCGCTCATCCCCAGTTACTTACTCAAGTAAGCGCCTGGGAATGAGCGAGCTGGACGCCTAGCCGCAACTCGAAATTCATAGGGTATATTACCTATCGGGCGCTCACCTCGACCAGGCAGCTCATGGCGTTCGGCCCCTGAGTGAGCGGCGAGGTGCCGATATCCAGGGTTAATACGTTCGGATTGCCGGACTGTTCCACCTGCAGCCGCTGGCTGTCGAAGCCCGGATCAAACCAGGCGCCGGTGGCCATCAGCGCCACGCCCGGTGTAACGCCGTCGGTAATAGCGACGCCCGCCAGACAACTGCCACGCGCATTGCTGACCAACACCTCCGCCCCATCGGTAATAGCCCGTTTTATCGCATCCTGCGGGTGCATATACAGCGTTTCGCGACCGGCGGTTTTATTGCCCTGCGCCAGGGGGGCCGGGTCCATCTGACTGTGTAAACGATCGCTCGGCTGGATGGAAATCAGGTGCAGCGGCCACTCTTTGGCCTGCGGCGCTCCCAGCCATTCGACCGGCGGCTGCCACTGCGGATGCGGTGCAAAATCAGCATAACCGTAGCCGGCGATTTTCTCGCTGAACAGCTCAATCTTGCCGCTTGGGGTTTGCAGCGGATTAGCCTGTGGGTCGGCGCGGAAGTCGTCAAAGAACACAAATTCTTTTGCCGGAGCCGGCAGCTCGACATAGCCTTTACGCCAAAAATCCTCGAACTCGGGCCATTCCACACCGGTACCGGTCTGCGCCTGACCGCACTGCTGATAGATAGATTCGATCCAGGCTCGTTCATCGCGGTTTTCGGTGAACTGTTCGCGGTAACCGAGGCGCTCTGCCAGATCGGCAAAAATATCAAAGTCATTTCTCGCCTGATGCTGCGGCGCAATGGCCTGATGCATCGCCAACACGTAGCGATCGCGCGATGAACCGCCGATATCGTTACGTTCCAGCGAGGTGGTTACCGGCAGCACGATATCCGCCATTTTGGCGGCCGGTGTCCACCAGATATCCTGCACAATTACCGTATCCGGCTTCTGCCAACCCTCCACCAGCCGATTCAACTGCTGGTGATGATGGAACGGGTTACCACCGGCCCAATGCACCAGATGGATATCCGGGTAATGCAGCGTCTCGCCACGGAACGGGTAGGGTTCGCCAGGTTGCAGCAACATGTCGCAAATGCGTGCCACCGGGATCGCCAACCCGCAAGGATTAGGGCCCACCGGCATCATTGGCCCTGGCGTATCCACGCGCGGGTTGCCAACGCCGTTCATGGAACCGTGTCCGAACGAGAAACCACCGCCCGGCAACCCGATCTGGCCGAGCATCGCCGACAGAGCAATCATCATCCAATAGGGCTGTTCGCCACGGTGAGCGCGCTGAACGGAATAGGAACAGGTAAGAAAGCTGCGCACGCCAATCAGTTGCTGCGCCAGCAAGCCAATGCGCGCCGCCGGGATACCGGTGATCGCACTGGCCCATTCAGGGGTTTTCGCCACGCCGTCATCGGTGCCGCGCAGATAACGCGCCAGTTGGTCATAACCAGCACAGTGGCTATAAAGGAATGCTTCGTCCTGCGCGCCACGCCGCTGAATTTCATACGCCAGCGCCAACATTAACGCCACGTCGGTGTTCGGGCGGATCGGGATCCATTCGGCATTCACAAATGCCGGGCAGTCGTCCCGCATCGGGCTGATGTTGATCACCGGGGTACCTTTCTGCACCAGCTTTTGCAGCCACGGTTTGAGCGAGTGTTCCGCCGCGCCACCGGACGATACCTGGGCGTTTTTCAGCGCCAGGCCACCAAAGGCGACAAACAGCTCGCAGTGCTCAACCACGCTCGGCCAACTGGTGACGCGCCCGGTCAATGGGGTAAAGGTGCCAATCACATACGGCAGGAAAAACTGCGCTGCGCCCCAACTGTAGTTACCCAGTTGATCAACACCGCCGCCACCGCCGAAATAAAAGCGCCGCACCAGCGAGCGCGCATGATGCAAACGCCCGGCGGATGACCAACCATAGGAGCCGGTAAACAGGCCCGAGGGGCCGTAGCGATCGCGCACGCGGCGGTTTTCCTCCGCCACCAGATCGAGCGCCAGATCCCAGTCAACTTCGACAAAATCCTCGCGGCCACGCAGCGTGCGATCGCTGCCTTCACGCTTTTGCAGCCAGGAACGGCGTACCGCCGGCTTGCGGATCCGTTTGTCGGAATAGGCCATCGGCGCGATGGAGTCGAGCATCGGGGAAGGATCCGGATCGCCTGCGAAAGGCTCACAGCGGATAAGCCTGCCATCTTCAACCACGGCGGTATACGCCCCCCAGTGAACGAGTTGCGGGTAACGTTTAATCGACATGCGGTTCTCAAACAAAATTGGATGCACAAAAGTACCATCTGCCAACCCGTGGTGCCAAAGTACAAATGGCTCTATTACTGAGCTACCCAGGTCTAAGCACAGAATAAATCGCCCATATCTGCAACAGCCGCCACAAGTTGCGATCGCCAGCGCTTGCAGCCCCGGGTTTTTTCCGCAAGACTGAGGAATGTAAGCGATTACCCAGGATGTATGACAGATATGGCTACCATAAAGGATGTTGCCAGGCTGGCGGGTGTTTCCGTGGCCACGGTATCCCGCGTAATAAACCATTCCCCGAAGGCCAGCGAAAGCTCACGCACCGCTGTGCTGGCCGCGATGGAACAACTGCAGTACCACCCAAACGCCAACGCCCGTGCGCTGGCGCAGCAATCGACCGAAACGCTGGGGCTGATCGTCTCCGACGTGTCCGATCCCTTTTTTGGCGCTATGGTCAAAGCAGTCGAGCAAGTGGCCTACGCGACCCACAACTTCTTGCTGATTGGCAACGGTTACCATGAGGCGGAAAAAGAGCGTCAGGCGATTGAACAACTGGTACGTCACCGCTGTGCAGCACTGGTGGTGCATGCCAAAAAGCTGACCGATCCTGAGTTAAGCGGCTGGATGCAGCAGATCCCGGGCATGGTGCTGATTAACCGCACGCTGCCGGGCTTTGAATCGCGCTGTGTGGCGCTGGACGACCGCTATGGTGCCTGGCTGGCGACTCGCCATCTGATTCAACAAGGGCATCAGCGTATTGCCATCGTCTGCTCCACCCACCAAATTTCCGACGCCTCAGACCGTCTGCAGGGTTATCTCGATGCATTGCAGGAGCATGGTATTGCGGTAGATGAAAGGCTGATTGCCTACGGTGAGCCGGACGAGATCGGCGGTGAACAAGCAATGACCGAATTGCTCGGGCGCGGTAAAAACTTCACCGCAGTGACCTGTTATAACGATTCGATGGCCGCAGGTGCGCTCTCGGTGCTGAGCGACAACAGCGTGGACGTACCGGGCCAAATGTCGTTGATTGGTTTTGATGACGTGCTGATTTCACGTTATCTGCGCCCCCGCCTGACCACCATCCGTTATCCGGTGGTGGCCATGGCGACCCAGGCAGCCGAACTGGCACTGGCGCTGGCCAATAACCAGCCGCTGCCGGAGATCACCAATATGTTCAGCCCGACGCTGGTACGTCGCCATTCGGTGGCCAGCATCAATAACGTTTACGAGCAGAACTAGTCCAGCTCGCGGTGATAGAGCCGCACCGGGCGGTCAGGGTAGTCCAGCGCGTCACCGATATAGTGCCAACCGTGACGTTCGTAATAGCCGCTGAAGTCACTGTAGAGATACAGCTCGTTGAAACCGGCCTGGCGGCTGTAGTCCTGCACATGCTGCTGCAGCCGCCAGCCCAGACCGCTGCCGCGCTGGCTTTCATCGATATACAACGCCGCCAGCCAGGGTGTCAGATCCTGGCGGCTGATTAAATCGCAGCGCCACAGACCGACGGTGCCGACCAGTTTTTCCCCCTGCAAGGCGATAAAAGTGATGGGCAAATCTGCTCCACGCAGCCCACTGTCCACCACACTGGCGAAAAATGCCCTGCTGTTTTCACTGCCGAACGCCCGCCATAGCCAGTCGATCACCTGTTGCCGGTGCTGCGGATAGTCCGCCAGAAGCGCAATATTAGTCATCCCGCCGTCCCTTTATTCTCGTTGCCTGAAAACAGTCTACGGACGTTTCATCACAACGCAATCACCGCGATAAAAAGCCGCGCAGCCAAGGGCTAACCCTATGCTAGACTGAGCATTATTTGCCACAGCGGATGTTGAAGGGGTAAGCCATTGATGATCACCATGTTGGATGTTTCCATTCGCGCGGGGGTATCTAAAGCCACGGTTTCTCGCGTGTTGAATGGCACCGGCCAGGTGAAAAAGAGCACCCGCGACGCAGTGTTCAAGGCCATGAACGATCTGGGTTATCGCCCGAATTTCCTGGCCCAATCGCTGGCGAATAAAAGCTCCAACAGCATCGGGCTGGTGGTTTCCAACTTCGATGGCCCCTACTTCGGTCGCCTGCTACGCAAAGCCGCCAAGCTGATCGAGGCCAGCGGCAAGCATCTGATTGTCACCGACGGCCACGACACGCCGGAAGACGAGCTACAGGCGGTGCAACTGCTGGCCGACCGTCGCTGTGACGCCATCATCCTGTATACCCGTTTTATGTCCGAACCCACGCTAATGAAGCTGTTGGACAGCCTGCCGGTGCCGATCATGGTGATCAACCGCGATCTGCCACAAGCCCGTGCACGCTGTGTGTCCTTCGAACAGCAGGAAGCCGCCTTCCATGCGGTGGACTATTTGATTCAGCAAGGGCACCGCGAGATAGTCTGCATTACCGGGCCGATTGCCACGCCTACCGCCCAGGCTCGGTTAGCCGGTTATCGGCAGGCACTTGAGCATCACGCCATTGCCTTCGACGATGCCCGCGTAGCCTATGGTGACAGCAGCGTACAGAGCGGCCATCAGGCTGTGCGTAGTTTACTGAGTAGGGGGAGCAGCTTTAGCGCCCTGTTCGCCTGTAACGACGACATGGCGGTCGGCGCAATGAAAGCATTGCACGATGCGGGCAAACGCCTGCCGCAGGATGTCTCACTGTTCGGCTTTGACGACGAACCCAGCGCCGCCTATTTGCAGCCGGCGCTGTCTACCGTTTATCTGCCGATCGATGTGATGATCGAAGCCGCCATCAGCCAGGCTTTCCGACTGATTAAAGGGGAGGATATACAGCCACTCACTCCTTTCACCGGTGAACTGCGGCTGCGGGAATCCGTGGTACCCGGCCCCTACGCCAACTGACTTATCTGGGCGCTGCCGCCGATTGCATGCCGCGCCGCATTTCCTTCTCTGTAGTTTCCCTTCATAAGATATGATTAATGCGCGGGCGCAGCACCGAACTGCGCCCAAATCATCAGATCAATTCTAGTGCAATCAACTCTTCAATGGTCTGACGACGGCGAATCAAACGCGCTTCGCCGTTCTCAAACAGCACTTCCGGCAGCAGCGGACGGCTGTTGTAATTCGATGACATTGACGCGCCATAGGCACCGGTGTCATGGAACACCAGATAATCACCGACCTGCACCGGCGGCAGTTCGCGAGTTTCAATGCCACCACCGGCCTGTTGGGTAAAGACGTCACCGGATTCGCACAGCGGCCCGGCAATCACGGTATCGCGCAGCGGCTGATTGGCAGTATCGCGGCCATCGGCCGGCAGCAGAGAAATATGGTGGTAACTGCCGTACATCGCCGGACGCATCAAATCGTTAAAACCGGCGTCCACCAGCACAAAGTGGCGGCTGCCCATGTCTTTCACCGCGCGCACCTCGGCCACCAGCACCCCAGCCTCCGCCATCAGGAAGCGCCCAGGTTCAATCTCCAGGCTTACCGGATGGCCCAAGTGGGCGGCAATGCGCTCACGGGCACTGTTCCACAGGCCAAAATAGTGTTCGGTATCAATCGCCTCTTCACCGTACTGATAAGGGATAGACAGGCCGCCACCGGCGGAAATGGCACTGATATCCTGGCCAAGATCGATCACCTGCTGCACCATGGCATCACACACTCGCTCCAGATGCTGGTAATCCACGCCCGAGCCAATATGCATATGCACGCCAATCAGTTTCAGGCCGTACTGTTGAATTTTCTCCACCGCCTGCGGTAAATCAGCATACCAAATGCCGTGCTTGCTGTTTTCGCCGCCGGTATTGGTTTTCTGACTGTGGCCGTGACCAAAGCCTGGGTTGATGCGCAACCATACCGGGTGCTCAGCAGAAACCTGGCCCAGTTGCTCCAGCATGTCGATAGAACCGACGTTAACCGGAATTTTCAATTCGCTGACGCGTGCCAGGGTAGCGTGATCCAGCACATCGGCGGTAAACACAATCTCACTTGGCTCACCACCCGGCTGAAAACCGGCCTGCAATGCACGCTCAATCTCTCCCAACGACACCGAGTCCACCTTAACGCCCTGCTCACGCATCAGGCGCAGAATGTGGATATTCGAGCAGGCTTTTTGGGCAAAACGAATGACATCAAAATGACGCAGCTGGCTAATGCGCTCGCTAATGATAGCAGCGTCATAGGCCCATACCGGGCAACCAAAGCGCTCAGGCAAGGCCAACAGGTTAGCGGCATTAAGGGCAGTCGTCGTATCGTGTAAAGCACGTGGCATGGTGGTATCCCTGAATAAAATTTAGTGACTCTAATACCCCAATATTGCCGCACGCTTTCTTGGATGGAAAATATCTATTTAGCCAGAGTCTATTCATTTATGATATGGCTTTGCTGATTAAAAGAGCTGCCGATGCACGCGATAACGCTACGCCAGATTGAAATCTTCTATGCGGTGATGACCACCGGCAACCTGACCGAAGCCGCCGCGCTGCTGCAAACCTCGCAGCCCACCGTCAGCCGTGAGCTGGCGCGCTTTGAGAAGCTCATCCAGCTGCAATTGTTCGAACGGGTACGAGGTCGGTTATCCCCAACGGTACAAGGCCTGCGGCTATTAGAGGAGGTGCAGCGCTCCTACTACGGCCTGGATCGTATCACCGCCGCCGCCGCCAGTATCCGCCAGTTCCAGCAGGCTCAACTGTCGATTGCCTGCCTGCCGGTGTTCTCTCAATCACTGCTGCCCGCGGTGTGCAAACCTTTTATCGATCGCTATCCGGAGGTGAGTTTCAGCGTAATACCGCAGGAATCACCGCTGCTGGAAGAGTGGCTGTCAGCGCAGCGCCACGATTTGGGACTGACAGAAAATACCCTGACCCCGGCAGGGACCGAGCGCATGACGCTGATGACACTGAACGAGGTGTGCGTGCTACCGGCCGGGCATCCCCTGCTGGCGAAAACGGTGTTAACACCGCAGGACTTTGCCGGACAAAACTTTATCAGCCTGTCGAACACCGACAGCTATCGCCAGCTACTGGATTCGTTGTTCAGTGAGGAAGGCGTCAAGCGCCGTCTGGTGATGGAAACCCATAGTGCCGCATCGGTCTGCGCCATGGTGAAAGCGGGAGTGGGAGTGTCGATCGTTAACCCGCTGACGGCGCTCGATTACGCCGGCAGCGGTGTTCACGTGCGGACATTCAGCGTTGAAGTGCCTTTTACCGTTAGCCTGATCCGGCCGCTGCACCGCCCATCTTCGGCGCTGGTCACGGCCTTTACTCAGCATTTGCAACAGCAGGCGCAGACACTCCCCGCCCGTCTGGCGGCAGTCATTACACGCTAGCCGGGCGCTTGGCACGACTGAAGGTCACCAGACAAAGTACCAGTCCCAGCAGCGCGAGCCCCGCGGCCGCCAGCGGTACGCGGGTCAACCCCAACCCCTGCGCAATCACCACGCCACCAACCCAGGCGCCAATCGCATTGCCGACGTTAAACGCAGCAATATTTAACGTTGACACCAGATTCGGTGCCTTTTTACCGTAGGTCACCACGTTGATCTGCAATGCAGGCACTGCGGCAAACGCCGCCGCGGCCCACAGGAACAAGGTGATTTCCGCCGGCACCATTGAGTGACTGGTCCAACTGAACAGCGCCGCGAAACAGGCGATGACCAGGAAAGTACAGGTCAGGGTCAGTGGCAAACGCCAGTCGGCCAGACGGCCGCCAAGGATATTACCCAGCGTCAGGCCCACCCCCATCAACAGCAGCGTCCAACTGACGCCATGTGAGGAAACCCCAGTCACTTCGGTCAGCAACGGGGCAATATAGGTAAACAGCGCGAACATGGATGCGGCAAAGGCCACGGTCATCAGCAGCGAAAGCCAGATGCCGCCGCCACGCAGTGCCGTCAGCTCTTTTTTCAGGTCGGTCGGTTGTTCATCCTTGACGATCGGCAGCTTGCTATACAGCGCCAACAGGGATAACACGCCGATCACCGTCACAGCCCAGAAGGTTGAGCGCCAGCCCAATGCTTGTCCTAGCGCAGTGCCGAGCGGCACCCCCAACACGTTGGCCAATGTCAGACCGGTGAACATCAACGCCACGGCAGAAGCCCGACGGTTTGGCGCCACCAGGTTAGCCGCCACTACAGCGCCAATGCCGAAGAACGCACCGTGACACAGAGCGGTGATAATGCGCGCCAGCATCAGGAAATCGTAGCTGTAACTCAGCGCACACATAATATTGCCGAAGATGAAAATCACCATCAGCAGTAACAGCGTCTTTTTGCGCGGCAGCTTCGCCGTTAGCAACGCCATGATCGGTGCGCCGATAGCCACGCCAAGGGCATAACCGCTGATCAACCAGCCGGCGGAAGGAATAGAGACCTGCAGATCCCTCGCGACTTCCGGCAGCAACCCCATAATAACGAACTCGGTGGTGCCGATAGCAAATGCACTTAATGCCAGTGCGAGCAGAGAAACAGGCATGCGTAACGCTCCCAATCAACAAAGCCCCGGCGTAAGGCGCGCGAGGCTGGTAAAAAAACACAAAATTATCGGCCAGCCTGGCAGGCTGTCCGTGGAAAGGTCAGAGAGGATGTTCAAAGAGCCGGGTTATCTATTTAACCCTATAATTATTAAGTCTTATTCACTCTTCTCACGCTACAAAAACTACACGTCACCCCATCGGTTAACCAGTGACAAAGCCGCAACAGCGCACAAAATACCCCGCTAAACTCGCTAACCACTTGAATGCGCTGATGATGAAAAATGTGTGAAAATGTTACTACGGCGTTAACGATATCAGCGCAACGTCGCTCGCCAGCCGGCATCGGTGGCAAACCACTCCACTAAAAAGTCCAACATGGTCCTCAGAGTCGCCGGCATCTGTCGACGGGAAGTATAAATACCGTAAATGCCCATCGACTGGGGCCGATAATCCGGCATCAGCTCAATCAGTTCGCCACTGGCCAGCTGCGGTGCCGCCGAATAGTAAGGCTGCATGGAAATCCCCGCCCCCTGCACCGTTCCCGCCATCAATACCACCGACTCGTTGGCGCTCAGATTACCGCTGACTGCGACTGCCGACTTCACCCCCTGGTGGTCAAAATGCCACAGGCTTTTACCGAAGTAGGAGTAAGTCAGGCAGTTGTGCAGCGCCAGATCCTGCGGATGACGCGGCGTGCCATGCGCCGCCAGATAGCCCGGAGCAGCGCAGACCACCGAGGCGCAGGAAGACAGCGGTCGGGCGATCAGATTGGGATCCAGCTCATTGGTAATTCGCAGCGCCAAATCGATACGCTCTTCGACCAGATTCACCGCGCGATTGTTCATTTGCAGATCCACCGCCACCTGCGGATGACGCTTCAGGTATTGCGCTACCGCGCCCACCAGCGCCGTCTGGCCCAGCGACTGCGAACAGGTGATCCGGAGCAGACCGCGCAGTTCATCACTCTGCTCCCCTTCGACCAGATCTATTTCCCCCGCCAGCGCCAGCATCTGTCGGCAACGCTCTAATGTACGCTCACCAGCGTCAGTCAGACTAAGCTTACGAGTAGTACGATGCAGCAAACGTGCACCGGCCCATTGCTCCATCTGGGCCAGATAACGCGTCACCATAGCGCGCGACATTTCCAGCGTTTCCGCCGCCGCAATCATGCTGCCACGGTCAACGATGGTGATAAAAACCTCAGCGGCAGTGATGCGATCCATGATTCGTCCGATTTACGCAATGAATAATTGCTCATTATCCGGTTTTTCTATCGCTTTATGCAACCTAACATCTACACAACATTTAATCGCTACCCAAGGACCTCTGACCATGTTTAACAAATCATTACTGACCCTGGCCTTCGCCGGCATCACCACCTTTAGCGCCTACGCCACCGCATCCGACACTCTGACCATGGAAGTGTACAACCCAGGTGAGAAAAGCGTTTTCCCGGTATCTTCTGAAATCATCAGCGGCAAGCACGAAGTGGCACTAATCGACGCCCAGTTCCAGCGCAATGACGCAGAAGAACTGGTGAAAAAGATCAAGGCCACCGGCAAGAAGCTGACCACCGTCTACATCAGCCATTCAGATCCGGATTTCTATTTTGGTCTGGACGTGATTAAAGCCGCGTTCCCACAGGCGAAAATCATCGCTTCACCGGGCACCATCGAAGAAATCAACGCCACCAAAGACGGCAAAGTAGCCTACTGGGGCCCAATTCTGAAAGACAACGCGCCGAAAGCGGTAGTGGTTCCACAGGCATTGCAGGGTGACAGCTTCACCGTTGACGGCCAGAAAGTCGAAGTGAAAGGCTTGACCGGCCCAACGCCGGAGCGCACCTACGTGTGGATCCCGGCGCTGAAAGCGGTAGTGGGCGGTGTTCCGGTCGCAGGCGACAATATCCATCCGTGGATCGCCGATAACCAGACCGTAGAATCCCGCGCGCACTGGCAGCAAACGCTGGAAGGCATCAAGGCATTGAAACCGAAAGTCGTTGTCCCTGGCCATTTCCTGCCGGGTGCCGACCAGACGCTGAAATCCGTTACCTTTACCCAGAACTACCTGACCACGCTGGAAGCTGAACTGCCGAAAGCCAAAGATTCTGCGGCACTGGTGGCGGCAATGAAAAAGCATTACCCGAACCTGAAAGATGAATCCAGCTTGGAACTGAGCGCCAAGGTGCTGAAAGGCGAAATGAAGTGGCCTCAATAAGCCCGCCTATACCCACAGATTAAAGCGTTACTGCCACCCGCCCTTGAAAGGGGGCGGGGATAAAGAGGAATAATTATGACCGGCACGACTCTGCATTACATTTTCGATCCGCTGTGTGGCTGGTGTTATGGCGCGGCCCCGCTGGTGAAGGCGGCCAAAACCATTCCAGGGCTGAACATCGTCCTGCATGCCGGTGGCATGATGACCGGCAACAACCGCCGCCAAATCACGGACGAATGGCGTAATTATGTTATCCCGCACGACAAACGTATTGCGGAGTTAACCGGACAGACCTTTGGCGAAGCCTATTTCAATGGCTTGCTACGTGATACCACCGCAGTGATGGACTCAGAACCGCCGATTACCGCGATACTGGCGGCGCAGGCGCTGGCGGGACGTGGGCTGGATATGCTGCATCGCATTCAGGAAGCGCATTATCAGGAAGGTCGACGCATCGCCGATACGCCGGTGCTGGAAGCTCTGGCGAAAGAGCTGGGTCTGGCTTCTGCCCCGTTCATCGCCGAAATGCGCTTCAACGCCGGCGTGCAGACCGCGCAACATATAGCGCAAAGCCGGGCGATGCTTGCCAAAGTTCAGGGGCAAGGGTTCCCGACCTTTGCACTCGAAGAAAGTGAAGGCCGGCTGCGCCAGATCCCGGTGGGCAACTATCTGGGGAATGTTGAAGCCTGGAAAGAATTACTGAGCGGTGCTGTTACCTGGGCGTAAACCGGGTTAATCTGCCCGGGCATCCACTCTGTTGGGTGCCTGGGCTATTTATTCGACCCGCACAAAGCGCCCTTCCGCCCGTACGTTAAAACCAAAACCGCAGTCGCCTTTGGTATGCATTTGCAGCGCATCCGCCGTGAATTGTATCGCCACATCACAGGTTATCGCGTCCTCCGGCTCCCGCTGACGGTACAGCGCCTTGCCCTGTTCAATCGGCAACACCTCGGCGAACTCACCCATATTCGGGCCGTAATACAACCCCATCTGCGGCATGTAATAACCGGAATAGTCGATCAGCCAGCGACCGTCCTGCGGCTTGACCTCCACTTCGCTCCACACCCCGCGCCCGGCATACTGCCAGTAGACGCCGCCCGGGCCGTTCGACGGCGGTTGCTTCGCCAGGCGCTGCTGCAGCAGTTTTAAATTATGTTGGGATTTACTGTCCTGCGGTGCCAGTTCCAGATAGGCGCGTGCCTTGAGCAGTTCACCGGCATGCATCAGCGCCAGTGCCACGTTGTTGTAAGCGGTGGCGGTCGCCTGGCTGTCAAGGCCACAGAACTCGCTCCAGGCGGCCTGATCGCGGAAAACGTCGGCTGCGCGCGGGTAATCGCCGCGCTGGTAGGCACTTTTCCCCAGCTCGGCATAGCTCGCCACTTTGTGGCAATCGGCATCAATATCCGGCTCATCAATATGTGCTCTGGCCTGGGCGCTGGCGAACGCACCACAGGTCAACAGCAAGGGAACCAACGCCTTCATTACTTTTCCTTTCCGCAGTAAACACCCCAAATTCGGCGCCAGTATAACCGCCATTGCTCCCGGCGACACCTCTGACGATCCAACCTTAATATTTCAAACGGTTAGCTGCGTTAGAACTGCTTACAGTCCAGGTTTGTTTGTTACTTGTCCGCAGCCCATGCTGAAGAAAATACAGAATCGACGAGAGCCCATGAACACGACCCCCCCCCCCAAACACGCCGTCTGGCAATTGATTAAGCCCTTTTGGGTCTCGGAAGAGAAACTGCGAGCCTGGTCGATGCTGATCGCCATTGTCGCTCTGTCGCTCGGGCTGGTGTACATCAGCGTGCTGATCAATCAGTGGAACCAGGTGTTTTACGACGCGCTGCAAAACAAAAACTATCCGGTATTCAAGGCACAACTGTGGCGTTTTACCTATCTGGCGCTGATCTTCATCGTGCTGGCGGTGTATAAAATTTACCTGACGCAGGGCCTGCAGATGCGCTGGCGGCGCTGGATGACGGAAAAATTTATGGGTAAATGGCTGGCGCATCAGGCCTATTACCATACCGAACAGCAACAGATCGTCGATAACCCGGACCAGCGTATTGCCGAGGATCTCAATGTACTGACCCAATACACGCTGTCGCTGTCGCTTGGGCTGCTCTCCAGTCTGGTGACGCTGTTTTCCTTTATCACCATCCTCTGGCACGTCAGCGGGCCAATGACTTTTGTTATCCATCAGCATGCCGTCACCCTGCCCGGCTACATGGTGTGGTTCGCCCTGCTGTACGCAGTGCTAGGTTCGCTGCTGATTTGGTGGGTCGGCAAACCGCTGGTCCAGCTCGGCTTTAATCAGGAGCGCTATGAGGCAAACTTCCGTTTTGGGCTGATCCGTATCCGGGAAAACAACGACGCCATCGCGCTTTATCACGGCGAACCGCGCGAAGCGCAACAGTTGGGTGACCGCTTTGACAGCATCCGCACCAACTGGTGGTCAATCATGCGCATCACCCGCCGACTTAATATCGCCTCTAACTTTTACAGCCAGTTTGCCATTGTTTTCCCACTGTTGGTGGCGGCACCGCGTTACTTCTCCGGCGCTATCCAGATGGGCGGCATGATGCAGATCGCCTCCGCCTTTGGCCAGGTGCAAGGCGCGCTGTCATGGTTTATCGATGCCTTTAGCGATCTGGCGACCTGGAAAGCCTGCGTTAACCGTCTGGCCGGTTTTAACGCCGCCGTGGATCAGGTACACCATCAGCAACGCGGCATTCAACTGCAAGCGGAGAACGATCAACCGCTGATCCTCGACCGTCTCAGCCTGCAACTGCCGGACGGCCAAAGTTTGCTGGGCTCAACGTCGGTGGCGCTGAAACGCGGTGAGAAAGTGCTGGTCGTCGGCCCTTCGGGCTGTGGTAAATCCACGCTGCTGCGTGCTATTGCCGGGATCTGGCCTTACGGCTCCGGTACCATTGGGCTCGACGCCGCCAGCAGTACGTTATTCCTGCCGCAACGCAGTTATATTCCCATAGGCACGCTGCGCGAGGCGCTCAGTTATCCGCATCTCTCAGCCGAATACAGTGATGGGCAACTGCTGAAAGCCCTAGATAACTGCCGCCTTAAACACCTTCAGCGCTGGCTGGACACCAGCGCCAACTGGAGCCACCGTCTGTCGCCGGGCGAGCAACAGCGGCTGGCGTTCGCCCGCGCCATTCTGACCCGCCCGGACATTTTGTTCCTCGACGAGGCCACCAGCGCGCTGGACGATGAAACCGAGCAGTTGATGTATTGCCTGTTGGTCGATGAGCTGCCGCAGGTGACGTTGGTCAGCGTGGCGCACCGCAACAGCGTGGCGAAATACCACCAGAGCTGCTGGCGCTTTACCCGCGCAGAAGAGAACCAACCGGCCCGTATGGCACTAAGCCCACTGCCGGTCGCGAGTTGATCAACCGGGCGCTGCTCCCCTGGCCGCGCCCGGCTTCCCTCAAATGCCGTCGGTCTGTACACCCTCACATTTTACCCGGCGTCTTTCGTGCCACAGGCTGGTCAACCCACGCTTACCGCACGCCAGCGCGACTTCGCGGAATTCATGCAGGCTCAGCCCGTCCCTTTCCAGCATCATTTCCGCCGCCAACTGCATATTCACCCCGGTAAGCACCTCACAATCCCCGTGCGCATCCGCCAATTCGCTGGCACAGCGAAACGGCGAACCGCCGAGCATATCGGTGAGAAACACCACGCCGTCCGGCTGTGCCACTTCGGCCAACGCCGAGATCAACGCAGCCTTTAACTCAGCAGTACTCATCTGCTCGGGAAAATTGACCGCAACGCAGTCCGGCTGCGGCCCCACCACCTGTTCAACCGCCTGCAACAGCCCACTGGCGAAGCCGCCATGGCCGGTAATCACAATGCCTGGCATAAAACTGCTCCTCACAATAAACCGATAAACTTACCCACCACCCCAATCACCACCGTCACGCCAATCAGCTTCACCGGTGAGAAGCCGCGCTTCATCAGGAAGAAAATCAGCAGCGTAAAGCACAGCGGCAACAGGTTGGGCATCAGCTTGTCCAGCACATCGGTCTGTAGCGCCACGCTGGCTTTGCCGGCATGCATCACCAGCGGAGTAGAAAGATGAACATAAGAAGCCACCAGTGCACCGATCACCGTCATGCCGACAATCGAGGCGGCGTGGGATATTCGCCGGGTATGGGTTTTCAGCAGCGCCAGCGCGCTGGTACCGGCCTGATAACCATAGTGAGCCAGCCCGAAGCGCAGCCCAAAGTGAAATACGTTAAACAGCAGCAGGAAGACGATCGGCCCAAACAGGCTGCCTTCCAACGCCAGCGAGGCACCAATCCCGGCGCAGATCGGCAGCAGCGTCAGCCAGAACAGCGCATCGCCAATCCCGCCCAGCGGCCCCATCAGCGCCACTTTTACCGCGCGAATGGTGGAGATCTTCTCTTTGTTTTGCTCCATCGCCAGCACCAGCCCGGAAAGGAAGGTGACGTCAAACGGATGCACATTGATAAACTCCATGTGCATTTTCATCGAGTTGGACAGATCCTGCGGATTGCGGTGGATCTTGCGCAACGCCGGGATCAACTGATATAGCCAGCCACCGGCCTGCATACGCTCATAATTGAACGAGGCCTGCAGCAGCAACGAGCGCCAGGCCATGCGGTTGATATCCCCGCGGGTCAGAGCCTCGGCGGGCTGGCTATCGACATAATCGCCCTGCTCCACCTGGCTGGTAGCCAGCGCCTGCGCCATACGTTTTTCCGCTTTTTGTGCCAGCAGATCGTCGGTATCGTTAAATGCCATCTTCAGCATCCTCCTGGGGGACAGGTTGTTTGAGCGGGTCGGCAGCGGCCCGTTGACTGTTAAAGAAGTCGATCAGGGCGATCGCCAGCGCGCCCAGCGCCACCGCCAGGATCGGCAATTTAAGGAAGGTGACGGCAATAAAACCGAGGATGAAATAGGCCACATAGGTTTTTTTCATCATCACTTTCATCAGCAGTGAGAAGCCAATCGCCGGCATCATGCCACCTGCCACCGCCAGACCGTCCAACAGCCAGACCGGGGCCTTTTGCACCATGGCACTGGCCGCGTCGGCACCGAAATAAATCGGCAGAAACGCCACCACAAAATAGAACGCGAACAGGATGCTGATACCGAGGTAGTTCACCCGTTCAATTCCGCGCCAGTTCAGTTCTTTCACCATGCGATCGCAGCGATGCATCATCGGTGAAAACAGGGTGAACAGCAGCGTGATACACCCCTGCACCGCAATCGAAAACGGCACCGCAACGCCAATCGCCACCTTGGGATCGGCTTTGGTAAGAATGGCGAATGCCGTGCCAATCACCCCGCCAATCACCACGTTCGGCGGCTGAGCCCCCGCCAGCGGCACCATGCCCATCCACACCAGTTCCAGCGTGCCGCCGACCAGCAGGCCGGTGTAGACATCCCCCAGGATCAGGCCGACCAGCGGCCCCAGAACCACCGGACGGTGGAAGTGGGTCAGGCCGTCGAACAGGTCGACCCCCGCCAATCCGGCCAGCAGTGCAATCAATAACGCATCAGTCAACATGATTTCCCCCAAACTCAAAACAGCAGTTTGCCGACAGGCTCACCCGCTTCATCCGGCACCCTGCGCACCTCACATTCGACGCCCAGCGCCGCCAGTTCGCGAAAGGCGGCCACGTCACCCTCATCCAGCGAGACCGTTTTATGCACCTGCCGCTTGCCCTCGACGAAATGCATGTTGCCGACATTGACGAAACGGATCGGCACCCCGCCCTGTACCAGCCGCAAAACATCCTGCGGCGTTTTGCACACCAAAAAGATCTTCTGGCGATCTGCCGCCTTGTGGATCACGTCGATGGTTTTCTGCAGCGTGAAGTAACGTGTCTGCACCCCCTCAGCCACTACCATATCCATCAGGTTCTGCTGCACCGGATCGGCCGCCGCTTCATCGTTGGCCACCACCACCAGATTGGCCCCCAGGGTGTTGGTCCAGGTAACGCCGACCTGGCCATGGACCAGTCGGTTATCAATGCGGGTCATCAGGATATTCGGCATTTCAGTGCACCTCCGGGTAGCAGGCGGCGTGATAATCATTAAGTACCTGCGTGACCTTATGCATCACCCAGTCCTGCGGATCCTCGCTCAGTTCGCCGGCATTCATCGCACGGGCCTGGTCGGGCAGATACTGGCTTAACAGCGCCAACGGCACCGGATTGCGGCGCAGGTTGTCAATTAGCCGCTCAACCGCCTGCTGAACCTGTGGCTGCGGCCAGTAGTAACGCACCCGGTCGCTCAGGCTGTAATGGCGGTCGATATACTGTTGATGTGGATTGCCGTGGTAGTAGCGACTCCACTGCTGCGGCTGCTCGCGCATCACCTGTTCCAGCGTGGCGCACAGTTGCGCCGACTGATGTTCGCCCAGCCATTCACGTTCAATATGATCCAGGGCGAACAGCGCCTCACGCAGGGCAAATGTCAGCGCCGGACCGACTTTCAGGATGGCGAAATGGTCGCCAACCAGTTGCCGGTAGGCCTGCGGGGGTTGGTAATCCGTTGAATGCGCCTCGTAGACCATGCCCGGCTGCCGTTCGATAAAGCGGCTAAGTTCATGGGCCCGTTGAGGTTGGTAGTGTTCTACGCTGTGATGATCAAACTCCACACCCGGCTGTACCACCAGCGCAATGGTTCGCCTCCAGGCGTCGACCAGCTCCGCCCGCTGCCAGGCCAGGCGATGTACCTCAAGCGTTTGCTGCACCGCCTGCGGCGTTGTTACCTGCATGCCTTCCAGCGCCTCCTGCGCGCCGCCCGGCACCGGCACTTCGGTACCTATGACATACACCGGTGGCTCGCCGCCGCTTTCCTGCCAGGCGCGTTCCGCGACGCTGCACAGCCGGGCCGCACGAACGGCCACGGTTTCATCATTCAGTGGGAAAGGGTCGCCCACGCAGGACATGGAACAATCGAGGTGAATTTTGCGAAAACCGGCGCGGACATAATCGTCGATCAGCGTTTCCGCCAGCTGCATCGCTTCTTCTGCCGGTCTATCCTGCCAGGCATTGGGACCGAGATGATCGCCCCCCAGCCATAGGCGGTCACGCGACAGCCCGACTTCATCCGCCAGTTGCCACAGCGCATCGCGGAACTGCTGCGCCGTCTGGCCGGTGTAACCACCAAACTGATTGACCTGATTCGAGGTGGCCTCAACCAGCACCGGCGTGCCACGCGCCCTGGCCTGCCGCAGGGCCGCTTTCAGCACCCAAGGGTGAGCGGAACAAACGGAAAAAACGCCAACCGGTTTTCCGGCCTTGTGCTGCTCAACAAGCTTTAACAACTGCTGCATGAAACCCCCACGCAGACGCCCTATTACCGATCGGCGATGACAACCTCCACGCCCAACTCGGTTAACGCCCGCTCGTAATCGTCCGGAAGAAGGCTGTCGGTAATCAGCCGATGAATTTGTCCGGCTTCGCGGATCATGCAAAAGCTCTTGCGACCAAACTTGCTGGCATCTGCCACGGCGATGATCTCGCGCGCCACCTCGCACATCACGCGATTGAGGTGGGCCTCACCGGGATGAGGCGTGGTGATACCGGCAACCAGATCGAAACCGTCGACGCCCAAAAACAGTTTGTCGAAGCGGTACTGGCGCAATTGCTGCTCGGCAGCCGGACCGTAGAGCGAATAGGAGTTACGGCGCACGCTGCCGCCCAACACCATTACCTCCACCCCATCGTGACCTGAAAGCTCATAGGCAATGTTCAACGCATTGGTCATCACCACCAGATCGCGTCGTCCTTTGAGGAACGGCACTATCTGGGTAGTGGTGGAACCGGAATCGAGGATCAGCGCGTCGCCATCACGCACATAGCTTGCCGCTACGCTTGCGATCTGCGACTTCACGTCGCGGTTTAATCGCCCTTTGTCATGCAATGGGCGATCGAAGGCGAATTGCTGATTGAGCATCGCGCCGCCATAGGCCCGCAGCGCGCACCCTTTTCGTTCCAGAAAGCGCAGATCGTTGCGGATCGTCACCGTGGATACTGCAAACTGTTTGCTGAGCTGCTCCACGCGCACGCTACCGTGCTCGCATAACAGATCGATAATGTGTTCACGTCGCTTGGCGGTATTCACTGGCATGAGCTGCGGTCCTCAGGTTTCCGGCCGGGCCGGGGAGAAGATGGCTTTCGCTCTACTGCGCTGGCATTACAGCAAAGCGAAAGCAATGAAATTGTGATCGGGGTTACAGCGCTGTTTTAGCAGAAAAAGAGGCTAAAAACCTTTCGGATCGAAATGAAGTGAAAATATTAAGCGGCAGTGAAAGGCAAAGTGAAATATCAGGGCAGGCGCGGTTGCCGGGATGCAGCTCCCAAAGCACAGCAGCAAACGAAAGCGGCGACTTTGCGGGCCGGCTGGCCGACTTTTAGTTCATCAGGTGATCGGGATCACATAACAGCAATTATCCCCTCCCGGCATTGTGTCGCAGACGCCGAAATGGCGCATTTGTCGCAAAACCTGCTTCTTGTCAGGCTAGGGGTTCTTCCCTACACTTGCGCGCAGATATCGGCCCCCTGCCGGTACGTAAGCGTTAACGTCAATCAACGCATCATGCCATGCAGTATTGATTGACTGCCTGCCTGCCCCGGTGCGAGGAACTGGTGCCCCAATCCGACTTACCCCCAACGGCTGCCCCGCTAAAACGCAGCCGTTTACGCCCCCCATTATTACTGGTCACCGACATTATGCTGGTCGCGGCCAACCTGCGCGCCGCGCTAACCAGCGTCGGGCCGTTACTGGAACAGATCCAGCAGCAGTTGTTGCTGTCCTCTACCTCGGCCGGTCTGCTTAATTCGCTGCCGTTGATCCTGTTTGCCGTGCTGTCGCCGGTCACTCCCGGCCTGGCCAAACACCTGGGGATTGAACGCACGCTCGGTATGACGCTGCTACTGCTGGTGATTGGCATCGCACAACCCGGCATGTTATGGCTGGGTACTGTCCTGATCGGCGCAACCATCGCCTTTGCCAACGTGATCTTACCGACGCTGGTGAAACGCGACTTTCCAGGCCGCGCCGCAGCAGGCGGTTTTTGAGCTGTTTATCTATCAGGTGGTGGCAATCGCCGCCAACTTTGTCATGGTATTTATTCTGCCGCGCGCACGCAATCAGCGGGCTATTGCGCTGTGCAGCTCACTGCTGATTTTTACCGGCGTCGCCAGGCTGCTGCTTCTGCCAGCCTATTCTCTGATATGGTTGATCTTTGCCGGTCTGGGGGCGGGAAGTTCTTTGGTACTGGCGCTGTCGTTCTTTGGCCTGCGCAGCAGCCATCATCACCAGGCTACGCAACGGTCAGGCATGGCGCAATCGGTAGGCTATTTGCTGGCCGCACTGGGGCCGACGCTGTTCGGCATATTGGCCGGACGCAATCGGGTTATTCGTTAACGCCGGGCCGGGTGGCCGGTTTCGGTACGGACTCCGTGGCATCGTCCTGCCAGAGATCGTTGATAAAGTCTCGTTGTTGTTGGGTCAACTGCCAGGAAGGGGGGATCTTGACCGGGCTGTCATCCCGGGCGCCCCCTTTCTTCTTGACGCGTTTTTTGTCCATCGATTTGTTTCCTAAATAAGCAGCCAATAAATCACGGCGGCGATGGCCAGCCAAAACACCCCGCAGCCGATAAATACGCACAGCCAAGCTTTACGTTTGATATCCGCGTCATCCTTGCTTATCACTGCCGCTCCACATAATAGATTAAACTGATCAAAATCCAATTATTGATCTATTTAAACGATCAATAAAGAGGTTTTTTCCTATGGAAATTTAAAAAATACCTGCTAGTCATACACCTAACGTCAGTTGGGCGGCAGAAAGACAACAAAATTAGTCAGGTCATTGCCGATAACGTTGGGGTGGATTAATCGACAAGCAGCAGTGTGACACAAGCAGATAGATCAAAATTAAACCACTACTCACATAATTAATCAGCATAACTTAAGTTAAACTGGCAACAATTTGGGCCGGAGGGCAAGCCTGAAGTGGGGGATATGCTGGTTTGAGCGGATAGCGCCCTGCAAGGAGAATGTATCACCCAGCCCAATAGTGCAGGCTGGGTGATATTAATATCAGTCAATCTGCGAAACCGAGTCCTTGCTGGCACGTTCACGCTCGCTGCCGGTCAACTCGCTGAGTCGCCCGTCACGCATTTGCAGCAGCCGGTCGGCATGTTCGAAGTAATGATCGTCATGGCTGATGGCAAATACCGTTTTGCCCAAAGCGCGTAACTGCGGTAGCAGTTCACGATAGAATATTCGGCGAAATTGCGGATCCTGATCCGCCGCCCATTCGTCCAATAGCAAAATATCCCGCTGCTCTGCCACCGCCAGCAACAGCGCCAGACGCTTGCGCTGCCCCTGCGATAACTGCGGATTGGTAACCCGCAGGCCGTCGAATTGCAATTTGCTTTTCATGTTCAAATGGTTAAGCCAGCTTTCCACCAGTTCGGCATCCGGCTGCTCGCCTTCCGGCCCCTGCAAATGGTGGAACGGATGAAAGTCGGTAAAAATGGCGGAAAACAAGCGGCGGTAGTCGGGCATATCAGCCGCAGTTTGCACAATGCCATCCAGCAAGATTTGCCCACTGACCGGCTGATATAACCCGGTCAACAACATCGCCAGCGTCGATTTACCACTGCCGTTGCCGCCAATCAGGAAGACCAGTTCACCGCGTTGCAAGGTCAAGTCAATCGGCCCAACGGCGAAACCCGCTTTTTGCTCCGTCGCGCCATAGTGGAACATCACATCGCGCAGCTCCAGGGTTTGCCAGGCTTTGGCTGCTACCGCAGGAAACTCGGGTTGATAATCGGCAAGTCGCAGCGCTTTGACCTTGCCGAAGGCGACTTCGGCAGCAATCAGCGTCGGGAATGCCCCCACAGCCTGCAGCAACGGGGTACGCAGGAACAGCAACGTCAGCGAGTAAGTTGCCGCGACAGTAGTATCGGCCCAGCCCAGGCTGTTGGCCATATAAAACACCAAACCAATCGCACCCAGCATCATGATATTCGACCAGTTCACCGCACTGAGATGGTAGGTATCGGCGCGGATGATGTGCTGCCGATAATCTTCGGCATCCGGCTGGTAGGCCTGCCGGTATAGCGCTTTTGCACGATCGCGGTTCAATGCCAGCTCTTTGCGGCCTTCAATCGCAGACTGATAGTGTTCATAGAGGTGCTCTTCAGCCTCTCGCACGCTGGTCAAATGACGATACACCCGCGATACCAGACACCCGCTGCCCAATACCGTCACCGCGACCCAAACGGCAGTGACCGCCAGCATCTGCGGAGATAACCAGCCCAGATAGGCCGCCGACCCCAGCGTCAATATCACCCCTTGCACCAGCTCCGGCAGGCGAACAAAGGCAATGGTGATATTACGTATATCACTGGCCAGGCTCGCCAACAGTGAGGCGCTGCCTAGTTGCTCTATCCGCTCAATATCGGTATCCAGGATCTGTTTCACCAGTTGGCCGCGCAGCCGGAACACAAAATGGTGGCCGAGCGTGGTCAGCGCCAGTTGCGAACCCAGCGTGACTACCATCAGCAACGCCAGCAGCCCGAGGAACTCCGGCAATACCGCCAGCGGGTTGCCCGCCACCGTCATCAGCCGCAAATTTATAAAGGCGATGATGCCTATACCCAGTGCCGCACTGGCCATGGTCAACGCCATTACCGCCAGAAACGGCCAGCGATACTGGCGGTAAACCACCCGTAGCAACTCCATGAAGAACCCTTAACCTGAAATCTTGAGATGGCAGGCATTGTAAGCGGCCAAAAAGTGATATCAATAACAATTCTCATTTTGTCGCCGGCGTTGGCTTCCTGAACCTGAGGATTTACACTGGCGGTTACTCCGGGACGAGGAAAAACCCCACCGATGTTACCCACACATGAATATGCCAACGACCTGATCCTGTTCGCCCTGATTGTGGACTGTGGTTCTTTCAGCAAAGCCGCTGAAACCGCCGGTATCACCAGTTCGGTGGTTAGCAAACGCATCGGTCGCCTGGAAAAGTCCCTCGGCGCACGCCTGCTGTACCGCACCACCCGCAGCCTGACGCTAACCGAAAACGGCCAAAGCCTGTATCGTCAGGCCAAAGAAATCAGCGCAAAAACTCAGGAAGCCTTGAACGTCATCAGTGAAAACAGTGATGAACTGACCGGCATCATCCGCATGTCGGTGCCGACCATTTCAGGGGAATTGTTGTTAAGTGAAAGCGTGGCGGAATTCTGTACCCTTCACCCGAACCTGAAAGTGGAAATGCGGCTGGAAAATCGCTTCGTCGATCTGGTTAATGAAGGGATAGATCTGGCGATCCGCACCGGCACCCTGCCGGATTCCAGCCTGATTGCCCGTCCGATCCTGAACTCTCGCTGGGTGATCGTATGCTCGCCCAGCTATCTGCAACAATATTCTGAGCCGCAAGCAGCAGGCGACCTGCTCAAGCATAACTGCCTGACCTATACCTATCAGGAAAGCGGTACCGACAACTGGTTGATGAAGCAGCCAGGCAGCAACGAGATTTACGAACTGCAGGTCAAGGGCAACCTGTCCGCCAATAATGCCAGGGCGATCCGCAAAGCGGTGCTCGGCGGTTATGGCATTGCCATGGTGCCACGCTGCATGGTGTACAAGGATTTACAAGAAGGTACCATGGTGGAGGTTTTGAGCGGCCACTGCGGCAAGGTATTAGGCGTTTATGCAGTTTACCCTTACACCCGCAATTTGCCGTTAAAGACCCGTTTATTAACCGAACATATCATCACCGCCTACCAAAATATCAGCCACTATTTTTGAAGTGGGTCACATAATTATTCTGCCCGGCTCGTGAGCGAGCCAACGGGATTACCCCACATTTGAATATAATCCATTGATAATTGTTGTGTAATCAATGTGATCTCACACATTCATCACACAATGATTTATTCTATCCATCTGATTTTTAATACAATAAAAACGCATCCCTTGATAAAGAAAGGTTCCGAAAAGTCGCTATATCGCCCCATCTCTCCATTTTGGAAAATTGCAGAATAGAACATCAGCCAGCGTTGTGATTAGAATGAAAATGTTGCGGTAATTAACCTTTCGGCTACATACCTCCACAAATAACAATAATAACGCTGAGGCTTCTATGTCCCTACTTTTCAGTATTGCGCCCATCGTCCTGCTGATTTGGATGATGACCAAAAAACGCGGTATTCCCTCTTATATCGCGCTTCCCTTAACGGCCGCCGTGGTGTATGGGGTGCAGATGTTTTGGTTCGATAGTCTGCCACTGCTGTTGCACGCCAATATCATCACCGCACTGGTATCGGTTTTCACCCCGATAACCATCATTGCCGGTGCAATCTTGCTCAATAAACTGATGCAAATCAGCGGTGCGGAAAATGTGGTTCGCCGTTGGCTGGAAAATATCAGCCCTAACCCTGTAGCCCAGTTAATGATCATCGGCTGGGCATTTGCCTTTATGATTGAAGGTGCCAGCGGGTTTGGCACCCCAGCCGCCATTGCCGCGCCCATTCTGGTTGGGTTGGGCTTTAACCCCCTGCGCGTAACGCTGCTGACGCTGATCATGAACTCGGTTCCCGTCTCCTTCGGTGCCGTCGGTACCCCTACCTGGTTCGGCTTTGCCAACTTGGGCTTGTCCGACGCCAGCCTGCTGGAAATTGGCCGTCAGACTGCGTTGATCCACTTTGTCGCCGGATTTGTTATCCCATTACTGGCCCTGCGCTTTATCGTTTCCTGGAGTGAAATTCGCCTCAATCTGCCCTTTATTTTACTCAGCGTCTTAAGTTGTACGGTGCCTTATCTGTTGCTGGCCCAGGTTAATTATGAATTCCCGGCTCTGGTGGGCGGTGCCATTGGTCTGATGCTGTCGGTTCTGTTCGCGCGTACCGGCGTTGGCCTGACCCGTTGCGAAGGCAAAACCGATTCCCAACCGGTGGAGTTCATTCAAGTAATAAAAGCAATGACGCCAATTCTGCTGCTGATTGCTATTTTGATAGTGACGCGCATTCACCAGTTGGGGATTAAGGCACTCCTCAATAGCAGCACGCCTTTATGGCAGGGCAAGCTCAGCGGGTTGGGCGAGTTACGCGTCAGCAATGCTCTGATCGTTGAATTGCAGCAGGTGTTAGGCACTTCCGCCGCCGCCAGCTACAAAACACTGTATGTCCCTGCATTAATTCCTTTTTTATTGGTGGTATTGCTGTGCATTCCCCTGTTCCGACTGAACGGCAGGCAGGTAAAACAAATGTTCGCAGAAACCGGTGGGCGCATAGCCAAACCCTTTATCGCCCTGTTTGGTGCCCTGGTGATGGTCAACCTGATGATGCTGGGCGGCGACAAGGCTCCGGTGATCCTTATTGGCAAGACACTGGCCTCACTTACCGGAGAAAGCTGGCTGCTGTTCTCATCCTTCCTCGGCGCCCTGGGAGCGTTCTTTTCAGGCTCCAATACCGTTTCCAATCTGACATTCGGCGGCATTCAGCATTCGATCTCCCTAAGCAGCGGGCTAAACGTCAACCTGACGCTGGCACTACAGTCCGTTGGCGGTGCCATGGGTAACATGGTATGCCTGAACAATATTATCGCCGTTTGCTCAATCCTCGGGATCGGCAATGCCGAGGGGAAAATTATTAAAAAAACCGTATTACCCTTGCTGGTGTACGGGGGAATCGCCGCAGTGATGGCGCAGATCATGATTCTCTGAGCGTAAAGAAATAAGGTAAAAATATGATTATCTCCGCTTCCACCGATTACCGGGCCGCAGCTCAGGCTAAGCTCCCGCCTTTTCTGTTTCACTATATTGACGGCGGGGCCTACGCGGAACATACGCTGCGGCGCAACACGGAAGACCTGGCGGGCATCGCGCTACGCCAGCGCATACTGCGCAATATGTCCGACCTCAGCCTGGAAACCAGCCTGTTCGGTGAAAAACTGGCGATGCCGGTGATCCTCGGCCCGGTCGGGTTGACCGGTATGTACGCCCGCCGCGGTGAGGTGCAGGCGGCTAAAGCCGCCGCGCAGAAAGGCATCCCTTTTACTCTGTCAACGGTCTCGGTATGCCCGATAGAAGAAGTGGCACCGGCAATCGATCGGCCAATGTGGTTCCAACTGTACGTATTGAAAGACCGGGGTTTTATGCGCAATGCGCTTGAACGCGCCAAAGCCGCCGGGGTGAAAACCCTGGTATTCACCGTCGATATGCCGGTGCCCGGTGCGCGTTACCGCGACGCCCACTCCGGCATGAGTGGCCCCAATGCCGCCGCTCGCCGCATACTACAGGCGGTGACCCATCCGCAGTGGGCCTGGGACGTAGGGCTGTGCGGCAAGCCGCACGATCTGGGTAATGTTTCGGCCTATCGCGGCAAACCTACCAGTCTGGCAGACTATATCGGCTGGCTGGGTGCCAACTTCGATCCCTCAATCTCCTGGAAGGATCTGGACTGGATCCGCGAGTTCTGGCAAGGCCCGATGATCATCAAAGGCATTTTGGATCCCGAAGACGCCAAAGATGCAGTGCGCTTTGGTGCCGACGGTATTGTGGTGTCCAACCATGGTGGCCGCCAGCTGGACGGCGTATTGTCTACCGCTCATGCGCTGCCGGCGATTGCCGAAGCGGTTAAAGGCGAGATTACTCTGCTGGCCGACTCCGGTATTCGCAGCGGGCTGGACGTGGTGCGCATGATTGCTCTGGGTGCCGACGGCGTGCTATTGGGGCGTGCCTTTGCCTATGCGCTGGCCGCCGCCGGGCAGGCCGGCGTCGCCAACCTGCTCGAGCTGATCGATAAAGAAATGCGCGTTGCCATGACGCTGATCGGCGCGAAAACCATTGCAGACATTAACACCGACTCGCTGGTTCAGGGGTTGCGTTAATGACATCCTTCTTATCATTAGCCTTACCATTGCGCCAGCCTTGATGAGTGGTCACGCTGGCAGTTCAGCATCCGGCAGACGAAAAGCCCCCGGCAAAGGCACCGCGCAGATAACGGCTGAATTCTGCCACGACCCGCGAGACCTGCGGCGCATAAGGGCGTACCACATACAGACTGTCAGCAAAGGCATCGACCGGCCGCCAGGCCGGTAATACCTCGATCAATCTGCCGTCCGCCAATGCCTGCTGCGCACTAAAGTCTGGCAACAGGGCAATGCCCAAGCCTTCCGCTGCCGCATCACGTATCGATTCGCTGTTATTGGTGGCAAACGGGCCGCTGACCGGTACCCGAATCTTTTCTGTCTTGCTCTGTGCTGCCTGTTTGGCGACAAAGCTCCAGCTTGGGGGTTCACTGCTGCGGGGATAATAAAGACACTGATGCCGTTGCAGATCGGCCGGTGAAACCGGCATGCCTTGACGCTGCACATAATCCGCCGACGCCACCGCCAGGGTGGCGGTTGGGCAAAGTCGCCAAGCAACATGGGTATCGGGCAGCTGGTCACTGTGGCGGATCGCCAAATCGAACCCTTCGCCGGTTAACGACACCAGCCGATCGGACACCTCAAGCTGTACCCGTACCTCTGGGTTGGCACGCAAAAAACCGGTAATGCGCGGCACCAACTGCTGGCGGGCAAATGCCACCGGTGCCGTCACCCGCACCGAGCCACGCAGCGGCCCGGTCGAATCACAAATGCCGGAAAAACTCTGCTTTATCTGCGCGAAAGGCTGGCGCACTTCCTCCACCAACCGCAGCCCGGCATCGGTCAGCCTGACGCTGCGAGTCGTGCGCTGTACCAGAGGCACCCCGGCCAGCATTTCAATCTCTTTGATTTTTTGACTCATCGCCGCTTTGCTGACATCCAGCCGTTCCGCCGCACGGGTAAAACTCCCCTGCTCAGCCAGCACGGTGAGCCAGTGCAAATGGGTCCACAGGGTTTCTACATTTGGGTTTTTCATCGTCGACTGTTCATTTTTATAAACAATGAGTTCAAGTATAGCGCTTCTTCCCCTGTCGGCGCTTCGCTAAGATAGGTTCTCCAGGGCGAAGATAACTCGCTGCCTCACATCGAGATTAACCCACTGACAGGATTATAAAAATGCCATTACTTATCTTTGAAGTCATTGAGGGCCGCAGCGAAGTCGAACTGAAAACCCTGCTCGATGCCGCCCACCGTGCAGTGCTCAGCGCCTTCGAGGTGCCACCACGTGACCGCTACCAGATTGTTCATGAAAACAAAGCTCATCACATGGTGATTGAAGACACCGGCCTGAACCTGACACGCACCCGCAATTTGGTGGTGGTACGGGTGATTACCAGCCCGCGGCCCGAACAGCAGAAACAGCGGTTTTATGCCGAGCTCAGCCGTGAGCTTAAGGAGAGTTGTGGGATTGAAGGCAGTGACCTGATGGTGTCTGTCACCACTAACGACAAAGGTGACTGGAGTTTCGCGAACGGCGTGGCGCAGTATCTGACCGGCGATCTTTAACCGGCCATTCCCCAGGCGTTATCTACCGCCTGGGGTTAAACGCCCTCAGGGCTGCTGTTCGTCGTTATATTGGTTTTGCCACATCGCGGCATAGCGGCCGTTGGCTGCCAGCAGGGCTTCATGCCGACCGCGCTCAACGATTTCACCGGCCTCCAGCACGATAATTTCATCGGCGTCGACCACCGTCGATAAACGGTGCGCAATCACCAGCGTGGTGTGGTCACGGCTCACTTCACGCAAATGCGACTGGATTTCGCGTTCGGTCTGGGTATCCAGTGCGCTGGTCGCTTCGTCAAACACCAAAATCGCCGGGTTTTTCAGGATAGTACGGGCAATCGCCACCCGTTGCTTTTCACCGCCGGACAACTTAAGCCCACGCTCCCCCACCCGGGTCTGGTAGCCGTCGGGCAGGCTGACGATAAACTCATGTATATGCGCCAACCTGGCGGCCCGCTCGATCTCTTCCTGGCTCGAGCCGGTTTTACCGTAGCCAATGTTGTAGCCCAACGTATCGTTAAACAACACAGTGTCTTGCGGCACGATGCCGATCGCCGCGCGCAGGCTGGCTTGTTTCAGGCTGCGGATATCCTGGCCGTCAATCGAGACCGAGCCACCGCTCACGTCATAGAAACGAAACAGCAGCCGGGACAGCGTGGATTTTCCCGCCCCCGAAGCACCGACCACCGCGACCGTGTTACCGGCCGGAATAGTGAAGCTGACGTTTTTCAGGATCGGTCTACGCGCATCATAACCAAAGCTGACCGAGTCGAAACTCACCTCGCCGGCAGTCAGGTGTAACGCCTTCGCATCCGGCCGATCGACGATCTCCTGCTCTTCCTGCAACAAATCGAACATGTTTTCCATATCGATCAGCGCCTGCCTGACTTCGGCATAAATAAAACCAAAGAAATTCAGCGGCTGATAAAGTTGCAGAAGATAGGCATTCACCAATACAAAGTCACCAATCGTCATGCGCCCCTGAACAATACCCTGCGCCGCCATCGCCATCATCACGATCAGTCCGATGGAAATAATGGCAGTTTGCCCGAGGTTCAGGGCGGTAAAACTGAACTGGTTTTTGATGGCGGCATATTCATACAACCGGCGCGACATATTGAAACGCTCGGCCTCGAAGTCTTCGTTACCGAAGTATTTTACCGTCTCATAATTGAGCAGGCTGTCGATAGACTTGGTATTGGCATCGGCATTCGCCTGATTCAGCTCGCGCCGAAAGCGACTGCGCCAACTGACTGCCATCACGGTAAACAGGATATAACAGCCGACCGTCAGCAAAATGGCCAGCGCAAACCAACCGTTTAACAGATGCCACATGATCACCGCGACAAGGGTGATTTCGAACAGGATTGGGAAAATGGAGAACAGCAGCCGCGAAAGCACGGTTGCCACCGCCTGAGTGCCGCGTTCAATCGATAACGACAGCCCACCGGTTTGGCGCTCCAGGTGAAAGCGCAGGCTCAACGCGTGCAACTGTCTGAAAACCCGAAGCCCCAGTAATCGGGTTGCATTCTGGCTGACATGCACAAACATCACGTTGCGTAATTCTTCAAATAACGCCCCGCCGATACGGGCAACGCCATAGGCCAAAATTAATCCTATGGGGATGGCCAGTATTTTGGCGGTTTCGCCACTCAGGGAGTCGATCATCGCTTTGTATGCCAGCGGCACCAGCGTAATACTGACCTTGGAAATCACCATGAAAGCAAAGGCGATAACCAGGTAATAACGCAGTTTGGGGTTATCTTTAGGCCAAAGATAAGGCAGCAGGAATTTCAGCAAACGGGAAGGAGCCATCATCGGATATCTATTATCTCGCTCAGCATAGCGGCATCGGTTTTATCTCTATTCTGGCACGTATGCCATGAAAAACCTTACCTAATCCACCTGGACGGCTCTTTTTGATACGGGAAGAAATACACCGCAGCCATGCATCATCCTCAAGGCGGCCTTTTCTGCCTGTTCAGCCCCTTTGCCTCCGGCGCGACAATCAGTATGGTTGTGGAGATTTTTTTGTTGCTGAGCGGATTCGGGCTGATTTTCGCCATGGTTGCCAACCGACTGCAAAATACCTGGTCGATGATCGGCGGGATTGTGCGGCTGATTGCCGGCTATAAGCTGCGTGAAGTTAAAGGCAGTTGGTTGCAACTGGTGATTGGCGTTTTGGATCTGACGATTGCCTGGCTGCTGCTTAGCGCCGATCCCGCGACGTCGGTGGTGTTGGTCACCACCATTGTCGGCATTGAAATGCTGTTCAGTTCTTTCAGCCTATTCCAGGTTGCCCGACTCTTGAAACGGACGTGATACCGCTGCGGAGCCGCCCGGCTCCGCTTTTAGCTTGCCAAACCACCTGATTACATCGGTACGTCCACGACAAACGACCCGACTAAGAGTAAAGTTTCACCCAATACAGGTTCAACTATCCCCCTGACGAAAGATTGAAGTGAGATGATAACGCTATGGAATTCAAGGACTACTACGCCATTTTAGGGGTTAAGCCAGCGGACGATCTCAAGGCAATCAAAACTGCCTATCGCCGACTGGCGCGAAAGTATCACCCCGACGTCAGCACCGAATCGAATGCCGAAGAACAGTTCAAACAGGTCGCCGAAGCCTATGAAGTGCTAAAAGACGACGAACGCCGCGCCGAATACGATCAACTGCGGGAGCACCGTAACGATCCCAACTTTGGCCGCCAGACACAGCATGGCAGTGCCCATAACGCCGAAGATTTTTCCGATATTTTCTCCTCCATGTTCGGCGAACATGCCCGTGCTCAGCAACATCGTCAGCGGCGTCAGGGCATGCGCGGCCAACATGTTGAAATGGAAGTGGCTATATTCCTGGAAGAAACCCAGGCCGAGCAAACCCGCACTATTCGCTACACCCTGCCGGTGTATAACGCTTTCGGCATAGTGGAGCAGGAAATCCCTAAAACCCTTAATGTGAAAATCCCCGCCGGCGTCGGCGATGGGGAACGCATTCGTCTGAAAGGCCAGGGCGGACCAGGAACTGACGGTGGCGCCAGCGGCGATCTGTATCTGATCATCCGCATTGCTCCGCATCCACTGTTCGACATCGTCGGTCACAATCTGGAAATCGTGCTGCCCGTCGCCCCGTGGGAAGCGGCGCTCGGCGCCAAGGTGCCGGTCCCTACTCTGAAAGACAGTATCCTGTTGACCATTCCTGCCGGTAGCCAAACCGGGCAGCGCTTGCGCATCAAGGGAAAAGGCCTGGTCGGCAAAAAAGAAACCGGGGATTTGTATGCCGTGATCAAGGTTATGATGCCACCGAAGTCGGACGAAAAAAGCGCAGCGCTATGGCAACAGTTGTCAGAAGCCCAGCAGACCTTCGATCCACGCAAAGAGTGGAGTAAGCAAAATGGCTAACGTAACAGTAACTTTCACCATTACCGAGTTTTGCCTGCACACCGGTGTTTCACAGGATGAGCTAACGGAAATTGTCGGGCTGGGTGTGATCCAGCCGCGAGATCCCGCGACTGAAGAGTGGATCTTTGACGATCGTGCTTTAATCACCTTCCACCGTGCAGAGCAGTTGCACCGCGAGCTGGCTCTGGATTGGCCCGGTATTGCGGTTACGCTGACGCTGCTGGAAGAAATTGAGCATTTGCGTAAAGAAAACAGCCAATTGCATCAACGGTTGGCCCGCTTCATCGGCAAGCCCTGATAGGGTTAAAACCAGCCCGTGGCTTCGGCGGCGGGCGATGTCAGGCGCTGCCTTTCCCTATTGCCCCAACTATAATTTTTTTTCCTTAATTAATAAAAAATAAGTTTTACCCTGCCCTGGCCGAACCAATTTCGAGCATAATAAATTCCCCTGAGGCTCCAGATTCTGGGCTGAAAATAAGCGTTCCATGATGCTTAATCGATGATTATTATAAATACTGTTAATAAATACATGTCATTAAAAACATGTTATTAAAAACAGTATTGACACCCCTTAAAAAACCAGTAGATTAGTAATCATCAACAGCGCAACAATAGCTAGTTGATAATAGTAGAAGTATTGAAGATTAGTTATTACAGTTATTTTTGCGATAAAGGCCACGAAGCATTTTTGTATGGGCATCGGTATTGAGAAAAGCAAAAATCTCTATTGATGACGCTTTCAGGCCATGTAGTCAGTACCTACAATCGCAGGGTGTGTACCAAAACGCGATGATGTAAGGCTATGTTCTAATTGTTTTTTGTTTGCGATTCTTCAGTTTTTTGCAACAGATCGCAATAGAGGTGAGGCCACGCATCAAAGAGTCTATATCGCGAGGGGAGATGTACCTGGTTGAGCCATCAATCTTTGAATATCTATTAAGATTGATGATAAACGTAAACTGGTAAATATAGGGGAGGTTTTAGTTCGCCTAATATTATCTGTGATAAACATGTACATTTAATGGTAGTACCTTAGCAGTAAGAAATCAGTAAGTTCATTAATGTTAAATTTGAAGTTGATAGTACCTTAAAAGCCCTGGCAACCATTGTCAGGGCTTTTATCTTTTATGCATCAGCCACATGACGATAAAAAGATGCCCGCCACCCAGCCTGAGCCCTGTCATCATCACTCATGCGGTGCCAAGGCAATATTGACCTGCCAATGACATTAAAAAAATTAATCCTTGCTTAATAAATCAAACCAAGCCTACTATGGCGGCATCGGTTTGGAACACAGACCTTATGAAAGCAGTTTTAGTAAAGCAGTTCTCAGTTCAAGCGTTATCTCTAGATACCCTTCTTCATGAGCCTCCTCCTAAGTGCCCCATAAGTAAAAATCTGCAAAACAGGCCATGTTCGCCACGCTGAGTGGCTCAAAAAAATGAAAAGGATATATCTATGTCTAACAAAATGACTGGTTTAGTAAAATGGTTTAATGCTGACAAAGGCTTCGGCTTTATCACTCCACAAGATGGCAGCAAAGATGTCTTCGTACATTTCTCCGCCATCCAGAGCAACGATTTTAAAACCTTGGATGAAGGTCAGAATGTAGAGTTCTCGATTGAGAACGGCGCTAAAGGCCCATCTGCTGTTAATGTTATCGCGCTTTAATCGCCGATAATCTCGCTAATACTTACGATAGCGATGAAGGCACCAGCCTGAGCAGTTAAGCATTAGTGATAAAAAAACCCGCTTTGAGCGGGTTTTAGGTTGCTGACAAAGCAGGAAAAAGCGTGGTTTTTCCTGCTTTGTGGTGAGCAGCCGAAAATCAATAAATTGATTTTCCTGATTTTTGTTTATCGGCCTCTACTCGCTCTGGGCAGGAATGAGGTTTGTCATCAGTCTGAAACCCGCTTTGAGCGGGTTTTTTGCATTTCACATCTAAGAAAAAGAGTGATTCATCAACAAACAGCATTATCCAGCGTTGCGCCCACCCCGTTACAAGAAGCCGTATGCTGCAGCCAGCACCCAACCCATCACGCAAGATACGGACACTCCGATCAAACCCACCATGATGAAACTGTGGTTGATGACGAACCGCCCGATGTTGGTTGTCCCGGAGCGATCGAACTGAATGGCCGCCAGATCGCTTGGGTAGGTGGGTAATATATAGTAGCCATAGCAGGCGGGGGCAAAGGCCACGATATAGGCCGGATCAACACCGATAGCCAATGCGACAGGGACAATGGCGGCAAGTGCAGCGGCCTGCGAGTTAACAAACTTGGAAACCAGCAGCAAAATGATCGCGTAGGCCCAGGGATACTCTTTCACCAAGGTTCCCAGTACAGACTTTATCTCTTCCAGATGCGCGCCAAACATGGTTTCGGCCATCCAGGCAATACCGTAAACCGCCACTATGGCAATCATTCCTGAACGGAAAACCTCGTTTTTTGAGATATTGGCCGGATTCGTTTTGGTCGCGATAATAATTACTGCACCTGCACACAGCATAAACATCTGGATAACCAATACCATGGAAAGTGGTTTTCCATTAATTAATGGCCGCAGTTCAGAAAAAGCGCCCAATAGCGCAACAATGGCTATGGTTGCCAGAAAAATCCACATGGCTACCCAGTTGCTGGTAGGCAATTTCTTATCCAGTAAGGTTGCCGTGTCGCCATAAACGTATTTATAGTTTTCCGGGTCTGAAATGAAGCTCTGGAACTTTTCATCCTTATCCAGATCCTTACCCCGGAACCAACTGAAGATACCGATAGCAAGAATGCCGCACAGGGTCGAGGGAATAGTAATGGCCAGCAAATCGAGGAACTCGAGGTGTTTACCATTGAAGGTAAAATTACCCAGCATGGCGACCAGCGATACCACAGCGACGGATACCGGGCTGGCTATAATGCCCATCTGTGCCCCGATAGAACTGGCTGCCATCGGCCTTTCCGGGCGAATGTTATTTTTGATTGCCACATCATAAATAATCGGCAAAATGGTGTATACCACATGCCCGGTGCCGCAAAGAATGGTCAGGATGCAGGTCACGAAGGGAGCGACAATGGAAACATATTTAGGATTGCGGCGCAGCATACGCTCGGCAATCTGCAGCATCACGTCAAGCCCACCTGATGCCTGCAGCGTCGCCGATGCGGCCACTACGGCAATGATAACCAGCATGACATCCACCGGCGGTTTCCCGGGGGGTAAATGAAAAACGAAAACCAGGATGATTAATCCAATACCGCCGAGCAGCCCCAGTGCAATCCCACCTTTCCTGGCCCCATAAAATAGACAGATCAGTATGACAATAAGCTGAATGGTAAATAACATGCTAACCTCATTATTATTGTTAAGAAGGTTAATAATTAACTTCTTTTCATTTTCATTGAGGGATAGCGATCACATATAGATAGTTTTTTTAGTTAAAAAAGACCAGATAATCAAGTGAAAACCAGTTTGTTTAAATACGGTTATTTTTATGTTTGTTTTGTAAAAAAAATAGAAATTAATTGCCATCATTCTCGGTAAATAAATATAGCTATAAATATCCCTTAAGACTGCCGACGAGACATCACCCAAGGATGAAAGCCGTAGAAGTCCCCTCAGTTCGATATCAGACTGCCGTTCCTCCTCCTTCATAAGACCATTCAACATAGCCATGCAAAATTAGGATTTTTACCCAAAAAACAGTTTTAAATTCAATAACATTAGGACTCATCTTAAAATAAAACCAACGTGTTTATGGATATGGGCGTCCAGGAAAACAGGATGAAAAGCAAGGATCGCAAACCCGATTACCAGGTTAAATATGGCGAAGAATGGAGACCGGGAAAAACCTCCAAATGGTTTTGGATCCTGATGATCGCCATCATCGGTGCTCTGGTCGCCATTTCTTAAAGCGCAGGATCCCGGTCAATGAGAAGAAATAAAATCAGAAGGGGTCACTGGCGCAGGTAGCGAAAAGTTGTGCCTCATCCGTTCAACTTCATTAAGCGGTGTTAGCCCGAACAGGCGTTTAAACTCACGACTAAACTGAGAAACGCTTTCATACCCCACGCGCACGCAGGCTGCTGAAGCGGAGAGATTATTTCGCAGCATCAGTAATCTGGCCTGATGTAGTCGCGTAGACTTCAAATATTGCATCGGGGACGTATTGGTCACCGTTTTGAAATGGCTATGGAATGTTGGCAGACTCATTCCCGCCTCTTTCGCCAGCGCATTCACATCCAGATGAGAATCATATTCGGCATGCAATTTTCGCAACGCTTTCGCCACTTTGCCAAACTGCCCCTGGGTGGTCAGCGCATTTCGCAACATCTGCCCCTGCGCCCCGGTCATTACGCGATAATAAATTTCCCGCATCATCGCCGGCCCCAATATCTCGGCATCCAGCGGTGAAGCCATTACCTGCAGAGAAGCGCTGAAAGCAGGTCACCGCGTGGTGGGAACATTACGCAACCAGCAGGCCAAAGATGAATTCGAAGCCCTGGCGCCGGGCCGCAGCTTTGGCCACATTCTCGATGTCACCCATTTCGCTGCGATTGCCCCGCTGGTCAATGCCGTTGAACAGGAACTGGGAGCCGTTGACGTACTGGTCAATAATGCCGGTTATGGCCACGAAGGAACTATGGAGGAGTCGCCGTTAACTGATGCTATCCACCAGTTTGAGGTCAACGTGTTTGGTGCGGTAGCCGTAATTAAAGCCTTCCTGCCTTATTTTCGGGCGCGTCGGGCCGGCCATATTCTCAATGTGACCTCCATGGGCGGCTTCATTACCCTGCCGGGGATCAGCTACTATTGCGGCAGCAAATTTGCCTTGCAGGGTATTTCCGAAACGCTGACCAAAGAGCTAAAGCCCTTTAATATTGCAGTCACCGCCATCCAGCCCGGAGCTTTCCGAACCGACTGGGCAGGACGTTCGATGGTACGATCAGCACGTAGCATCAGTGATTACGATCAGAGCTTCGGGCCAATCCGTGAAACACGCGAAAAACGCAGCGGCCATCAACCGGGCGATCCGATTAAGGCTGCCAAAGCCATCCTGCAACTCATCAATACTCCCGAGCCCCCGGCATTTCTGCTGCTGGGCAGCGATGCCCTCATGTATGTCAGAGAAAAACTGCAGCAAATGAACAGCGATATCGATGCCTGGGAAACTGTCAGCCGTTCAACCGACGGTTAATACTGCCTGCGTTCATTCTTGTTTACAGCAACATATAGCTTGAAGGTAGTCGGCACTGGCTAAAAATTGCGTTGGCAATAGTGTCGACTACAATTCAATCGAAATGCCTCCCTACAAAGTCAGTCTTGATTCATATTTGAGGTGATTATGTTACATAAACACGAAAATGTAATAAGTATGACTGCACTTAGCCACCAGGCCACCCAACAATTAATGCCGTCATTTTCTGGATTGCCCCATACCCAGCATGCCGACGGTAAGTACCGCTTACGTCGCTATTCGGTCGTCAAACATCTCGATGGTCATGTGGTTGAGATTGGTCCGCGTAATTTCGTTCAGTCGGATGAAATCAACCACTTTCAGGGCAATGTGGTTCGCCATTTCGAGCCGATTGACGTAGCCGTATTGCAAAGCGCTGGCATGGAAGAAATGTGCAATCTGTTTGCTGAAAGCAATGATTTACCTGAAGGAACGGAAATAGAAATCCACCAGATGCGCGTTGTCGCTATTGATCATGAAACGCAGGTGGCGCCGGAAGGGATCCATCAGGATGGTTTTGACCATATCGCGATGATTGGTATCCATCGGCAGAATATTGTCGGCGGCGAGATCATGCTATATGCCGATAATCACCAGCCCCCGTTCTTTAAAAAAGTGTTGGCGGACGGTGAGGCCGTTTTGCTGGCGGACAGCAAGCTATGGCATAACGCCACGCCGATCAGCGCCGTTGTCCCAGAACAAGAGGGGCATCTTGACCTGTTTGTTCTGACCGCACGGGGGAAAAAAGCATGACATTTACTCCCGAACTCGCCCGGGTTCAGTTTAGTGCACTAGCCCAACGCTATGATGATAAACCCGTTATCTTTTTCGATGGGCCTGGCGGTTCCCAAGTTTCGCAAGGCGTGCTGGAGAAAATGACTCACTACCTGGGGAAATATAACGCCAATCTGGGCGGTCATTATTTTTCCAGCCATAAAACAACCGAGGTGATGAATAATGCAAGGGAATCGGTGCGCGCCTTCTTGAATGCACCCTCGCCCGACAATATCGTTTTTGGCATGAACATGACCTCGCTGACGTTCCACCTCAGCCGCATCATTAGCCGTGATTGGCAAGCCGGAGACGAGATCATCGTTACCGAGCTGGATCACTACGCCAATGTCTCCAGCTGGCAGCAGGCAGCAAATGACAAACAGGTCACAGTGCATCAAATCCCCCTGCAACAATCGGATTGTTCTTTGGATACCGCCCGGCTGTGCGAAAAAATCACCGCTAAAACGCGCCTGGTCGCGGTCAGCTATGCATCTAATGTCACCGGCAGCATTGTCGATATTAAAGCTATCACCGAAGCCGCCCACCGGGTCGGCGCACAGGTTTATGTCGACGCAGTGCATTATGCTCCGCATAACCTGATCGATGTGCAGGCGCTGGGTTGCGACTTTCTGGTGTGTTCTGCCTATAAGTTCTTTGGCCCGCATCTCGGCATGGCCTATATCGCGCCGCAATGGCTGCAACGGCTGCAACCCTATAAAGTCGAGCCGGCCACCGACATCGGCCCAGGCCGTTTTGAGACCGGCACCCAAAGTTTCGAAGGGTTGGCCGGCGTAACGGCAGCCATTGACTACCTGGCGCAATGGGGTACGCCAGGCGCTCCTTTAAGGCAGCGTTTGCAGGAAAGTTTTGCCGACTATCACCGCCATGAAGAGAACCTGTGCAGATACTTCCTGCAAGGCCTGCAGAACGTCGACGGAGTGCAGCTTTACGGTACCTCGCAGGCAGACATTCACCGTCGCACGCCGACCTTTGCTCTGACCTTTATCGGCCATGCGCCTGAGGAAATTGCCCGTCGACTTGGCCGGCACAATATCTGCGCTGGCAGCGGACACTTCTATGCATTGGGGTTAATCCGGCGGTTGAACCTGCAGGACAGCGGCGGCGTGTTGCGCATCGGGATGATGCATTACAATACTCAGCAGGAAATTGACATGCTGTTTGAGGTGCTCGCCAGCGAACGCTTGCTCCATGCGTAAAGTTTATAGGAGGGGACGCCAAGTCGTGAGGACAGATATTGTCTATGGAATCGGAGTCACTCCATGACAGGGGCGCAATGCCCCTTATTCTTTGGGATAAGAAAATTCAGCAGTGACTAAATGTGACTCTAATTTCTTAGATTGAACATCGTACGCGAAGGTATACCGCCCTCCAGATGTAAACTTAAATCCGAACACAGGAAGACACTCCCCCTTCGGTACATAAACAGGCTTGTCATCAAAAATCTTGTGAAGAGAGTCGTTTTTATCGCTGTTGATTTGAATAGCAGTGATCCGTTCCTGTGGCTCCAGTGGCGACACCACACAAACATGATTGTCTTTGATAAATGCCGTTGTAGATTCTCGATCTACCATTTGGTCACCTGGCCCAGGGCATCCCGTTAAGAGGAATACGACAGCCAGCAACATTCTATTTTTCATGATTAACGCCCCTTCCCTGTTACGATTTTCTGGAGACGCAGGAACGACCGCCAACGGTTTAATATGCTCGCAGATCAACTACACACCAAACAGTGACAGTTACGGATGTCGTTCAATGGGGCTGAAAGCATTGTAGGTGAGAAATCACCTTTGCTTGAAGCGCTTATAAATCAAAAATTTGATTTATAAGGAGATTTTGGAGCGGGTGAAGGGAATCGAACCCTCGTATGCAGCTTGGGAAGCTGCCGTTCTACCATTGAACTACACCCGCATCGGTGTGCGACTGCCATTATAACCGGTTATCCCTGTCGGGCAAGCGGAGATAACGCGTAACTGCTGGTGTTTTAAGCAGTTAGCGGTAATAGGCTCTATTCTCACTCATCAGACGAAAAAAAACCGGCACAGTCACCTATGCCGGTTGATATTCATTACTACGAAGTTATTTCTGTGGGCGCATTGCCGGGAACAGGATCACGTCGCGAATGGTGTGGCTGTTGGTGAACAGCATCACCATACGGTCGATACCGATGCCCAGACCTGCGGTTGGTGGCAGGCCGTGCTCTAGCGCGGTAACGTAGTCTTCGTCGTAGAACATCGCTTCGTCATCACCTGCGTCTTTCGCATTAGCCTGGTCAGCAAAACGCTGCGCCTGGTCTTCTGCGTCATTCAGCTCGGAGAAGCCGTTGCCGATTTCACGGCCGCCGATGAAGAACTCGAAGCGGTCAGTGATTTCCGGGTTAACGTCGTTACGGCGCGCCAGCGGCGAAACTTCTGCCGGGTATTCAGTGATGAAGGTCGGCTGAATCAGATGGCTCTCCGCCACTTCTTCGAAGATCTCGGTCACTACGCGGCCCAGACCCCAGCTCTTCTCAACCTTGATACCGATGGATTCAGCGATAGCCACCGCTTTGCCCATATCAGCCAGGTCAGCCAGATCGGTTTCCGGACGGTATTTTTTGATCGCCTCGGTCATGGTCAGCTTCACAAACGGCTTGCCGAAGTCGAATACTTCATCACCGTACTGCACCTGGGTATTGCCGAGCACGTTCTGGGTCAGGGTGCGGAACAGCGACTCGGTCAGTTCGATCAGATCTTTGTAATCCGCGTAAGCCATATAGAGTTCCATCATGGTGAACTCTGGGTTATGACGCGGAGAAACGCCTTCGTTACGGAAGTTACGGTTGATTTCGAATACGCGTTCAAAACCACCGACCACCAGACGCTTCAGGTACAGCTCTGGAGCAATACGCAGGTACATATCGATGTCCAGCGCATTATGGTGAGTCACGAATGGACGAGCAGAAGCCCCACCCGGGATCACCTGCATCATAGGGGTTTCGACTTCCATGAAACCGCGTTCCACCATGAAGTTACGCATTGCCGCCATGATCTGAGAACGCACCTGGAAGGTCTTGCGCGATTCGTCGTTGGCAATCAGATCCAGGTAACGCTGACGATAGCGGGTTTCCTGATCGGCCAGGCCGTGGAACTTGTCCGGCAACGGGCGCAGTGCCTTGGTCAGCAGGCGTAGTTCGGTACAGTGGATAGACAGCTCACCGGTCTTGGTTTTGAACAGCTTGCCGCGTGCGCCAAGGATGTCACCCAGGTCCCACTTCTTGAATGCTTCGTTGTAAACGCCTTCCGCCAGATCGTCGCGTGCGACGTACAACTGGATGCGGCCACCAACGTCTTGCAGCGTGACAAAGGATGCCTTGCCCATGATACGGCGGGTCATCATACGGCCGGCAACGGTGACTTCTACACCCAGTGCTTCCAGCTCTTCGTTGTCTTTATCGCCGTACGCAGCGTGCAGCTTGTCGGATGTGGTGTCGCGACGGAAATCATTCGGGAACGCAATGCCGTTCTCGCGCAGCGCAGCCAGTTTTTCACGGCGTGACTGCAACTCGTTATTGAGATCCAGCGCCTGTTCAGCGCCTTGTGGTTGTTGCTCAGACATTTCTGTTCCTTATAACCCGGCTTTCAAACTTGCCTCAATGAATTTATCCAGGTCGCCATCTAATACGGCCTGCGTGTTGCGCGTTTCAACGTTAGTGCGCAAATCCTTGATTCGGGCGTCATCCAGCACGTAAGAGCGAATTTGGCTGCCCCACCCGATATCGGACTTGTTGTCTTCCATCATCTGTTTATCAGCATTTTTCTTTTGCATCTCAAACTCGTACAGCTTGGCTCGCAGCTGTTTAAACGCTTGATCCTTGTTCTTATGCTGAGAACGGTCGTTCTGACACTGCACTACGATGTTGGTCGGCAAGTGGGTAATACGCACCGCCGACTCAGTTTTGTTCACGTGCTGACCACCCGCACCCGAGGCGCGGTAAACGTCGATTCGCAGGTCCGCCGGGTTGATGTCGATATCGATATCGTCATCCACTTCCGGATAGATAAACACCGAGCTAAACGAGGTATGACGGCGGCCGCCGGAGTCGAACGGGCTCTTGCGCACCAGGCGATGTACGCCGGTTTCAGTACGCAACCAGCCGAACGCGTAGTCGCCGATAATCTTGATGGTGGCGGATTTCAGCCCTGCGACGTCGCCGTCGGACTCTTCGATCACTTCTGTTTTGAAGCCCTTGGCCTCGGCCCAGCGCAGGTACATGCGCAGCAACATGCTGGCCCAGTCCTGCGCTTCAGTGCCGCCGGAGCCGGCCTGGATATCCAGGTAGCAATCAGCACTGTCGTATTCACCAGAGAACATACGACGGAATTCTAATTGTTCCAGCTTGGCAGACAGTTGATCAAGCTCAACGAGGGCTTCGTTAAAGGTTTCTTCATCGTCGGCTTCAATTGCCAATTCCAGCAGGCCAGAGACGTCTTCGCCCCCCTGTTCCAGCTGATCGATGGTTTCAACGATGGCTTCGAGCGCCGCGCGCTCTTTACCCAGCGCCTGTGCGCGCTCGGGTTCGTTCCAAACGTCAGGTTGTTCCAGCTCTGCGTTAACTTCTTCTAGGCGTTCTTTCTTGGCATCATAGTCAAAGATACCCCCTAAGAACGGCAGTCCGCACGGACAGGTCCTGAATTCGGTTTTTTACCGGGTTAATTTCAAACATGTTTTTTGCGTTCTTTTACGTTGATGTCGTCGATGGCGAAATGCCATTGGAACCGGTAATTCTAGCGGATCCAGGCGTCAGTTTATAGCCGGTTGGTTAGTTTTTGTGGGGGAAGAAAACATGCCGGGGTTTGGCTGAGCAAACCCCGGGATAAAGCAGTTACAAATCAACGCGGCCAGAGGTGCTGGATCAGTAACTGTACATTGCGGTTGCCACGGAACTCGTTGACGTCGAGCTTGTAGGCCAGCTCCACCTCGCGCACGCTACTGTCGGGCCACAGGGTGGTGTCGACATTGAAAGCGATACCGTCCAGCAGTGGGCCGCCGCCAAGCGGTTCCACCATCAGTTTCAGGTGTTTCTCGCCCACCAGCCGCTGCTGCAAGATACGGAAGGTGCCGTCGAAGGTCGGTTCCGGGAACGCCTGGCCCCAGGGGCCGCCTTCGCGCAACAGCTCCGCCGTTTCCAGCGAAAGTTCCTGCATCGCCAGTTCGCCGTCAGACCAAATCACCCCTTCCAGCATCGCCGGATCGAGCCATTCGCCCACCAGGTCGCCAAAGCGCTGGCGGAACTCGTCGAATTTGCTCTCTTCCAGCGACAGCCCGGCTGCCATGGCATGGCCACCGAATTTCATCATTAACCCCGGATTCAGCGTATCCAACCGTTCCAGCGCATCGCGCATGTGCAGACCGGCTATCGAACGCCCGGAACCTTTAAGAATGCCCTCACCTGCCGGGGCAAAGGCGATCACCGGGCGATGAAAGCGCTCCTTGATGCGCGAAGCCAAAATCCCCACCACGCCCTGATGCCACTCCGGATGATACATCGCCAGCCCGTATGGCAAGGCGGTGCTGCTGCGCTCGAGTTCGTCGCACAGCTGCAGAGCTTCAACCTGCATGCCCTGTTCAATCTCACGCCGGGTCAGATTGAGCGCATCAAGATCGTTTGCCAACATACGCGCCTGCGCGATGTCATCACTTAACAACAACGCCACGCCAATCGACATATCATCCAGTCGTCCGGCGGCATTGAGCCGTGGCCCCAGCGCAAAGCCAAGATCGTTGGCTGCCAACTGACGTGCATCACGATTGGCCACTTCCAGCAACGCCCGGATACCCGGCCGACATTTGCCGGCCCGGATGCGGTTCAGGCCCTGATACACCAGAATACGGTTGTTGGCATCGAGCGGTACTACGTCAGCCACCGTACCTAGCGCGACCAGATCCAGCAGTTCTGCCAGATTCGGCATCGCCAACGCTCGTTGTTCGAACCAGCCACTGTCCCGCAGCCGGGCACGCAACGCCAGCATCAGATAGAAAGCCACGCCGACACCAGCCAGGGATTTAGAAGGGAACTCACAACCACGCAGGTTCGGGTTGACGATCGCCTCCGCCGCCGGCAGGGTTTCCCCCGGTAGGTGGTGGTCGGTCACCAGCACCTGCATGCCTTTGGCGTGGGCCACGGCCACTCCCGCGTGGGAAGAGATGCCGTTATCCACCGTCAGGATCAATTCCGCACCGCGCGTTGCTGCCTGCTCGACCACTTCGGGGCTCAGGCCGTAGCCATCTTCAAAACGATTCGGTACCAGATAATCGACCGCACTGCCGCCCATACTGCGCAGCGCCAGCACCGTCAACGCGGTACTGGTGGCACCATCGGCGTCGAAGTCCCCCACCACCATGATGCGACGATGTTCGGCCAGCGCCTGTTGCAGAATGCCAACGGCATCGTCAATGCCATCCAGTTGCTGCCACGGCAGCATGCCTTTGACGCTGCGTTCCAATTCCTGCTCAGCCTGAACGCCACGCAGCGCATATAAACGGCGCAACAGCGGGTGCAGGTTGGCCGGCAGATGGCTGTCGTCCGCCGCCGCACGGCGGCGTAGTTGTGTTTTGATGCTCACCGGCGATTAACCACCGGTTTTGGTTGCGGTCTGATGCGCGTCCAGCATGGCGGCCATCTCTTTTGGCCCCTGATACCCAGGGATCATCATGCCGTTTTCCAGAATAATCGCCGGGGTGCCCTGAATACCGAACTGCACGCCGAGCGCATAGTGTTTACTGATGTCAGTCTTACAGGTGGCAGGTGAAACTGCGTCGCCTTTTATGGCGGCATCGAAGGCCTTGGCCTTGTCGGCGGTACACCAGATTGACTGCATGTCTTTCTCTGTCTGGGAATTCAGCCCCTGACGCGGGAACGCCAGATAGCGGACGGTAATGCCCAGATCGTTATATTCTTTCATTTGCTGATGCAACTTGTGGCAATAACCACAGGTGATGTCGGTGAACACGGTGATCACGTGTTTCTGCTTTGGCGCCTTGTAGACGATCATCTGATCTTTCAGCGCTTCCAGCTTGCCAGTCAGCAGTTGGTTGGTGACGTTAACCGGCTCTTTGCCACTGACGTCGTACAACGGACCTTGCAGAATGTGTTTGCCGTCTTCGGTCACGTACAGCACGCCGTTATCGGTCAGCACGGTTTTCAGGCCGTTCACCGGTGAAGGCTGCACGTCCGCCTGTTGAATGCCCAGGCTACCCAGTGCTTTTTGGATTGCCGCGTCGTCGGCATGGGCCGCGCCGGTCGCTGAAGCCACCAGCATAGAGAGCAGCATTAAACCTTTCTTCATTCTTCCAATCCTTTTGAACCCAGCGTGTCAGGCACGCGGGTGGTGCTGTTGATGTAGCTGTTTAAGCCTTTCGGTCGCTACATGCGTGTAAATTTGTGTGGTTGAGAGGTCACTATGCCCCAATAACATCTGTACGACACGGAGATCGGCCCCATGGTTCAGCAAATGGGTGGCAAACGCGTGGCGCAACACGTGCGGCGACAGCCTCTCGCTGTCAATACCCGCTAGGATCGCATAGTGTTTGATGCGATGCCAGAATGTCTGTCGGGTCATTTGCTGGCTGCGGTTGCTGGGGAACAAGACGTCCAGCGCCTGATCGTTGACCATCCACGGGCGGCCGTGCTCCAGGTAGTTTTCTATCCAGTACACCGCCTCTTCACCCAGCGGCACCAGTCGCTCCTTGTTGCCTTTGCCTATCACCCGCACCACGCCCTGACGCAGACTGACATCGCTGATAGTCAGCCCGACTAATTCGGAGACCCGCAGCCCGGTAGCGTACAGCACTTCCAGCATCGCCTTGTCACGCAGCTCCAGCGGCTGCTCGACGCAGGGTGCCTTCAGCAGCGCATCGACCTGCGCTTCGCTCAAGTCTTTCGGCAGGCGCTGCGGCAGCTTCGGCGAAGCCAGCAGTGCAGTGGGATCGTCGGCTCGCATATTTTCGCGATACAGGTATTGGAACAGACGGCGCATGGCACTCAGCAAACGTGCGGAGCTGGTCGCTTTATAGCCCCCCTCCACCCGATCGGCGAGAAACGCCTGTAAATCCAGCGCCTGTGCCTGTAACAGCGAGCTATTTTTCTGATTCAGCCAGGCGCCCAGCGCCTGCAAATCCAATCGGTAAGAGGCCAGCGTATTTTCTGCCAGATTACGTTCAAGCCACAGCGCATCCAGGAATTGCTCAATCAACGCAGTCTCTTGCTGTTGCACGCGGTCCTCTCTTTGTTACGTTTATGCCACAGGCATTATGCCTTAAGCCGGGACAAATCGGGTATACTCGCTGCAATTCTACCTACGGCGATATAAACGGTTTACACATGAAGATTGGTCTGTTTTACGGCTCCAGCACCTGCTACACCGAGATGGCGGCAGAAAAAATCCGTGAGATTTTAGGTGAAGACCTGGTCGACCTGCACAACCTGAAAGACGTTTCCCCCAAGCTGATGGAAGAGTACTCCATCCTGATCCTCGGCATGCCAACCTGGGATTTCGGTGAGCTTCAGGAAGACTGGGAAGCGATTTGGCCACAGCTGACCACGCTGGATCTCCAGGGGAAAATTGTCGCCATGTATGGCATGGGCGATCAACTCGGTTACGGCGAATGGTTCCTCGATGCACTCGGCATGCTGCACGATCACATTGCCCCACTGGGCGTACAGTTTATTGGCTTCTGGCCGATCGACGGCTTCGAATTCACCAGTCCGAAACCACTAAGCGCCGACGGTAAACACTTTGTTGGCCTGGCGCTGGATGATGTGAACCAATACGACCTGAGCGAAGAGCGGCTGCAACAATGGTGCGAACAGATCCTGCTGGAGATGGAACCCCTGCTGTAATGCCCATGGGCGCGGTTATTACCGCGCCCAGTCCGATGCTTATTTCCACAACCGGAAGCGTTTCTCTCCTTCGCCGGTTGGCGTTTCGCCGTTCAAGCGCGCCGGATCGGCCACCTGATACCAGTCCAACTTACGCGTCAGCAGCATAATTCCCGCCAAAATAGCGAACAACAGCCCGGCCCCCAGTACCAAGGCGTTATCTTCCGACTGCAGCAGCAGATACAGCACACCATACAACATCAACAGACTGGCCGCGAACAGCGCCGCCCGTAGCCTGCCGCGCAGTACTGCACTGAGGTAAAAGGCGATCAGCCCACTGCAGGCGATGCTGGCCAGCAGATAAGCGGTGGCGAAGCCAAAATGCTCGGAGAATGCCAGCAGGATCAGGTAGAACAGCACCAGTGCCGCGCCGACCAGCAGGTACTGAATCGGGTGTACCCGCAAACCGGTCAGGGTTTCGAACAGGAAGAACGCCATAAATGTCAGGCCGATAAACAGCACCGCATACTTCACCGCGCGTTCGGTCAGTTGATAGTGATCGACCGGTTCAATCAAACTGGTGCTGAAGGTTGGCAACTTGTCTTCGCCAAGAATTTCGTCGTCGTAATGGAAAGCGCTGTTGATGTTGTTGGCAAACCAAGTGCTGCGCCAGCGGGCACTGAAGCCTTTTTCCGTCACCTTGCGTTCGTCCGGCAAGAAGTTACCGAGGAAATTCGGGTGTGGCCAATTGCTTTGCAGCATCAATTCGCTGCTGCGACCGAGCGGGACCAGTGACAGGCTGCTGGTGCCGGCCAGCATCAGGGTGAACTCAGCATCCAGCCCCGCTTTTTGCAATGTGGTCAGCGTCAGCGGCGCATGAATGCCTTGAGGTAACACATTGACCTGAGTACCAGGTTCAAATACCGTTTGAGACTCTGCGCTGGTAAGCGGCGAGATGCTCTTGATGCCGCGTGAATCACTCAGCGAAACCAGCAGGAAAGGCTGACCAATAGTCACGTTGCTGCGCTGCAAGTCTGTCACATCCGGCTGGCCGAACTTCACCTGAAACTTTAACGGTCCCTGATAGACCTGAGTCTGGTAAATACCCAGCTTGCGTACCTCTACGTTCGGCTTGCCGCTAACCTGCAAAGTTTCGGGCAACAGATAGCGATGATGGCGAACCATTTGCACCACCTTCTGCCCCTTGTCATCCGTCTTCTCTTCCCGCTCGCTGTAAGGGATGACGATCAACGGCCCCAAAATGCGCTGCGCCCGGCTGGTGCTTTCGCTGACCTGCCCGACCACGTTCTGGCGGTAGCCGCTGCGCTCATCAATCACATTCATTAACATCGTTACCGGGATGATCATTAAAATCATTAATCCCAGCAGAGTGGTTATTTTCCAAAACAGTACCGATTTCATCATCGCCGCGCTCCATGTAGGTAATGAAGTTACGATAATGCCCTCAGGTGAAAGCAGAATGTGGTTATGTGAAGGGACGGTGAAGTCAGAGCGATAAGGTGAAAATAGCGGTCACACCGTGCGGCTGACGGTTGCTCAACTGGATGCTGCCTCGGTGCAAGCGCGCCACTTCCTGCACAAAATTCAGCCCCAGACCGCTGCTTTTCGGCTTATCCGATCGGGCCAGAGAATAGAAACGCTCGAATACTTTATCCAGTGCATAATCCGGAATGCCACTGCCGTCGTCACAGACAGTGACCCGGTAGTGGCCCTCATGGTGCTCACCGCGCACCTTGATGGTGCCACCTTCCGGGGTGAAGTCCAGTGCGTTGTCCAGCAGATTGGTCAGCGCCTGGCTAATCAGCAATCCATCGCCGCTCAGGGTGATATCTGCCACCCCTTCAACCTGTAGCAAAACGCCACGCCGCACTGCCTGCGCCTCTTTGCCTGCCACAGCCTGACGCACCAGCGCCGCCATTGCCAGTGGCCCCCGTTCCAGGACCGGCCGGCTCTCCAGCCGCGCCTGCACCAGCAGTTTATCCACCAGTTGCTGAATGCGCGCACTCTGCTGTTCGATATTGGTCAAAAAACGCTGGGCAGTGGCCGCCGGAGGTTGTTCCTGCAACAGCTCAGCCGCGCCGCGGATCGCCGCCAGCGGGCTTTTCAGTTCGTGGGTCAGGGTATGTACATACTGCTCAATGTAGGCCTTGCCCTCCAGCTTCACCCGCATGCTGTCCAGCGCCTGTGCCAACTGGGTTAATTCGTGGCCGCCCATTATCGGCAACGGCAGGCTTTCACCCTGCGCCACGCCGTCTGCGTAGTGCACCAGCCGCCCAATCGAGCGGTTGATCCACCAGACAAAGCCCAGACCGATCAGCAAGGCAATGCCCAGCAGCAGCGCGCCGGCCCAAAGAATACGGCGTTCGCTGCGCTTGATCACCGGTGTCATGGTGCTGTTGGGTTTACCAACGCTAAGCACGCCGATGATTTTCCCCTGCTCCATTACGGGTGCGGCAACGTACATCACCGAGCTGTTTTCATCCTGCGGATCGCTGCGCGTGCTGCGCGCGCCGTACTGACCAAGCAGCGTCAGATAAACGTCATTCCAGCGTGAGTAGTCCTGGCCGAGCGCCTTGCCGCTGGAATCAAAAATGACCTTGCCGTTTTGATCGGTAAGATAAACGTGATATTCGCTGCGATCCTTACGGATACCGCCAATATTGGCACCTATGGGGCGTCGATTGAGTTGAGAGAAAGCTTGAGCCAGTTGCCCGTGCGCCGCGTCAGCACGTTGCATATCCAGACGCGCAATCTGCGCCAGCAGATTGGCGGTATCCACCAGTGTGCCTTCGGTCGCGCGCCGCACGCCGGGTTTCACTTCCTGTACGAAAATGCTCAGTACGAAATAACCCGCCACCGCCACAATCAGGAAATACCCCAACAGCAGGCGCAGGCCTATTCTCATGGCTGGCGGCTCACGCTGTAGCCGAGGCCGCGATGAGTGTGGATCGGGGGTTCAGCGGGATTGATGGCGCGCAGCTTGGCACGCAGCGTTTTGATATGGGTATCAACGGTGCGATCCAGGCTTTCTTCGGCCAGCGCCCAGACGCTTTCCATCAGTTGCTGGCGTGAGAATACCCTGCCGGGTGCCAGCAACAGCGTTTTCAACAATAAAAATTCGTAACGGGTCAGCAACAACGGCTGCTGATGGTAATGGATGGCCGCGGCCTGTTCATCCAAACTAAAAGGGCCGAAGTGGTACAGTGGCGGTTGCTGCAGACGCTGCTGTTTTTGCAAACGGCGCAGAATAGTGCGCACCCGAGCGCTGACTTCTCGCGGGGAAAAGGGTTTGGCGACGTAATCGTCGGCACCGATTTCCAACCCAATCAGGCGATCAAGCTCATCGCTGCGGGCGGTGAGGAACAAAACAGGCAAATCCGCCGACTGCGATAACAACCGGCGGCAGAGTTCAAAACCATTGATGTCCGGCAGACCAACATCGAGGATCGCCAGCGCAGGTGCCCCTTGCGCCAACGCCTGCAATGCCGGTTCACCGCGTTCGAACCAGCGCACCTGGAAGCCTTCGCTCTCCAGGGTATAAATCAGCGTGTCGGCAATGCTGGGTTCATCTTCCACCAGCCAGAGCGTCGGCTTCATCAGAACGCCTCGTCATCGCTGGCGGCCGGATACAGCAAGCGTTGGCGCAAATGCCGCCAGTCGGCTTTAGCCATGCAGTCGGAAGCCAGCCACAGCCGACGGCGCTTTTTGCCCCCCACCGGCTGTAACGTCAACAGAATACCGTAACGCGGCATCCAGGGCTGCTTCACCAATTGCCACTCCTGCCCATGCCAACCCAGGCGCTGGTTTTCCAGCAGGCGTAGTTCGCCCTGCCGCGACGCAATACGCTTTTGGCTGCGAATGCACTCAAACACCACCAGCGTCAGCAACACCAGCCAGATCGGGCCATAGCCTTCCGGCCAGGGTGAAATCAGGATCAGCAGGATAAGAGCACCATGTGTCAGCAGAGAAAATAACTGGGTGCGCCAGGAAATACGGACGTCACATCGCCACTGGGCCACGGTCTTTATTTCGCGTCTGGATCAGTGTCACCATTCTCTGCAGTTCACTGTCCTGCGGAGCGCCATGATTCATCAGCCAATTGAAGAGATCGGGATCGTCAGACTCCAGCAGGCGGATAAACAGCGCTTTGTCTGTATCGTTCAGCAGGTCATACTCATACTCGAAGAAGGGCATGATAGAGATGTCCAGCTCACGCATGCCGCGGCGACAGGCCCAGTGGATACGTGCTTTGTTATTAATATCCATGTTGTTATGACTAACCTCTTTTCAGCATGGCAACGCCATCGCAGGGTTCAACTGACACACTGTATGGCAACACCGGCGCGATATAATTCCATCAGCCAAAGATCTGTCTGCATGGGTTACCCTTGGCCGCAAGCCTATAGAGTAACAATTTGACATACTCGCCGGGAAGGACGTTCTCGGTGTAAAACGTAATTAAGCGCTAAATGTCAAAAAAAGCGCTGTCGGGGAGGCAAGCGTGAATAACAGTTTGCAAAGGCCGTCGCCTCTTTTACCATGGGGCCAACACACCTTCAGGTAAGCTAAACGTTAAGCAGGATCTTACTATGGCGTATAAAATTCCATTTCCACCCCGTCAGCCCTCCGCTTCCTCCCATCTGCCCCTAACCCTGATCTCACTGGAAGATTGGGCGCTGGTGACATTGAACGGGCCGGACCGGGTGAAATACCTTCAGGGCCAGGTCACCGCCGATATCGAAGCGCTGCCTACAGATAGCCACGTGTTGTGCGGCCACTGTGACGCCAAGGGCAAAATGTGGAGCAATCTGCGTTTATTCCATCGCGGTGAAGGCTTTGCCTATCTGGAACGCCGCAGCGTGCTGGACAGCCAACTGGCTGAAATCAAGAAGTACGCGGTATTTTCCAAACTCACCATTGCCGCCGACAACGAAGCGGTGTTGCTGGGCGTGGCCGGTTTTCAGGCACGCGCAGCGCTGACGGGGGTTTTCAACAGCCTGCCGGATGCTGACCATCAGGTAGTGCAGGACGGTGAAACGACCCTGTTGCACTTCTCGCTACCGGCGGAACGTTTTCTGCTGGTCACCACCGCCGCCGTTGCCGAACAGTTGGTTGGCAAACTGCACGAGCAGGCCGAACTGAACGACAGCCAGCAGTGGCTGACGCTGGATATCGAAGCCGGCTACCCAGTGATTGACGTCGCCAACAGCGGGCAGTTGATCCCCCAGGCCACCAACCTGCAGGCGCTGGATGGCATCAGCTTCAGCAAGGGCTGCTACACCGGTCAGGAAATGGTGGCGCGCGCCAAGTTCCGCGGGGCCAACAAACGGGCACTGTACTGGCTGGAAGGCAAGGCCGGGCGAGTGCCGCAGGCCGCTGAGGACGTGGAATTGCAGTTGGGTGAAAACTGGCGCCGTACCGGTACGGTGCTGAGCGCCGCCAAACTGGCCGACGGCACGCTGTGGGTTCAAGTGGTGCTGAATAACGATCTCGACGCCGACAGCAAGCTGCGGGTTCGCGATGATGCCACCAGCCAACTGGCCATCAAACCACTGCCATATTCACTGGCGGAAGAAAAATAATCCCCCGGCAGCAGGCTCACGCCCGCTGCCTGATTCCTTACTCGTCCAGTTCGCCATCGCGCTGCACCAGATAGATCAGCACCAAAATTAGGGTGACAAAGAAGCGGAAAGCGTCAGGCACCCCGTTCCATTGTTTAGACATCCACATACCGAACCACTCACCGCCCACCGACATAAAACCCACCTGCCAGGTCAAAAAACCGAGCGTCAAACCGGCCACTGCCAGCGTTTTCTTTCTATTGAAGGCCACTGCGGACAGTTTCAGGCCGCGCAGCAGGCGCAGGCCCCCCATCCAACACAACAACGCGGTCAGGCTTTCCAGCGTAATGATGCCAATGTAACCGGCGTGATGCAGCCATGGAGTCTGTATTGAACGGTAAGTGATGGTGGCGTCAGGGAAAATGGTGTCCATCATAAAGACATGACGTACAAAGGCGAAATTGGAGCCGTAGTCCGTAATATTGCCAAATGCCACCAGTGTGGCGAACAGCGCCATCGCGCACACCAGCAACGCTTTAGATAAGCGAACGATCATATTGATGAGTCCTGAAAAGGTTAACGTAAACACCGAAGGTGTAGTTCGCGGGCTCAGGAATGAAAAAATGGGCTTGCTGGATACCCGAAAGAAACAAGCGCCTCTTTTCTAACTGAAAAGAAACGCTTAATCAACATGATATTAACGCCTGCCGAACGGATATCAGACGTACAGATAAATCGCCATAAAGTGGCACAGGCTGCCGCCGAGCACGAAACCATGCCAAATGGCGTGGCCGAAGCGGAAACGCTTCGATGCATAGAAGATCACACCCAGGGTATAAACCACGCCACCGACCGCCAGCAGCGTCACACCGCCCAGCGCCAGACGAGTCGCCAACTGATAAATCACGATCAGCGACAACCAGCCCATGGTCAGATAGGTCACCAGCGAGAGCGCTTCAAAACGGTGCGCGAACGCCAGTTTGAACAACACGCCCAGCAGCGCCAACCCCCAAATTACCGCCATCAATCCCTTGGCCAACGGTGAGTTCAGCCCCACCAACAGAAACGGCGTGTAGGTACCGGCAATCAAAAGATAAATGGCGCAGTGGTCAAATTTTTTCAGCCAGTGCTTGGCTTTTTGGTGGGGAATGGCATGGTACAGCGTTGAGGCCAGGAACAGCAGGATCATGCTGCCGCCATAAAGACTGTAGCTGGCGATAGCCGTCACGTCAGCGCCGGTGTCTACCGCCTGAACCAACAACAGTACCAGGCCGACAATCCCAAAAACCAACCCTATGCCGTGACTGATGCTGTTAGCGATTTCTTCCGCCCACGGATAGGCCGTGGCGGCCATTTTTTCAGTACCGGCTTTCACTACGCCCGTTTTACCCATTACACACAACCCCTCAAAACAGCCAACATTGTTCGAAATTACCGCAAGGAAGCTTAGCTGAGAATAATTTCAGTGTACACGTGTACGCCAAAATAAAACTGTGTGCGCGTGTAACCATCGAAATCCCTCGCCTGCTGGTCTACAATCGTTCGGCTTCACCCCATCTACCTTGAGGTTTACACCATGTCATCTGCTGTACCCGCGTTAGATTTCGGCTCCATGACCCAGGTCATCCAGTTCCTGATGGAAATCGACAAGTTGAAAAGCGTGCAACGCCGCACCAAAGTGCTGGGCACCCAACGCCAGGAAAACTCCGCCGAACATAGCTGGCACTTTGCTATTGCTGCCATGAGCCTGGCCCCCTACGCCGGTGAAGGTGTGGATATCCAGCGAGTGATCCAGATGGCGCTGCTGCATGACATCGTTGAGATCGATGCCGGTGACGTACTGGTCTACGATCTGGCGGCCCGCGCAGCGATCCATGATGTGGAAGTGGCGGCGGCGCGCCGGTTGTTCGGGATGCTGCCGGACACTCAGCGCGAGTATTTCACCGCTTTATGGCAGGAATATGAAGATGGCGAGAGCGCCGACGCGCGCTTTGCGCTGGTGCTGGATCGCACCATGCCGATGCTGATGAACCTGCACAACCAGGGCCAAAGCTGGGTCGAGAACGGCATTAGCCTGGAACAGGTACTGGCGCGTAACACCACCATCGCCGATGTTCAGCCGGAATTGTGGAAGTACCTTCTGCAACACCTGCAGGACGCACAACGCAAGGGTTGGCTGAAATAACGCCGTTGCTCTTGTGACACGCCGGGTGATCCCTTCACCCGGCACGCCATTCATAACGGCTTGTGTGCCGTTTCCTTGGCGGCAATCACCGCCCACAGCGTGATTAACAAAGCCAGCACCACATAGGCCGAGATCGCCAGCGTGCTGTCGTAAGACTTAAACAACGAGGCGATGATCAGCGGCGCAAAGCCACCACCGATAATCCCTGCCAACGTATAAGCCAATGACGACCCCGCATAGCGCACTCGGGTTGGAAACTGTTCGGTAATAAAAGCCGCCTGTGGGCCATACATTGCCGCATGGATCAACAGCCCCACCACCACCGCCAGACAGATCAGTACCGGCTGGCTGCTGTCGAGCAGCATAAAGAACACAAACGCCCAAGCCATCGCCGCCAATGCCCCACCGATATACACCGGCCGACGACCAAAACGATCGGACAGTGCGCCGAACATCGGCACGGTAATCGCGTTACCGATCGCCCCCAACATGGTGGCGGCCAACGCCAGCGGGCGCGGCAGGTTCAATACCGTGGTGACGTAAGTCAGGGTAAAAACCACTACCAGCGCATACAGCACGTCGGAACCAATACGCGAACCGCCGGCGATCAGCAGTGGGCGCCGATACTGGGTGAAAACTTCGCGGATCGGTGAATGGGTAACGTCCTTCGATGCCTCCAGTTTCAGAAACGCGGGCGTTTCTCCCACGCCACGGCGTAGCCATAGGCCAAACACCACCAGTACCAGGCTAAGCAGGAAAGGAATACGCCAACCCCATTGCTGGAAGTCCTCCGCCGTCATCGCCACCGTCACCAGCGTGATAAGGCCGGTGCCGATCAGCGTTCCACAAGAAGGGCCAACCTGAGCAAAGGAGGCGTTGCGCCCGCGTTGATGAGATTTACCGTGTTCCATCGACAGCAATACCGCCCCCGCCCATTCGCCCCCCAGCGCAATCCCCTGAATAAAGCGCAGTGTCACCAACAGCAGCGGACTCCAAATCCCCCAACTGGCATAACCGGGTAGCAGCCCCATCAGCGCGGTAGTCACGCCCATGATCACCAGCGTGGTCACCAATACAAAACGCCGCCCCAGCACGTCACCAAGATGACCAAAGACGATACCGCCAATCGGCCGCGAAACATAGCCAACCGCGTAGGTGGAAAATGCCAAAATAGTGCCCACCAGCGGATCGAAAGAGGGGAAAAATACGTGGTTGAAAATCAGCGCCGCCATGATGTTGTAAACGGTGAAGTCATACCATTCCAGCGCAGTGCCAATCGAACTGGCCGCCGCCAGTTTGCCGGTGTTCGGCGGATGGGCGGGAACATCGGCAGTGGACGCGTCCGCGATTGACGGTTGAGTGGTTGAAGTACTCATGATGAAAGCTCCTGTGTGGTCAGTTGCCAACCAAGGGCATAATGCAGGGCACCGGTGGCAGGGATTTTCAGTTGGCTGCAGGCCAACTCACCCAGCCGCTGGCCGGCTTCGGCGCTGCTGCTTTCGATCAGCATCATCGGCAGTAACCTGCGGTTTTCCCGCGACTCTTTCGGCAGCGGCGAGCTGAGGTCCGCGTCCGGCGACAGCAGGCTGCTGCGCACAAAACCGGGCTGTTCCGCCAGGAGGCTGCCCAAATGATTGATGCAGGCCTTCAGCACATGCGGCTCGGCCGGTTCGAGGGTAAGGATAGCCAGATGGCTGCCGCACCCCTGGCCGGTCACCGCCTCCACCGCGCAGACACGGCGCATCGGATCGCGCATTTTATCGAGACTCGCTACCGACCATGGGGTCTGTTCGGTAAACGCGGCGCGGTAGGCCGCCGAAGTAAAGCTGGCCAGGGATTCGGTTTTATACAGTCCGAGATATTTGCGCCCATCCTGTAGCGCCTGATAACGCGTGCCCGACAAGAAACCAGGCACCCGTACTCGCTCTTCCACGTGTTCGCGGTCGTACCACTTATTGAAATCCGCCTCGTCCTGAGCGGCGACATCTGTTGCGACAAACAGCATTCCGTTTGGGGAACCGGTCATGGGTACTCTCCTGTTAGCTCAAAGTAAGGCGGGGTCGCCCCCCACCGGAAAATCACGCCTCGGCGAGGCAGCGTTCGATCGCCAGCGCCCAACCCAGCAACGCCTCGTCCTGCAGCGGTAGCCCGGCCACCATCAGCCCCACAGGTGCCGTATCGGGCCGCTGGCAAGGCAGCGATAGCGCACAACCATCGAGGAAGTTGATCACCGAAGGGTTACGCAACGCGGCACCGTTGATACGGAAATAGGTGTCGTCATCCTTCTGCAGTTCGGCAATGGTCGGCGCAACGAAGGGCACGGTTGGCATCAACAACGCGTCAAACTTGTCCACTGCTGCGGTCACCCGCCGCTGCCAATCGGTACGCTGCATCTGCAATTGCTGCAGATCCCACTCATCGAGCAACTGACCGCGACGAATACGCGACAGCACCCGTGGGTCATAGTCTTCGGCATGTTCGGCAATCAGCGGCTGATGCCAGCGCCAGGACTCCAGCGCGGTAAACCCCCCGGCGGCGTTGATCGCAGCCAGCTCAGCGAACTCATGGCAGGGAATAGATTCAATCTGTGCCCCGGCCTGCACCAGCCGCTGGACGCTGAGATGAAAGGCGGAGGTGACTTCATCATCCAGACCATCCAGCACCAGCGTTTGTGGCACGGCAAAACGCGCCTGGCTCAACGTTTTCTGCTGCGGGTGCAGCGGCTGTTCGGCAATCACCGCATCCAGCGCGATGCAACCGGCAACGTCATGGGCGATCACGCCAATCGAATCCAGTGAGGGTGACAAAGGCAGCAAACCACGACTGCTGATGCGCCGGGCGGTGGGTTTATAGCCGGTCAGACCGCAGAAGGCCGCCGGAATACGCACCGAGCCACCGGTATCGCTGCCTATCGCGCCAAAGCACATGCCGTCGGCCACCGCAACCGCCGCACCGGAAGACGAACCGCCGGGAATACGACATGCCGGGCGATCCCACGGGTTGGCGGGTGTGCCGTAGTGGGGATTGATCCCAAGCCCTGAATAAGCAAATTCGGTCATGTTGGTTTTGCCGATCACCACCGCGCCAGCCTGCAACAACTGCGCCACCACGGCGGCATGGGTGTTAGCTACCTGCGCATCGGTCAACACCAACGAACCTGCGGCAGTCGCTTCCCCGGCGACATCAAACAGGTCTTTGACCGATACCGGCACACCGTCCAGCACCGACAAAGGGGTTCCCGCCGCACGCCGCCGATCGGCAGCCAATGCCTGCTTTTGTGCCCAGTCGCTATAAACATGAGTAAAAGTGCGTGCGCCCTCCCCCTGTGGGTCGGCGATTTGCGCCAGCGCGGTGGCGGTCAGTTGCACAGCAGTGAATTCACCACTGGCCAATCCGGCAACAGCCTGCGTTAAAGTCAGCTTTTTCATCACGCCACCACCGGCAGTTCTATGCTGCGATAGCCGTGGCAGATGGTACGTCCCAGCACTTCGTCCACCAGTTCCATACGAAACTCGGTCGCCGGACGTATACCGCCAATCGCCGCCACCGTGCCACAGGCCATCGCTAAACCATTGCGCGGCTGGGGTACCGTCAGCCCGCCCTCCGGCACCTGCTGGCCACTCAAATAGCGATCCAGCAGATCGTCGGGAGTACGCAGACTGGCAAGATAACCCTGCTGATAAAGCCGGAACTCACCGTTCTCTTTGATCCAGGATCGCAGGATTAGTGAATCCCAGTGGGCAATCACTTCCCGTAGCGGCCAGGCAGCGCGAGCTACCGGTTTGACGCAGAGTTGTTTGGATAGCGCGACGCTGTGCGCCTCAAGCTGACGATCGGTATGATCTGAGGCCAGCGAAACAAACAGTTCCCCCTGATGAGTAAAGATCAGCGGTTCCGCCTCGCCGGAGCTGGCATTGCCGATCACTTCAATGCAATCGCTCTGACTGAGCTGATTAACGGCCACCCGATAGAACAGCGGAACTGCACTGGGTTGGGGCACGCCCAGTTCAGCCAACTCCCTAATATGGTGCAGGATGGCCTCACGATCGCGGCCGGTCCAGCCAGCGATCACCAGATGGTCGATCTCGACATCCAGCACCCCGGCACCGCTGGATTCAGGTAAAGTGAAGGTCAGTCTCATGGCTTTTGTGCCTCTTTAGTTAAAATACTGTGAAATTTCACTATATCTTTAGCTACCAAATAAGCGATTTCCATGCCATGTTTTTGTGTACTATGTCTAAAAACTTTCTTCTTGCAGGAGCAGAACGTGATGAGCCTTGACGCAGAGAGCCAGGAACTCCCGACGGCAGAGGAAGCCGGAATGTCACTGAATGAACTGGCCTACCGGCGCTTTAAGCAGGCACTGGTGACGTTAAGCTATAAACCTGGTGAATATCTCAATACCGCACAGGTAATGAGTGAGCTGGATATGGGCAGAACGCCGATAAATCAGGCGATCCACCGGCTGGCTAATGAAGGGTTGTTACAGGTGATCCCGCGTAAGGGGGTGATGGTCTCACCACTGTCGATGGATGACGCACTGGAACTGATTGAAGTCCGACTGGCCAATGAAATGCTTTGTATGCGGCTGGCAAGCAAGCGAATTACCGAACCACAGGTCGCCGCACTGACAGCCCTCAATCAACAAATCGAAGCCGCCAGTCAGCGCCGCGATCGGGTGCAGATGATGACGCTGGATCATCAGTTCCACCAGCAGCTGGCGCAGATCGCCGGGAATAATATGTTGGCGGACATCCTGAGCGTGCTGCACGCCAGGGCGCAGCGTTTTTGGGCCAGTACGCTGTCACGCGAAGGTCATATGCGAGAGGTGATCGAAGAACATCGAGCCATTATCTCTGCACTGGCCGCACAGGATGACGACGCAGCTGCCAATGCAGCAGAGGCGCACATTATGTCGTTCCGCAGTGCGCTGCTGCATGAGGGCTGATTGAGTATTGAGAATACTGAATAGAAACCCGGCGTCTCTAAAGCTACCGGGTTTTAAACTGCAGGATAAGCACCTGCGGATAAATAATTTTACTCTTCGAGCTCTTGGCCTTTCAACATAGCGGCACGCAGGACCGCGTTCAAACGCTTCTGGTAACCCTTGCCCGGCCTCTGGAGCCATTCCAAAATGTCAGCATCAATCCTGACCGTTTTTGATACCTTCATCGGTTTGTAGAACCGCCCCTTTAATGCCGTTCCCCATTGCTCATCGCTAAGCGCAGGGACGTCACCATAGCCAATATCATCATCCGGCATAACCCTCAAGGAGGCTATCTGCGCTTTTTGCTCCTCCGTCAGGGGAGGCAGGATGCTGTGCTGCACATTCCTAACCGAATTTTTGCGTTTCATACATCCCCCTTTCTCGTGCATCCGCTTTGCGGGCCGAAATTAAAGGGGAGTAACCAGTTGTCAACGGCCGCCGGCGGCCTCGATAAAGCTGCCGGTGACATAAGAAGCAGCATCGGACAACAGCCAGGCGATGGCTTCTGCCACCTCTTCCGGGGTGCCGCCGCGCTGCATCGGCAAGTTGCCTTTCACCCGATCAACACGCCCCGGCTCACCGCCACTGGCATGCATCTCAGTGTAAATACACCCCGGCCGCACCGAGTTAACGCGAATACCTTGAGCCGCCACTTCCAGCGCCAGTCCGGTTGTCAGAGTATCGACCGCCCCCTTTGATGCGGCATAGTCGATATACTCCCACGGAGCCCCTAAACGAGCGGCGGCAGAGGAAACGTTGACGATGGCTCCGCCCAGTCCACCATGACGATGCGCCATACGCTTCACCGCCTCGCGGCAGCAGAGAAAATAACCGGTGACGTTGGTGGTCAAGACCTTGTTAATGCGGTCGGCGGTCAGTTGCTCAATGCTCGACTGCTGAAACAGAATACCGGCATTGTTGATCAGCGCGTCAATCGGGCCGAGGCTGGCATCCAATTGGCTAAACATCGCCACTACCTGGCTTTCATCGCCAATATCAGCCCGCAGCGCCAGCGCCCGACCGCCCAGTGATTCTATCTCCGCGACCACCTGTTGCGCCGCTGCTTCATTCTGCAGATAGTTAACGCCCACCGCATAACCCTGACGGGCCAGCAACAACGCAGTGGCGCGGCCAATACCCCGGCTGGCGCCGGTGACCAGTGCAACTTTAGTCATGTTGTTCCTTTCTCTGATTGGGAAGTCATAACCGGTAACTGGCGCTCAGCAAGCTACCTCAGCCACCTTCTTCAACAGAGTATAGATATCCATGCTGCAGAATATCCAAGGGTATTTTCTATTTTCCTCCTTATTAAAATAAACCTTATAACAGTGCCAAACGACGCAGCTGCTTTTTAATCCGTGGCTTTAAGTTTTTAGAAAAACTCCGTGGCTCCACATGCTGAATATGCGACGGGGGAGAGGAAACCTTGGTGGGATAATTACTCCCTTGCGCGCCAACGTTAGAAGGTAGCATGACCAAAACCAACAATAAAATCGCATCTGTACAGGTAACCGCCGTTGAAAATTTGTCGATACGCATTTTTCCCTACCCTGATGACTTTTGCAGGAGTCAGCGTACTCGAAATATATCGATGCTCCCTTAACGTCATATTAATCCCAGATTAAGGTTTGCTTAAGAACGATGGGCAAAAAGGATGTCGACGTTGTCTTCCCCCGGTGGTTGTAGTTATATAACCGCCAGTACCGTGACATAAACCGGATACCCCGTGAACATATTGTTAGTGGAAGACGATCTGCAATTTGGCAAGGCCCTGTGCCGGGCATTAGAGCTGGCGGGCTTTGAGCTATGCTGGGTGCGGCTGGTGCATGATGCTCAAACCAGACTCTCTCAGGGCAGTTTCGATTTAATGTTGTTGGACCTGACCCTGCCAGACGGGGATGGATTAGAGAAACTGGTCGAGTGGCGGGCCGCCGGACAAAATATCCCAATCATTATTCTGACCGCCCGCGACTGTATCGAAAACCTGGTCAATAGCCTGGACTCCGGCGCGGACGACTTTCTGGCCAAACCTTTCGCCTTGCCTGAGTTAATATCACGCGTGAAGGCGGTGAACCGCCGCATGGCCGGGTTTGCCTCCCAAACCTGGAGCCTGGGCAATCTGTATCTGGACCCCATCAATCATCAGGTAACGCTGGCTGACGAACTGCTGCTGTTATCGAAAAAGGAGTATCGGCTGCTGCATGAGCTGATGCGCTGCGCCGGCACCGTAGTGCGTAAAACCTCGCTGGAGCAGAGTCTGTTTGGCCATGGCGACAGCGTGGAAAGTAATTCTCTGGAGGTGCATATGCATAACTTGCGGCGCAAGATTGGCAAGGAAAAAATTATCACCGTGCGTGGCATCGGTTATTTATTAAAAAAAGAGACTCTGGGATGATAATTTTTAAATCCTTTTCTATGCGCACCATTATTTTCCAGGCTTTAGCCATATTATTGCTCTGGGGCGCATTGATTGGCTGGGTGACATATTCATACTACCCGCGGACGCGGAAAAGTATTTAGATAATCAGCAACGCATTGTCGCACGCGGGATAGCCAATATTCTTGATAAGACGGATGTTACCAACCGCAGTTATCTTGAGATGATTAAAGATATCGAAGTCATGTATATCGACTCGATCAAAAGTGGCATGCAGGACGAAATAGACTATCGGCCACTATTTGTGGTTTACGATAGCAACAACCAGATGCTTTACGCCTCACCGTCACAGGAAAAACCGCTGTTCCTGCCACCGTCGGTGCTATCAGGCACCATCAGCTACGCCAATGTGAAATGGCATATTGCCGGCAGTTGGAGTGATAAAAAGCAATTTAGGGTGATCGTCGGCGAATTCTTTGACAACCGCACCACTATTTTCGGCAATCCGGCGGAAAGCACCGCGATCCCGTTGTTGGTCACTCTGGCAGCCATCATTGTCACTTTGCTGTTCACCGCCTATATCAGCCTGAGGCCACTGCGACAAATTGCCAGAATGATCTCTGACCGCAAGCCCGGTACTCTGCAAGTCGGCAGCGGTCTGGGGCTGGCGATTGCCAAAAATCTGGCGGATAAAATCGGTGCGCAACTACGGGTAGCCGAAGGGCTTGATGAACGCGGCGTCGGGTTTGTTATTGATCTACCCGAGAACTATCTGGCGTCATCGGAGAGTTAAGGCAACATCGCCCACCCAATTTACTGCAACGGCATCCGCTTGATTTGCAGTAGCAAACAAATGGGCAAACTGCTGTTTGCCCATAAATATAAAAATAGCTATCCGGCAATGCGGATCACCGAGCGGACGTCGCTTTTCTTGTTCAGATCCCACACTTCGGCGATCTCGGATAAGCCATGCTCCTGAGTTTCGACCGAAATCTGCCCGGTGGCCGCCAACGCAAGGATCTCCCTGGCATATCTCTGCATCTCAGCCGCCGGTGGGAAGTTGCCGGTGCCACTGCCCATAATCTGCAGTTGGTTACTGCGCAATACTGCCGCCGGTAAGCGAATGTCTGGCCCGGCCATCGACCCAACATTGACCAGGCGAATACCACGCCCTCCGGCGTAGGAAGACAGGTCGTGGTTGTTCAGCGTGGCCAGCAGCGCTTCGGTCGCCGTACCCCAGATGTAATCGACTATCACCTGATATCCGTTCGGCCCTGCGGCAGCAGCAAAAGCCTGCACCAATGCCTCCCCTTCTAGGCTGAGATCCACTGTGGCATCGACATCCAACGCATCCAGCACGCTCTGGCGACGGCCTGCTGCAACAATTCGCCCTGCGCCCGCCTGATGAGCAGCCGCCACCGCCAGCTTGCCCGAGGTGCCGGTCGCGCCAATAATCAGTACCGTTTCACCAGCCTGAAGCTCGGCACGCCAGTGCAGCGGCAGCCAGGCGGCGAAGGCAGGGTTAATCAATGCTGCGGCGGTAGCATCATCCACACCCGCCGGTACCGGCACGGTCCAGGAAGCGACGGTGCGCTCCGCCAGTGCACCGTGCGGCTGCCGGAATGAGGCAAAATAAACCCGTTGGCCGTCCGGCGCATAACCAACGCCATCGGTACCGGGCACGATCGGCAACACCTTCGGACTGGAGTAATGGGTTCCCGCTACCATGGCACGATCCAACTGTTTGATACCGGCGACAATCACCTCGATCAGGGTTTCCCCCTCTCTTGCTTGCGGTTCATCCACATGACCGACTACCGGTGGCTGACCTAACGCATTTACCATTGCAGCTCTCATCATTGCTCCTTATTCCGTGTGGGTTGCTGTGCAGCGACAATAAAAAAGGGACACCGCATCATGCGGTGTCCCTTGATAACACGCTTTGCCGAATGTGTTATAGGGTTTTACTCAACGGCAACTTGCTGAAGAAATCAGAAGCGCCAGTTCACGGACAGATTACCTTCTAACGAATTGCTGCCCTGACGGAACAGCTCGCTGGAAAGCCCGGCCCCCACAGAAACATCTTTAGTAAGCTGATACTGCACCCCAGCCTGCGCTGCCAACCCATCACGCCCGGCCAAAGTGCTTTTGCTATCAAAAGCAGAGGTGTCATAACCGGCAAATTGAGCACGCTGAGTCACATTGTTGCTCAGCAGCTCATGCTGCCAGCCAAGGCGCAGGGTGGCGGACAAAGCCTGTGGCCCCTGATACAGCACCTCCACGCCCAGCGTGCTTTGCAGTGAATCGGCATAACGGCCCTTAATCTGCATCGGCAAAGTACCAGACCCGGACTCTTTAATTGTACGATGCTTGGTGGCGTTATAATCCAAAGCCACCACTGGGCCGAAGCTAAACGATTCGGTTAACGCCAAATGATAGCCGCCGCCCAGGGTTAATGAACCGTTCCAGGCAGTCCAGTCACTCTTGCTGGTTCCGCTTATACCGGCAACATCAAACTGACGCTTCATATGATTATCCTCGGCCCCTACACGCCCCAGACCATAGGCAAACGGCCCATCCATGGGATCCTGCGCGAAGCTGAACTGCAGACCAACATCAAATGACGTACTGTGCGTCCGCGCCCGATCGGCACTTTTGGCATTGACCGTTTGTCCACCAACCGCCGCGTGGAAACCGGTAGTCAGCCCTGGCACCAGTACGTTACGTTTCTCCGCGCCGAACAACACGCCATAACGCGATGCGTTGTAACCGGTGATATTGCCTGTATTGCGCTGCCAGTTGCCGCCCCCATAAGGCAGAGCAAAGCTTATCCAGTCTTGTTCGTCGTCGACCGGGGACAAGGTCAAATTACGTTCCGGCGCCGTCAACGCACGGGTTAACTGACGCTCACGATCAAAAGAGGCCTGGATCAGGCTGTTGTAGGCCGACGGCTCCAGTTGCGCCAAAGCGTCGTTAACCTGTTTGCCATCAGGGGCAGAGAAATCAAGCGCAGTCAGTAACAGACGCATTTCATTACCCGCTGTCGCCGCCGCACGGGCCAACGCCAGCCCGACATTTCGCTCATTCGCGCTCTGTGCATACTGGCTGTAGGCAGATGCCCCACGGGTCGCACTGATTTGATATTCCCCGGCAGCTAACGACGCTGTACTGAAGCTCAACGTCGGGGACTGCGTCTGCACGCTGATTTGACTGAACTCACCGCTTCTCTGCCCCATTTGTAGCAGAGAAGCGCTGTTCAGTTTCCAGTCGGATGCATACCAGCCTTTTACCGGCATCAGCGTCAGGGCCCCGCCCAAACTGGACGTTCCGCTGATTTGCACCCTGTCTCCACGCCCGAGATTGTCGAACATCAGTTGCAAACGCCCCTGTGACCCCTGCAGGTAATCACCAATGATAGAAACCAGGCCAAAAGGCGAACCGGTAGTCAGCAATCCGTTATTGGTGAACCGTCCGGCATCCGACAGCTCATAACGGCTATTGCCCGCCAACTGGGCACCCGGCTCAATGTCCACGCTATACACCAGATGCTCGCCGTTTAAAGTGGTTTTCCCGCCCTCGGCCACCAGCGCCAAATTATCCTTACCGCGAATATTGCCGTTATAGGTGAAATCAAAACCGCTATCCGCCACAGCGGTCACTTGCCCCAACGCATCCGGCTGCAGACCGAAGGTTAAACGGGTGAGTCGTGCCTGATTATTTTCGTCCCATTGGGCATAGTCAGAAATGATATCGCCCTGAATATCGGCACCGCGCATCACGTTGATTGCGCCGGCCAATGCATTCTCGGACTGGTAGATGGCTGCTTTGCTGCCCCTCAGCGAGCCGGTGATATCGAAATTGGACACCAGCGGTGCTGCCCACAGGTCGAACCCGCCCCACTGCCAGATATAGGAGCCGCGATATTCGGCATCATTGCCCAACAGGTTGTTGCCAAAATCCAGACGCGCAGCGACCCCTTCTTTGCCGATCGCCTCCAGGCTGCCACGTTGAATAATATTGTGCCGATCGCCGTATGCCACCATCAAGCCAGTGCCGTAGTCACCGTTGGCCTGCACCCGGGTACCCGGCGCTATGCTGAGCGTATTACCCGCACCGTCGATGCGAATACCGGCGGCGGCCACGCCATCGGCCAGCAAATCGCCACGTTGCTCTATCCGATTGTTACTGCCGTAGATATGCAACCCGACGCCCCGGGCGGCGGTATTGGCTTCACCATCGATATACGCAGTGCCTGCGGCGTTACGCGCGAAATACCCTTGCTGGTTAACCACATCCAGACCACTTCCATAAACCGAGCGGCCAAAAAAGTTACGCCGGTCGATGTCGTACCCCATGTCCTGCAACAATGCCAATTCGGCTTCCATCATTGAGGTGTAATTGCGGTAATTTTGGTGGCTCATCAGGCTGCGATCCAGCTCGATATGGGACATGTAATCGTCATCCAAATCGCCAACTACATCGAGGATACGCACCGGAACCCCTGGCATCGCACCTTCCAGCACCTCTTTGACATGGCTGCCGGCGAAATAACCTTGATCCTTGCGCACGTCAAAAGCGGAAGGATCGTCCGGCCCCTCGCAAGCTTTGCACACAATAGCCTGCCCCGGCTGAGCAGGGTTGCCGTTGTCGTCAAACAGATGCGATGTCCAGCTCCCCTGCGTCGGGCCGAACTGAGTCACACCATCAACTACCGCAGCCTCGTTACTTATTCCCAACGCATGGGCAATTTCATGAAATATCGTGACTTCCAGATCGGTACGGTGATCGGTCGGGATCTGCGCTGGTGAAGCCTGTGAAGGAGTAAAATCCAGCTTGCCAATGCGGACGATGGCGTGAGCACCACTGTCCAACTCGCCCGCTTCTTGCCCCTGCAACACGGCCTGAAGTTGGGTCAGACTAAAGGTGTCGTCACTGACGTTTTGGCTCATCGCACCGGCATTTTTTTCGTCAAAAGTACCGATATTGATCACCCCCGGCAATTGGCCTGGCTTGGGGTTGATAATATCGGCCCAGCGCTGTGCGGCGCTGATAACCTGCGCCTTTTGCGCCTCGTCCAATACCCAAGATGAGCGCTGAGGGACGCCTTCGTCAGTAAAATAGCCGTCATCGCTGGGGCTATAGAAGTTCAGTTTAAATACCGTTTGCCCGCTGTTATTTCGCACTTCATAACTTTCAACCGCCTGCGCGGAGCAGAAGGGTAAAACCGCAATGATTGCGATAGCCAACCTTTTCATAGAACACCCCTTGTGAGCCAATCTTCCCTACAAAATATTTTGCTGAGGTCAATTTAACCATGCGAGTTTAAACGGAATGTATACCGGAAAGCGTCTTGAACCCGATTGGAAACAAACTGCAGAGAGGTGCAAAAAATAAGATAATTAGCAACATATCAAATATATAGGCAAGAAAAGCATATAGCGTGGCGGGCAAAAAAAAGCAGCGCATAATGCGCTGCTTATTGAACATCTGACTGCCGAAAGGCTTACTCGTATTCGCTCATCGGTACGCAGGAACAGAACAGGTTACGGTCGCCGTACACGTCATCCAGACGCTTGACGCTCGGCCAGTATTTGTTCTCGCGTACACCGGCAATAGGGAAGACTGCCAGTTCGCGGCTGTAAGCATGCTGCCAGTCACTGACCAGCTCCGCCTGAATATGCGGCGCGTTCACCAGCGGGTTATCTTCCAACGGCCATTCACCTTTCGCCACCCGATCAATCTCACCGCGAATAGCCAGCATCGCGTCGATAAAGCGATCCAGTTCTACCTTGCTTTCTGATTCGGTAGGCTCAACCATCAGCGTACCCGCTACCGGGAACGACATGGTAGGCGCATGGAAACCGTAGTCAATCAGACGCTTGGCAATATCCATTTCACTGATGCCGGTCTCTTCTTTCAGCGGACGAATGTCGAGAATACATTCATGCGCCACACGGTGATCACGACCGGTATACAGCACCGGGTAAGCGTCTTTCAGACGGGTCGCAATGTAGTTGGCATTAAGAATTGCCACCTGGCTCGCCTGCTTCAGCCCTTCTGCGCCCATCATGCGGATATACATCCAACTGATTGGCAAAATTGAAGCGCTGCCGAACGGTGCAGCGGAAACCGCGCCTTGCTCCGTGAGCACCCCGTCGATCTGCACTACGCTGTGGCCTGGAACGAAAGGTGCCAAATGCGCTTTTACGCCGATTGGCCCCATGCCAGGACCTCCGCCGCCGTGCGGGATACAGAAGGTTTTATGCAGGTTAAGGTGTGAGACATCCGCACCGATATAGCCTGGAGTGGTGATGCCCACCTGAGCATTCATGTTGGCGCCGTCGAGGTACACCTGACCGCCGAACTGATGAACGATTTGGCACACTTCACGGATAGTTTCTTCATACACGCCGTGGGTCGACGGGTAAGTCACCATGATGCAAGACAGCTCTTCACCCGCCTGCTCTGCCTTGACGCGCAGATCATGCAGATCGATGTTGCCGTTCTTGTCGCAGGCCACCACCACCACGCTCATCCCTGCCATTTGGGCAGAAGCCGGGTTGGTACCGTGAGCGGAGCTTGGGATCAGGCAGATATGACGGCCGGCTTCATTACGGCTTTCATGGTAATGACGGATTGCCAACAACCCGGCGTATTCGCCCTGCGCGCCGGAGTTCGGCTGCATGCAAACCGCGTCATAACCGGTCAATTGCACCAGCCACTGTGACAACTGGCCGATCATCTGCTGATAACCTGCAGCCTGCTCTGGCGGGCAGAACGGGTGCAGCTCGGAGAACTCAGGCCAGGTAATCGGGATCATTTCCGCCGCGGCGTTCAACTTCATGGTGCAGGAACCGAGCGGGATCATCGCCTGGTTGAGCGCCAGATCCTTGCGTTCCAGACGGTGCATATAACGCATCATCTCGGTTTCGCTGTGATAGCTGTTGAATACCGGGTGGGTCAGGATCGGATCCTGACGCAGCATGCCCGCCGGGATCGATTGGCTATTTTTGCTTACCGCCGCGTCCAGTGCGTCGATGTCCAAACCATGATCGTCGCCCACCAGCAAAGCGAACAAGGTCTGCACGTCTTCACGTGAGGTGGCTTCGTCCAGCGTGATGCCCACTGCACCATGAATGTCGGTACGCAGGTTGATGCCAAAGCTCAGCGCACGCTCCAGCACCGCTGCCTTGTCTTTCACTTCCACCGTCAGGGTGTCGAACCAGGTTTTGTGGCGCAATTGCAGGCCGGCCTGTTGCAGCCCGGCAGCCAGAATGTCGGTCAGGCGATGGATACGCCCGGCAATACGCTGCAGACCCTGCGGACCATGGTACACCGCATACAGGCTGGCGATGTTGGCAAGCAGTACCTGCGAGGTACAGATATTAGAGTTGGCTTTTTCGCGACGGATATGTTGCTCACGGGTTTGCATCGCCATGCGCAGCGCAGTGTTACCGGCGGCATCGCGGGATACGCCGATGATGCGACCCGGCATCGAACGCTTGAATTCGTCACGGCAGGCGAAGAAGGCGGCGTGTGGACCACCGTAGCCCATCGGCACGCCAAAGCGCTGCGCAGAGCCGAATACCACGTCGGCGCCCTGTTTGCCCGGTGCGGTCAACAGCACCAGTGCCATAATGTCGGCAGCCACGCTGGTACCGATTTTACGGTTTTTCAGTTCGGCCAGCAGTGCGCTGTAATCGTGCAATTCGCCGGTAGTACCCACCTGTTGCAGCAGCACACCAAACACGCCCTGCAGTTCCAGCACCTTCTCGGCTTTATCTACAATCACTTCAAAACCGAAGGTGCCGGCGCGGGTACGTACTACGTCCAGCGTCTGTGGATGTACGTCGTCAGCCACGAAGAAACGGTTGGCGTCTTTCAGCTTGCTGGCGCGTTTGGCCAACGCCATCGCTTCGGCTGCCGCGGTGGCTTCGTCCAACAATGAAGCGGAGGCCAGATCCAGACCAGTCAGATCGAGAGTCAGGGTCTGGAAGTTCAACAGCGCCTCAAGACGGCCCTGCGACACTTCTGGCTGATAAGGGGTATAAGCAGTGTACCAGCCCGGGTTTTCCAGCATGTTGCGCAGGATCACCGGCGGCGTCAGCACCGCGCTGTAGCCCATACCGATATAGGATTTGTAGCGCTGATTCTGCGAGGCAATCGCCTTCAGTTCGGCCAGCGCCTGATGTTCAGTGGCCGCATCGCCCACCGGCGGCGGCGCAGGCAGTTGGATGTCTGCCGGCACAATCTGTTGGATCAGCGCGCTGAGTGAGCGTGCGCCCACCGCTTCCAGCAACTGCTGCTGTTGCTGCGCAGAAGAGCCGATATGGCGTTCAATGAACGCTTCGCTGTGTTCAAGTTGGCTGAGTGTCTGAGTCATTGCTACAAATTCCTGAATGCTTACGGGGTACGGGATATAGCCTGATCTATAACTAAAACGCCCCGGCCAATCGGCCCGGGGCGTTGCAACGCTTACTCGTCGATAGAAGCCTGATACGCACCGGCATCCAGCAGATTGCCCAGTTCGGCACTGTCGGAAGCCTTGATGCGGAACAGCCAGCCTTCACCGTACGGATCGCTGTTGACCAGCTCCGGGGAGCTTTCCAGCGCCTCGTTGGCGGCGATGATTTCGCCGCTGATTGGCGCATAGATATCGGAAGCGGCTTTCACCGACTCCGCTACTGCACAATCTTCGCCAGCGGCAACTTCACGGCCCGTTTCCGGCAGGTCGACAAACACCATGTCGCCCAGCAGTTCCTGCGCATGTTCGGTAATACCTACCACGTATTCGCCATTACCTGCATCGCGCACCCACTCATGGGAAGATGCGTATTTCAATTCTGTTGGCACATTGCTCATCGCCAGCTACTCCTTCGAAGAAATAAAGAATCAATAAACAAAAAATTAATTGGTCAGTGGCTTACCGGCTCGCACAAATCCGGGTTTGGTGACCAAGACCTGCATTTCGCGGTTACGGATCTGTACGATGGCCTGCTCACCGATACCGGCGGGCACACGGGCCAGGGCAATACTGAAGCCCAGGGTCGGTGAGAATGAACCGCTGGTGATAATCCCCTCATGCGTCTGACCTGCTTCATCGGTGAATCGCACCGGCAGCTCATTACGTAATACGCCTTTTTCCGTCATGATCAAGCCGACCAGTTGTTCGGTGCCCACTTCACGTTGTTTTTCCAGCGCTTCGCGGCCGATAAACTGACGGTCTTCCGGCAGCCAGGCAATGGTCCAGCCCATATTGGCGGCCAGTGGCGAAATACCTTCGTCCATTTCTTGCCCATACAGGTTCATGCCCGCTTCCAGACGCAGGGTGTCACGTGCGCCCAGACCGGCTGGCTTAACGCCTGCTGCCAGCAGTTTCTGCCAAAAATCAACCACCAGCTCTTTTGGCAGGGCGATTTCGTAGCCTGCTTCACCGGTATAACCGGTGGTGGCGATAAACAGATCCCCGGCCTGCACGCCGAAGAATGGCTTCATGCCTTCAACCGCGCTTTTTTGCTCTGGGGTAAATAAGGTGGCGGCACGTTCTTTGGCCTGTGGGCCCTGCACCGCAACCAGCGCCAGATCGTCACGCACCGTCAGGGCTACGCCGTAAGGGGCTGCGTGTTCTTCGATCCAGGCCAGGTCTTTATCTCGCGTGGCGGAGTTCACCACCAGGCGGAAATAGTCTTCGGTAAGGAAGTAAACAATCAGGTCGTCAATCACGCCGCCGGACGCATTCAGCATACCGGTGTACAGCGCTTTGCCAGGTTGAGTGAGCTTGGCGACGTCGTTCGCCAGCAGGTAACGCAGGAACTCGCGGGTACGAGCACCGCGCAGATCCACAATGGTCATATGGGAGACGTCGAACATACCGGCATCCTGACGCACGGCGTGGTGCTCATCGATCTGGGAGCCATAATGCAGGGGCATCATCCAGCCATGAAAATCTACCATGCGCGCACCGCACGCCACGTGCTGGTCGTACAGTGGGGTTTGCTTTGCCATCTTTTCCCTCATTTCACTCAGAAGCTGAAGATAGGGTGCTGCTACGCAATACATCAGATAATGGCTCGCGGCCGGATTGCGTGGCGCACTGACTGCCCAACAGAAACGCTGCGCCGAACGTGCAAAAACTGCGGCTAACCGCCGCGACGCAAACGATACCTTTGTCCTGACGTTATCACCGAACGCCCCCATTAACCATAAGTTAAAATAGGCTTGGCGTCGTTCAGAGCCAGTAAAATGCCGGGCTAGTGTGCAGAGTTTTTGACTGGAAAAATGCGCTTTAAGGCACAAAACCAACAATTAAAGCACCAAAAATCCGAAGTTATATAACAAACCCACGGCCGGATGCGGAATTTCGACTTTTGATAACCGAACATGGAATTAGAAAAAGTAATGATAAAACCAGCCTGAAATTAGATTTTTTCAAATGAAGGGTTTTATAAGGAAAAGCTATGGGTATCAGACGCAGGACTGCGCCTTTGGGATAGATGTTAATTCGGGGAAAATAAGGCAGAGAGGTCTGGCAACCTCTCTCAGACAGCAGTCAGGCCAACCACTCCGGCAGGTCATTGAGGCCCATTGCCTGACGCACCAACCTGGGCTTCACGCCCGGCAGGCTATCGGCCAGCCGCAACCCGACATCGCGCAGTAGCTTCTTCGCCGGATGGTGGCCGTCAAACAGTTCGCGGAACCCCTGCATGCTGGCCAGCATCACCGCTGCGCCGTGTTTGCGGCGGCGCTCGTAGCGGCGCAGATACAGATGTTGGCCAATATCCTTGCCCTGGCGTTGCAAACGGCGCAGTTCGGCGATCAACTCGGCGGCGTCCATAAAGCCCAGATTCACCCCTTGCCCCGCCAGCGGGTGCACGGTATGTGCTGCATCGCCAACCAGCGCCAGCCGGTGCGCGGCAAAGCTACGGGCGTAACGCCCGGTCAATGGGAAAGTCTGGCGTTCACTTTCCACCGTGCAGGCACCAAGACGCAGGTCAAAAGCCATCGCCAGCTCGCGGTTAAACTGCTCCGGCTCCAGTTGCTTGAGCCGCTCCGCCTCCTCCGGTGCCACCGACCAGACGATCGAGCTTAAATGCGGATCGCTGAACGGCAGAAACGCCAGAATGCCATCGCCGTGGAACACCTGTCGCGCCGTCGCCAAATGCGGTTCTTCAGTGCGGATAGTGGCCACCAGCGCATGGTGGCGGTAATCCCAGAAGGTTAGCGGGATATCGGCATGCTGGCGCAGCCAGGAATGGGCACCGTCGGCACCGATCACCAAGCGGGCGGTCAGCATGCGGCCATCTTCCAGGGTGATAAAAGCGTCGTTTTCGCCCCAGGCTACCTGCTTGAGCGCCGCCGGGGTGATCAGCGTGACGTCGCTCAGGCTTTCCGCCCGTTTCCACAACGCCTGCTGGATCACCGAGTTCTCGATGATATGACCGAGATGACTGAAGCCGCACTCATCACCACGGAAGGCTATTTTGCCGAAGCTATCGCGATCCCAGACTTCCATTGCGTTATAGGCGCTAGCACGCAGGTTGAGGATCTCGTCCCACACGCCAATGTGCTGCAGCAGGCGCTCGCTGGCGGCATTGATAGCGGAAACGCGCAGTTCCGGCTGTGGTTGCGGCGGCATCATATCCGGTTGCTGCTGTTCCAGCACCGCAACGCGCAGACCACTGCCCTGCAAACCACAGGCCAGAGCCAGCCCCACCATACCGCCGCCGGCGATAACCACGTCAAATGATTGCATGCTGCTTAATTTCCTTAAATGACTCGCTGTGCCATTGCCCAGCGCTTTGGGCGCAGCACGCTACGCCCCTGCTAATACATCGATTAGCGATCTACCCAGCCCAAAGTGCGCTTGGCAAAGGCGTCTCGCACCGCCGGTAACCGGGCCATCGCCATCAGGCCCAGATTGCGACCGACCACCAGGGGACCGTAGCTATTGGCGAACAGCCGGATCAAACCGTCTGTCACGCCGATGGTCGCCTGCTGATCTTGTTGCCGCCGTTGTTGATAACGCCCCAACAGCACATAGCCGCCGGGATCCTCTCCAGCCTGCTGCGCCTCGGCCAGGGTTTCCGCCAGCGATATCACGTCACGCAGGCCTAAGTTGAACCCCTGCCCGGCAATCGGATGCAGCGTCTGCGCGGCATTGCCCACCAGTGCCAGACGATGGCTGACATGCTGAGTGGCGGTCAGCAGGCTGAGCGGATAGCTGTGACGTTTCCCGGCGCGAAGGATACGTCCCAGACGCCAGCCAAACGCCTGCTGCAATTCACTGATAAAACGTTCGTCGTCCCAGCCGCCAACCTGCTGGCGATCTTCACGCGCATGGCACCACACCAGTGAGCTTCGCCCCTGAGACATCGGCAATAATGCCAGCGGCCCGTATCGGGTGAAGCGTTCAAAAGCGCGCCCCTGCGGATGCTCGGCGGTGGTGACATTGGCGATGGTAGCAAACTGCGGATAGTCATTTTGCTGCCACTGCACATTACAGGCCTGTGCCAGCGCCGAACGCGAGCCGTCTGCAGCCACCAGCAGTTTCCCGCTGATACGCCGGCCGTTATCCAGCAGCACTTCGGCCTGCTCCGCCGTGCGCACTACATCGACCACCCGGGCCGGACAATGCAGCGTGACGCCTGGTGCCTTGGCCAGCAGAGCAAACAGCCGTTGACCGGCGTCGTGCAGCTCAATCACCTGCCCCAACGCGTCGACCTGATAGTCCTGCGCGTGCAAATTAACGAACCCGGCGTGGCCGCGATCGCTAACGTGCACCTGAGTAATGGCCGTCGCACAGTCACACAGCGCCGGCCAAACGCCGATGCGCGTCAACTGCAGGCAGGTGCCCTGCGCCAGGGCAATGGCACGGGCATCAAATCCCGGATGGCTGCGGTCGTCCGGTCGGGTCGCTTCGACCAGATCAACCGCCAATCGTCCCTGAGTAAGCGATGAAATGGCCAACGCCAAAGTCGCGCCCGCCATACCGCCGCCAACGATGATTACACTCATGCTATTACCTTGCCGCCGCCATCAGTGCTTCGATGGCATCAGCATCTTTCACTACGCTGGCCGTCAGGTTCTCAATGCCAGTCGCGGTGATCAGGATGTCGTCTTCAATACGAATGCCCATACCGCGATATTGCTCCGGCACGTCGGCATCCGGCGCAATGTACAGCCCCGGTTCAACGGTCAGCACCATGCCCGGCTCCAGCGTACGGTCGCGATCCGGCGTGCCGTAATGGCCGACATCGTGTACATCCAGCCCCAACCAATGACCAAGGCCGTGCATATAGAACGGACGATGGGCCTGTTCGGCAATCAACTGTTCTACTTCACCTTTCAGGATACCCAGCTCTACCATCCCGGTGATCATAATGCGCACGACTTCATCATTCACTACACGGATGCTGATACCCGGCTTGAACATCTCCAGCGCCCGCGTCAGTGACGCCAGCACGATGTCATACACCGCGCGCTGCGGTCGGCTGAATTTGCCGTTGACCGGGAAGGTTCGTGTGATATCACCGGCATAGCCTTTAAACTCACAGCCTGCGTCGATCAACACCAGATCGCCATCGCGCAATTCGCTTTCGTTCTCGGTGTAATGCAGGATGCAGGCGTTATCCCCACCACCGACAATGGTGTTGTAGGACGGGGAACGCGCACCAAGGCGAGTAAACTCATGATGAATTTCCGCCTCAAGCTGATATTCGAACATCCCGGGACGGCATTTTTCCATCGCGCGGGTATGGGCCAATGCACTGATTTCACCGGCACGGCGCATGATGACCATCTCTTCGGACGACTTGAACAGGCGCATTTCATGCAGCCACGGACGCCAGTCGGTCAGAGTCGCCGGTGCCTGAAGGTTCTGACGGAAGCCTTTGCGTAGCTTGTCCAGCGCGTCGAACAGAATTTTATCGGCATAGGCGTACTGGCCCTGTGCGTGGTAAACCACGTCCAGGCCATTGAGCAACAGGGGCAATTGATCGTTGATTTCATTGAACGGCAGAGCGCGGTCTATCCCCAGCTTCGCCGGAGCGGCATCCTGGCCCAGACGGCGACCAAACCAGGTTTCAGCCGCCAGATCGCGTACCCGATTGAACAGCACGCTGTGGTTATGCGTCTCGTCACTCTTCACCAGAATCAGCACCGCTTCCGGCTCATTGAAGCCGGTCAGGTACCAGAAATCGCTGTTCTGGCGGTAAGGATATTCAGTATCGGCACTGCGCGTTGCTTCCGGCGCAGAGAAAATAATCGCCGCACTGGCCGGAGCCATTTTCGCCAACAGCGCCTGACGGCGGCTGTTGAATTCCTGCTGAGTCATCACCTTCTCCTGAAATCAATCTGCCTGTGCTCACGGCCTTAATGTCGTGAAATCGGGTATTTAGTGCAAGGTCGGTTTGGCATTTTCCGGTGCCGTCGGCTTGCGGCGGGTAAATTCGGTGTGGCACAAAATGGCCGCCATCCGCACATACTCCACCACTTCCTCCAGAGAGTGATCAAGCTCTTCCTGGTCTTCGTCTTCTTCATAACCGAGTTGGGCTATGTTGCGCAGATCGTCGATCGCCTCACCCACCTCGTCTTTCACCTGAGCCAGTTTCGGCTGCATCATGCCGAGCCCGAGCAGGAAATGGTTCACCCAACCGCTCAACGCGTCGGCGCGATCGAATACGCTGACCGTCTCGCCTTCCGGCATCATCAGCTGGAACATGAAATCGTCGTCTTCCAGCGTTTCACGTGTGATTTCATGAAGTTGCTGGAGAGGTTGGCTCAATGCCTGCGGGAAGGCCACGCCTTCGTTAGTCAGATCGTACACCAGCGACTGCCAGCCGGCGTCGCGGCTGCCACCGCACAGCAGGCCGCTGATCAGGCCGTGCATTTCTGCTGCGGTCAACGCCACCGCTTGCTGGTTGAGGGCAAGGGTCAAAGATTGGTAACTTGGAAATGTATTCTGTATAGACATGCGTATTCGTCATCGTTGGCAGGATAAGTTCGTGTTATGCTACCACCAAGGTCCGTCGCTGTACCAGATAAGCACGACACCTCAGTGGCTAGTTATAATCGTGATGTGTCAGATCTCACACACTGCCGGCAGGGAACAAAATGAAGCTAAATACGCATTTTGAAACCCTTTTTTGACTGGTAATGTCTGTCGCAGTAGATTACAACCAGGTACTGAAAAAGGGGTTGTATCTTGGTACCGAGGTATATATAGTGGCGCCCGCTTTAGACGACCCGGTAGGGGTTGATTGAGGCTGGCGCGAAATTTAGGCAGGAAGGTGGCATGTCTGCACAACCAGTAGATATTCAAATTTTTGGTCGCTCTTTAAGAGTCAATTGCCCGCCAGAACAACAAGATGCGTTGAACATGGCAGCGGTCGATCTTAACGAACGGTTGCAAGATCTTAAAGTTCGCACTAGAGTCACAAATACTGAGCAGCTCGTTTTCATCGCGGCATTGAATGTTTGTCACGAACTTGCTCAAGAACGGTTGAAAACCCGTGATTATGCGTCCAATATGGAACAACGCATTCGCATGCTACAACAGACCATTGAACAGGCATTGCTTGAACAGGGTCGCATCTCTGAACGTCAGGATGCACAATTCGAATAACTTAAGTTGCTGATATCCAAGATTTTGGCAATGAGTAAAAAATTTCTCTGAGATGTTCGCCAGCGGGCCAGTCCCCTGAGCCGATATTTAGTACCAACAGAATGTGATGATCCGCGATCGGTGTGCATGCTCGGCCCGCCGAGAAGCCTTAAGATTGCGACAGCACGTTCACCTTGAACCATGGGTTCAAGGGTTACAGCCTGCGACGGCATCTCGGAGATTCCCCCTTCCTCAGCGGTAAGTGTGCTGACTATGTTTTTTCAAGCCCAGTATGCCCAGCAGCGGCAAAATATCCGTAACCAAATTCGTCAGCGTCGACGCGCCCTAACCTCTGAACAACAAAATAACTTTGCCCTGCAAACTGCCGAACGCATCGCTGCGCATCCACGCATCCAGGCGGCACACAGCATTGCAGTATTTTTGTCGTTTGACGGCGAGTTGGATACCCGTCCGCTGATTGAACGGTTATGGCAACAGGCCAAGCAAGTCTACCTGCCGGTGTTACACCCGTTTAGCCCCAGTAACCTGCTGTTCCTGCGTTACACCCCGGAAACGCCGCTGGTTAACAACCGTTTCAATATCCTTGAGCCACAGCTCGATGTGCGCAACGTCCTGCCGGTCGGGTCACTCGACGTGGTGCTGACGCCGCTGGTGGCGTTTGACAGCTCGGGCCAGCGTTTGGGGATGGGCGGCGGTTTTTACGATCGCACCCTGCAAAACTGGCAAAATGCCGGCCCCTACCCGATCGGGTTGGCGCATGACTGCCAGCAGGTGGAACAACTGCCGGTGGAACATTGGGATATCCCGCTGCCGGAAATCGTTACCCCAACGAAAAATTGGACATGGCGGATAGCCGAATAGCAAAAGGCCGGATAAATCCGGCCTTAGGTTGCTGACAAAGCAGGAAAAAGCGTGGTTTTTCCTGCTTTGTGGTGAACAGGCGAAAATCAATAAATTGATTTTCCTGATTTTTATTTATCAGCCTCTACTCGCTCTGGGCAGGAATGAGGTTTGTCATCAGTCTGAGGCCGGATAAATCCGGCCTTTTTTGTCACCGCGTTTTCAATCAGAGCAGCAGGCGAGCACGGATAGTGCCATCAATCGCCTTCATCCGTTGCAGTGCAGCATCGGCACGTTCGGTTTCCGCTTCGATATCGATAACCACATAGCCGATTTCCGGACCAGTTTGCAGGTACTGCGCGGCGATGTTCACCCCTTCTTCAGCAAAGATCTGGTTAATCTGCGTCAGTACGCCAGGGCGGTTTTCATGGATGTGCAGCAGTCGGCTGGCGTTAGGGCCATGCGCGGGCAGTGATACCTCCGGGAAGTTTACCGCCGACAGGGTCGAACCGTTGTCGGAGTATTTCGCCAGCTTGCCGGCCACTTCATCACCGATATTTTCCTGTGCTTCCTGAGTAGAACCACCAATGTGCGGGGTCAGGATCACGTTGTCGAACTCGCACAACGGTGAGTTGAACGGCTCGCTGTTGGTAGCCGGTTCTTCCGGGAAGACATCGATCGCCGCACCGGCCAAATGCTTGCTGGCCAATACTTTGCACAGTTCAGGAATATCCACCACGGTACCGCGCGAGGCGTTGATCAGAATCGAACCTGGCTTCATCAACGCCAGCTCTTCTGCGCCCATCATATTCTTGGTCGACAGGGTTTCCGGTACGTGCAGCGTCACTACGTCGCTCATATTGAGCAGATCGGACAGGTGGCGCACCTGTTGGGCATTGCCCAACGGCAGCTTGTTCTCGATATCGTAGAAGAACACTTTCATACCCAGACCTTCAGCCAGGATCCCCAACTGGGTGCCGATATGGCCGTAGCCAATAATCCCCAGCTTCTTACCGCGCGCTTCAAACGAGCCGACGGCCAGTTTCTGCCATTCGCCACGGTGCGCTTTGGCGTTGGCGGACGGAATGCCGCGCAACATCAGCAGCAGTTCGCCCAGCACCATTTCTGCCACGGATCGGGTATTAGAGAAAGGTGCGTTAAACACCGGAACGCCGCGTTTGGTCGCCGCCTTCAGATCAACCTGGTTAGTACCGATACAGAAACAACCTACCGCCACCAGCTTCTCTGCGGCAGCGAAAACTTCTTCGGTCAGATGCGTGCGCGATCGGATACCGACGAAGTGAGCATCGCGGATCGATGCCTTAAGCGATTCGGTGTCTAACGCACCTTTGTGATATTCAATGTTGGTATATCCGGCAGCCAGCAGATTATCTACCGTGCTCTGATGAACCCCTTCCACCAACAGGAATTTAATCCTGTCTTTCTCCAATGATACTTTTGCCATTTACCCGACCCTATGTTCAGACTTCAGAAGCGGCTGTTGTGAAACAGCACGCATCCAACATAACAAAAATAACGCAGGCGGCAATACAAACGATTGCCCGCCCGTCAGTACAAGGCTCAGCGTTGTTGGCGGTTTCTGGCAGAAAATGCCATAGGGAAAGAAATAGGCAGAAGCTTCGTGGAGCTATCGCTCGCAATGTGACATATGTCACCAAATTTGGCGCTTTTAATAAAAGATATTTTAACCAGTGAATTATGCGGCCCGGTGGGATCCAAGACCGCATACCTGCTGGGGTACTACATTATTCGACAACCTTCACGCCGCCAGGCGTACCCACCAGCGCGACATCGGCCCCCCGATTAGCGAACAGACCCACGGTCACCACACCGGCGATGCCGTTGATTTTGTTTTCCAGCGCGATGGCGTCCATGATGTTCAGGTTATGCACATCGAGGATCACGTTGCCGTTATCGGTCAGGACATTCTGACGATACTCCGGCAGCCCGCCCAGCTTCACCAGCTCACGCGCTACGTAAGAGCGAGCCATCGGGATCACTTCTACCGGCAGCGGGAATTTACCCAATACTTCAACCTGTTTGCTGGAATCAACAATACAGATAAATTTGCGCGCGATAGCAGCAATGATTTTTTCACGCGTCAGTGCAGCGCCACCGCCTTTGATCATCTGCATATGACGGTTGATTTCATCCGCGCCGTCGACATAAATATCCAGTGAATCCACTTCATTGCTGTCGAAAACGTGGATACCAAGGCTTTTCAGCTTGGCGGTGGAGGCGTCAGAGCTGGACACCGCCCCTTCGATCTGGTGCTTGATCGAGCCGAGCGCGTCAATAAAATGGGCGGCGGTCGAGCCAGTGCCGACCCCAACGATGGTGCCTGGGGTAACGTAATCCAGTGCTGCCCAGCCAACCGCTTTTTTCAGTTCATCCTGCGTCATAATATGTCCATTGCCTCTGTACGAAAACGTGTGCGTATTATAGGGTAAATCGCTATTTTTCACTCAGGCAGGATCACACTTCTTCACGCCAGGCCGCATTTTTAGGCGCGGTGCGACAAGATGACCCGGTGATTTTCTACCTGTAATACACCAGAGATGTGGCATAGTGCCTGTATCAATTTACTTTAAGGGATATCTTTCCGATGAAACGCCCAGACTATCGAACGCTGCAAGCGCTGGACGCGGTGATCCGTGAGCGTGGCTTTGAGCGCGCCGCGCAAAAACTTTGCATCACACAATCGGCAGTATCCCAGCGCATCAAACAGTTGGAAAACCTGTTTGGCCAACCGCTGTTGGTGCGTACCGTGCCGCCACGTCCGACCGAGCAGGGCCAAAAACTGCTGGCGCTGCTGCACCAGGTGGAATTACTGGAAGAAGAGTGGCTGGGTAACGATACCGGCATTGATACGCCGTTGCTGCTGTCGCTGGCGGTTAACGCCGACAGCCTGGCGACCTGGCTGCTACCGGCATTGAAACCGGTACTGACCGACTCCCCTATCCGCCTGAACTTGCAGGTAGAAGACGAAACACGCACTCAGGAACGCCTGCGCCGTGGTGAAGTGGTGGGCGCGGTGAGTATCCAGCCGCAGCCGCTGCCAAGCTGCCTGGTGGATCAACTGGGCGCGCTGGATTATTTATTCGTCGCCTCGAAGGGTTTTGCCGAGCGCTATTTCCCTAACGGGGTTACACGCTCCGCGCTGCTCAAAGCGCCGGCAGTGGCGTTCGATCATCTCGACGACATGCACCAGGCTTTCCTACAGCAGAACTTTGATCTGTCGCCGGGCAGCGTGCCCTGCCATATTGTGAACTCGTCGGAAGCCTTCGTGCAGTTGGCACGCCAGGGCACCACCTGCTGTATGATCCCGCATCTGCAGATTGAGAAAGAGTTGGCTTCGGGTGAACTGATCGATCTGACGCCGGGCCTGTTCCAGCGCCGCATGCTGTTCTGGCACCGCTTCGCGCCGGAGAGCCGCATGATGCGTAAAGTGACAGATGCCCTGCTGGAGCATGGCCGCCAGGTTCTGCGCCAGGATTAAATAGAAAAGGTTGCTGTTCAGGTTGTTTTTAAGCCCGCGATACCCGGGCCTAGCGCACCGAGGGGCACTCCGGCAGCTAAAGCTGCTACGACCCCATCGGCACGCTCTCCCTAATAACGGGCTTTATCAGTAGTCTGAAAGACCAATCTTATACCCTAAATAATTGGAGTTGCATCAAGGCGGCCAAGGCAGGAATCCCCAGGAGCTTACTCAAGTAAGTAACTGGGGTGACTGCCTGCAGCCAACACAGATGCAGCTTCAAGTATGACGGGTATATTACTGAGCGGCGTTGCGCTGCAACTCAAATACTACATCCACCTGATCGTCAAAGTGAATGCTTTGCTGTTCGTAGGTTTGCGCCGCATCACTTTCTGCTGCCGCACCCGCCGATTTATACATGCGCGCTACCGGCATCGGCTGGTAGTTGGCGACATGGTAACGAATGCTGTATACCGGCCCCAGCTTGGCGTTAAATCCTTTCGCCAGAGAAGCGGCTTGCTGAGTCGCGTTCTCGATGGCCTTCTGGCGCGCCTGCTCACGGTAGACGTCCGGTTTTGCCACGCCCAGCTCAACGGAACGGATCTCATTGAGACCGGATTTCAACGCCCCGTCCAGCAGCTCGTTCAACTTGTCCAACTGGCGCAATGTAACCTGTACCTGACGAACGGCACGGTAACCTTTCAACACCGACTCACCGGTTTTCAGGTAATCATATTCCGGTTGAGTGCGCAGGTTGGCGGCGCTGATGTCTTTCTTCTCAATATTGTTTTTCTGCAGGAAATCAAAATATTGCGCGACGCGCTCATCAACCTGCTTCTTCGCCTGGGCGGCGTCTTTGGATGAAACGCTGACCTCTATCGCCAGAGTGGCAATATCGGGTGTCGCGTCAACGCTGGAGGTACCCGAGGTCACTACGTGCGGCCCTTCCGGCACTTCTGCCGCCTGCAGCGCCAGAGGTAACGTCCCTAATCCAATCATTGCGGCCATAGCCAATGCTTTAAGCTTCACGGTGTCTCCTTGATGACAGGCTTTAACTGATTACCAGCCTGAAAGGCCAGTTCCTTGGCATCAAAGCTAGCATATCGCACGGGGTTTTGAATTCGGATTAGTGACAAATTCTTATAAACTTGCCCCTTGCCAGGCCAACTGCAAGGCGATACCCCACATCACCCCCCCAACCAATGTATTAATGATACGCTGCGCCATTTGGGTTTTCAGCCACGGTGCCAGCCAAGAGGCCAACAGCGCCAGGGCGAAGAACCAAACGACGGAAGCGCTGACCGCCCCCAGCGCAAACCAGGAACGTACGTCCGGCGTCAGTTGGCCCCCCAAACTTCCCAGTACCACAAAGGTGTCGAGATAGACATGCGGATTCAACCAGGTCACCGCCAGCATGGTCACCACCAGCCGCCAGCGGCTTTGTTTCAGCTCCTCCGCCGTCGCCAGTGCCAGTTGCCTGCTAAATGCGGTACGAAACGCCCCCCAGCCATACCACAGCAAAAAAGCTACCCCACCCCAGGTGACCAGCGCCAGCAGCAGAGGCGAGCGGCTCAGTAAGGCGCTACCACCGAAAATCCCGCCGCAGATCAGCACGATATCGCTCAGCGCACACAGCGACGCAACCATCAGATGATACTGTCGGCGAATCCCCTGATTCATGACAAAAACGTTTTGTGGGCCAAGCGGCAAGATCATCGCGGCGCTCAGAGCGAAGCCCTGCAAAAAGACAGCTAACATGGTATTCCTCACAGAGAAAAAAGCGCCGTTAAGCGGCGCGTATCGGGCAATACGCGCATCATAGGAGGAAAAAATTATTAGGTGAAATTGATATTTCTAATCAACTATCAGCAATGCTAATAATCAGGCGGGAATAACAAATCCCAGCTCCTGAGAAATACGCTGTGCGGTCGCCAGCACCGGCTTAATCAGGGCCTTGACACCAATCTGTTGCAGTTTCGCAGTCGGCAATGAGACCGACACCGCATAGGGCACCCGTTGTTGAATATCAAATACCGGCGCCGCCACGCAGGACACCCCCAGCTCATTCTCTTCGCGATCCATCGCCATGCCCTGCTTGCGAATATCGGCCAGCTCCTCATACATCTTTGGCAACTCAGTGATGGTATTACGCGTCAAGGTCTGAATTTCATGCTGATGGGTTTGCCAGTAACGATCGGGGTATTCGCTGTTGCCGTAGGCCATAAAAATCTTGCCCATCGCCGAGCAGTACAGCGGCATATGCTGGCCGATATAGGCACGGGTACGCATCATGCCGGTGGTCGGTTCCAGCTTGTAGATCAAAATGACATGGTCATCTTCGCGGCTGGAGAAGTTGACCGTCTCCCCCACTTCCAGATTGAGCCGTTCCAGGTGCGGTGCAGCGACATGGATAATATTCAGCGAAGAAAGCGCCTTCTGACCGATAGAAATAAACTTGGTGGTCAGGCGATAGCTGCCGGGCGACGGTGCCTGAGTGACATAGCCGCTCGTATGTAGCCCTTGCAGCAGGCGATGGACGGTACTTTTGTTCATGCCGGCCAACTCAGACAGGTGCGCCAGTGGGCAGCCGTTAGGGAAGTTGCTCAGAATCTCAATCAGTTGCAAACCGCGGAACAGGCTTTGGCTACCCAAGGGTTTGTCTTTCTTGTCATCTTTCTCGTCGACAGCTTTCAGGCTCATAGCGCAATTTCTCCAGTGTCGAGCCGCCAGCCAACGCCACGGCGTGGTAAACGGGCCCTTTGCCGGGAATGTTACCCCAAGGCCCGCATCAGGTGAAGACGGAACGCCGTTTCATTGTCGTCAGCGGGTTAAAAACCCGCAACACTCCGCTAACTTCCGAAGTGAGTTGTGCGTCACAATTCTGCAAAGAGGTAAATAACAAATTGTTTTAAAAGGATAATTAAAACTCCTCCGGCTTTGCTTTAGATCGGCAATCGGCATATTATTTTTGAAATTGAATTTCATATATTGAAATATAAAGGCGATTTAACCACCATAAAGCATCACGCCGTTCGCGGATGCAGAGACCAGGGGCGCATCACATGACACCAGAAAATGCGGAACAACCCATTCTCACCCTCAGCCATATCGTCAAACGCTTTGGCGGCAATGTCGCAGTGAATGACGTCAGCCTGCAGGTGATGCCGGGCGAAGTCCTGGCCTTGCTGGGTGAAAATGGCGCGGGCAAATCGACGCTGATCAAAGTACTGGCCGGGGTTTACCCGCGCGACGGCGGCGATATTCAGTTTCAAGGGGCCAGCATAGCCTCCGCCGCGGCGATAAAAAGTGACAGCCGCCAGCCTATTGCTTTTATTCATCAGGATCTCGGGCTGATCGAGTGGATGACGGTGGCGGAAAATATGGCGCTGGTGATGGGTTTCCCGCGTCGTTTCGGCCTGATCGACTGGCGCGACAATCACCGCCGCGCCGTTCAGGCACTGCAGGATGTCGGCATCGAGTTGGATCCCGACGCCAGAGTCTTCGAACTGTCGCGTACCGAAAAATCGCTGCTGGCGATAGCCCGAGCAGTCGCGGTGAATGCTGAACTGCTGGTGCTGGATGAACCCACCGCCTCGCTGCCAGCCAACGATGTGCGCCACCTGTTTGCGGTGATTAACCGGCTACGTGCCAAAAAGGTCGGCATGATTTACGTCACCCACCGGCTCGATGAAGTGATCGAAATTGCCGATCGGGTGTGCGTTATGCGCGACGGCCGTTATGTGGCGGGTGGCAATACCGCCGACTATTCGCTGCGCGATCTGGTGCAGATGATCGTCGGTGAAGCTATGGCGGACGACCAGCGTGAACCTCTGCCCGAACATCGGCCACCCGTGCTGCAGCTCAGTAACGTGGTGGTCGGTGATATCGGTCCGGTCAGCTTCACTTTGCAGCCTGGGGAAATGCTGGCGCTGGCCGGTCTGCGCGGTGCCGGACAGGAAGAGATTGGCCGGTTGCTGTTTGGCCTGCGTCACGCTGATGAAGGCCAAATCCGCTTTCGCGACCAGCCTTACACCGCCGGCAGCCCACAGCAAGCCATGGCCTGCGGCGTCTCCCTGGTGGCGGGCGACCGCACCGGCGAAAGCCTGGTGATGTCGATGAGCGTGCGTGAAAACCTGTTTATCAACCCTGTGGCCAGCGGCCACAAACTACTGTCACGCTACAGCCGCCGAGCCGAGATCGGTGCCAGTTGGTGGAAAGTGCAGTTGTTCGACGTACGCCCCAAGGACGTCAATATCGATATCAGCGCCCTGTCCGGCGGTAACCAGCAAAAGGTAGTAATGGCACGCTGGATGCATTTAGGCGCCCCACTGCTGATCCTGGAAGATCCCACCGCCGGCGTAGACGTCGGTGCGCGAGCGGAAATCTACCATCTGTTAAATAAATCCCTGGAGGAAGGCGTGGCGGTATTGGTTATCTCCAACGACTTTGAGGAGATCGCCCATATCTGCAATCGCGCACTGGTGTTTAACCGGGGAAAAGTCGTCGGCGAGCTGAAAAATCAGCAGGTGTCATTCGCCAATTTATTGGAACTGGCCTCTGCCAGCGCCGGGGAAATTCTCGAGACAAGGTTAGAATCTGAGGTGGGTCATGTCTAAAACATCTGTTAAATCAACGGCTCTTGAACAAAGAGTCAGCCTGTCGCAGGACGGCACCGGCCCGTGGCTGATGCAGCTACTTACCCGCTACGGCCTGCTGCTGTTGTGCTTTGCGCTGGTGCTCCTGTTTTCACTGATATCCCCCACGTTTGCCTCAATGCTGACGCTGCAGGCTATCCTCTCCAGCAAAGCCAAGATCGCCCTGTTGGCACTGGCGGCGACCATCCCGATGATCGTCGGCAAAATTGACCTTAACGTCGGCTTCGGCATCGTGCTGTGGCATATCCTGGCCATTACCTTACAGGTGGAATACGGCTTTTCGTGGCAGATGGCGGTGCTGGTAGTGCTGGCATTCTCCGCGCTGTATGGCCTGTTGAACGGTATTTTGGTGGCGCTGGCGGATATCGACAGTTTCGTCGCCACCCTCGGATCCGGCACCGCGCTGTATGCCATTGCGCTGTGGCACTCCGGCGGACGACAGATCGTCGGCGATCTGCCGGATGCCTTTACCGCCCTGCACCACACCGAGATCGGCGGGATCCCGATCGTGGCGCTCTACGTGTTGATCGCCGCAGTGGTGCTGTGGTTGATCACCGAACACACTCCACTTGGCCGTTGCATGTACGCCGTTGGCGGAAACCCGGCGGCGGCGCGGCTGAACGGTATTTCGGTCAATCGCTTTACCATCGGTGCCTTTATCGCCTCCAGCGTGCTGACCGGCTTTAGCGGGGTGCTGATCGCCGCCGAGCAGGGGGTGGGCCAGGCCAGCGTTGGCATGGACTATCTATTGCCCGCGCTGGTCGGCGCCTTCCTCGGCAGTACCACCATTCGTCCCGGTCGGGTTAACGTCTGGGGCACCGTGGTCGGCATCGCCATTCTGGCTATCGGCATCGCCGGTATCCAGCAGTTCGGCGGCGAGTTCTGGGTCGAACCGCTGTTTAACGGTGCGACGCTGTTGCTGTCAATCACCCTGGCAGGCTACGCCCAACGCCGTCGGTTACTTAATCAAAAAGCGGTTCAAAGCAGCCCAGCCACTTCGGCTGATAAAAATAACCATAAAGCGATCAATCCTTAACCAGGAGTTCACCGAATGAAACGTCTTTGGATATTGTCCACGACCCTGCTGCTGGCCAGCACCGCCTCATCCGCCTGGGCCGATGCCTACCTCGACCAGGCCACGGCGGCGGTCGCCAAGGCCACCGCCATCGTGACCCAGTGGGATGGCCCCACCAGCGGGCCAAAGTTACAGGCCAACAAGAAAATCATCTTTATCGCTTCGGACATGAAAAACGGCGGCGTGCAGGGAGTGCAGGAAGGGCTGAGTGAAGCGGCGAAAGCGGCAGGATGGAAATTGGAAACCCTGGACGGCGGCGGCTCGGTGAAAGATCAGCTGGCTTCACTGAACCAGGCGATTGCCCAGAAACCGGACGGTATCGTGATCGGCGGCTGGAACCCAAACGTGGCCAAGATCCCGCTGAAAAAAGCCATTCAGCAAGGCATTGTGCTGACCGCCTGGCATGCAGTGCCTGAGCCGGGGCCAATCGCCAGGTACAACGTATTTTACAATGTCACCTCCGACTCCAATGAAGTGGCACGCATCGCCGCTCAGTATGCGGTGGTACAGTCCGGCGGCAAGGCCAGCGTGTTGATCTTTACCGATTCGCTGTACCAAATCGCGCTCGACAAGGCCAACGTGATGAAAGAGGAAATCGGTAAATGCAGCGGCTGCAAGGTGGTCGAGTTCATCGACACCCCGCTGGCGGACACCGCCAACCGCATGCCGGCCATGACCTTTAGCCTGTTGCAAAAATACGGCGACCAGTTCCAGTACGCACTGGCCATTAACGATCTGTATTTTGATTTTATGGCCCCGGCGCTGAAAACTGCCGGCAAAGGCGGCAACAATGCGCCCTACAACATCTCTGCCGGCGACGGCTCTATTTCTGCCAACCAGCGCATCCGCTCCGGCGGTAGTCAGTCGGCTACGGTACCGGAACCGCTTAAACTACACGGCTGGCAACTGCTGGATGAGTTCAACCGCGCCTTCGCCAAACAGCCGCCTTCCGGCTATGTCACTCCGGCGCACCTGGTGACCCGCGACAATATCACTGCCGACGGTGGCAGCAGCAACCTGTATGACCCACAGAATGATTATCAGGGCCACTACAAAACCATTTGGGGTGTGAAGTAAGCGGAGGCAGCATGAACCCACTGATGACATGTCTCCCGCTTGAACGCCTGTGCTCACCGGCCATTTGGGCCGAAGGGCCGGTGTGGCTGCCACAGCAGGATGCGGTAGTGTTCAGCGACGTGAAGGGCAACCGCATGTTCCGCTGGTCGCGACGGGGGGAACTAAGCCTGTGGCGCACCCCGTCACACTACGCCAACGGCAACGCGCGCGACGCCGAAGGACGGGTGATCAGTTGCGAACACGGGCGGCGCGGTATCAGCCGCACCGAAAGCAACGGCGAAGTGCAAATGCTGGTCGATCGGGTAGACGGCAAGCGGTTCAACTCCCCCAATGACCTGGTGGTTCGCTCCGACGGCACCCTCTGGTTTACCGACCCCCCCTATGGCATCACCGGGGATGAAGAGGGTTACAAATCGGAAAGTCAGATCATCGGCTGCTATCTCTACTGTTTTGATCCGCGCGACGGCTCGCTGAACATTGCCGCCAGTGACCTGCAGCGGCCTAACGGCCTGGCGTTTTCACCGGATGAATCACGGTTATACGTGGCGGACATGTCGATCGTCGATTTCCCGACCCTAGGGCGCAGTGAATTGCGGGTGTATCAGGTCAATGGGCGTGAACTGGACGCCGGCAGGCGTTTCACCGGCGTGGCACCCGGCTTCCCGGACGGCTTTTGTGTTGATGGGATAGGTAACATTTTTTGCAGCTGTGCCGACGGGGTACTGATCTTCGACAGCCAGGGAAAACAGCTCGGTAAGATTGAAGTGCCGGAACGCGTCTCTAACTGCACCTTCGGCGGGCCGGACGGCAATGAGTTGTACATTACCGCCACCAGCTCGTTATACCGCATGGTGCTGAATACTCGCGGATAACGGAGAAAAATGATGTTCGCAGAGCGGGCCCGTTCCGCTCTGCTTTGCCATGTCTGAAGCACGTCAATACCCCAAAATGTGTCGTCGATCACAAATTCACCAATTTAATTTAACACACTGTTTTATATAAATAACTTTCCCCCTCCCTGCTTTGACTTCATTTAACCACCGGTATAGCATTTATTTGAAATGTGATTTCGCATAATGAAATTTAAAGAAGACAAAACAAACAAAAACGCCGTGGCGGAGAATCAGCATGAGAGTGAGTTACACCGATCTGAAACAGCAATTCAAACGCGTGCTCCTGGCGCGGGGCGTGGCAGAAGGCACTGCCGATGACTGTGCCGGAATGTTCGCCGACACCTCCGCCAGCGGCGTTTACTCCCACGGCGTTAACCGTTTCCCGCGTTTTATTCAGCAGTTGGATGCCGGCGATATCCTGCCGGATGCCGAACCCAGCAAACTGCTATCGCTGGGTGCCATCGAGCAGTGGGACGCCCATCAGGGCATAGGCAACCTAACCGCCCGCAAGATGATGGATCGCGCCATGCAGTTAGCCGACGACCACGGTATCGGACTGGTGGCACTGCGTAACGCCAACCACTGGATGCGCGGCGGCGGCTATGGCTGGCAGGCGGCGGAAAGAGGCTATATCGGTATTTGCTGGACCAACTCGGCAGCAGTGATGCCACCCTGGGGGGGCAAAGAGTGCCGTATCGGCACCAACCCGCTGATTGTTGCGGTACCGGGCAACCCTATCACCATGGTGGATATGTCGATGTCGATGTTTTCCTATGGCGCGCTGGAACTGAACCGGCTGGCGGGTAAAACCCTGCCGGTGGACGGTGGTTTCGACAACGACGGGCAGCTGACGCGCGATCCGGCCACTATTGAAGAGAACCGTCGCATTCTGCCAATGGGTTACTGGAAAGGATCGGCGCTGTCGGTAGTGCTGGATATGATCGCCACCCTGCTTTCCGGCGGATCTTCAGTAGCGGAAATCACCGAGGACAACAGCGACGAGTACGGCGTATCGCAGGTGTTTATCGCCATTGAGATCGAACGCCTGATCGACGGTGCCACTCGCGATGCCAAACTGCAGCGCATCATGGACTACATCACCAGCGCCGAACGCGATAACCCGGAGGTGGTTATCCGCCTGCCGGGCCATAAATTCCCGCACATTCATGCAGAAAACATGCGTGACGGCATCCCGGTGGATGAGCGCATCTGGGCGCGCATTCAGGCGCTGTAACAGGAGAGAAACCATGATCTTCGGCCATATCGCCAATACCTCGCCGGAGCACTACCCGGCACCGGTGGCTAGCGCCATCGCCTATTTGCAAGGCACAGATTTTAGTGCCCTGCCCGCCGGACGTTATCAGGATCCCGCCACCGGTTACGTGGTACAGGTACTGGATCTGCATACCCAACAGCCGAGCGACCTGCGGCCCGAAGTACACCGGAAAAATGTCGACGTGCAGTTTCTGGTCAGCGGCAGCGAATTGATCGGCGTGGCGGCGGATCGTGGCGATAACCCGATCCACCAGGAATTACTGGCGCAGCGCGACATTATTTTTTATCAGGACGTCGCGGATGAATCCTGGTTAACCATGCAGCCCGGTAATTTTGCGGTATTTTTCCCGCAGGACGTTCATCGCCCGGCCTGTATTAATCAACAGCCCAGCGCTATTCGTAAAGTGGTGGTGAAAATACCGCTGGAATTATTTAGCGCCTGATCCACGGCAACAGAATAATGACAGGAAATACCGGTCTGCGGGCCGGTACGGGTACCTCTGTGCTCAAAATAAACCAAAACAATAAAATCTGACTCTACAGGTGTATATATGAATACGGCCTCTGTTTCTGTCACTCAAAACCAGGCGATCCCTAAGTTCGTGCCGATCGCCGGTATTCTCACCGCTCCGTTGTCCGGCTGGATCATCACCGTCTGGAACTGGCGCATGCTATTCCTGGTGGAAGGCGCCCTGCTGGCGTTGATGTTACCGAACAAATGTGACCAAAGCGCGAGGGCCGGATAATGGACTATTGGCTGGGTCTGGACTGCGGCGGTACCTTTATCAAGGCCGGGCTGTATGACCGCCAGGGTGCGGAGCTGGGCATCGCTCGCCGCAACCTGGAAATTATCTCGCCCCAACCGGGTTGGGCAGAGCGAGATATGCCTGCGCTATGGCACACCGCTGCCGAGGTGATCCGCGAGTTGCTGGCCCGCAACAACATTGCTGTCAGTGATATTCAGGCCGTCGGCATCTCGGCGCAGGGCAAAGGCGCGTTTCTGTTGGACGGGCGAGGGCAGCCACTGGGCAACGCCATGCTGTCTTCCGATCAACGCGCACTGACGCTGGTGCAGGAATGGCAAAAACAGGGCATGCCGCAGGCGCTGTATCCGCAGACCCGGCAAACGTTGTGGACCGGCCACCCGGTGTCACTGCTGCGCTGGGTCCGGCAACATCAGCCGGAACGCTACCGCCAGATAGGCAGCGTGCTGATGGCCCACGATTATCTGCGCTACTGTCTGACCGGCGAGTTGGCCTGTGAAGAAACCAATATCTCCGAATCCAATCTTTACCAAATGGCAGACGGTCGCTATGACCCGGCGCTGGCGCAGCTGCTGGGCATCGGCGACATCATGCCCGCCCTGCCGCCGATTGTGGGTTCGGCCGAAATCGCCGGACGGATCAACACCGTCGCTGCAAAGGCAACCGGGCTATTGGCGGGTACGCCAGTGGTCGGCGGGCTGTTCGATGTGGTGTCCACCGCACTGTGCGCCGGGTTACACGACGAGACACAGCTCAACGCAGTGATGGGGACCTGGTCGGTTACCAGCGGCATTACCGACAAAATAATCGAAGGTTTCGACCACCCGTTTGTTTATGGTCGCCACGCCGAAGCCGGCAAATACATTGTGCACGAAGCCAGCCCAACCTCTGCCGCCAACCTGGAGTGGTTCTGCCGTCAATGGGGGCTGCAGGACTACGCCCAGCTCAACGATTGGGTGGCAACGTTGCCGAAGGCTGACAGCAGCCTGCTGTTTGTTCCCTTCCTGTACGGCTCCAACGCCGGGCTGGGCCTGAGCGCCAGCTTTCACGGCATGCAGGCCTTCCACCAGCGCGAACATTTGGTACAGGCGATCTACGAAGGCGTGGTGTTCTGCCATATGACCCACCTTAACCGCATGCGGCAACGCTTCCCGGCGGCTACCGCGCTGCGCGTCACCGGCGGCCCGGCCAAATCAGCCCCCTGGATGCAGATGTTTGCCGACGTCAGCGGCCTGCCGGTGGAACTGCCGCAGGTGGAGGAAACCGGCTGCCTGGGTGCCGCCATGGCGGCGATGGTCGGCAGCGGCGCATTCAGCGATTTCACTGCTGCCCAGCGGGCGTTGGCTCCGCGCATCGAACGGGTGCTGCCGGACACCGCCGCAGCAGAGGCTTACGGTAAAAAATATCACCGTTATCAGACGCTGTTAGCCACGCTGCAATTCATCCAGAAGGAGGCACTATGAGCAATAAACCACGTCTGCAACTGGCACTCGATCACACCCGGCTGGACGCCGCGCTGCAAACGGCAGAACGCCTGCAGCCGCACGTCGACATTATCGAGGCTGGCACCATTTTATGCATAAGCGCCGGTATTCAGGCGGTGAGCGCGCTGCGTGAACGCTGCCCACAACATACGCTGGTGGCCGACCTGAAAGTGGCCGATGCCGGTAACACTTTGGCGCAGCAGGCCTTCAGCCACGGCGCCAACTGGATGACGGTGATCTGCGCCGCCCCAATAGCCACCATGGCCAGCGCGCTGGAGGTGGCGCAACAGCACCAGGGCGAGATCCAGATTGAGTTGTTCGGCCACTGGACGCTGGATGATGCCCGGCAGTGGCGCGGGCTTGGCATCCGCCAGGCGATCTACCACCGTGGCCGCGACGCTCAGGCCAACGGACAAACCTGGGGCCGACAGGATTTGGATCTGATGAAAGCCCTGTCGGATCTGGGCATTGAGCTGTCGGTCACCGGTGGCATCACCCCGACCGATTTACCGCTGTTCAAGGGCATCGCCGTCACCGCTTTTATTGTCGGCCGGGCGTTAGCTGAAGCTGCCGATCCGCTGGCCGCCGCCGGTCAGTTCCGCACCGTCATTGATGACATCTGGAGAAGTTGATATGCGTCAGCACCCATTGGGAATTTATGAAAAAGCCCTGCCGAAACACCTGACCTGGCCCGAGCGTCTGGCGCTGGCCAAAGCCTGCGGTTTTGATTTTGTCGAAATGTCGGTGGATGAAAGCGATGAACGGTTGGCACGCCTGAGCTGGAGCAAGGAACAGCGGCTGTCGCTGGTCAGCGCCATGCTGGAAACCGGCATCAACATCCCGTCGATGTGCCTGTCCGGCCACCGCCGTTTCCCGTTCGGCAGTCATGACGACACGCTGCGCCAACGCGCCTTCGAGGTGATGGAACAGGCGATCCAACTGGCAAAAGACGTGGGTATCCGCACCATCCAGCTCGCCGGTTATGACGTCTATTACGAACAGCAGGACGAAAGCACCCTGGCCCGCTTCACCGAAGGCATGCAGTGGGCAGTCGAACGCGCCGCCGCCGCCCAGGTGATGCTGGCGGTAGAGATCATGGATACCGCATTTATGAACTCAATCAGCAAGTGGAAGGCCTGGGATGCCTGCCTGGCATCGCCGTGGTTCACGGTCTATCCGGACGTCGGCAATCTCAGCGCCTGGGGCAATGACGTGGCGCTGGAGCTGGCGCTGGGCATTGACCGCATCGCCGCCATTCATCTGAAAGATACCTACCCGGTCACCGAAAGCTCGCAGGGGCAGTTCCGCGACGTGCCCTTTGGCGAAGGCTGCGTCGACTTCGTCGCGCTATTCCGCACGCTGAAACAGCTTAACTATCGCGGCGCTTTCCTGATCGAGATGTGGACCGAGAAAGCCGAAGAGCCGGTGGCCGAAATCGTACAGGCACGCCGCTGGATCGAACAAAAAATGCAACAAGGGGGTATGACATGCTAACGCTGCCGCAATTGAAACAACAGGTACTGGAAGCCAACCTCGACCTGCCGCGACACAATCTGGTGACCTTCACCTGGGGCAACGTCAGCGCGGTGGATCGCGAACGCGGGCTGGTGGTGATCAAACCTTCCGGCGTGGAATATGAACACATGGTGGCCGAGGACATGGTGGTGGTCAGCCTCACCAATGGCCAGCCCCTAGAGGGCAGCAAAAAGCCCTCTTCGGACACCGCCACCCACCTGGCGCTGTACCGTGAATTTGCCGATATCGGCGGCATCGTACACACTCATTCACGCCACGCTACTATCTGGGCGCAGGCAGGGCTGGACATTCCCGCCTGGGGCACCACCCACGCCGATTATTTCTACGGTGCCATTCCCTGCACCCGGCTGATGACCGAGGACGAGATTGCGCATGATTACGAACTGGAGACCGGCAAGGTGATTATCGACACCTTCCACCGGCGCGGTATCAGCCCAAACGCCATTCCGGCGGTGCTGGTCAATTCACACGGCCCGTTCGCCTGGGGCAAGGACGCGCACAGCGCGGTACACAATGCGGTGGTGCTGGAAGAAATTGCCTATATGGGGATTTTCTCGCGCCAGTTGACGCCGGGCATCAGCAGCATGCAGTCCGCGCTGCTGGACAAACACTACCTGCGCAAACATGGCAAGAATGCTTACTACGGGCAATAGATTGGGTTGGCAGGGACTCTCACGCTCATAACCAGACGCCGCGAGGCGTCTGGTGACAAACTGGCTAGAAAGTGCCTGGGTTACCAATGACGATTTAGTCTAAACTGAATTTCCATACTGATAGGGGCGCAAAAAATCAACGCCATCTACCGGATGGTGATTTGTGCGGTGTAATAGGGAAATTCTGACGATTTATCAATGTTATTCATGTAATAAAACATCCTTCGAAATTAACTGCCCATGGTGTTCCGGAGTGATGACATTGAGAATTTTCAATAAAATTCATAATGATATTGGAAACATCTGCTCCTGATATCAAACTGTCTGTGGCACCCCGTAGGCAGCTATAAACAAAAAACGGTCGTAATTCGTCAGCCGGTTTAAAATTCGTTATCATCCGCATCCACTCTCCCTCCGGTTGGCCTGATGCCCAAGATTATCGATACCTTTATTGCTCCGCCATGCCATGACCAGATCGCGCTCCTCTATCAGGACGAAAGTCTGGTGCTGATCAACAAGCCCAGCGGGCTGCTCAGCCTGTCGGGGAAAAATCCGCAAAATCTGGATTCGGTGCATCATCGGCTGGTACAGGTTTTCCCCGGCTGTACCCTGATCCATCGCCTGGATTTCGGCACCTCCGGGTTGATGGTGATAGCCCGCAACAAGACTATCAATGCCGCACTCTGCCAGCAATTCAGCCAGCGCAGCGTAACCAAAGTGTACAGCGCACTGCTCTGCGGACATCTGAACGACAATGAAGGGGTGATAGACGCCGCGATTGCCAAAGATCCGGCGCTGTTCCCGCTGATGTCGATTTGCGCCATCCACGGCAAGCCCGCACGCTCCGGCTATCGGGTCATTGAGCGTTTTTATCACGAGTTGGAAGACGGAACGTCACTGCCATTGACGCGGGTACAGCTAACCCCGGAAACCGGGCGAACTCATCAACTGCGCATCCACTGTCAGCAATTGGGCCACCCTATTTTGGGCTGTGACCTGTATGGCGGTCTTCTGCTGCCCGGCACCGAACAGATACCACGGCTGATGCTGCACGCCAGTGAACTGCATTTTGTTCATCCCATGACCGAAGAGCCGATCAAAGCCCATAACGCCAGCCCATTCTGAATGTGAAGGTATCTGTAATGGTCTAATTAAGTGGAACTACCATGAGCCAAAACACCGCTCGTATCAGTGAAATTATCGACAACGCCAAGGTCTCGCCTTACCAGATCATCATCCTCAGCCTGTGTTTTTTGATCGTCCTGCTGGACGGTTTTGATACCGCCATCATTGGCTATATCGCCCCCGCCCTGCGTGAAGAATGGGGTCTGCTACCGGCACAGTTATCCCCCGCCTTTGGCGCCGGGTTGTTCGGTCTACTGCTCGGCAGTCTGATCTTCGGTCCAGTCGCCGATGCCATTGGCCGCAAACGCGTGTTGCTGGTTTCGATACTGATCTTTGGCGCGGGGACTTTGGCCTCGGCCTATACCCATTCCATTGAGTCGCTGACCCTGCTGCGGTTAATCACCGGCATTGGTTTGGGGGGCGCGATGCCCACCTGCATCACCCTCAGTTCAGAGTATTCTCCGGCACGTCGGCGAATGATCATGGTCACCCTGAGTTGGAGCGGTTTCACCGCCGGTCTGGCCCTGGGCGGTTTGCTGGCCGGGCAGATTATTCCGGTGTTCGGCTGGCGTGGCGTGCTGATGTTGGGTGGCATAGCGCCGTTATTGCTGCTGCCGTTACTGATCTGGCAGATGCCAGAATCGGTGCGCTTTATGGCCTCCAGCCCGAAACATGCCGCTGGCCTGCGTCAGGTGGTCGAGCGTATCACCGATAAAAGCTGGGTGGGCGTAACTATTCTGGATGACGAGCGCCCAGCGCAGGCCAGGTTGCCAATGTCCCATCTGTTTACCGAAGGCCGTGCAGTACGGACCCTGCTGCTGTGGGCCGCGTTCTTCTGCTCGCTGTTCGTGTTTTACCAGCTCACCAGTTGGCTACCGAGCATTCTCAAAGATGCCGGTTACGATATCGTCCACGCATCACGCATTGGTGCGATGGTGCCACTGGGCGGGACTCTCGGTGCCATCCTGATGGCGTTGCTGATGGATCGCGTCGGGCCTTACCCGGTGCTGGCCCTGTCCTATCTGGGGGCCGCGCTGGTTGTCGGCGCTACCGGTTATCTAATGGGGGAGGTCTACACGCTGGCCGCCGCCGTGTTCCTTGTCGGCTTCGGTGTGGCAGGCGCACAGAACGGCTTGAATCTGGTCTCCGCCACTATCTACCCCACTGTGGCTCGTGTCACCGGGGTCAGCTGGGCGATGGCGGGCGGCCGCTTCGGTTCCATCGTCGGTTCGATGCTCGGTGCCTGGATGATTGCCGCTGCCGGTTCTTCGGAGGTGTTCTTTATCTGGCTGGCGCTGCCGGTGTTGGTGGGGTCAGCCGCCATCTTTCTGCTTTACCGGCTCAGTTTGAACCGCCGGGCACCTGTGCCTGAATCTGCATTACCCAACTGACCAAACAAAAAAGCCGAGACCCATCTTAGTGATCTCGTCTCGGCCTGTAATAACAAAGGGGCCAAGGCCCCTTTTAGGTTGCTGACAAAGCAGGAAAAAGCGTGGTTTTTCCTGCTTTGTGGTGAGCAGCCGAAAATCAATAAATTGATTTTCCTGATTTTTATTTATCGGCCTCTACTCGCTCTGGGCAGGTATGAGGTTTGTCATCAGTCTGAAAGGGGCCAAGGCCCCTTTCAATTATTCCGCTTTCGCGGTGGTCGCATCATTGCGATACAGATGAACGTCCATCTGCGGGAACGGAATCCCGATATTGTTGGCATCCAGCGCGCGCTTGAAGTTCTCCATCAGATCGAAGTACACGTTCCAATACTCTGCATTGGTGGTCCAGGAGCGGGTCACGAAGTTCAGTGAAGAAGGTGCCATCTCGTTCAGACGCACGGTCACGCCTTTGGCGTGCATGATGCGCTTGTCAGCAGCGATCACATCGCCCAGTACCTTTTTCACCACATCGATGTCGGCGTTATAAGCCACGCCAACCACGATATCCACACGGCGGTTCGGCTCGCGGGAATAGTTGATGATGTTGCCGGCGATGATTTTACCGTTCGGTACCACGATGGTTTTGTTGTCTGCGGTGCGCAGCGTGGTGGAGAAAATCTGCACCTGGTCGACGGTACCGGCTACGCCGCCCAGATCGACATACTCACCGGCACGCAGTGGACGGAAGGCCACCAGCAGCACGCCTGCAGCGAAGTTGGACAGCGAACCCTGCAACGCCAGGCCGACGGCCAAACCGGCAGCACCCAGCACGGCGATCACCGAGGTGGTCTGTACGCCAACGCGCCCCAGCACCGCGATAAAGGTGAAGGCCAAAATACTGTAACGCGCCATGGCCGCCAGGAAATCGGCTACCGTGGCATCGATGCCGCGTAACTTCATCACGCGGTTTACCGCATTGCTCACTACCCGTGCAATGATCGAACCAATGATGAAAATAACAATCGCCGCGACGATGTTCACCGCATACTGAATCAATAAATCCTGGTTCTGCACCAGCCAGTTACCGGCACCATTAATGCCGTCTACTACATTCAGATCTTTCATTCGTGTCGTCCTAACTTTTCCCTAAGGGGATAAACTCGCAAAAAAACTGACATCTGGCGTCAGTCGGAAACCACCGCACTAGGTTAACTAACATTCCCACAGCATGCCAACCGTAAGCGGTAAAAATCGCCGAACTTCCTCTATGCTGAATAGAGCGCTATCGCCTTTGGAACGATAAGGAACTTCGCCCGTCATGCACATGCCGTCGTCGATTCAACACTATTGGCAGGTTCGCCCCAGACTGCTGCTTTCCGTCGCAGCGGGCATCTTGTGCTACCTGCTGCTACCGGACAGGCTCGGTCAATTGCAACGCCTGATGCTCGGCTGGAACCTGCTGGCCTGGTGCTATCTGCTGTTTCTCTGGCGGTTGATGCTGGTCAGCACGCCGAAGCATATCCGCCAGCTAGCGCGCACGCAGGAAGCATATCCGCCAGCTAGCGCGCACGCAGGATGAAAGCGCCAGTAAAGTGCTGGCGCTGGTCAGCATAGGTTGCATGGTGAGTATTCTGTCTATTCTGTTTGAGCTGAGTACCACCAGACAGGTCAGCGACTCGCTGAAAACACTGCATCTGGCGCTGACCGGTGCCACGCTGGTGGTGTCCTGGCTGCTGCTGCCCACCGCATTCACCATGCACTATGCCCATCAATTTTACCGTCAGGGCGCGCAGCAAGATCCGCTGCCGCTGCTGTTTCCCGGTGACCTCAAAGAACCGACCTATTGGGACTTCGCCTATTTCTCGTTCACCATTGCCGTCGCTTCGCAAACCGCCGACGTGGCGGTCGGCGCGGCCGAGGTGCGTAAGGTCGCCCTGCTGCAATCGGTGATTTCCTTTGTCTTCAACCTGGTGATTTTGGGGCTGTCGATTAACGTCGGGGCCAGCCTGCTGAGCTAGAAATAGAAAAGGCTCCCTGAAGGGAGCCTTTATGTAGGGCTAACAGCTAACCGAGATTACAGAACGTCTACTGCGTTCAGATCTTTGAAAGCCTGTTCCAGACGAGTAATCATCGAAGTCTGGGCTGAACGCAGCCATACGCGTGGGTCGTAGTATTTCTTGTTCGGCTTGTCAGCACCTTCTGGGTTACCCAGTTGGCCTTGCAGATAGCCTTCGTTCTTTTTGTAGTACTGCAGGATGCCGTCCCAGGTTGCCCATTGGGTATCGGTATCGATGTTCATTTTGATCACGCCGTAACCTACGGACTCTTTGATCTCTGCATCGCTTGAACCGGAACCGCCGTGGAACACGAAGTTCAGGCTGTTGTGCGGCAGGTTATATTTCTTGGAAACATAGTCCTGAGAATCGCGCAGAATGGTCGGAGTCAGTTTCACGTTGCCTGGCTTGTAAACGCCGTGCACGTTACCGAAGGACGCCGCGATAGTGAAGCGTGGGCTGATCGCATTGAGTTTTTCGTATGCGTAAGCCACGTCTTCTGGCTGAGTGTACAGGGAGGATGCGTCCATATGGCTGTTGTCCACGCCATCTTCTTCACCGCCGGTGCAGCCCAGTTCGATTTCCAGGGTCATACCGATTTTCGCCATGCGAGTCAGGTATTTACTGCAAATTTCGATGTTTTCTTCCAGGGACTCTTCAGACAGGTCGATCATGTGGGAAGAGAACAATGGTTTGCCAGTAGCGGCGAAATGCTTCTCGCCAGCGTCCAACAGGCCATCCAGCCATGGCAGCAGTTTCTTCGCGCAGTGGTCGGTGTGCAGAATAACCGGCACGCCGTAATGCTCAGCCATCTGATGAACATGGTGTGCACCAGAAATCGCGCCCAGAATTGCTGCACCCTGTGGAACGTCAGTCTTCACGCCTTTGCCGGCGATAAACGCGGCACCGCCGTTGGAGAACTGAACGATAACCGGAGCGCGTACCTTCGCGGCTGTTTCCAGCACGGCGTTGATAGAGTCGGTACCTACACAGTTAACTGCTGGCAGAGCAAAGTTGTTCTCTTTAGCTACTGCGAATACTTTCTGAACGTCATCACCAGTGATGACACCCGGTTTTACGAAATCAAAAATTTTAGACATGTTACTTTGTCCTGTTTCGTCGGCCGTAGATGGATGTAAATCGATTTTTCATGCCGCGCCGCCTATGCCGCGCGGTATAAAATAAACGGGCGGCTTTCGCCTCCCGCTGTCTGAATTACTGCTTCGCGCGCTCTTCCAGCATCACTACTGCCGGTAACGCTTTACCTTCCACAAATTCAAGGAAAGCACCGCCGCCGGTAGAGATATAAGAGATTTTATCTTCAATACCGAACAGATCGATAGCCGCCAGCGTATCACCACCACCCGCGATTGAGAATGCCTCACTGTCCGCGATAGCGCGTGCGACAATTTCAGTCCCTTTGCGGAAGTTAGGGAATTCGAATACGCCAACCGGGCCATTCCACAGAATGGTTTTGGCTTCTTTGAGCAACTTGGCCATAGCCAGCGCGGTTTCGTCACCGAAGTCCATGATCTCTTCATCATCGTTGACTTCACTGACTTTTTTCAAGGTAGCAGGTGCAGTTTCAGAGAACTCCGTACCTACGCGAGAATCGGTAGGAACCGGAATTTTAAACTCGTCACGCAGTTTTTTCGCTGCATCGACGAAGTCAGGTTCGTACAGAGATTTACCAACGTTATTCTCGATTGCCACGAAGGTGTTGGCGATGCCGCCGCCCACGATCACCGTATCAGCGATTTTCACCAGCGAGTTCAGCACATCGAATTTGGTCGAAACTTTAGAACCGCCAACCACGGCAACCATTGGGCGAGCCGGGCTTTTCAGCGCTTTACCCAGGGCTTCCAGTTCTGCAGACAGCAGTGGGCCCGCACAGGCGACAGGTGCAAACTTGCCCACGCCGTGGGTGGAAGCCTGCGCACGGTGCGCAGTACCGAAGGCGTCCATCACATAAACGTCGCACAGTGCAGCATATTTCTTGGACAGGGTTTCGTCGTCTTTTTTCTCGCCCTTGTTGAAACGGACGTTTTCCAGCACCACCAGTTCACCTTCTGCAACCTCAACACCGTCCAGGTAGTCTTTAGCCAGACGAACCGGGCTTTTCAGGTGTTCTTTCAGATAGTTGACCACAGGCAGCAGGGAGAATTCTTCGTTGTACTCGCCTTCGGTAGGACGACCCAGGTGGGACGTTACCATTACGCGGGCGCCTTGTTTCAGCGCAGCTTCAATAGTCGGCAGGGAGGCACGGATACGTGCATCGGAAGTCACTTTACCGTCTTTCACTGGAACGTTCAGATCGGAGCGGATCAGAACGCGTTTACCGGCCAGATCCAGATCGGACATGTTAATTACAGACATGGTGAACCCTCTTGGTTGATTCTCTAGAAACTATAAAGTTGCCTGGGCGGCGCATCGGTCATGCCAATGCTACCGTACTAGAAACCGCTTGCGGCCATTGCCCGTGTTGTATCCAACATCCGGTTGGCAAAGCCCCATTCATTATCACACCAGACCAAGGTCTTGATTAGGTGCTGACCGCTGACCCGAGTCTGCGTACCGTCGACGATAGCGCTATGCGGGTCATGGTTAAAATCGATCGAGACTAATGGTAATTCTGTATAGTCAACTATACCACGAAATGATCCCCGTGCGGCCAATTGCAGCAACTGGTTGACCTCTGTCACTTTCACCGCCGAACTGACGCTGACGCTGAGATCGATGGCCGTCACGTTGATGGTTGGCACGCGTACCGAAATCGCTTCGAAGCGATCGCAAAACTGCGGAAAAATACGGGTAATGCCAGCGGCCAGCTTGGTGTCGACCGGAATAATCGACTGGCTCGCCGCACGGGTACGCCGCAAATCCTGATGATAGGCATCTATCACCGGCTGATCGTTCATCGAAGAGTGAATGGTGGTCAGGGTGCCCGATTCGATGCTGTAGGCATCGTCCAGCAGCTTGATCACCGGAATAATGCAGTTGGTGGTGCATGACGCATTGGAAACGATACGGTGTTCCGCCAGCAGCGTCTGATGGTTGACCCCAAATACAATGGTAGCATCGAGATCGTTACCGCCAGGATGAGCGAACAACACTTTTTTCGCCCCTGCCGCCAGATGGGCTTCGCCATCAGCCCGACTCCCGTACACGCCGCTGCAATCGAGCACCACATCGACGCCCAGTTCGCCCCAGGGAAGTTGTTCCACCGCCGGCTGATGCAGCAAACGAATGGTGTCGTCCCCGACGGTCAGCATGTCGCATTCCTGGCGAACATCCCAGGCAAAGCGGCCATGGCTGGAGTCGTATTTCAACAGGTGGGCCATCCCCTCGGCGTTCGCCAATTCGTTGATCGCCACCACGGAAATTTCCGCTCGTCGTCCCGATTCATACAGTGCGCGTAAAACGCTGCGGCCAATGCGGCCAAAGCCGTTTATCGCTATGCGGATTGTCATGCTGCTCCTGAAAAAGGGCCTTCTCCCACCGGGCGTGTTCACCGTGATCGAGAGGGCGCTGACTGGGGTATCTGAATAACCCGCATAGAGTACGTTAGCGCACCACCCGCTGTGAATCGTCGCATCACATTATTCCTTCGGCCCAGCGCTGTTTCGCCAGCCTCACTCCGACGTTTCTGTTGAAAACAGCCAAAACTGAAACGCTTCAGCCGAGCATAAACCAAAGTTTTGCCAAAAGGAACAGGTGCCGCAGTTCGCCTGACAACTGTGCAGTACTTTGCGAGAATAAGATGATCTAGCGCACATTTTTACCCTCAATCCTGCCAAGCAGAATTGAATGCGAATGCACAAATGACTTACCGCTAACGCCAACTCAACCCTAATAGACCCTGAGTTTGTTGGGTGAAGCAAATGCCAATGGGCTTAACTCTCTTTCTTTTTATGGTTAATGTTATTTACAAGTAACCAAAATGAGTGAAATCAAAGTAGTCATCCAAAGCAAAACCATGCCAGAACACCGTGCTGCGGCAGACAACACACCATGATCGTACCAAGCCGTTCCGAGCCGGGTTGCATCCAATATGATTGACATGAAGCGCAGGACTATCCAGATGCTTCCGTGTTTATCGTCCCCCCAGAGCAAACGCTGAAAGAGCATATGGCGATGTCTTTCCACAATACCTGCGGTGAGTCTGGAAGTGAAAAAACTGACTCAGCTATAACCATAACAATAAGGGCACAATCTGTGCGTAATGCTTGTCAGTTAGCGTTTTTCTGCAGGCGTTCGTGAAGTTTTCGGTCGAGGAAGATGAGATGTACCATTAAGCTCACGCGCCTCGACCGAGCAAGGGGCCGTGGCCGCGGTCCCTTGCAACCCGCGCCTTTGCCCTATCAACCGGTTGGCTGCGCCAACGTTACTCAGCCCATCCCTGGGCCTCGCCCCTTCGGGGCTGCTGCAAGCAGCGTTCAAATCTGCTCCAGGCAGATTTGTCCTCCCTCCGGCACAGCGCATCACGGCCAGCTACGACAGGCGTCCCTGCCTGTCCTCCTGCGTTCGGCGTCTTCAAGGGCACCCGACACCCTGCTCATCTCACTATTTTCACTGTCTTCCATAACGCAATATCAAACTGAGGGGACACGTTGCCCGGTGGCGGCAGATTCGGGTGTTGACCTTGGACGCGCATCACCGGCTGCTGAGCAAGACGGCGTTGTCAGGGGTAACCGGCCAGGACGGGCCGAGTCATTCCCGCAGGACAGAGGGGGGTTAAGTGAAGGCGCGGGTGGAGGGGCTGGGCCTTCGGCCCATCTCATTGCCGTTCATTGCAGTAGCAGAGAAATGCAGGGTTTTTACGGCAATTCTTCCTGCACGGAGCGAACAGAGATTGGATAAAAAAATGCCAGTCAGGCTTAACTGACCGGCATTACACAATCTGTGCGCCCCTTTACGTTAGCTCACCGTCTATTCATAAGACAGTGTGTAATGCAGCAAACGCGAAAAACTCCCTGGTTGAACCGTACCGGTTTTTACCATATAGGCAGAATAAAGCAGCACGTTATCTCCACCCTGGATCTTCTGCCCGCCAGAAGTTTTGCCAAAATTCAGCCGATTACCAGCACCGTCGAGCAGGCTTAGCCCCACACCGCTAACGCCATCAACCGGGATCACTGACCCAATCGCCCCTTTACCGGTTTTATCAAACAGGGTTTTGACGATCTTGTCTGCGGTATTGCAACCATACAGTCGGATCGTGAACGGGACCGGGGTAGATTGCCCTTTGGTATCCAGCTCTGCGGTAGATATCTCCCCCAGGTAAACCGTCTGATTGTCATCACCCACAACAATATTGCAGGTGGCAATAGTGATACGGCCTTTGAATATCGTCCTGCTGCTGGCTACCAATTCAGCCTGCGCCATATTCGCCAACGACGCAGAGAGCAATAATAAATAAATCAGTTTTTTCATCATTCACTCCAAATAACGAGGAACCAGAAGGCCCCCGTTCGCAATCAAGGCATCTTGACTTCAAAAATCAATACCTGACTATATTCTCCATCCTTGATTCTTTTCAGATCGTTGGTGGTAGCCGCAATCTCGGCGCGGATCCTTTTGGTTTCACTCATACTGTAAATATTGGCGATAAATGACGGGTAGGTATGATTGAACTGTAGATAACTACCTTTACCCAGATCAAAGAGTTTCAAACCAATTCCCTGTGGCGAACCGCTGGAGTGATTAATGCCCCAGAAGGTACTGCTGATAGAATACCCCCCCTCGGTCTTGATAGTGCCGGGTAGATTATACGTGCTGCCAACACAGGTCTGCGACTGAACCGGCCCTTTGGTCGCGGTCAACGTAAAGTCTTCCATCCTTACCCTATTACGGCTTAAATCGTCAGACGAGATCGGCTGAAATTCGACGACGCCCGGGGTGGTAATGGTTAAGGTACACGGCGGGATCGGCGGTTTAAGCGGGCCGGAGCTGCCACTGCCGCCGGACGCCCTGCAACCACCCAAACTCGAATCCTCAAGCCCACAGATACTCGGAATACTGGTGCCAGAACTCACATAGCTGCTGCTTGGATCATTACTGGCGGAATGCACCCAGATATCTCCCAAGAAATTGGGACGATCAAAGCCAGGCTTCTTTGAATCATCAACTCTGCTCTTGATCGGTTGAACGGTAAAGGTGAATTGCAGCGTCTTGGAATACCGTGGTGAACCATTAGTCACGCTATTGCAGTTACTCATGCAGGGCGCCAAAGAGCCATCTGTCCAATTTCTAGTCGTACCACCGGCCATATTCTCCATACTGGATAAATACAGCGAACCGGCCCCCGAAATACGCATCGTCACATTTTTATAATAATCGGATTTAGCAAAATCCGCTTTCTCAAAAGAAAATTTTACGGGTCCAGATTTATTCCCAACATTAATGCAGGTTACGGCAGCAGTAGCCGTTATCGTATAAGTGCGGTTGGGAATGTTCCAATAATTGCGGTAACGACAGTTGTTCCCGTTCTGATCACAATCGTATTTTTCGCTTTTCTCTTCGATAAAGGGATCAATAACATTACGGAAGCCTATCTCCGGACGGATAAAATTGCCGGTGAGGTTATCCCATTTGCAAGCCATCAGATCCTCTTCCGCCAACGCCGTATTGAACAGAGAGCCTAACGCCAACAAGGCGGCCGCCAGCAGATATTTAACCTTGCCCTGTAAGAGAGAAAATATACCGTTTTGCATCATGATTTATCCCGCACACAGGTTGTCACCGTGCAGCTGTAATTCAGGGGCTGGTAAGCACCATAATCATTGATATATTTGAGCGTGACTTTCTGTGTTTGCGGCTTGATGCTAGCCAGCGTGACTTCACTTCTCGGCCTGAGAGTAATAGCCTCATCCTCTGCCAACAACGTACGTTTCCCCGCCATCACATCCGGCAGAATGACAAAAAACGGCGTGGGATTTACCAGCTTCAAACCTTGGCGGCCTGGCTCAAGACGGATTTCGTCCTGCCAGACTTTCTCGGCCAAGGGCTTCAGGGAAGCTGGGCGGTAAAAGACTTTCACCTTGATGCGCAACGCTAGCTGGATCGCATTAGCCTTATCCGACTTGGGGGGGATTTCCTGTAAAACAAAGAAAAACAGCGATTCCCGATCCTGTGGCAGACGTGCGGCATCAGCCAGAGGCGTTACGCGTATCTGCACGGTGCTGTCTTTTTCTACCCGCTGCAGCGGCGGCAGCGCGGTTAATGGCGAGCTAATTTTCTCACCCGTTTCATTCTCCAGCCAGGTCTGTGCCAGATAGGGTAATGTTTTGCTGTGGTTGATGACATTTACCGGAGATGACTTCTCATCTCCTAATAGAATAACTCGGGTCCGGTCAATAGAAATTGCTGCCTGTGCCGAGCCGGCAAACAGAAACAGCAACGCGCTGACCAATCCAGCAGAAAGTGATTTATGCATCATTGTGAAGTTCCTTGAGAGGGTGAATCAATACGGCAAGTGATAGGCAAGGCAGAAGATAAAGAGAGCCCCTGGGTAGGAAGAGTAAACAAGCAGCGCTGGCCGTCTTTATTCAGCACAGTTAGATGAGCCTGCGCACCAATGCCGGAAATATAGGTTTCACCATTTTCGCCGACCACACCAACCTGACGTCGCTCCCGGTTTTCTTCTACCGTGGTACCGAAAGGAATGGCCCGACCTTGCGAGTCAGTCAATTTAATCAATGCCTTGATACCGCGATAGACGTTTAACTTACGATATCCGATCGCCCCTTCGGTCAATACCATCTGGATGTTCGGGTTAGTGCTCTCGACATCATCGGGCAACTGGTTGGTATCGATGGTGTAGTTGGTGCGGTAATAGTCAGGCACGTTGTTGATCACCGCGATGCCGTTGGCATTGGTTGGCATCGCGTTGTTATTCCCCCGGCCACCGACATAAATCCCCTCAATTCCACCGGTATCCACCATCAGGCGGGTATTGCCAGCATAACCATCACGGTGTACGGCAAAGCCGTGCTCGGTAACGGTAATACCCGATTTGATACTGCCCCCCAAATAGTAGTCTTGGCTGCCCATGGAGGTGTTTAGCGTCGCGGAATACGCATCTCGGTTCATAACCATATTGCCATTCAGGTTGCTATTGCTCAGAGATCCCGAAGAGTTACTGCCGATTGACCAGATATTGTCAGGGTCTGAATTATTGGTGTAAGTGGCACTCGGCGAAGCGTGGCCATTGCTGACCCGCATCGCGGTACTGAGATAGGATTGCGAATTTAACGGTATGCTCAAGCTGAAATAGATGGCGTTGTTATTCTTCTGTTCTTGCGAGGCAAAGCTGGTTTTATACTCAGTACGGTTAAGCGAAACGTAGGCATTGACGTTTTTCAGGCTACCAATATCAAAAGATTTGGCGACGCTCAGGCCATAGCTGTTGCTGTCAGAGACGTCCTGCCAATAGGTTTGACGGTTATAGATGGCGTTAACCGATATCCCTAAATCCCGGAAGTTCTTGCTGGCAACCAGGTTATAACTTTCCTTGTTGGTGGAGGTAAAATCAGGTGATACCTTCATCGCCACAAAGTTATCTAACGAGAGATAGTTTTTCTCTGAGAAACGGTAGCCAGCAAAAGTGATCTGGCTGTCAATACTGTCGAACACTTTGGAGTAATTAAAACGGTAGCTCTCGCCCTTCAGGGTTTGATGAGCCAGTTGAGAACTGGCGTGCGTCATATCAACGGAGATCGCCCCCAAGGTATTCATGTCATAACCTACCCCACCATTCAGGGCATAATAATTCTCATCGGTTAGCAATACGCCACCAAACACTGAACCGCCGGAAAAAACACCAACGGAAGCTTCTCCGGTAGCTAATAACGGTTTGATTGAGCCGTTGGTCTGGTTCATTTGCCCCACCATCCCCTTGTAGCGAATATGACCAGAGCGGGTAAGGAAAGGCACATTCGAGGTTGCTATGGTAGAAACCCGCTCTTCACCGTTTTCCTCACGGATGGTCATTTTCAACTGGCCAGAAGTGGCATCAGTGAGATCCTGGATAACGAACTCACCGGGTGGAACCATCTTTTCATAGATAATGCTGTCACCGCGAGTCACGGTAACTCGGGCATTGCTGTTAGCTACCCCAGTCAATTGCGGGGCATAACCACGTAGCGCAGGAGGTAACATACGGTCATCGCTACCGATCGCCACGCCACTGTAATTGATCGAATCAAAAACGTCGGATTGGAAGTAGCTTTTACCGATCGTCAGATTCGCCCCTGCTTCTTTAAGCGCACGAGCGACATAAACCGTCGTCGTCTTAAACTGATGTTGGTTACTGCCATAACCACTACTATACAACGACGTCTGGTAGTTGCTTCTCAAGCGCCAGCCTTGATAGTTCGCGCCAAGGGTACCGTAACTGGAAAATGCACTATTGCTGGTATTACGACCCTGATACTTATTGCCATTCAATGTGTAGTCAAACAATACGCCGGAAATACCATCGTCCCACTGTGCCGGTGGCGTCCAGTCCGGATCGCTGTACTTGAGCAACGCTTGGGGAATGCTGACCAATAGATCACTCTTGCCGCGATCGATACGGGCCGTTATCCCTTTATAACCGGCAATCAACAGGCAATCAGGTTTGCCGGGCGCGCCACGTTTTATCAGCTCTGCCAATGGTGTTTCTTTAAAGCCGAATTGTTCTATGGTTTGGGGAGTAAAACAGATCTGACTCTTACCCTCCAGAGTGATAACGCTAAAGTTATCACTGCTGATAACCCGGTCATCGATTTTTAATGATAGGGGATAGACTCCCTCAGGGATATAATCAGGGCGAGAGAAATTACTCAAATTAATATTATTATTATCACGCAATTCAAGCGCTCTGGTTTCAAACTCAATGTTATCACCATCGGCTTTAGCCGAATCAATCGCGATGAGGCAAAGAATAACGGTAGAAATAAATGAGTATTTCTTTTTATCATCCATAAATATATTAACCCATTAAGGCAACAACGTGGAAAAAGGCCTGTCAGTGATTACCCTTTCTAAATAAGAGACAGCACCAAATTACCTTTCTCTGCGGTAATTTGGCACTGGGATGTTACTCTAAGATATTAAGGCTTAGAGATAAGTCAGTGAGAAGTTAGTCAGCGCGTCGTAGGTACCGGCCTTAATATCTTCTCCATCCAACGCCACAACCTGAGCAGAGAATTGCAGGATATTATCCCCAGTGCGCAGGCTGTAGTTGTCTGAGGTCGCGCCAATTTTAACGTGCTTGTTAGCCGCATCCAGCAGGCGGATAGCCACACCTTTGGCATCACCACTTACGCCCAGGAAGCCGTTGGCAGCACCAACAGACATACCGTCAAAGCGCACGTTAACCTTGGTTTCTGCCGTAGCCGCAGGATCAAAGCTGCAGCCAATCAATTTGATTTTGAACTCTTTCGGTGCGCTGTAACCCACAGTCTTCAACTGTGCATCGGCAATTTGCCCCAGATTGATGTTCTGGTTGTCGCCATCCTGGCCAGGAGCCAAGCCGCAAGGCGCTTTGATAACAGAGCCTTTAAACATGATTTCACCGTTCCCCTGAGAACCTGGAGGAACGTCAGCGAAGGCGTAACCTGATAACATTGCAGTTGTCAGCGTGGTCAGAGCGAGTGTGCGAAGTTTCATTTTCATTGCATAAATTCCTTGAGAAGTTTTCCTATACTATTGTTGCCGCCGCTCTTGAATATCGCATTACCTTATACCTTGAGGGCATCACCTGGCGGCTGATGCACCTCTGTCGGCGACCCGCTAAATACTATGACCAAACCCTATCAACAGCAAATTAATCCAAACAAAGGCAAAATATTAGCTATTAATTCTAAAAAATGAATTTTTATAAATTTAAAAGCCAACTTAAGCAAAATAATAGCAGAAGAACAACATTTATAACTAACTAAAAACCAAAGAAAACATCAGTTAAAAATTAATTTTTAATTCACACTTGACTCGCTATGCACACTTAACTTAGATTCCTCCTAAAATTAAAAATAAATATTATTCCGATAAGAAAAATTATCTTACAAACAGCAGTCAGGGCTTTGATTACCAAATGAAATACACCATAAACTTAATCGTTGTCTTCGATCCAGAGCATCGAACACTCGCGTTAAATAATAATAATCAAACGGCGATTGAGCTCTCAAACCCCTCTTGCCGCGTGCTTAATGAATTTATCAAAAACAGTGGGGATAACTTATCCCGTGACTCGTTACTGAAAAATGCGTGGGAGGATTATGGTTTCCCCCCTTCCAACGCCAGCTTAAACAACTGCATCAGTGACTTGAGGAAATCTTTTGTTAGCCTGGGAATAGAGAGGCCGATCATTATAACCCAACCTAGAGTAGGGTATAGAATGGAGGCAAATATTCATCCCGTTCCAAAACAGGAAGCTGATGCCAAGATAAAAAAAGCGGAACCAGTGGCGACGAAACCTGAGAAAGTGGTGGCGTTTAAACAGAAAGAAACCGTTTGCCCTCTCCCACTGGTGATGCCAGAAAAATTGATAACAAAAACCATGGTGATACCAATCCTGGCTCTGATAGCTCTCTTGGGTATCGTCGGCCAGACTTTGCTTCTCTGGCCATCGGCAACTCCGTTTAAGTTGATTGGCTACTATAAACAATGTGATATTTATTCCATCAAAAAAAACCCCGTCCCTGACTCAGAGCTCAGAGCAAAAAAGATACTGGAGTCAGAAAAACTGGATTGCGAACTGGTCAGGCAAGACATTTTTTATACTGAAGAGCACCCCGATAACGAACTATTTAAGATAGCTTTTCTGGCTGCCTGTCAAAAAGACCAGACGGAAGGCGATTATCAGCATTGCAAAGTATTTAAAATCCTTGAGTAAAATAAAATGAAAAAAATAATTGGCGCAGCGTTACTCCTTACCATCATACTGGTGTGCCTTTGGTACTTCAACGTTCATTATCAGAGTAGAAAATCTTTCCGCTGCGATACTCAGCAAGTGTCACTACAGGTGAAAGCAAAAAGTAACATTGTGCTTAAGGTAAGTGTCACCATCATATTTTCCTCCTCAAAATCCGGCATTTTTTACATCATCGGCTCGATCAAAGAAAATAATACCCGCTATCTGCTGGATCGCAATACCTCCTTCACCATCATGCCATCAGAAATAAAAGGGGGTAACAATGTTCAATTCACTCATGTACAAGTCCACCCCGCCGACAGCACACCGGACTACCTCTGGAAAAAGTATGTCATGCCGGAGGTTGAACTCGTTGACATTTATACTGAATTAGTTCCTTTATTCCATAACGCCTTATTGATTCGGGGATTTAGCAATCCGTTCCTAGTCTGCATAAAGCAGGCCTAATACTGTATATTACACCCACCACTGAGCTGCTGCCATAATTTATCTCTCCCCCTAACAACTAGCCAGAAAAAATTAAACCCTCAAAATTAAATCCTAATACATTGAAATTAATTGAGTTAGCTTGGTAAATTAATAGCATTTGTATAATATATTATGCATAAAATTCATCTCCATAGTTAACGCATTGTATTTATAACACCCCCACACGATCTTCTCGGTAGTTGCTGAAATAGGCACAACACTAAATGGAATTTGACCATGAAGAACAAGGTATTCATCTCATTAAACGAGCACAATAGTTACTTCTTAACAGGTCTGCACGCACTGATTGAGTACTTTACCGATATACGCACTCAGGTTGATTTTTTTAGCGGTTACTCCAGCAAGAAGCCAAACATCATTTTTCAGGCGCTGTATCAGGGTAAAAAAACTGACATCTGCCGGCGCCTTCCTGCTGACGCGCCTCAACCGCTCTATTTTGTGATACGTGATAAAGCTGAAAGGCAGTTTACTCCGCCTAGTAGTACGCTCTACCGTAACCAAAACATCGATGACATACTGGGGATGGTAAAACTGGCCATGCAGTTAAACTGCTCTACCACAAAAAAGGGCGCAGTATTGCCCAGCCTGCCATCGCCAAAGCCTGAGCGAACGGGAACGCCAGGTTTTGTATTATTTGCGGCAAGGAATGAGCCAGTCTCAGGCGGCGTGTATTCTGCAACTGAAAGTGAAAACCGTGCACTCACATAAACGCTCAGCAATGCAGAAACTAAACTTCCCCCGTAACAGTGAATTGTTTCACTGGCTGCTGCAGAGCGGTTTAACTTTAAACCTGAGCCGGTAATTGCCGCCGGGTCGCGCAACTGCACGGCTAAGTGCATCTCATTGTCCGCAGGGCGATCTCTGCGCCCTGCGTTATCACCGCGGGCAGAGACAGGGTACACATCTCTTGGCCACAGACTTCTGTGCCATAGGCCCGAACCACAAAGTCCTCTGCTACCGTGTAAAACAAATCTTCCCACTGATCGCCCAAGTACATGCAACTTCAGCGGGTAAGCGACGTTCTCAAATACCGTTTCAGGGAATAAGATTGAAACATCAGCCCCAGGTTGGGCTGCGCCGAGGAGATGCACAGATAGATGTGGGGTATGTGCGTCGGCCCGGCGATCTGCTGATCTTTTTCACCCGTAAACCGGTTGAAGACGGTCGCGTCTCTTTCGCGCCTGATTCTTTTCAGCCGCATATCGAAACCCCGCTGTCGATAGACATGGCGGCGCATGCGAAGTGCCGGGCCGGCCGCCATGATTCATCATGTGCGGCCGATCCACACCAGAATAAGCAGCACTGTATTAATCAAGTTTTTATCGCCGAATTATTATATCCTGCCCGGCGATAGTTTTGCGGGCGCCCTCAGCCCCGCACGCCTGCCCTCTGCAGTTCTCCATCCGCAGCCAGGTCGTTTATTTCATGCATACAGGCAGTACCATACCGTTATGACCAAGAATTTATCCCCGAAAGACATTATCGCCCTAGGTTTTATGACCTTCGCCTTATTTGTGGGGGCCGGCAATATCATTTTCCCGCCGATGGTGGGCCTGCAGTCCGGCGAACACCTGTGGCTGGCCGCGCTGGGCTTTATGATCACCGCCGTCGCCCTCCCGGTGATCGCCGTGATTGCTCTGGCGCGTGTCGGCGGCAGCATCAGCCTGTTGACCGGCCCGATCGGCCACCGGGCTGGCCTGCTACTGGCGACTCTCTGCTATCTAGCTCTCGGGCCGCTGTTCGCCACGCCTCGCACCGCAAACGTCTCTTTCACGTTGGGCATCGCCCCTTTTACCGGTGACGGCGCCCTGCCGCAGTTAATCTACAGCCTGTTGTTCTTCGCTCTGGCTATGATTATCTCGCTGTATCCCGGACGCCTGCTCGATAACGTCGGCCATATTCTGGCACCACTGAAAATCATCGCGCTGGCCGCATTGGGCATCGCCGCGCTGATGTGGCCGGCCGGTGCACCGATCCCGGCCATTGGCCGGTACCAGGACGCCGCGTTTTCCACTGGCTTCGTTCAGGGCTATCTGACCATGGACACGCTGTCGGCACTGATGTTCGGTTCGATTATTGTTACCGCCGCACGTTCGCGTGGTGTCTACGATCGGGGGCTGCTGATGCGCTATACCCTGTGGGCCAGTCTGATTGCTGGCATCGGACTGACGCTGGTTTATATCTGCATGTTCAAACTGGGCGCGGGCAGCGGCAGCCTGGTTTCCAGAGAACAGGATGGCGCGGCGATCCTGCGCGCTTACGTGCAGTACACCTTTGGCGATCTGGGCAGCCTGTTTATGGCCCTGTTGATGTTTATCGCCTGTCTGGTCACCGCAGTAGGCATGACCTGCGCCTGTGCGGATTTCTTCTCCCGCCATGTGCCACTGTCTTACCGTACGCTGGTGGTGATTCTGGCCGTATTCGCTATGCTGGTCTCCAACCTCGGACTGGCGAATTTGATTCGCCTGTCGATCCCGGTGCTGACCGCGATTTACCCTCCCTGCATCGCGCTGGTTCTTCTCAGCTTCAGCCAAAGCCGCTGGCGCAGCGCCGAAGGCGTTTTCATGCCGGTGGTCGCCACCAGCCTGCTGTTTGGCGTGATCGACGGCATAAAAGCCTCCAGCTTCAGCAGCCTGCTGCCGGCCTGGTTTGAACAGCTGCCGCTGGCGGATCAGGGGCTGATATGGCTGCTGCCCACGCTGTTGGTGCTGCTACTGGCAGCGTTCGGCGATCGATTCCGCACCCCGCGCCGTGTCGAAACGATGTCCTGATATAAAAAAACCCGGCATCGTTACAATGCCGGGTTGATAAGTGCAATATATTTAATATTGCCTGAATGGCCGTCACCCTCTCCAGAGGGAGAGC
>NZ_JBQZFO010000008.1:0-186275 GCF_052691715.1 Serratia sp. NA_112.1
GCAAGACGGCGTTGTCAGGGGCAACCGACCAGGGAAGGCCGGTTGAGGCGAGACTAACAGGGAGGTTTGTCGTAGCCGACCCGCCCGACAACGCAGGTGCAGCGAGGGTATCCGCGTAGCGGACAGACGGTGTTAAGCGAGGGCGCGGGTGGAGGGGCCGCGCCTTCGGCCCCTCCAATTGCCGTTCATTGCGGCAGCAGAGAAATGCGGGATATTTACGGCAATTCCTCCTGCACGGAGCGCACAGGGATTGGATAAAAAATGCCAGTCAGGCTTAACTGACAAGCATTACCCACAAGGAACCCTTTTTGCATGACACCTAAGCAAGGGGTCACCAGTTACCGTAGGGGTATTTTTTCCCCTTAATGAAATCCTTTATATCTGCGTCATATCCATAAGAAAAATCACTCTTAGTTACTCCTTTGCAAATATCTAGTTTATCGTCGGATAACGTTGTCAGGATTGCCGGTATTACACGATAATTAGGTTCAGCCCCTATACCACGTAGCCAGACGGCCACCTTCCCTTCTGGAGCCAAACCAATTTGCACGTTGTTGTAATACACGGTATTGCCCCGATAATCTTTGTTTTCGCTGGGCCTGAGCATTTTTTCCACAACGGCGGCCGATAAGGTGAGATGCGTTTCATACACCTTTTTATCTATCACCGAGTCCCAGCAAAAAAGAATATGCTTGGGGGGGCGCTCAACGCGATTCCAGTGCCCTCCGGATGCTCGGTCCTTGTCATTCCACTCACCGATAACTTTAGGCAGATCGGGGGTTCGGTTCAGCGTATTAAATCGATAAACCGTCCCATCAGCATCTTGGACAACAGCGAACGTCACCAGTGCAGGCAGCGCCTTAGGCGTGAAAAAATTAAATTCCCACTCAGTTGGAACATTATTTTTGACTGCGACAGCGTCAGGCTGGCCTGCCCCTTGGCAGGCCGTCAACGTCAGTACCGAAAGCAGTCCGGCCAGACGCATTATTTCCATGTTTTATTCCCGTCCATATCGTAGATCGTCCGTTGCCAGCGTTCGTCTGGCCGATTGGTTAAGGTGACGATTTCCGGGGCAAGCGGGCCTACCAATTACCATATGGATAGACTTTCCCCTTGATGAAATCCTTTATATCTGCGTCATATCCATAAGAAAAATCACTCTTAGTTACTCCTTTGCAAATATCTAATTTGTCGCCGGATAACGTCGTCAACTTTGACGGCGTTACGCGATAATTAGGCTCGCCCCGAACAACCCCGCTTAACCAGACAGCCACCTTCCCCTCTGGAGCCAGACCCACTTGCACGGCGTTGTAATACACGGTATTGCCCTGATAGTCTTTGTTTCCACTGGGGCTGAGCATTTTCTCCACAACGGTCTTAGGGAGAGTCAGGTGCGTTTCATACACCTTTTTATCAATCACGGAATCCCAGCAAAAAATAATATGCTTCGGGGGGCGCTTAACATGATTCCAATAGCCGTTGAGTGCCCGTGAGTTATCGTCCCACCCGCCGATAACACCGTACAACGCCTTCGTGCTATCAAGAGTATTAAACTGATACATAGCCCCGTCGGCATCTTGAACAGCAGCGAACGTCACCAGCGCGGGGAGCGCCTGAGGCGTGAAAAAATTAAATCTCCACTCTGTTGGAACATCGTTTTTGACTGCGGCAACATTAGGTTGGCCTGCCCCTTGGCAGGCCGTCAACGTCAGTACGGAAAGCAGCCCGGCCAGACGCATTATTTCCATGTTTTATTCCCGTCCATATCGTAGACCGTCCGCTGCGTCACTGTGTGGATTACTCAGAGGGACGCTAACTCCCCGTATCTGGGTTAATTCCAGTTACCATAGGGGTACTTTTTCCCTTTGATGAAGTCTGGAGTTTCCCCATAGTATTTATATCCATTAGGGTGTTTAGTTACTCCTTTGCAAAGCTCTAATTTATCCCCGGAGACCGTTTTTATGACCGACGGTGTCACACGATAACTAAGCTCCCCCCTGGCAACTCCACTTAACCAGACAGCCACTTTCCCTTCGGGAGCCAGACCAACTTGCACGGTTTTGTACACGCTGGGACTACGCATCTTTTCCACGACGGCGTTAGGGAGGGTCAGGCGGGTCTCATACACCTTTTTATCTATCACCGAATCCCAGCAAAAAATAATATGCTTGGGGGGACGCTCGATGTGATTCCAGTAGCCGTTGAGTGCACGTGCACTGTCGCTCCACTCACCGACAACGTCATACAGCGCCTTCGTGCTGTCGAGAGTATCAAACTCATAAACCTTACCGTCGACATCCTGAACAATAGCAAACGTCACCAATGCGGGTAGCGCCTTGGGGGTGAAAAAAATAAATCTCCACGCTGTTGGAACATCGTTTTTGACTGCGGCAACATTAGATTGGCCTGCCCCTTGGCAGGCCGTCAACGTCAGTACCGAAAACAGCCCGGCCAGACGAATTATTTCCATGTTTTGTTTCCGTCCATATCGTAGATCGTCCGTTGCCAGCGTTCGTCCGGGCGATTGGTGAAGGTGACGATTTCCGGGGCAAGCGGGCCTACCAATTACCATATGGATAGACTTTCCCCTTGATGAAATCCTTTGTATCTTCTCCATATTCATAGCCATTAGAGAATCGGGTTACCCCTTTGCAAAGCTCTAATTTATCTCCTGAGACCGTCGTTATGACTGACGGTGTCACGCGGTAATTAGGCTCAAATCCTATACCCTGTAACCAGATGGCGACCTTACCTTCCGGAGCCAGCCCAATTTGTATGGTGTTGTAGGTATTATTGTATGGATCATTTTTCCCGCTGGGCCGCCGCATTTTATCCACAACGGCGTTAGAGAAGGTTACTCGGGTTTCATACACCTTTTTATCAATGATGGAGTCCCAGCAGAAAAAAAGATATTTGGGGGGAGATTTTATTCTGTTCCAATGTCCGCTGGGTGCGCGATCGCTATCGTTCCACGCGCCGATAACATTATCCAGGTCTGGGGTGCTGTCCAGCGTAATAAATCGTGAAATCCACTCATCGGTATCAATGACAACGGCGAACGTCACCATCGAGGGTAGCGCTTTAGGCGTGAAAAAATTAAATCTCCACTCTGTTGGAACATCGTTTTTGACTGCGGCAACGTTAGGTTGGCCTGCCCCTTGGCAGGCCGTCAACGTCAGTACGGAAAGCAGCCCGGCCAGACGCATTATTCCCATATTTTATTTCCGTCCATATCGTAGACCGTCCGCTGCGTCACTGTGTGGATTACTCCTAGGGACACTAACTCCCCGTATCTGAGTTAATTCCAGTTACCGTAGGGGTATTTTTTCCCTTTGATGAAGTCTGGAGTTTCCCCATAGTATTTATATCCATTGGGGTGCTTAGTTACTCCTTTGCAAAGTTCTAATTTATCCCCGGAGAGCGTTGTTATGACTGACGGCGTCACGCGGTAATTAGGTTCAACTCCTACTCCACGTAGCCAGACGGCCACCTTCCCTTCAGGGGCCAGACCAATTTGCATGGTGTTGTAGGTATTATTGTATGGATCATTTTTCCCGCTGGGCCGCCGCATTTTATCCACAACGGCGTTAGAGAAGGTTACTCGGGTTTCATACACCTTTTTATCAATGATGGAGTCCCAGCAGAAAAAGAGATATTTGGGGGGAGATTTTATTCTGTTCCAATGTCCGCTGGGTGCGCGATCGCTATCGTTCCACGCGCCGATAACATTATCCAGGTCGGGGGTGCTGTCCAGCGTAATAAATCGTGAAATCCACTCATCGGTATCAATAACAATGGCGAACGTCACCAATGCGGGAAGCGCTTTAGGCGTAAAAAAATTAAATCTCCACTCTGTTGGAACATCGTTTTTGACTGCGGCAACGTTAGGCTGGCCTGCTCCTTGGCAGGCCGTCAACGTCAGTACCGAAAGCAGCCCGGCCAGACGCATTATTTCCATGTTTTATTCCCGTCCATATCGTAGACCGTCCGTTGCCAGCGTTCGTCCGGACGATTGGTGAAGGTGACCAGTTTCGCCGGTTTAACTCCGCCGGTGACCATGCCCCGACCGTCGCTTATCACGCTGTTCCAGTTGGCTGAGCAATGGAGATATTTTTCCGCCAGCCCATGTATTTCCGGGGTGGTAAACCCAATGGCCGATTGACCACTACGGGCGGCACGGCCCATCACAATGGCCTTTTCACATAGGCTATTTAGCTCTGCTGGTATTGCAAAATCTGGAACACTGTCATCAATGGGATCGAATACTCCCCCTGCATCCTGTGCAGCATCAAGCATCACCCGTAGCACCACCTTTGACCAGTCATTACGCGTGGGTCTGTCGATAATCAGGGCTGCGCCGCTGCGCTTTTGCGGCGTGCCATAGCGATCGGCGGGCATTCTGTCGTTATGCCAGGCGTTAATCTCAATCTCTACGCTCTGAAACACAGGGGCTATCGCCGGATAGGTATCCATCACCGTGAGCTGCTCACAGGTCTGCTGATAAATCCGGGTATGGCTGTCGGCGGTAGACAGGGGCACGGTTTCAAACTGAGGGCGGGTCAGAAAATAGGCTTCGTGCTCGTCGGGATTGTAGCCGCCGCCAATGTCTGAGTGCACGCCGGGTAAGGCCAGTTCCGGCCACGCCGGTTTGACGCTGTTCAGTGCAAAGTTAAACCGGCATTCGTGCTGTGCCGTGATATGGAAAACTTTCTCCGCCACGCCTGGGCGAAGCACGATATTTACATTGCCGGTATCGGCACTGTGTGGGTTGAGGCCGTTAGCCGGGGTACCGATAGCGGCCACGGTATCAAATATTCCCAGAAAGCGGGTTTTACCGCCGGGAGTACCTGAGAATTCAACCTCACCCAGCCCGGCCTTAATGGCCGCAATAATGAAACTGTCCTGCTCGAACACCCGGTTAGCAAAATGCCGCGCCGCAGCCGCACCTCGACTGAAACCGAAAATATCAAACTGCAATTCTTTTATGGTGCAGGAACGGGCGGCGGGGTGTTCGGTTAAATAGTCCTGGATACCGGCAATCAGCGCCGTGACCGCCTTATCGGTTTTTCTCACCACGCCGGTGTCACCCCGGCCGGTCGCCATCCCGTAACCGCTGTCGCCTTCTCCATTTTCGGTGCCGATCCCCTCGATATAAATAGCCCCCTGACCGTACCCTGTACCCACGGTGAGTTTTTGGTTATACAACGTATTAAGCCAGTGCACATTGGTGTAATAACCGAGATGACTCCCGGCGGCGGTACCGCTGTAACCGCGTTTTAGCCGGGTGCACTGAATTAAAGCAGACTGAGCATCAGCATTATCCATCCCAAAATGCTCGCCGGTGCAGGCTTTTTGACGCTCACCGCTGTTGATGGCATTGTTGCCGGTGCCGTCGAAGAACATCCCGATGGTCAACGTAATTTCGCGTTTCTTTTTCTTTGCCGCCTGAGCGTGCTGCTCCGGCTCACCGGACTGCTGCGCTTTTTTCTCCGTGGCACGGGCGCGTTCCGCTGCCCGTCCGGCGTTACAATCTCGTTCATAGGTGTGCGTATCAACGGAGGGGATGAACCGCGCACGGCACGGACATGAGCTGTAACTGTCTAGAGAACCCGCCCACTCTTTCAGCACGCCACCCACCTCGTAAGTATCGCCCATCCCGCCGCACACGCGAAACCGTCCTTCATGCTTCCCGCAGGTCACAGGATCGCCCTCTCTGACCTGCTGTCGCTCGATACCACCGATTTCGTAGGTGTCGTCAGGTGAGCCGGAAAGAATCCGGCCCCCGCAGGTGGTTTTATCCAGGTGATACAGAAAAAATCCCGTCGTCATATGCCGTCCTTAGCAAGCCCGCGTTAAACACAAAAAATCGTTCCCCATAGAGTCACCTTCATCAGCCATTTCAGCGAATTGCTCAGCGCTGAAAGGCGATTTATATTGGCAGGCCAGAACATCCGGGGTCAGTTCATTGGTGTAAAAAGGGTGTTGTTTGGGGTATTAATGGTATTTAGCATGCTGATTATCCTTAATTTAAACGCAATATGAATCGCCAGCATAAAAATATGAGCATTAATTATCCACATAAAAATTGTGATTCTGTGTTGTTGGCCCACACTCGCCATTACCCCGTTGCCTGACGCCACGTCATGCCGTATTCGCTTCCTGTAGGGATACGCCGCCAGTGGAACAGCTACACGGTTGTGAGAATTGGCAATTTCCGCTCGCCGTTATACATCGTGAGGTGGGATTGACACTTTTTGCGCAAAATCCGGATCATTTTGGATCAGGCTGGTTGACACTTTTGCGTAAATTCGTGAATGGATGTTGGGTTTTCTATACATCGGTAAATCGGCAAAAACTTCTTGAATCTAGCAATCATACGGCTTTCCGGCTGATTGACACTTTCGCGGATCGGTTTCGTTTTTCACAGAAAACCTTATCCGTTCTGTACACGAGGTTGACACTTTCACGAATAAGGCGGGGGATTCCGGTAGTTGACCTGTATAAAACTGCATATCGAATTGCGAATTTGTGGGGCAACTTGACAATTTTCGGGAAAATTCGCGCATTACGCGGTACATTCCGGTACATCAGGTTGACGCTTTTCGTGATTTAACCTTAACAAATCTATACATCGACGCTCGAAAAAATACGATAGCTCCAGCCGTTTGGTGACGACCAGCCAGCGCAGAAAGGTCAGCGCCTCCAGTTCAAACAGGTAGGAATCGAAACGGACAACCGTTTTATCCTGCTCAGCGTCGTAAAGCTCAATACCGATGATGTTCTCTTCGTCGCCGTCTATGGCTGCGCCAGCGGGCTGTTCGGCACGCCAAACAACAACACGGCGGATGCCCCCATCGGCGCGATAAACCACAGGTTCACCTCACCCAGAACAAAATGGCTGATCCAACCGGAAATCATCAGCCCCAATCCGGCGCCAACGCTGGAAAGAAATATCTCTTTTTTGCCTACGGCCAAAGGGTGCGGCCACAAACGGGCACACCCTAGTTTCAAACTCTCTATCCACTGCTGCTTCATGTTACTTCGCGCTGCCAAAATCAACTTAATGGCAACAAATATATCACAACGTCGGCAACCCTCGCCCATAGCACGGCTCACCGCTGAAATAACTTTCTGCTAACAGATTGATTTTTAGCCACTGCTCGTCAATTATCAAAGTTCGCATCCCTTTGCCTTGAGGAAAACCCAATGTCTCAGCCGATTGCCGAACTCTATACCGATGCCAACTTTTTCAGCCCCTATGCCATGTCGGCGTTTATTACCCTGACGGAGAAAGGCATTCCCTTCACGGTTAAGCCGGTCGACCTGTCACAAGGGGAAAACAAAGCGGCAAGCTATGCAGCGCTGTCATTGACACGTAGAGTCCCTACGCTGGTGATCGGCGAGTTTCAACTCTCGGAGTCCTCGGCCATTGATGAATATCTCGATGAGATCCACCCGGCCCACCCAGTGTATCCGCGCGACGTTAAACAACGCGCCAAGGCTCGGGAAGTCCAGGCGTGGCTACGCAGCGATCTGCAGGGCCTGCGCGCCGAACGTTCGACCGAGGCCGTTTTCGACCAGGGCAAGTTTCCCCCGCTGTCCGCCGCCGCACAGGCTGACGCCAACAAGCTGATCGCCGCCGTCGAAAAACTGCTGAGCCACGGCCAGGATAATTTGTTCAGGGAATGGTGTATTGCCGATACCGATCTGGCGCTGATGCTCAATCGGCTGGTGATACACGGTGATGCGGTGCCGGAAAACATTCGCCACTATGCGCAAAAACAGTGGCAACGTCCTTCGGTGCAGGCCTGGTTGGCGCTGCCGGAGAAAATGTGCGGGTAAAAAAACCGGCGGCCACGACGCCGCCGTTCTCAATTATCGAGAAACAACATCACTTCTTGAGGGAAGGCAATTCACCATCCAGAGGGCAGATAGCCGAACAACGACGCAATGGCATACACCGCACTGCCCAGGTACAGCAATATGATGCTGACCTGCAGCAACGGGTGAGTGATCCAGTTGCACTGCCAGCGTGGCGTCTGGTCGCCATGCTTTCGCGCCCCGCGCAGGATCAGCATCGGCATAATCGACAGGATCACCCCGCTGAATACCCCGGCGAAATACAGTGCGTTAACGAATGACACCAGCCCGCTGTAAGCCAGTACGAAGGGGGGCAACACCACCAGCATCAACACGCCGAAACGGCGCAGAGGCTGTTCGTCATTACCCAGTCTGAACTGGTCGAAAATATTGGTCAGGAAGCTGCCGCCCAATCCCCAGTAAGAGGTCAGCATCGCGCACAGGGCAAAGATGTTGGCGGAGAAGAACGCCCATTGCCCCAATGCCTGACCCCAGGAAATGGTCGCCACGTCAGAAATGCCATCCAATCCGCTGAGCGCAATGACCGACATCGGTACCGCCGCCAGCAACACAAAGGTCACCGCCATACCGACCATAATCGCCTTGGGCAGCTGCTCCGGTTTGTCCGAGAAGCCGCGCGCCATTTCCGGCACGATATATTGCGCCGAGAAGCAGAACACCACCACGTTGAATACCGGCACCATAAAGCGCCAGTCACCGTCCAGCAGGTTACGCATCTGACTGGTATCTTTGAGCAGTGTGGCCGCCACCAATGCGGCCAGCATCACTACCATGCCGATACTGATAAACTTTTCGCCGCGGCCAATCGCCTTCAGCCCCAGGTACAACACCCCCGCCGCAGGCACGAAGAATAGCAGGCTGCCGATCGCCGGTGAGATACCAAACAGGGATTGCAGCAGTTTGCCGCTGCCGGTCATATAGGCGGTCAGCGCCCCGACGCTGTTAACGCAAACCGAGGCAAACATCAGCCAGGCACCGATACCGCCGACATAACGTTTCGCCAACCCGCTTAATTGCAGATGAGCGCGGGTGCGCAAGGTGGATTCGGCAACATACAGCATGGTGATGGTGGTCAGGCTACCGACCAGTACCAGCCAGAACAACAGGGGTAAAAAACCCGCCTTGCTGGAGGCATAGGCGATAGACAGCACGCCGGCACCAATGTTGGTGCCGACAATCATCGCCACCCCTTCGAGGAAACTCAGTGATTTGGTGGGTGCAGGTGCTCGCACCCCGGCGGCAAGCGCCGGAGAAATAGAGGTATTTTCAGCAGACATACAGCATCCTTTGTCTCCCGACAGCCCAGGCCACCGGGATCGGTTAATTTCCCGGTGGTTAACAGCTCACATCGATACACAGGTATTTCAACTCCAGATATTCTTCAATCCCGTAACGCGATCCTTCACGTCCGAGCCCTGACTGTTTCACGCCGCCAAACGGTGCGACTTCGTTGGAAATCAGTCCGGTATTGATACCGACCATGCCGTACTCCAGCGCTTCCGGCACACGCCACTGGCGTGAGGCGTTCTGCGTGAACAGATAGGCAGCCAGGCCGAATTCGGTATCGTTGGCCATGGCGATGGCTTCCGCCTCATCATGGAAACGGAACAGTGGCGCTACCGGGCCAAAGGTTTCTTCTTTGGCGAAACGCATTTTCTGCGTCACGCCGGTCACTACCGTTGGCTGGAAGAAGGTCCCCCCCAGCGCGTGTGGCTGACCGCCAATAGCAACCTGCGCCCCCTTGATCAACGCATCATCGATATGGCTCTGCACTTTTTCCACCGCGTCCTGGTCGATCAGCGGCCCCTGAGTGGTGCCCTCCTGGCTGCCATCGCCGACTTTCAGTTGCTCGACCGCCGCCACCAGTTTGTCCACCAGGCGGTCATAAATGCCGTCCTGCACGTAGATACGATTGGCGCAGACGCAGGTCTGGCCGCTGTTGCGGAATTTGGAGGCCATAATGCCTGCGACCGCCGCGTCCAGGTTGGCGTCATCGAAGACGATCACCGGCGCATTGCCGCCCAGTTCCAGCGACAGTTTTTTGATGGTTGGCGCGCACTGCGCCATTAGAATGCGGCCGACCTCGGTCGAACCGGTAAAGCTCAACTTGCGCACCACCGGGCTGTCGCACAGCACCTTGCCCACCTGAGCGGCATCACCGGCGACAATCTGCAATACGCCCGCCGGAATGCCGGCATCCTGCGCCAGCTTGCCCAACGCCAGCGCGGTCAGCGGCGTTTGTTCGGCCGGTTTAACGATAATCGCACAGCCAGCCGCCAGCGCCGGTGCCACCTTGCGGGTGATCATCGCCGCCGGGAAGTTCCAAGGGGTGATCGCCGCACAAACGCCAATCGGTTGCTTGACCACCACCAGGCGCTGTGAGGCCAGTGGTGCCTGCAATACCGCACCGTCTATCCGTTTGGCCTCTTCGGCAAACCAGGTGATAAACGACGTGGCATAGGCCACTTCACCACGCGCTTCCGCCAATGACTTGCCCTGTTCTGCGGTCATCAACTGCGCCAAATCTTCCTGCGCCGCCATTATCTTGTCGGCCCAGGCCAACAGCAGTGTGGACCGTTGCTTGGCGGTCAGTTGCTTCCAGCCTTGCTGCGCCACCTGCGCCGCGTTAATCGCTTGTTGGGTTTCTTCGCCGCTGACCAGCGGAATACTGGCCAATTCGACGCCGGTCGCCGGGTTGATCACCGCTTCACGTTTGCCGCTCAGCGCATCACACCACTCACCGTTAATCAAACACTGGCTACGCAGCAGCTCGGGATTATTCAATTTCATTGCCACGCACTCCTTATTGGGCCAGCGCGCGGGAAAGAATGCTCAGCGCCTTGGTGAACTGGTCTTCCGGAATGGTCAGCGGATACAGGAAGCGGATCACGTTGCCATTGACGCCGCAGCTCAGCAACAACAGGCCTTCTGCCAGCGCTTTCTGCTGCACCTGACGGGTAATTTCCGCCGAAGGCTTGCCGGAGGTAGGATCGTTGAACTCCACTGCCACCATCGAGCCTTGAGCGCGAATATCCACGATCGCCTTACTGGTCTGGCGCGCCTGCTGCAACACTTCCACCAAATGCTGGCCCAGGCGCTGCGAACGCTGGCACAGCTGCTCTTCCTCAATCACTTCCAATACCGCCAACGCTGCCGCCACCGCCAGTGGGTTACCGGCATAGGTACCGCCCAGCCCACCCGGTGCCGGAGCATCCATCACCTCGCTACGTCCTGCCACCGCCGACAGCGGCATACCGCCCGCCAGGCTTTTCGCCATGGTGATCAGATCGGGTTTCACGCTGTAATGATCCATAGCAAACAGCTTGCCGGTACGGGCAAAACCAGTCTGCACTTCATCGGCAATCAGCAGAATGCCGTGTTCGTCACACAGCGTGCGCAGCGCTTGCATAAACTCGGCCGGTGCGATGTTGAAACCGCCCTCGCCCTGCACCGGCTCCAGCACGATAGCCGCAACCTGCTTGGGATCGATATCCGCTTTAAAGATGCGTTCCAAGCTGTTCATCGCGTCTTCGGTGGTCACGCCATACAACTCATTTGGGTACTGACCGTGGAACACCGAGCCAGGGAATGGCCCAAAGCCCAGTTTGTAAGGCGCCACCTTGCCGGTCAGCGCCATGGTCATGTAAGTACGGCCGTGGAAACCACCGCCAAAGGTGATAAGGCCTGGGCGACCGGTATGAGCACGAGCAATTTTGACCGCGTTCTCTACCGCTTCGGCACCGGTGGTGAAGAAGGCGGTTTTACATGGGCCTTCAATTGGCGCGCGCTGATTGATGCGCTCCGCCAGCGTAACGTAGCTTTCGTAAGGAACAATTTGATAAGCGGTATGAGTAAAAGCCTTCAGTTGCTTTTCAATCGCGGCGATCACTTTCGGGTGACGGTGGCCGGTATTCAGTACGGCAATACCCGAGGCAAAATCGATGACTTCATTGCCTTCGACATCCCACAGCGTGGCGTTCTCTGCACGCTCGGCGTAAAAACCGCACATGACACCCACCCCACGTGGGGTAGCATCCTGACGACGTTGGTTCAATTCAGCGTTTTTCATGTTGTTCTCTCCGGTCGGTGCCATCTGTACGTTTCGTTCACATTTGTGAAACAATGACGTTTATTTACACAGGATGTGGCCCTATAATCGAGAGCCAGTTACGATTAATTGAGGGATCCAATTGCGCTCACTGAGTGGTGACCTGCTATTGCAACGTCTCGGCGAACAGCCTGAGGATAAGCTGCATAAGCGGCTCTATAATGCGATCCGCACCAGCATTCTGGACGGTAGCCTGCCGCCCTCCTGCCGCCTGCCCGCCTCACGCGATTTAGCGCAGGAGCTTAGCCTCTCACGCAACACCGTTTTAACCGTTTACGAACAATTGCTGGCGGAAGGATATGTTTTGGCACGCGCCGGAAGTGGCACATTCGTCGCCGAAACCGTGCCGGACAGTTGTTTATCCACTGCCAGCGCCCCTACCGGCAGTGACGGGGAACAACGACGTATTGAGCTGTCTGAACGCGGCGCTGCTTTGTTGCATCACGCCAGCGCCAGCCCGAAACAATGGGGTGCGTTTATCCCCGGCGTACCCGATGTAAATGCCTTCCCTCATCAGTTATTCAGCAAGATCCAGGCACGCATTAGCCGTCGCCCAGCCCCGCAGAAACTGACCTACAGCAACCAGGGTGGCAGCCCGGAACTGCAACATGCACTGGTGGATTATCTGCGCGTGGCACGCTCGGTACGCTGTTCGCCGGAGCAAATTCTGATTACCGAGGGCATCCATCAGGCAATAGATCTGGTGACGCGGCTGCTGTGCAATCCGGGCGACAACGCGTGGATAGAAGAGCCGGGCTATTGGGGGATCCGCAATATCCTGCGAATGAACGACGTGAATATCTGCCCGCTGGAGGTTGATGAGGCCGGTATGGTACCGCCGGAGCAACCCACCGGTGCACCACGGTTGATATTTGTCACTCCGTCGCACCAATATCCGCTGGGTTCGGTGATGAGTCTGGCACGGCGACAACGCTTGCTGGCACTGGCACGTAACGGCGGCAGTTGGATCGTTGAGGATGACTACGACAGTGAATTCCGCTTTTCCGGCCAGCCGATCCCGGCATTACAAGGGCTGGAAGCCGACGCGCCGGTGATCTATATCGGCACTTTCAGCAAAACGCTGTACCCGGCGCTGCGGCTGGGTTACGTGGTGTTGCCAAAGCCGCTGGTCGCGGCGTTGAAAACCGCCCATGCCGAACTGTACCGCGGCGGTCATCTGCTGATCCAGACCGCATTGGCGCAGTTTATTCAGGAAGGCCATTACACCGCGCATATTCGTCGCATGCGGCTGCTGTATGCCCGCCGACGGGCATTTCTGACCGCATTGATCGAACAGCATCTGGGCAAGCAGGCATTGAGCGAATTCAACAACAACGCCGGGCTGCACCTGATCCTTAACCTGCCGGATGAGGCGGACGACGTGGCGATCGCCGCCGCCGCCAACCAACGCGGCGTGCTGGTGCGACCACTGTCGCGCTACTACATGTTGCCTAACCATCGCCGTGGCCTGCTGATGGGGTTTGCCTGCGTGCCGGAAGAACAAATGGCCGCCGCCTTTACCCTGCTGTTGGAGTGCATCCGTCCCTGAGCGCGCTCTTCCATCAAAGGCTCTGCAATTGCCACCCTTCCTGCTGCCATTGCAAACGGTGAGTCAATTTCAGCGCCTGCAAAAACGCCTCATCATGGGAGACCACCAGCATCGCGCCGGGAAAACTGGCCAGTGCGGCCTCGATCGCCAGTGACGATGCCAGATCCAGGTGGTTGGTCGGTTCATCCAGCAACAGCAACTGCGCCGGCTCCTGACGCCACAACATGCAGGCCAGCGCCGCTTTCAGCCGCTCACCACCACTCAGCACCGCCAGGGGCAACAGTACGCGCTCGGCGTTTAGCTGCAACTGTGCTAACTGGCTGCGCATCCTGCCCTCATTGAGCGGCGAATCCTGCAGGTCAAGATGCTCAACCACCGAAAGAGACAGATCTAGCTGCGAAAGGTTTTGATCGAGATAAGCCGTCGGTAGCGAGCAATGGCAACAACCGGTTCTGGCGGCCAACTGCCCCAGGATCACCTTCAGCAAGGTCGTTTTACCGCAGCCGTTTGGGCCGGTTAACGCCACGCGCATCGGGCCATCGATGCGTAAATTCAGCGGAGGCATAGTGATAAAGGGCAGTTGCAGCTGTTCCAGCACCAGTACCTGTTTGCCCGCCGCCACTGCGCTACCCGGCAGGGTCAGCATCACCGGACTATCTTCCTCCACCCGCTGCCAGGCTTGATGTACTGCGGCATCGAGGGAGCCTTTCTGCTCCTGATGCTGCTTGCGCAGCGTACCCAGACTCTCTTTGGCCGCCGCCTTATAGGCCACCCGCTCAAAAGAGGCGATGTTCAGCGTATCGACGGCTTTTAGCGTCTGCGCGGAACGCCGCTGGCTGATGTCATGCTCCTTCTGCTGCCGGGCGCGGATACGCCGACGTTCCTGACGCGCATGTTCCAGCCCGGCACGCGCAGCCTGCTGCTCCAGGTCACGCTGGCGGCGATAATCCTGGTAGTTACCGCCGTAGCTCTGCAATGCAGCGGGGGTCAGTTCGACAATACGCTGCATGCGCGCCAGCAATTGCCGATCGTGGCTGGCAACCAGCAAACCGCCACGCCAGCTTTCCAATTGTTGATACAGCCAGTCGCGAGCGCGGGTATCAAGGTGGTTGGTCGGTTCGTCCAGTAGCAGGAAGTCCGCACCACCGAGCATCGCCCCGCACAAGGTGGCACGCATCCGTTCACCACCGCTCAGATCGCTCGCTGGCCGCTTCGGCTCAAATACCGGCAGCCCGGCTGCGCTAAAAGCCGCCTGCAGACGATCGCTGAGATCCCACTGCCCTTCCAGACGCTCGATATCTTCCGCTTGCGGCCGTCCCAGCTCAAGGCGGGCCAACGCGGCAAAGGTCTCGCCGTAGCCGAGTAGCTGCGCCAGCGTGGTCTGCGGTGCGATGTCCGGCTGCTGCGCCACGTAAGCCAGTGAAGCATGGGACTCAACATGGCCGCTACCCGACAAATCCAGCCCGGCAATCAGCCGTAGCAGACGAGTTTTACCGACGCCGTTACGCCCAACCAGGCCACAGTGTTGTTGATCGAAAGTCAGATCCAGCGGGCCGAACAGCGTTTCGCCGTCAGCAAACTGGCAAGTCAGTTGATGTAAAACGAGATAAGGGGACTGCGCAAAATGAGCCATAAGCACTCCTGAATGAGATCAAAACATCCCCACAAAGCACCGATGTGCGTAACGTGGGACAAGATATCAGCAGGCGTGTGTGTTCATTTTCGGTAATGGCTCCGCAGAGAGAAGGAATTTCAACGCGCAAATGCTAACCGATTTGCTGTTCACTATGCAAACAGCAATAAAGATTCATGACATCTATCACATTCAGCGCAATGCAGATTCCCAACGGCAGTGACAACGGCTAGATTTATCTCATCCGACCACTTGAGGTCGAACATAATAATAACTACAGATCATACCCAATAGCTTTCACGCAGCAGCGAGGCAGCAAGTTCGCAAGTCCCCAGGAGCTTACTCAGGTAAGTGACTGGGGTGAGCGAATGCAGCCAACAACACTGCAGCTTGAAAGATGCAGGGGATGAATGATGGAGACTGCAATGAGCAATTACCCACACCTGCTGGCACCGCTGGATCTCGGCTTCACTACCCTGAAAAACCGGGTGTTGATGGGATCGATGCACACCGGCCTGGAAGAACTGCCCAATGGCCCCGAGCGAATGGCCGCTTTCTATGCCGAGCGCGCAGCGGCCGGCGTGGCGCTGATCGTCACCGGCGGGATCGCCCCCAATGAAAAAGGCGTGGTATATCGTGGCGGCTCCACCCTAAGCCAGCCACAGCAGGTCAGCCACCACCGCATCGTCACCGAGGCTGTCCATCAGGCCGGCGGTAAAATTGCACTGCAGATCCTGCATGCCGGTCGCTACAGCTATCAGCCGCAACCGGTCGCCCCCTCCCCGCTGCAGGCACCGATCAACCCCTTCGCCCCCACTGCGCTGAGCGAGGATGAGATCATGCAGACCATCGTCGACTTCGCCCAGTGTGCGGCACTGGCGCAAAAAGCCGGCTACGATGGCGTCGAGGTGATGGGTTCCGAAGGTTATCTGATCAACCAATTTCTGGTGTCACGCACCAACCAGCGCGACGACCAATGGGGCGGCAGCTTCAGCAACCGCATGCGTTTTGCTGTAGAGATCGTCCGGGCAGTGCGGCAGGCGGTCGGCAGCGATTTCATTCTGATTTACCGCCTTTCGATGCTGGATCTGGTGGAAGACGGTTCAAGCTGGCAGGAGATTGAGCAGCTGGCGCTGGCGGTTGAGCAAGCGGGGGCGACCATCATCAACACAGGTATTGGCTGGCATGAGGCGCGGATTCCGACCATCGCCACCATGGTGCCACGCGCCGGTTTTAGTTGGGTTACTCGCAAATTGATGGGCAAAGTGCGCATTCCGCTGATCACTACCAACCGCATTAACGATCCGGCCGTTGCGGAGCAGGTGCTGGCAGACGGCTGCGCCGACATGGTGTCGATGGCCCGTCCGTTCCTGGCCGACGCCGCCTTTGTGCAAAAAGCCGCCGAAGGCCGCGCCGACGAGATCAATACCTGTATTGGCTGTAATCAGGCCTGCCTCGACCAGATTTTTGAAGGCAAACTCACCTCTTGCCTGGTTAACCCACGCGCCTGCCGCGAAACCGAAATGCCACTGGTTGCGGCAGAAAAACCAAAGAAACTGGCGGTGATCGGTGCCGGGCCTGCCGGGCTAGCCTTTGCCACCACCGCCGCCAGCCGTGGCCACCGTGTGACGCTGTTCGACGCCGCCGATCAGATTGGCGGCCAGTTCAATATTGCCAAACAGATCCCCGGCAAAGAGGAGTTCCATGAAACCCTGCGCTACTTCCGCCGCCAACTGGCGCTGCTGGAAGTAACGCTGAAGCTGGGCAGTTGGGTGAAGGCAGCCGATTTGGCGGAGTTTGACGAAGTGATCCTCGCCTGCGGCATCGTGCCGCGTACCCCGGAGATCCCCGGCATCGATAACGCCAGAGTCTTAACCTATCTGGACGTGCTACGCGACAAAAAACCGGTCGGCCAGCGGGTAGCGATTATCGGTGCCGGCGGAATCGGCTTTGACACCGCCGAGTACCTCAGCCAGCACGGCGTGTCGAGCAGCCTGGATCAGGCTGAGTTTAACCGTGAATGGGGCATCGATGGCCAGCTTAACCATCGCGGCGGTCTGGCTGCAGAAGGGCCTGTGGCGACGCACGCGGCCCGGCAGATTTATCTGCTGCAACGCAAGACCAGCAAAGTGGGTGAAGGCCTGGGGAAAACCACCGGTTGGATCCACCGCACCAGTTTGGCTATGCGCGGCGTAAAAATGCTCAACAGCGTGAGCTATCAACGCATTGATGATGAAGGCCTGCATATATCACGAGCCGAGCAGGAAAGTTGTTTGCCGGTAGACACGGTGATTATCTGCGCCGGGCAGGAACCGCGCCGCGAGCTGCAACAACCGCTACTGGAGATGGGCAAAACGGTGCATTTGATTGGCGGAGCGGACGTCGCCGCCGAGCTCGATGCTCGCCGCGCTATCGATCAGGGCACGCGACTGGCGATGACGTTGTAATCACTATCAGGGGCGCATTTTCTGCGCCCCTTGTTCAATCAGTAACGAGCGCCGGACTTCACCGCTTTGAGGATCACGAACTTCTTGTTGGATGCGATCAGGGTGCAGTTGCCGAACAAACGTTTCAGCTTCTGGTGGTAATCCAAATGACGGTTACCGACAATGCGCAGCTCGCCGCCCACCTGCAGGCAACGCTTGGCGTCACAGAACATCTGCCAGGCGGTGTGATCGGTGATGGCATGCTGCTGGTGGAACGGTGGGTTACACAGTACCGCCTGCACGCTTTCACGCTCAATCCCCGCCAGCGAGTTGTTCACCTCAAACTGACAACGATCCATATCCTGCGGCAGGTTATGTTCCACATTCAGTTCGCTGGAAGCTACCGCCATGTAGGACTCATCAACAAAGCTCACCTGCGCCTGCGGATTCTGCATCAATGCGGCCATGCCGATAATACCGTTACCGCAGCCCAGATCGATGATGTGGCCTTCAATGTCATGCGGCAGGTGATCCAGGAACAGGCGTGCGCCAATATCCAGGTTGCTGCGTGAGAACACGTTGGCATGGTTGTGGATAATCCAATCGGTGCCGTCCAGCACCCAATTGGTGGTTACCGGCGCTGCCGGTGGCACGATGTCTGCGACTTCACAGTGGATCAACCGCGCTTTCTTCCATGCCAGGCTGGTACGAGTGGGGCCGAGCACCTTTTCAAACAGCTGCATGGTTGAGGTATGCACGTCACGCGCTTTGGCCCCGGCGATGATCACCGTGTCTGGTGCCACTACATCGCGCAGCGCACGCAGTTGCTGTTCCAGCAATGCCAGCGCTTTAGGAATGCGGATCAGCACCACCGCCGGTGACTCCGGCAATTCGGCCAGGGTGTCCAGCAGCGTAACCTGCTCCGGATCCAATTCATTGAGCTTCAGATTATGGCGCGTGGCCAACTGGCTCATATAAGAATCGCTGATGCTGTAAGGCTGGTGACCGTGCAGTGCGCAGGCCAGGGTGCCAAAGTTGTCGTTGAAAATCAGCACCGGACGATCGCCAATGTTTACATTTTCAAGCTGTTGCAGCAGATATTCGTCCGCCGCTTCCCACGCCTGTAGTTGGGTGGATTCTTCCTGTTGGGGATAACGCTCCAGCTCAAGTTGCTGTGTTCCCAGATCGAGTTGGCTCATTGCCCCTCCTGACTGATAAAATTTGGGCTGTTTATCCCCTAAAAACGCCCGCCAGTAAAATGTTTTTTCGGATAAATTGCCCTTTGCGGGCTTTGCGCGAAAAAACATCATACAATGCCCCGCTGAATTATGGCCAATACGGGAAGACGATGTCCGAACTGACTTACCTGCAGGGTTACTCTGAACATCTGCAAAGCCAGGTGCAACAGTTGATCGACCAACAACGTCTGGGTGAGGTGCTGTTACAGCGTTATCCGCAAGTACACGACTGTACCACCGACAAGTCGCTTTATCAGTTTACCGTCGATCTGAAAAACCAGTACCTGCGCAACGCCCAGCCGCTGAGCAAGGTGGCCTACGACGGTAAAATCCAGGTGATGAAACACGCGCTCGGTATGCACACCGCCATTTCCCGCGTGCAGGGTGGCAAGCTGAAGGCCAAGGCGGAAATCCGCGTGGCGACGGTATTCAAGCTGGCACCGGAGCCGTTTCTGCGCATGATCGTGGTGCATGAATTGGCGCACCTGAAAGAAAAAGACCACAACAAGGCTTTCTATAGCCTGTGCTGTCATATGGAACCCAGCTACCACCAACTGGAGTTCGATACCAGGTTGTATCTGACCCACCTGTCGGTGTTTGGCAATCTGTATACCTGACGAGTCCCTGTGATACTCTGATTTCTTACGTCTGGGAACCGGAGATATCTATGATTCGCTTTGCCGTTGTTGGTACCAACTGGATTACGGAACGCTTTATCGACGCCGCACACGAAAGCGGCAAGCTGAAACTGACCGCCGTCTATTCGCGCAAGCTGGAACAGGCGCAGGCATTTGGTGCCAACTACCCCGTCAGTCTGTTTTTCGATTCCCTGGAAGCACTGGCCCAATCAGATTCTATCGACGCGGTTTACATCGCCAGCCCCAATAGCCTGCACTGCCAGCAGTCGTTGCTGTTCCTCAGCCATAAAAAACACGTAATTTGCGAAAAACCATTGGTATCCAACCTGCGCGAGGCCGAAAAGCTGGTGGCCTGTGCGCGTGAGAATCAGGTGGTGCTGTTCGAAGCCTTTAAAAGCGCCCACCTGCCGAATTTCCTGACCTTGCAGCAAATGCTGCCGAAAATCGGCCGTTTGCGTAAAGCCTTTATCAACTACTGCCAATACTCTTCGCGCTACCCACGCTATCTGGCCGGTGAAAATCCAAACACCTTCAACCCGCAGTTTTCCAACGGTTCAATTATGGACATTGGTTATTACTGCCTGGCCAGTGCCGTGGCGCTGTTCGGTGAGCCTGAATCAGTGATCGCCAGCGCCAGCTTGCTGGATACCGGAGTTGATGCGCATGGCACCGCCTGCCTCAACTACGGCGACTTCGACGTGACCCTCTCCCACTCCAAGGTCAGCAACTCGGACATTCCGAGCGAGATCCAGGGCGAAGAAGGCACGCTGGTGATTGAGAAAATCTCGGAGTGTCAGGGCGTGATGCTAACGCCACGCGGTGGTCAACGCCAGGATCTGACCCAACCGCAGCATATCAATACCATGCTGTACGAAGCACAAGTCTTCGCCGGACTGGTGGAGAAACGGCAGGTAGAACACCCGGGGCTGGAAAACTCGCTGATTATCGCCCGCCTGCTGACCGAAATCCGCCGCCAGACCGGCGTAGTGTTTCCTGCCGACGGTGAATAAGATGAAACCGTTATTACTGATGCAAACCGGCGACGCACCGGAAGTTATCCGCCAGGAAAAAGCCAATTTCGACGGTATGTTCCTGCAACAGGGGAATATCGACGCCGATTGCGTCCAGATCGTGCACCTCCCCGCCGGCCAACAGCCGCTGCCACCGCAACACTACTCTGGCGTGGTGATCACCGGTTCACCGGCGATGGTCACCGAACAACTGCCGTGGAGCGAACAGGCCGCCGAATGGCTGCGTCAGGCGATGCTGATCAAACTGCCGATTTTTGGCGTCTGTTATGGCCATCAGCTGCTGGCCTATGCGCTTGGCGGAGAAGTTGGTTATCACCCGCAGGGCATGGAGGTCGGCACGCTGGATATCGAACTATTGCCCGCCGCCGCTCATGACCGACGAATGACCATGCTGCCGCCGCGCTTCAAGGCGAATCTGATCCACTCGCAGAGCGTATTGACGCCCCCTGCCGGTGCCGTCGTGCTGGCACGTTCGCAGCAGGATGCATATCAGATCCTCAGTTATGGCGATAACGTACTGACCACCCAGTTCCACCCAGAGTTTAACGGCGCGGTGATGCACCGGTATCTGAGTTGGCTCGGCGAGCTCTATCCGCAGCAACAGGTGGAGTATCAGCTTAAGCAACAGCAGGTTAGCGATACCCCCTTCAGCCGGCTGTTGTTGCAAGGATTTGTCGTCAGCCTCGGCGCACAAAAAGCCCTGGCCGGGTAACGCAATAAACGTTGACCGCTGACACATTTTGCATTACTTTCTGCCGTGCAAAGGGGAGTAACTTTTATACCTAATAGATTTCAAGGTGCGGCAAGGCGGCAACCGAAGGAATCCTCAGGAGCTTACTTAAGTAAGTGACTGGGGTGACAGAGGGAAGACAACGCAGCAGCGGCTTGAAAGATGAAGGGTATCTTGCCGGTCAATCGTCATTACGGTGCGCAAGCACCCGGTTACCGGGCAACCTGATGTCAGGGAGCACCAAGGTGCACCTTCATCAACGTTGTAAGTGAGACCTTGCCGGAAGGCGAGGTTTGCTTGCAGCGTTCATAAGAGCGGCTAGCGTCTTCCGACGTTGGCCGTTTTTGTTTTTGAAGGATACCTCTGATGATGAATACCGTTGGCACACCTTGGTTATGGGGCAGCTTCGCCGCCATCATAGTTGTGATGCTCGCAATTGACCTGCTGCTGCAGGGCCGCAAGGGCGCACATACTATGACGCTCAAGCAGGCCGCCAGTTGGTCGCTGGTGTGGGTCAGCCTTTCTCTGCTGTTCAACCTGGGTTTCTGGTACTACCTGAACCAAACCGCCGGGCGTGCCGTTGCCGATACTCAGGCGCTGGCCTTCCTCACCGGTTATCTGATCGAAAAAGCGCTGGCGGTTGATAACGTCTTTGTCTGGCTGATGCTGTTCAGCTACTTTGCCGTGCCGGCAAACCTGCAACGCCGGGTGCTGATTTTTGGTGTACTGGGCGCGATCGTGCTACGTACCATCATGATCTTCGCCGGTAGCTGGCTGGTGACCCAGTTCCAGTGGTTGCTGTACCTGTTCGGTGCTTTCCTGTTGTTCACCGGTATCAAGATGGCGCTGGCGAAGGAAGATGGCGCGGCGATTGGCGACAAGCCTCTGGTGAAATGGCTGCGCAGCCATCTGCGCATGACCGATAATCTGGAAGGTGAGCGCTTCTTCGTGCGCCGCAACGGCCTGCTGTTTGCTACGCCGCTGGTACTGGTGCTGATCCTGGTAGAACTGAGCGATGTGATCTTTGCGGTCGACAGCATCCCGGCGATCTTTGCCGTGACCACAGACCCGTTCATCGTCCTGACTTCTAACCTGTTTGCCATCATGGGCCTGCGCGCCATGTACTTCTTGCTGGCTAACGTAGCAGAACGCTTCTCGATGCTGAAATATGGCCTGTCGCTGATCCTGATGTTTATCGGCGTCAAAATGCTGATTATCGATTTGTTCCATATTCCGATTGGTGTTTCGCTCGGTGTCGTCGCCAGTATCCTGACGCTGACGCTGTTGATCAACGCCTGGGTTAACCGCCGGAATGACCGCCTGGCGAATAATAAAGCACCATAATCTGTTATCCGGGGCGCTAGTCGCCCCGTGATTGTTTGGCAATTCGTCTAAAACGCCAAACGTTATTGCGATCACACAAATGTAACCAGTATGTTATCAAGAGTTGATCCGCCCACAGAATTTCACCGCTGGCCCTTTCCAACCCCCCCGGTTTACTGAATACTGATTTGGCAAACATACTTGGTTACAGAATCAAATAAAAGTTGTCCGGCGAGGTTCCCGCCGAGATAAAGCTGTAAGCAACATCATCGGGAAGAAAAAGCACTATGCAAAAACTACTACAAAAGATCGCTCAGGGCAGTCTGGTCAAACAAATCATGGTCGGCCTGGTGGCCGGTATTATCGTTGCGCTGGTCTCACCGGCAACGGCTTCAGCGGTAGGCTTGCTGGGTGCGCTGTTCGTTGGCGCACTGAAAGCGGTGGCGCCGGTACTGGTGCTGGTATTGGTGATGGCCTCCATCGCCAATCATAAACACGGGCAGAAAACCAATATCCGGCCGATCTTGTTCCTCTATCTGCTGGGCACTTTCGCTGCGGCACTGGTGGCGGTCGTGGTCAGCTTTATGTTCCCGTCCAATCTGGCGCTGGTGGCTGGCAATGCCGACATTAACCCGCCGGGCGGCATTATTGAGGTGCTGAAAAGCCTGCTGTTGAGCGTGGTGGCCAACCCGTTCCAGGCGCTGATTAGCGCTAACTACATCGGTATTCTGGCCTGGGCTGTGGGTCTGGGACTGGCGCTGCGTCACTCTTCTGACACCACCAAATCGCTGATTAACGATCTGTCACATGCGGTCACCATGGTGGTGCGTGCAGTGATCCGCTGTGCCCCGCTTGGCATCTTCGGCCTGGTGGCTTCGACGCTGGCAGAAACCGGCTTCGGCGCGCTGTGGGGTTATGCGCAACTGCTGGTGGTGCTGATCGGCTGTATGTTGCTGGTGGCACTGGTGCTGAACCCGCTGATCGTTTTCTGGAAAATCCGCCGCAATCCTTACCCGCTGGTGTTCGCCTGCCTGCGTGAAAGCGGTGTGACCGCGTTCTTTACCCGCAGTTCGGCCGCCAATATCCCAGTGAATATGGAGCTGTGCAAAAAGCTGAATCTGAGCGAGGATACCTATTCGGTTTCTATCCCGCTGGGCGCGACCATCAATATGGCCGGTGCGGCAATCACCATTACCGTACTGACGCTGGCGGCGGTGCATACTTTGGGGATCCCGGTTGACGTGCCGACCGCGCTGCTGCTGAGCATCGTGGCTGCCGTCTGCGCCTGCGGCGCTTCTGGTGTGGCCGGGGGCTCGCTGTTACTGATCCCGTTGGCGTGTAACATGTTCGGCATTCCGAACGACGTGGCCATGCAGGTGGTCGCCGTCGGCTTTATCATCGGCGTTCTGCAAGACTCTGCCGAAACCGCACTGAACTCTTCTACCGACGTCCTGTTCACCGCAGCAGCCTGTCAGGCGGAAGACCAGCGTTTGGCCGATGAAGATCCGCTGAAGTTACGTTAATTTCCAGACTTACTCAGCAAGGCGCTCGTTATCGGGCGCCTTTTTTTTGGCTTCGATATCACAGCCCTACAAGGTCACCCCGCTTTTAAAAATCGCCAACTCACGGAAATCATTCACTTCGTTCCGTGCCGCCTGGCCATTGGCAATCGCCACGATCAGGTCGACAAACTGCTCCAGCAGACTCTCCATCGGGGTGCCGTGGATCAGCCGACCGGCGTCAAAATCAATCCAGTGGGGTTTCTTCGCCGCCAGTTCGCTGTTGGTAGCCAGTTTCACCGTCGGCACAAAGCCGCCATAAGGCGTGCCCCGTCCGGTGCTGAACAGCACCATATGACAGCCGGCACCGGCCAGCGCGCTGGTCGCTACCGCATCATTGCCTGGCGCACTGAGCAGGTTTAAGCCGGGCTGCCGCAAGCGTTCGCCATACTTGAGCACGTCCACCACCTGACTCTGCCCGGCTTTCTGCGTGCAACCGAGGGATTTCTCCTCCAGCGTGGTAATCCCGCCGGCTTTGTTGCCCGGCGATGGGTTTTCATAAATCGGCTGATTATGGGCAATGAAGTACTGCTTGAAGTCGTTGACCATGCTGACGGTCTTCTCGAAGGTCTCCCGATCGCGACAGCGGCCCATCAGGATCCGTTCGGCGCCAAACATCTCCGGCACCTCGGTCAGCACCGTGGTGCCGCCGTTGGCGATCAGGTAATCAGAAAAACGCCCCAGCAGTGGGTTGGCGGTGATCCCGGACAGACCGTCCGATCCACCGCACTCCAGTCCGAACTTCAACTCACTTAGCTTGCCCGACTGACGGCGATCGTCACGCATCACCTGATACAGCGCATGCAGCTGCTCCAGCCCGGCTTCAACTTCATCGTCCTGCTGCTGGCACACCATAAAGCGCACCCGCTGCTCATCAACGCTGCCCAGCGTACTGCGGAATACATCCACCTGATTGTTCTCGCACCCGAGTCCAATCACCAGCACCGCCCCGGCGTTGGGATGGCGCACCATATTTTGCAGCATGGTGCGGGTGTTCTCGTGATCCTGACCCAGTTGCGAGCAACCAAACGGATGGCTGAACAGATGCACGCCGTCGATCCCCTGCGCATCCTGAGTTTCCTTCAGAAAACGCTGCTGGATCTGTCGGGCAATGCCGTTGACACAGCCAACGGTCGGTACGATCCACAGCTCGTTGCGGATCCCCACCTCTCCGCTGGCACGGCGATAAAGCTGTACCTCACGGTCCGCAGCCTGTGGTGGCAGAGCAGAAAAAGCGGGTTGATACTGATAGCTGTCGAGATCGCTCAGGTTGGTTTTGGCATTTTGCGAGTGAATATGTTCACCCGGCGCTATGGCTTCCAGCGCATGTCCAATCGGCAAGCCGTATTTGGTGATCGCCTCACCGGCGGCGATCGGCTGCAGCGCAAACTTGTGCCCACGCGTCACCGGTTGCGCCAGCCGAATGGTCTGTGCTTCCAACGCCAACGTTTCGCCAGCAGCGAGATCGCGCAGCGCTACCGCGACATTATCCAGCGAATGAATTTTTACCATGCTTTGCATAAACCCACCTCGGGCAACGGCTACGCCAGTTCAATGGCGAAATAGTTTTTGGCATTGTCGAAACAGATGTTTTTCACCATCTCACCCAGTAGCGTGATATCCGCCGGCGCTTCCCCGCTCTCCACCCAGCCGCCAATCATCTGGCAAAGGATGCGGCGGAAGTATTCATGACGGGTATAAGACAAGAAACTGCGGCTGTCGGTCAGCATGCCGACAAAACGGCTCAGCAGGCCCAGTTGCGCCAACTGCGTCATTTGTCGCTGCATACCGTCTTTTTGATCGTTGAACCACCAGCCGGAGCCAAACTGCATCTTGCCCGGTATGCCCTCCCCCTGGAAGTTGCCGACCATGGTGCCGATGACTTCGTTATCGCGCGGGTTCAGGCAGTACAGAATAGTTTTCGGCAGACCGCCCTGACGTGACTGGGCGTCCAGCAAGCGAGAAAGTGGTTCCGCCAGCGGCCGGTCGTTAATCGAATCGAAGCCGATGTCCGGCCCCACACTGGCCAGCATACGGCTGTTATTATTGCGCAGTGCGCCGATGTGATACTGCTGTACCCATTCGCGACGTTGATATTCGCCGGCCAGGAACAGCAAAACCGCACTTTTGAACTGGGCGCTCTGCTCCAGCGTCGGCAGCTTGCCGCTCAAACGCGCGGTTAAAATCGCGTCCAATGTGCTTTCGTCCGCTTCGCCATACACCACCACGTCCAGCGCATGGTCAGCCACCTTGCAGCCATGGGAGGCAAAATGATCCATACGTTTTTTCAACGCGTCGCACAGCGCGCTAAAACGGCCAATATTGATATCCGCTGCCGCTTCCAGTTTTTGCAGGTAATCATTGAAACCCGGCGCGTCGATATTGAACGCCTTGTCTGGTCGCCAGCTTGGCAGCACCTTGATATCGAAGCTAATGTCAGCCGCAATCGCTTTATGGTGGCGCAAATCGTCGATCGGATCGTCGGTAGTACCCACCATCCTCACATTCATTTGCTGCATGATGCCACGCGCCCTGAAATCATCCTGCGCCAGCAAGGCGTTGCCGCGTTGCCAGATATCGTCCGCCGTCGTCGGGGAAAGCAGCGTGCCGGTAATCCCGAACGGACGACGCAGCTCCAGATGGGTCCAGTGATAGAGCGGATTACCTAGGGTATGTGGCACGGTAGCGGCCCAGGCGTCAAACTTTTCACGGTCACCGGCATCCCCGGTACACAGCCGCTCAGCCACACCGTTGGTGCGCATCGCCCGCCATTTATAGTGATCGCCCTTTAGCCAGATCTCATATAAATTTTTGAAGCGGGTGTTCTCGGCAATCTGCTCCGGCGGTAAATGACAGTGGTAGTCAAAGATCGGCTGCTCTGCCGCATAGTCATGATACAAACGTCGGGCAAATTCGCCGCCCAACAGAAAATCTTCGCTTAAAAACGTCGCCATCTTTTTGAGTTCCTCGCCTTGCTTACCGTTCGATACTTTGTCCAATTCGACAAAGTTATCACACCAATTTTATTGAGCGTCCAGCAAAATATCACCCTTTGCCTTGTCGCCATCAGCCATAAAAGGCCATTAACCCGCATTTTTACGGCAAAAAGCCGTCTGAATCGCATAATTATCCAGCAATCAGTATTGCCCAATTGAAAAACGGCTTTTGTGATATCACTCAACTTTTAAATCTGTATGACAAGTTATTGTCTCGCCACCCAGTCGCTCATGCGGCGGGAATACGTCGGTGACGGACAGGCCGGCGCAGAACAACGAAAAGGGGGAGCCCCCTAAAACGCTGCCGCCATCTCGGCGCCACCTATTGAAGACTGGGAGATATTTTGGATGCGTAAAATTAAAGGATTACGCTGGTACATGATCGGGCTGGTGACCATCGGCACCGTGCTGGGCTACCTGACCCGCAATGCCATGGCCGTGGCGGCACCGACGCTGGAAGGCACCTTACATATCACCACGCAGCAGTACTCGTACATTGTCGCGGCCTATTCTGCCTGCTACACCCTGATGCAGCCGGTGGCGGGATACGTACTGGACGTACTGGGTACCAAGGTGGGTTACGCCATGTTCGCCATTCTGTGGGCGCTGTTTTGTATGGGCACGGCACTCGCCAACAGTTGGGGCGGGCTGGCCCTGGCGCGCGGTGCCGTTGGCATGGCAGAGGCGGCGATGATCCCCGCCGGGCTCAAGGCCAGCAGCGAGTGGTTCCCGGCCAAAGAGCGCTCTATCGCCGTTGGCTACTTCAACGTCGGCTCGTCGATCGGCGGCATGCTCGCCCCACCGCTGGTAGTCTGGGCCATAGTGGCACACAGTTGGGAAATGGCGTTTATCATCACCGGCGTGCTGAGCCTGATTTGGGCCATCTGCTGGCTGGTTTTCTATAAGCACCCGAAAGACCAGAAGAAACTCAGTAGTGAGGAACGCGAGTACATTCTGGAGGGCCAGGAAGCGCAGCACCAAACCGACAACGCCAAGAAAATGTCCGCCTGGCAGATTGTGCGCAACCGCCAGTTCTGGGGCATAGCGCTGCCGCGTTTTCTGGCAGAGCCTGCCTGGGGCACCTTCAACGCCTGGATCCCGTTATTCATGTTCAAAGCCTATGGTTTTAACCTGAAAGAGATAGCCATGTTTGCCTGGATGCCGATGCTGTTCGCCGACCTTGGCTGCATCGTTGGTGGCTACCTGCCGCCGTTTTTCCAAAAGCACTTTAAGGTGAACCTGATCGTTTCGCGCAAGCTGGTGGTCACTATGGGGGCAGTGCTAATGATTGGCCCTGGCATGATAGGTTTGTTTACCAGCCCTTATGCGGCTATCGCGCTACTGTGCGTCGGGGGTTTTGCCCATCAGGCGCTGTCTGGCGCGCTGATTACCCTGTCTTCTGACGTGTTTGGTCGCAACGAAGTGGCCACTGCCAACGGCCTGACCGGCATGGCAGCCTGGACTGCCAGCACCCTGTTTGCCCTGGTGGTCGGCGCATTGGCCGATACTCTGGGCTTCAGCCCGTTGTTCGCCGCGTTGTCGGTATTCGATATTCTCGGTGCCATCGCCATCTGGACCATCCTGCAAAATCGACCGGCCTCACAGCCGCAGGAAGATCCACTGCAACCGGCCTCGGCTCGAAGTTGACCCCATCGTCCGGCCAGTGTGCCGGGCATTACCTCCGGCCACTGGTAGCTCTGCAGGATAAGTGGTATAACAAATCCATGGTTACGCGCCCCTCTCTACCCTAAGAGCATTCACTATGGAATTCACTGAAACCAGACGCCTGTATCAGCAACTGGCCGCCGAGCTAAAGCAGCGTATTGAAAGCGGCCGGTATCCAGTGGGCGATAAACTGCCGGCCGAACGCTACATTGCCGAAGAGATGAACGTCAGCCGCACCGTCGTGCGGGAAGCGATCATCATGCTGGAAGTGGAAGGCTACGTTGAGGTACGCAAAGGCTCCGGGATCCATGTGATGTCCAACCAGCAGAAAAATCTGGTGGTTCCGGGCGACAGCATCGAGTTTGCCACCGCCGGGCCATTTGAACTGCTGCAGGCGCGTCAACTGATTGAAAGCAACATTGCCGAGTTCGCCGCCACCCAGGTCACCAAACAGGACATCGTTCTGCTGATGGAGATCCAGGAACAGGCACGTAAGGAAGATCGCTTCCGCGACTCGCAGTGGGATCTGAAATTCCACGTTCAGGTCGCGCTGGCGACTCAAAACACGGCGATGGCCACCATCGTGGAAAAAATGTGGGTACAGCGCGTGAATAACCCTTATTGGATCAAGCTGCATGAGCATATTGACGACCGCTCGATCGCCAGCTGGTGTGACGATCACGATCAGATCCTTAAGGCATTGATACGTAAAGATCCTTACGCCGCCAAACTGGCCATGTGGCAACATCTTGAAAATACCAAGCAGATGCTGTTCAACGCCACCAGCGACGATTTTGAGTATAACGCCGACCGCTATCTGTTCGCCGATAACCCGGTGATTCATCTGGACGGCGTGGCCGCAGAAAATAAATAGCGCAAGCAGTCAAAAACCGTAGTGTTATGTCAGGTATTGTAAAATCCTCTGAATCGATGCCTGAACGGCGATTTGCCGTGTAGTATTTCACCGCTGGCAACGTAGATTTCCCTGTTGCCAATCGTGCTATTTTGGTAAAGTTGAGCCAATTTTTTACCCTCTGCTACGGGGCGGGACGCGAATACATGCGCTGGTTGTTTGCCATGCTTATTGCTCTTTTTTGCTGGACCGGTGCGGTCTCCGGCCAAAAACTATGCGCGGCACCCTCCAAAGCTATCCCCACGGTACTGAACGATCAGTCATCGCTTGCCGAGGCGGTGTTTTCCCCTGATGACCCGGTTTACCGGTTACCGGCAGAACTGCGGCGTAAAGCACCAGGTAAAATGCCGCTGCTGCTGCCGCGGGTGCATTCTTACCCCGGTTCGCTACCCGCCACTGCCCAACTGCTGCCGGTTTATTCGTTAGCCACAGAGTTGGGTCACAGCACTCGACTCCCGCGCCAGAAATCACCTGCGCCAAACCGGCTTGCCCAGATGAACTGGACGCTGCATACCCCGCGGCAGCAAAACAGGCTCGGTGGCTGGAAAGAAAGTAATATGCTTTATCGTGGTACGCTGACTTACCACTCTTGACCGGTGTCGCACCGATTAGAACACACTAAAGCAACGCCGTTTCATCATTATCAGCAGCCAGGATCGCCCGCGCGCTCTGCGCCCACTCCCGATCCGCCGCTGAGACAAAACAAACAATGACGTTTTAGGAACACCGGATGGACATCATTAAAGAACTGTTACATGCCTTATGGCAGCAGGATTTTGAGACGCTGGCGAATCCCTCGCTGGTCTGGACTCTCTACGCCCTGCTGTTTTTGATTCTGTTCCTGGAAAATGGCCTGTTGCCGGCGGCGTTTCTGCCAGGTGACAGCCTGTTGATCTTGGTTGGCGTACTGATCGCCAAAGGTACGATGAATTTCCCGCTGACCATTTTTATCCTCACCGTCGCCGCCAGTCTGGGGTGCTGGGTCAGTTACATACAGGGCAAGTGGCTCGGTAATACCCGAACAGTGCAGGGCTGGCTATCCCATCTGCCGGCTCACTATCATCAGCGTGCCCATCAGCTGTTCCACCGCCACGGGCTTTCCGCTCTGCTGGTCGGTCGTTTCCTGGCGTTTGTCCGTACTCTGCTGCCGACCATTGCCGGCCTCTCCGGTCTGAGCAACGCACGTTTCCAGTTCTTTAACTGGATGAGCGGTCTGCTGTGGGTGGTGATCCTGACCGCGCTGGGCTTTGCGCTGGGTAAAACCCCGGTGTTCCGCAAATATGAAGACCAGCTGATGTTCTGCCTGATGCTACTGCCATTGGTGTTGCTGGTCGTCGGGCTGGTCGGTTCATTGATCGTACTGTGGCGCAAGAAACGCGCCGATCAGGGGAAAGGGGCGTGATGACCAAACGCCCGCGCTGGCAGTATGTGTTGCTGCTTGCGTTAGCTTTACTGGCGCTCGCCACGCTGTTGGTGCCCTGCATGGTGCGTACCGAAAGCGAACTGCGTATCCGTACCGGCCAGCAGGGCCTTTCGCTACCTGACGGTTTTTATGTCTACCAAAGGCTGGATCAGCGAGGCATTCGCATCAAAAGCATCATCCCGGAAGGCGATGGGCTGGTGATCCGCCTGGACTCGCCGGAACAACAGTTGCTGGCGCGCGAAGCATTGCAAAACATTTTGCCGCCGGGCTACATCATCGCCCTGAGCGAACCCCCTGTTCCTACCCATTGGGTGCGTGAATTTGTACGCGCCCCACTCAATCTGGGATAATATCCCCTTCATATGAAGGGTTTTCCTTTCATTTGGCCTCTTTGTTCAATTAATCACCAATCACCACCGAACTGGGGCGGGTTCTTTGGGGGTCTGCGCTTTCCATGACTATGCTAAAGGTTAGCGTCAGTCAGCAGCGTAAGACTCCTGTCGCACTGCCTTTGCTGGCAGTCAGGAACAGAGGATGCATGCCAATGCATCCCATTAATAAGGAACTGATAACATGAAATTACGCCACCCGGTGTTGCTTGCCCTCCCATTATTGCTCTTGCCGGCCCTGTCATTCGCAGCCGAGAATGGCTGTGTGACCAAGGCACAAGAAATTCAGAAACAGATCGATTACGCCATCCAACACGGCAATACTCAGCGTGCCGCCGGGTTGAAAACGGCATTGAGCGAAGTGCAGACCCATTGCACACCAGCCAACCTGCAGGCCGATCGTCAGAAAAAAATCGATGAAAAACAAAGCAAGGTCACCGAGCGTCAGCAAGAGTTGAAAGAAGCCCAGCAGACCGGCAACCTGGAGAAAGTGGCCAAGAAACAGAAAAAGCTGGCGGAAGCTCAAGCCGAGTTGAAACAGGCCCAGACGGAATAATTTTTTACACCAGCGGATTTATCGCTGAGATCAACGCCACACGGGATTTTTATTGTATATAAAATGGATGCTTAGTGATATCAGCTACCCATCCGCCCTTTGCTCCGGCGAAAAAATCCGCTATGTTGAAAGTCTGTCGAAGTTAACGTTAAGGAATAATCACATGGCACATGATTCAAATGCAGAAAACTTACGCGCTGAACTTAAATCCTTAGCCGATACGCTGGAAGAAGTGTTGAACTCTTCCACCGATAAGCCAAAAGCTGAACTGGAAAAGCTGCGTTCCAAAGCCGAAAGCGCGTTGAAAGATACCCGCGTACGTCTGAGCGATGCCGGGGACAAGATTGCTTCCCAGACCAAACAAATCGCCGGCCAGGCTGATGATTATGTTCGTGATAATCCGTGGACCGGTATTGGTATCGGCGCTGCGGTCGGCGTAGTGCTGGGCGTTCTGCTAGCGCGCCGCTAATTATGGCAGAACAACCGCAAGTTCGTGCACAGGGCCCCGCTAAAGGGGTCCTGGATGTCGCTCAGCGCATCATCACTATTCTGGTCGGTATGGTGGAAACCCGGGTTCGCCTGGCCGTGGTCGAGCTGGAAGAGGAAAAAGCCAACCTCATTCAGTTGCTGATTATGGCCGGCATGACCCTGTTATTCACCGCATTTGGCCTGATGAGCCTGCTGATCCTGATTTTCTGGGCTATCGATCCTGTTTACCGTTTGATGGCGTTAGGCGCGACTACTGGTGTGCTGTTGTTCCTGGCCGTGGTTGGCGCTATCTGGACACTGGTCAAAGCCCGCCGCTCCACGCTGCTGGGTGCGACACGCAAGCAGTTGGAAATCGACCGTTCCGAGCTGGAAGGTGAAAAATGAATCGCCGACGCTATCTGGAATGGAGGAAAGAGAAGCTGATTGGCAAGATCCAGCAACAAAGGCTGGATCTTGCCGAAAACAAAGCCCTGTGGCTGGAAAAAACCGAGCGTATCGATCGCGGCTGGCAAACCCTTTTCGGCCTGCGTAAATATCTGGTGGTCGGCTCCAGTGTGATGGCATTGTACGGCATCCGTCACCCCAGCAAACTGATCCGCTGGTCACGCCGGGCCTTTGGTGCCTTTGGTACTATCCGCTTGATCCAAAAAACGTTTTCCAGCAAATAACTTTCCACCCTTCCATCAATACTTCCGATGTTTTGCCCGCCTTTTCACAGAGGCCTTGCGTTTCTGCCGGTGAAGGCTGGGCAACTTTCTGATTATCCACGATTTGTTAGCACGCTAAAGATTCAATTTTTTTGAAGAAATACGACAGTTTTACTTGCTAACAAAGCGTACTCATCCCGATTAACATTCACCCCATCAAAACGAAACGGGCAGCACAGGGTCAGATACCCGGCATACCGCTCACTAACATGACAAACGCCAAAACTGGCAAACAAAAATCACTTTGGAGTAAATGATGAAAAAATTAGAAGATGCAGGTTTGCTGGTTGCTCGTATTCTGATGCCTATCCTGTTTATCGTGGCAGGCTACGGCAAAATGGGTGATGCCTATGCCGGCACCCAACAGTACATGCAATCGATGGGCGTACCTGGTTTCTTGCTGCCGCTGACCATCCTGCTGGAGTTTGGCGGCGGTCTGGCGATTCTGTTCGGCTTCCTGACCCGTACCGTGGCACTGTTTACCGCCGGTTTTACCATCCTGACCGCGTTACTGTTCCATACTAACTTTGCTGATGGCGTAAACCAGCTGATGTTCATGAAGAACCTGACCATCGCCGGTGGCTTCATCGTACTGGCCGTTGCAGGTCCAGGCGGTTTCAGCATCGACCGCATTTTGAACAAAAAGTGGTAAGGTTTTAACACCGACTCAGGGGCCCGCATGTCGGGCCTTTTTGCTTTTTCACTCGGACACGAAGGAGATTCCCATGGGACAACTCGTCAATGGCGTTTGGCAAGACATCTGGTATGACACCTCATCCACCGGGGGCCGTTTCAAACGCTCAACCTCTCAGTTCCGCAATTGGCTGACCACAGGCGGTCAGCCGGGCGAACACGGAGTCGGGGGTTTTAAAGTGGAAAAAGATCGTTATCACCTGTACGTTTCACTCGCCTGCCCTTGGGCACATCGCACCCTGCTGATGCGCAAATTGAAAGGGCTGGAGTCACTCATTCCCGTTTCCGTGGTGCATCCGCTGATGCTGGAAAATGGCTGGACCTTCGGCACCGACTTCCCTGAAGCCACCGGCGACGGCCTGTACCACTCGGACTTCCTCTACCAGCTTTACCTGCGCGCCGACCCGCACTACACCGGCCGTGTGACGGTGCCAGTACTGTGGGACAAACAGCAACAGACCATCGTCAGCAATGAATCCGCAGATATCATTCGCATGTTCAACAGCGTATTTGATGGTGTTGGCGCACGCGCCGGCGACTATTACCCCACAGAGCTTCGCGGAAAAATTGATGAACTGAACGGTTGGATTTATGATCAGGTGAATAATGGCGTCTATAAGGCCGGTTTCGCCACCAGCCAGGAAGCCTATGACGAAGCGGTAAACGGGGTATTTGACGCATTGGCGCGACTGGAACAGATCCTGGGCCAACAGCGTTACCTGACGGGCGATCGCCTGACCGAAGCCGACCTACGTCTGTGGACCACGCTGATACGTTTCGACCCGGTGTATGTCACCCATTTTAAATGTGACAAACACCGTATCAGCGATTATCTCAACCTGTACGGCTTCCTGCGTGACATCTACCAAATGCCAGGCATTGCCGAAACGGTCAGCCTGCCGCACATCCGCAATCACTATTACCGCAGCCACGCCACTATCAATCCGCACGGAATTATTTCTATCGGGCCGGCGCAAGATTTGGATGAACCACACGGGCGCGACCGGCGTTTCGGTTAATGCACGCCTCCCCTCTGCTTAACGGCAAGGGGGAGTTTTACTGACGTTCCAGTTGGGCGAACAGACGTGGAATTTCGCGCAGGAACCAAGCTTTCGCCTCCCCCATGCTATCACGCCGCCAGGCCATTATAATGTCGGCCTCGCGGCTATATTCCGGCCCCACCACACGTAAGCGCCCTTCTTCAATATCTTTCTCGACTATCGGGTAAGGCATGGTCGCCACGCCCAAACCGGCTAACAAGGCCAGGCGCTTGTCTTCAAGGGTACTGACCGTCAGACGCTGCTGTTTATCCAACAATTGCACGGTTAACACCGGACGCTCACGTGCGGTATCCGCTACCGCAATACCACGGTACTTCACACGCGTCACTTCAGACAGCGGCTCCGGCTCCAGGTGGATGGGATGGTCCGGTGCGGCCACATACACGCTCATCACCTTGTACAACTTACGGGTGTTGATTTCGGACGACGCGCGGAAATGCATATCCGGAGCAATAACAATATCCGCACGCCCCTGTTCCAGCCTTTCCCAGGCACCGGCCAGCACTTCGGTCAAGATCGACACCTGGGTATTGGCCTTCAACGCGAGTTTATCGACCAGCGGAAACAGTTTGCTCGGGGGTGATAGCGCCTCGCTGACAATCGTCAGGTGGGTTTCCCAGCCGCGTGCCAGCGCTTCAGCATCGGTGGTCAGCTTGTCTGCCGCCTCCAGCAGCACCCGTCCACGCTCAAGCAGCATACGCCCGACGTTGGTGAACTTGGTGCGGTGGCCGGAACGGTCGAACAGCACCACATCCAATTCTTCTTCCAATTTTTGCATGGTATAGCTGAGTGCCGAAGGCACGCGTCCCAGCTCATCGGCTGCCGCAGCGAAGCTGCCACGTCGGTCGATCGCATCCATAACCCTTAACGCTTCAAGCGTTAACGCCCGATCTCTGGCCATCGAATCTCTCTGTCAGGAAATTTGAATATACCGAGCAGATTAACTGGCTAACAATCCGCCGTCCAGATGCTTACCATCTAGATAATGAATTTAGAGAGCCGATTGCCATGATTACATGCAGAACAGCACAACAATGCGGGCAAGCTGACTTTGGTTGGCTGCAGGCTCGCTACACTTTTTCTTTTGGGCACTACTTCGATCCCAAGCTGATGGGCTATGCCTCACTGCGGGTGTTAAATCAGGAAGTGCTGGCTCCGGGCGCGTCGTTCCAGCCACGCACCTACCCCAGCGTGGATATCCTGAATTTAATCCTGCAGGGTAAAGCGGAATACCGCGACAGCGAAGGCAATACGGTGAGCGCGAAGGCCGGTGAGACTTTGCTGCTGGCCACCCAGCCGGGGTTGAGTTACAGCGAGCAAAACATCAGCAGTGATACACCGCTGACCCGCTTGCAACTGTGGCTGGATGCCTGCCCAGAGCGCAACAACGAACGCGTGCAACGCCTGATGTTGCCAGAGGCCGGCCTGACACTGCTGGCCTCACCAGACGGTGCTCGGGGCAGCCTGCAGTTGCGTCAACAGGTGTGGATCCACCATCTGGATTTACAGCCGGGCGAACAGCAGACGCTGGCGCTGAACGGACCCCGTGCGTACCTACAATCGATCCACGGCACCCTTGAAGCCCAGGGCGAGCGCAACGACAGCCAAAATCTGACCTGCGGCGATGGGGCGTTTATCCACGAAGAAAACCGCCTGACCATCCGCGCCGAGACACCGCTGCGCGCGCTGCTGATCGATTTGCCAGTGTAATGGGCATCCAGAAAGGAAAAAACCCCGCGTAACTTGCGTCACGCGGGGTTTTCTTTATAGAGGGAGCTGACCGGTAAGCCGGGTTCTGTCGTGGACAGTCATTCCTCTAGGCCAGCAATCGCTCACTGGCTCAAGCAGCCTACCCGGGTTCAGTACGGGCCGTACCATGTGAACCCCTATTTGGCCTTGCTCCGGGTGGAGTTTACCGTGCCACGAACTGTTGCCAGTCGCGCGGTGCGCTCTTACCGCACCCTTTCACCCTTACCTGATCCCGCTTGCGCGGGCCATCGGCGGTTTGCTCTCTGTTGCACTAGTCGTAGGCTTGCGCCTCCCAGGCGTTACCTGGCACCCTGCCCTATGGAGCCCGGACTTTCCTCCCCTCCATCTGTCTCCCCCGAAAGGGACGGCAATGAAGCGGCGACTGTCTGGTCAACTCCGGCGCGGATAGTAGCGTTGCACTCACGGCAGGTCAACCGCTTTACTGCTCTTGTTGCTCTAAAGCATATTTATACAACGCATTTTTCTTCACGCCGTGGATTTCTGCCGCCAGTGCCGCCGCCTTTTTCAGCGGCAGTTCTTTTTGCAGCAATGCCAGGGTACGCAGTGCCTCCAGCGGCAATGCGTCTTCCTGCGCCTTGTGGCCTTCAACGATCAATACCATTTCGCCACGGCGTCGAACTTCGTCTTCCTGCACCCAGGCCAGCAGTTCACCCACCGGCGCGCCGGTGATGGACTCCCAGGTTTTGGTCAGCTCGCGTGCCAGCACCACATAACGTTGCGGCCCCCAGACGGTGACCATGTCCTGCAAACTTTCCAGCAAGCGGTGGGTGGATTCGTAGAAAATCAACGTGCGCGGTTCCTCTGCCAGCGCCATCAGCGTATCCTTACGCCCCTTGGTTTTCGCCGGTAGGAACCCTTCGTAGCAGAAGCGGTCAGAAGCCAAACCGGCGGCACAGAGTGCGGTAGTTGCCGCACAGGCACCTGGCAGCGGCACCACACGGATGCCGGCTTCACGGCAACGGCGCACCAGGTGATAACCAGGATCGTTGATCAACGGCGTACCCGCATCGGAAACCAGCGCAATGCTCTGGCCTTCCTGCAGTTTCGCCAACAGTTGATCGGCCTTTTGTTGTTCGTTATGGTCATGCAGCGCAAACAACCGCGCGCTAATCGCGAAGTGTTGCAGCAGCAACCCGGTATGGCGCGTGTCTTCCGCCGCAATCAGATCAACGCTTTTCAGTACCTCTAACGCACGGTGGGTAATATCCCCTAAATTGCCGATTGGGGTGGGCACCACATACAGCGTTGATGCAGAAATGACTGATTGTTGGTGTTGATTCATTGTTTCATCCGGGTTGCCGATTTAATATTGAGCATCTTGAAAAAAACATCACTGGATACAGTATGCTTTCCTCAACATTCGTTCGTACCAAAGCAGGGCGTTCAAAGCCTGTCCGACTTACCGCAGTTATCGCAGCAGCCCTTTTCCTTGCAGGCTGTCCAAGTCAGGCCCCGCAAACGCCGCCTGCCAATATACAGGACGAAGCGAGCGCCAGTTCCGATTACTATCTGCAGCAGTTGCAGCAAAGCAGCAATGATAACAAGGCTGACTGGCAATTACTTGCTATTCGCGCGTTGTTACGTGAAGGGAAACTGCCGCAGGCCAGTGAACAACTGAACCAACTGCCGAAAAACCTCAGCAGCGTGCAACAGGCGGAAAGCCAGTTGCTGGCCGCAGAACTGCAGGTAGCGAACAAAAGCTACGTCAGCGCGCGCAGCACGCTGGGCCATATCGATAGCGGTTCGCTATCAGCCAACCAGTTGGTGCGATTCTACCAGGCGCAGATCGCGGCCAATCAGAGCAAACCTTCCCTGCCGCTAATCCGCGCTTACATCGCGCAAGAGCCATTGCTAACCGGCAAGGCACATCAGAACAACCTGGATCAAACCTGGCAGTCGCTGTTGCAACTGACACCGCAGGGCATGAACAGCCTGGTGATCAACGCCAATGAGAATGTGTTGCAAGGCTGGCTGGATCTGTTGCGGGTATATCAGGACAACAAACAGGATCCTGACCTGCTGAAGGCCGGGATTAAAGACTGGCAGAACCGCTATCCGCAGAACCCGGCGGCAAAAACGCTACCGACCCAGCTGAACCAGGTGCTGAACTTTACCCAAGCTTCCACGTCGAAAATCGCCCTGCTGCTGCCGTTGAACGGCCAGGCCAAGGTGTTCGCCGACGCGATCCAAAAAGGTTTTGAAGCGGCTAAATATGGCGTAACGCCTTCTACGCCGGTTCAGCAACAGCAACCCGCCAGCGCACCTGAACAGGCAACGCAGCCGACATCAACCGATCAAAATGCCAATGGGGCGGTGAGCACCTCGGCACCAGATGCGGCCCCGGTGACCACCGCCGAGCCTTCTGCGCCTTCCACTGCGCCAATGACACCGCCGCAGGCCGCTAACGCACAGATTAAGGTGTATGATACCTCCAGCCAGCCGCTGGCCACGTTGCTGACGCAGGCACAACAGGATGGCGCGACCCTGGTGGTCGGCCCTTTGCTGAAGGAAAACGTCGATCAACTGGCCAGCAGCACCACTACTCTGAACGTGCTGGCGCTCAATCAACCGGAAACGCCGAAAGATAACCCGAACATCTGTTACTTCGCCCTTTCTCCGGAAGACGAAGCGCGTGATGCAGCCCGCCACATTTGGGAACAGCAGAAGCGGCAGCCGCTGTTGCTGCTCCCACGTGGTGCCTTCGGCGATCGCGTTGCCAAAGCCTTTAACCAGGAGTGGCAGAAACTGGGTGGCCAAACCGTGCTGCAGCAAGGTATCGGCTCCGCCAGTGAACTGCGCCAGATGGTCAACAGCGGTGGCATTCGCATGTCCGGCACGCCAATCTCCGCTGCTCCGGCGCCGCAGGCGGTGACCATTGCCGGGCTGACTATTCCGGCACCACCAAGCGATATGCCCGCAACCAGCGGTGGCAGCGTAGACTCGGTCTATATCGTCGCCACCCAGTCTCAGTTGACGCTGATCAAACCGATGATCGACATGGCTACCAATTCGCGCAGCAAACCGGCAATGTACGCCAGCTCCCGCAGCTACCAGGCAGGAGCTGGCCCGGACTTCCGCCTGGAAATGGAAGGCCTGCAGTTCAGTGATATTCCATTGCTGGCCGGTGCTAACCCGCAGTTGTTGCAGCAGGCAAGCAGCCAATTCCGCAACGATTATTCGCTGGTACGTCTGTACGCAATGGGGATGGATGCCTGGACATTGTCCAACCACTTTGCTGAAATGCGGCAGTTGCCTGGCTTCCAGGTTTCCGGCACCACTGGCGTACTCACTGCCGCGCCAGGCTGTGTGATTAACAGAAAGCTGCCTTGGCTGCAATATCGTCAGGGCACGGTCGTTCCGGTCTCTTGAGTCAACGCGCCATAGGGGCGGACTATGAGTTACAGGCCCGCCACTATCTGGAACGCGCCGGGCTCACCTTCTGCGCCGCCAATGTGGCGCTGCGCAGCGGTGAGCTCGATCTCATCATGCGCGATGGTCAAACCTGGGTGTTCGTTGAAGTCCGCTACCGTCGCAGTGACGCTTTTGGCGGTGCGGCTGCCAGCGTCACCTATCGCAAGCAGCAACGGTTGCTGCATGCCGCCGCCGTGTGGCTGGCAGGACGCGGAGCCAGTTTTGACACATCGTCTTGCCGTTTTGATGTTTTGGCCATTACCGGTAGCCAGTTAGAATGGATACCCAATGCCTTCAATGCGGATTAAACGCGGTTTACCGGTGCAGACCGGCCCTTTGACTTAGTGGATTAATACAACGTGCTGGATAGAATTAAAGCCTGTTTTACCGAAAGCATCCAAACCCAGATTGCGGCGGCGGAAGCTTTGCCCGACGCCATCTCGCGTGCAGCAATGACGCTGGTTCAATCCTTACTTAACGGCAATAAAATTCTGTGCTGCGGTAACGGCACCTCGGCAGCCAATGCGCAGCATTTCGCCGCCAGCATGATCAACCGCTTTGAAACCGAGCGCCCAAGCCTGCCGGCCATTGCCCTGAATGCCGATAACGTGGTGCTGACCGCGATCACCAACGATCGCCTTCACGATGAAGTCTATGCCAAACAGGTTCGTGCGCTCGGCCACGCAGGCGACGTACTGCTGGCAATTTCCACCCGCGGCAACAGCCGTGATATTGTGAAAGCGGTCGAAGCCGCGGTAACCCGTGACATGACGATTGTCGCGCTTACCGGTTATGACGGTGGGGAACTGGCCGGCTTGCTCGGTCAGCAGGATGTCGAGATCCGCATCCCTTCCCACCGCAGTGCACGCATTCAGGAAATGCATATGCTGACTGTAAATTGCCTATGCGACCTGATAGATAATACGTTGTTTCCCCACCAGGACGATTAAGGAACTGAGATGAAGCTAAAAGCCACATTTGCAGTGCTGTCCAGCGCCCTGCTGTTACAAGGTTGTATTGCAGGCGTTGTCGTTGGCAGCGCCGCTGTCGCCACTAAAACGGCCACCGACCCACGCAGCGTGGGTACTCAGGTAGACGATGGGACGCTGGAAGCCCGGGTTGAAAATGCCCTGAGCAAAGATCAGCAGCTGAAAAAAGAGGCTCGGGTGGTCGCAACGGCCTACCAGGGTAAAGTCCTGCTGACTGGCCAATCGCCAAGCACCGATCTGGCGGCGCGTGCCAAGCAGATTGCTATGGGTGTTGAAGGCACCACCGAAGTGTATAACGAGATCCGTCAGGGAACGCCGGTTAGCCTGAGCACAGCCTCTTCCGATACCTGGATCACCACCAAGCTCCGTTCACAGCTGCTCACCAGCGATACGGTGAAGTCATCCAACGTGAAAGTGACCACAGAAAATGGCGAAGTGTTCTTGCTGGGCCTGGTCACCCAACAGGAAGGCCAGTCTGCGGCGCAGATCGCCAGCCAGCTGAGCGGCGTGAAACACGTCACCACCGCCTTCACCTTCGTTAAATGATCCTTCAGGCAAGGGGCCTTCCCCTTGCCGCTTTTCGGCACGCTTCCCCGCTGTTTTACCCTAGTTTAATGAGTCGCGTTTAAAGTCATCTCTCACTTCATTACGGATAAAATTCAAATGGACAGAATTTTAATCGGTTTTCTCACTGCCGTTTCTTTATTCACCACCGGAGTTTCCGCCGCCAATCCGCCACAGGACGCGCCCCGCGCCGAGCACGCCCCGACCCCGATGGCCGATCAAACCGTAGCTACCGAAGGCGCGATCACGGTCAACCAGGTAAAAATCAACTATCAGGCGCAAACCGGGGTGCTGGAATTGAGTAAAGACGACCCGGAAGATCCCGTGACCGGCATGTTCTATGTCGCGTATTTCAAAAAGAATGAGAATAAGAACGAGAACAGGCCGATTACCTTTATCTACAACGGCGGGCCGGGCTCCGCCTCGCTTTGGCTGCATATGGGGGCACTCGGGCCTAAACGGGTTATCGCTACTCAGCCAGAGAAAACACAGCTGGCACCTTACCAACTAACCGATAACCAATACAGCCTGCTCAACGTCAGCGATCTGGTGTTTATCGATGCCCCCGGAACGGGTTACAGCCGCTTTTCCAGTAGTGCCGCCAGCCAACCGGAGAGAGCGCAGCAAAAATCACAGAGTGCCAGCAACGTTTATGGCGTCAACGGCGATGCTCAGGCTTTTTCTCAGTTTATCGTTCAGTTTCTAACGCATTACCAACGCTGGAACTCACCTAAATATTTATTGGGTGAAAGCTACGGCACTACCCGCTCGGTGGTATTAGCCGAGACGCTAAAAAATCAGAATATCGATCTTAACGGCATTATCCTGATGTCGCAGTTTCTGAACTACGACAATAATGTCGACGACCCCAATCAAAACCCCGGCGTCGATCAGCCTTACTATCTGGCACTGCCCACCTACGCGGCCAGCGCGTGGTACCACCAGCGGCTGCCGGGCAAACACCAGAGCCTGCAAACCTTGTTAGACCAGGCCGAGAAGTTTGCTCTGGGGACTTATGCCCAGGCATTGCTGCAAGGTACCAATCTGCCTGAAAAAGCTCGCCAAACGCTCGCCGATCAGCTTTACCAATTTACCGGTATTTCGGCCGATTATTGGCTCAAGGCCAATCTGCGCCTAAGTGGGCCGGTTTTCGCCAAACAGCTGTTGAGCGGCCAGGACGAGACCATTGGCAGAATCGATACCCGCTATCGTGGACCGTCGCTGGATAATATCGCCGAAACGTCCAATTACGATCCCAACATCAGTGCAATTACTTCCGCCTACGTCGCGCAATTCCACGATTATCTCGGCAAGACGCTGCATTTTAGCGCCGACCAAAACTATCGCGCCTTTTCCGATGAGATCTATGACTGGAACATGTCCAGCAACAGCCGGGACAGATCATTTAACGTGTTGCCGAGCCTGTCGCGGGTGATGAAAATGAACCCGGCAATGAGAGTGATGGTGATAGGCGGGGTTTACGATCTGGCCACGCCTTACTTCGTCGCCAAATATGAGATGAGCCATCTGCCCGTGTCGCCCAAACTACGCGACAATATCCGTTTTTATTGGTATGACACAGGGCATATGCCTTACGTGGATGAACCATCGCTCAAAAAGATGCATGCGGATTTAAGTGCATTCATCAGCAATAAGTCCTGATGTGGCATTAGTCGCCGAAGAGAGATACCTTGCCCGAAAGCAGGGTATCTCTTGGTTAATCGAGCTTATTCTCTTTCAGGAAGCCTTCCCCACCCAACTGGCGCATCTGGCGCATGATCCACTGCTGTCGCTGTATGACATAGCCGGAAGGCGCATTGGCCTTGAAGCGATGCGGATTGGGCAACACCGTCGCCAGCAGTGCGGCCTCCGAGGCAGTCAGACGCTTGGCCGGTTTATTGAAAAAGCGCCGTGACGCTTCTTCCACACCGAATACACCGTCGCCGAACTCCACTATGTTCAGATAAACCGTCAGGATCCGTCGCTTGGTCCACACCAGTTCAATCCCCGATGTCAGCCCGGCCTCCAGCCCTTTACGCAGCCAGCTGCGGCCATCCCACAGGAACAGGTTCTTCGCCGTTTGCTGGGACAGCGTAGAGGCACCACGGATGCGCGTGGGCCGACGTTCGTTGTGGCTAAGCGCCTTTTCGATCGCCGCCACGTCAAACCCCCAGTGCTCCGGGAATTTCTGATCTTCCGCCGCCATCACCGCCAACGCCATCTGCGGGGATATATCGTCCATCGACACCCAATCGGAATGCGCCACGTAGCCAAAATCGCCACTCAGCCAGGCGCCGATCTGCCGCTCAACCATCACAGCAGAAAAAGGCACTGGCAGAAAAGCAAAGGCAAGGATCCCCAGTAGCCATACGCCAACCAACGCAATTAATCCACGTTTCAGCCAAAACCAGGGCCGGGAAAAAATCGATTTGCCCGCAGATTTTCTCATTCAGTCAAATCCAGCACCCGTGAAACCAGTTTATCAATTCCGCTGGCCGCCTCAGCGATAGATTTCGCCAGCATATAGGCCGGTGTAGTCACCACTTTGTTCTCGATATCCACTACGATGTCATCTACCGGGCAAATCACCGGCTCGCCGCCCATGGCATCAATCACTTCACCGAGGTCGGGATCGTTGCCAATGGTCAGCCGCACTTGTTGATCCAGCAACTTCGGCAGCAAGGCGGGTGCAATGCACATAAAACCAATTGGTTTATTTGCCTTATGCATTTGCTGCGTTAACTTAGCCAAATCCTTATCAATCCAGCATTCCGCCCCTTCGCTGGCGAAACTGCTGAGGTTCTTTGCCGCACCAAAGCCACCGGGGACGATCAAGGCATCGAGTTGGCTGGCGTCGGCCTGCGAAAGCGGCTGGACCTTCCCCCTGGCAATGCGTGCAGACTCCACTAAAACATTGCGACTCTCCGGCGTTTCATCGCCAGATAAATGATTAATAACATGAAGTTGAGGTTTTTCAGGGGCAAAGCACACCGCCTGCACCCCCGCCCGGTCCAACGCCAGCAGCGTCAGAACGGCTTCATGGATCTCCGTACCGTCATAAACCCCACAACCGCTTAACACTACGCCAACGTTTTTCATCACCCTTCCTCCTGTCGCTACTGTCAACTGGTAAGTGCTCTGAGTTGACAAACACTAATCTACATCACACATTTTAATGAATCTTCTAACAAGAGCGCTTACATTTGCTATGTTGTTGGCTGTATGATGTTTAGGAGTTCTCTACAACCTGCTCGACCAGAACATTAAAACCAATACGCAGGTTCACAATTTCCCTGGTGTTGGCGCAATATTAGCGCACCCCGGCCTAGGTCGGGGTCATTTTTTTTCAGCTTCAGCTTCCGCTACCCACCCACGCAGTACCTGCACATCGTTGCGCCATTCCTGATTCAACTCATCAACCCAATCCTGCACGTTATCCCACCAGGCCGGCAGCGTAGGGGTTTGAATTTGCTGCGCAATCTGTTGCAAATGACGCAGGCCAACCGAGCCGGCGGCACCTTTGATTTTATGCCCCTCCTCCGTGATGCCTTTCTGGTCGCGCGCCGTCATGTTGGAATCCAGCACCGCCAGGTAACCCGGCATCATCTGCTCAAACATCTCCAGGCTCTGATGAATCAACTGCGGCCCCACCAGGTCCATATACTGTTCCAGCATGGTGGTATCCAGTAAAGACTCATTAATCTTCATCGTCTTTTGCTCCGTTTTCTTTGTGGTGTGAGAGGGTTCATGATCCCAGTACTGTTTAATCACCCTGGTCAGCGCCGGTACCGACAGCGGCTTACTCAGCACATCGTCCATTCCCGCGTCGAGGTACTCTTTTTTGTCTTTCAGCACGTTGGCTGTCAGCGCAACCAGCGGTGGCAGTACCTGCCCGGCATAGCGTTCACGCAGTATCCGGGCGATATCCAGCCCGGTCATATCCGGCAGTTGGATGTCCAGCAGCACCAAATCGAACTCGTCCGGATCAAACATGGCCAGCGCATCCTGGCCGTTCATTGCCACTTCAACGCTGTTGCCCAGCTTCTCCAGCACCGAACGCGCCACAATCACGTTCAGCTCAATATCTTCCACCAGCAGGATATGCAGCGCCGGCAATGGCAGTTCCTCTTCGACTGCGGTTTCACTTTCTGCTTCCTGCACCGCCGGTGCCTTGATGGATAAGGTGAAGCAAGAACCCTGCCCCTGCACGCTGCTAACGGTGATATCACCGCCCATGCTCTGCGCCAGGCGCTTGGAAACCGCCAGCCCAATGCCGGTACCGGTCGCCGGACGGCCGCCGTGCTGATCCTTCACCTGATAATACATGGCGAAGATCTTGTCCTGTTCATCCTGCGGAATGCCCATGCCGGAGTCTTCCACTTCAAACACCAGCCGATCCTGTTCTTCACGCCGCACCCGCACCACGATTTGCCCCTGCGGGGTAAACTTCACCGCGTTGCCGATCAGATTCCACAGGATCTGCCGCAGGCGGGTACCATCGGCGATGATTTGTTGCGGCAGCGGTTGTTGCGGCTCCATCACAAACTGCAGCCCTTTCGGCTGCACCAGTAGGCCGGAGAGGTTTTCCAAATCGGCCAGGAAGCCGGTAAAGTCCACCGGTTGATTGTCGAGCTGCACTTTACGGCGCTCGAGTTTGTCCATCTCGATAATGTCATTGAAGATATTACCCAGCGTGATGGCGCTGACATGGATGGTTTTGAGGTATTTCAGCTGTTCGTCGTTTAACTCGGTGTCGAGCAGAATGCGACTCAGGCCGACGATGCCGTTAAGCGGCGTACGAAGCTCGTGGCTGATCGTTGAGATGAAGGTGGTCTTGTCCCTGCTGGCGTTCTCCAACGCGTCCTGATAGCGCTTACGCTCGGTTATATCGCGGCCAAAGCCCATAAGGCCGTGGCGTTTGCCCACGCGGTCGTAAAACGGCACCTTGCGAAGCTCAAAACAGGCCTTGCGACCATCCGGGTAAACCAGCCACTGTTCGTAGGTCAGTGAGACGTTGTGACGAAACACTTTCTCGTCGGTTTCGATGACCTTCTCGGCAATTTCCTCACCGTAGACGTCAAAGGGGGTCAGACCGATCAGCTGCTTTTCGCTTTTGCCGGTCAGCAGTTCCATCGCCCGGTTACAGCCAGAGAACTCTTTGTCTTCGTTGCGGTAATAAACCAGATCCGGTGAGGCATCGAGGAAGGAGCGCAACAGCGCCGACTGCTGGCCCAGTTCTATCTGCGCCAGTTCACGTTGCTCCATCTCTCCCGTCAGTTTGTCCATCACCTGCTGACGTTCTTCTTCCGCCTTGATACGGTCGGCAATTTCCTGATTCAGTTGGCTGATGTTGTCCTTAAGCTGTTGGTTCAGCTCCAGGTCGCGGTGGCGCATCTCTTCGAGCTTATCCACCAGCCGCGTCAGGCGCTGGCGTGACTCCTCAAGCTGTTCGACCACCACCGACAGAAAGTAGACCGCCCATGGCGTAATCAGCAGGCCGAAGAAGATTGAGCGCACCACGTCGATGCTTTCGACTTCCCCGCGCAGCAACATGGTGACCGCCATCTGTACCACCATCGCCAGCACCACCAGCGCCGATGCCAGCAGCAGCGAAAAGCGTACCAGCCCCAATTTTACCATTAAATCAACGTAATACTGGGCTAACACCCGGATTTGCTTCATAGCCGCTCCCATCAGACAGAATCTTGTAAATCATACCGTAAAACCCCGGTGAGATAAGAAAGCAAACGCCGAAGTGTGGGAAAGATTGCAAATCAAAACAGTGCGCAAGGACGATATTGCTGCTTTTTTTCCAACGCGCTGCCCTGACCGCCATGGCGTTGCAGATAGCCCCCACCGCCTGCATGCCGTTCCAACGGTTTTCGCACCATAATGGTGCCAACAGCGTCGGCCGACGGGCACTGGCGGAGATGCGGTGATACACCACCTCTTTCGGCGTATGGCGGATTATCTCACCGGCACTGCAGGCATACTCCTCGAGCGCCAACTCAGGCAAGCGCCCAGCCTGCCAGACCCGCGACAGGGTACTGCCGGTCACAATAGCGCCAACTGCTCGGCAATACTTTGCTGCTGCATCTGTTCATCGGCGAAAGAGGCCACATTGCAGAAGGTACCGCCACCGCGCCCAAGCCGGCCATCGCGGTTCGGGCAACTGAAACCGCCATGCAGCGTGAGTTTATGGATCTTTTCACCGTAGCGGCGCTGAAGATCGGTGCCAAACATATTGACTAATTGCGGCAACTGCATAATCTTGGAGCTCTCTGTGCTCAAAGCCCGTGATGCTAATAAGAAACGGCTTTTCCCACGATGACAGAGATCAACGCTTTCCCCGCAAGGCTTCAACAGGCATAACTATTCATTATAAATGCAAATAAAATCACTCCAGCCGAGATGAATTTTTCTTATTCTCACGCAACCGTTCACGTCAATATGACAAAGCGATGAAAAATAGTTATAAACAACGAAAAATAATGACTTATTAGAATAAAATTCCGACATTCCCACCCGCACTAGCATGGTGCAGAGATTCAGGCGTTGCACTATAGTGAGACAGCTCACATTTCTCCGGGAGTTATGGCTCTCCTGAGTAAGCCCAAAAACTTAAATAAAATATTAAATATCAATTAATTAACCGTTAAATATCCCGTAAGAAACCCCCTTAGGCCTATAGTTGACCTGCGTATTCTTTCTCGCTAAGTTGGAACTCCGCTGGAAGCTTTCTGGACGGGCAAACGTCTCGTCATATTTATGCAGTAATTTAAGACTCCCTCTTAAAACAAGTCATTTACCACTTGTGAGAACCGTCACGAGAGGCCATTAACGGAGGGCGGAAAAGCAGATCGGCGCTATTAAGCTTGCTGATTGGACTTCTGCCAACGTTGGGAAGCCCGCTCGTGAGTCGGTTGTGAGAGTCACGCAGAGCCTGGGGAGGTTCACTGATTATGTTGTACGATAAATCCCAAGAGCGGGACAACTGTGGTTTCGGCCTGATCGCCCACATAGAAGGCGAACCTAGCCATAAGGTGGTGCGTACGGCTATTCACGCACTTGCCCGTATGCAGCACCGTGGCGCAATCCTTGCTGACGGCAAGACTGGCGACGGTTGCGGCCTGTTATTGCAAAAGCCCGACCGCTTTTTCCGCATGGTGGCGGAAGAGCGCAGCTGGCGTTTAGCCAAAAACTACGCCGTTGGCATGATGTTCCTCAGCCAGAATGAAGAGGAAGCCCGTGCCAGCCGCCGCATTGTCGAAGAAGAGCTGCAGAATGAAACGCTGTCGGTCGTTGGCTGGCGTGAAGTGCCGACCAACCCGGACGTATTGGGTGAGATCGCCCTCTCTTCTCTGCCACGCATTGAACAAATCTTCGTTAACGCCCCGGCAGGTTGGCGCCCACGTGATATGGAACGCCGCCTGTTTATCGCGCGTCGCCGTATCGAGAAGCGCGTCCAGGACGACAGCTTCTACGTCTGCAGCTTCTCGAATCTGGTTACGATCTATAAAGGCCTGTGCATGCCTGCGGATCTGCCGCGTTTCTATCTTGATTTGGCGGACTTGCGCCTGGAGTCGGCCATCTGCCTGTTCCACCAGCGTTTTTCCACCAATACCGTGCCACGCTGGCCGCTGGCACAGCCGTTCCGCTATCTGGCGCACAACGGTGAGATCAACACCATCACCGGCAACCGTCAGTGGGCGCGTGCCCGTACTTATAAATTCCAGACGCCGCTGATTCCGGACTTGCAGACTGCTGCGCCGTTTGTTAACGAAACCGGTTCCGACTCCAGCTCGCTGGATAACATGCTGGAACTGTTGTTGGCGGGCGGGATGGATCTGATCCGTGCCATGCGCCTGCTGGTGCCGCCGGCCTGGCAGAACAACCCGGATATGGACACTGACCTGCGCGCCTTTTTCGACTTCAACTCGATGCACATGGAGCCGTGGGACGGCCCTGCCGGCATCGTGATGTCCGACGGCCGCTACGCTGCCTGTAACCTTGACCGTAACGGCCTGCGTCCGGCGCGCTACGTCATCACCAAAGACAAACTGATTACCTGCGCCTCGGAAGTCGGTATCTGGGACTACCAGCCCGATGAAGTGGTTGAGAAAGGCCGCGTAGGCCCTGGCGAACTGATGGTGATCGACACCCGCAGCGGCAGGATCCTGCACTCCGCCGAAACCGATAACGATCTGAAAAGCCGCCATCCGTATAAAGAGTGGATGGAAAAAAACGTCAAGCGTCTGGTGCCGTTCGAAGATCTGCCGGCCGATCAGGTGGGCAGCCGTGAGCTGGACGACTCGCAGCTTGAAACTTACCAAAAGCAGTTTGGCTACAGCAGCGAAGAACTGGATCAAGTGATCCGCGTGCTGGGTGAGATCGGCCAGGAAGCCACGGGTTCAATGGGTGACGATACCCCGTTTGCCGTGCTCTCCAGCCGTCCGCGCATTATTTATGACTATTTCCGTCAGCAGTTTGCCCAGGTGACCAACCCACCGATCGACCCGCTGCGTGAAGCACATGTGATGTCGCTGGCGACCAGCATCGGCCGCGAAATGAACGTGTTCTGCGAGGCCGAAGGTCAGGCGCACCGTTTAAGCTTCAAATCGCCGATCCTGCTGTACTCCGACTTCAAACAGCTCACCACGCTGGAAGGCGAATACTATCGCGCCGATACGCTCGATCTGACCTTTGATCCGGCGGAGCAGGATTTGGAGCAGACTATCCGTGCCCTGTGCGACGAAGCAGAACGCAAAGTCCGCGACGGTGCCGTACTGCTGGTGTTGTCGGACCGCGCGATCTCCACCAGTCGTCTGCCGGTACCTGCGCCTATGGCCGTAGGGGCGATCCAGACCCGTCTGGTAGAGAAAAGCCTGCGTTGTGACGCCAACATCATTGTCGAAACCGCCAGTGCCCGCGATCCGCACCATTTCGCCGTGTTGCTGGGCTTCGGTGCAACGGCGGTCTACCCGTACCTGGCCTACGAAACCCTGGCCAAACTGGTAGATACCCAGGCGATCGACAAGAAATACCGTGAAGTGATGCTGAACTACCGTAACGGCATCAACAAAGGCCTGTACAAGATCATGTCCAAAATGGGCATCTCGACGATTGCCTCTTACCGCTGCGCCAAACTGTTCGAGGCCGTCGGTCTCCATCGCGATCTGTCCGATCTGTGCTTCCAGGGCGTGGTCAGCCGTATCGGCGGTGCCAGCTTCGGTGATATCCAACAGGATCTGCAAAACCTTTCCAGGCGTGCGTGGCTGAAACGCAAACCGCTGGAACAGGGCGGCCTGCTGAAGTTCGTCCACGACGGCGAGTACCATGCGTACAACCCTGACGTGGTGAGCACACTGCAAACCGCAGTCCACAGCGGCAAATACAGCGACTATCAGGCGTACGCCAAGCTGGTGAATGAACGCCCGGTGGCGATGCTGCGCGACCTGTTGGCCATCACGCCGAAAGGCACGCCAATCCCGGTCGATCAGGTTGAACCGGCAGAATCGCTGTTCAAACGCTTCGATACCGCGGCCATGTCTATCGGTGCTCTGAGCCCGGAAGCGCATGAGTCGCTGGCAATCGCCATGAACAGCCTCGGCGGTTTCTCCAACTCCGGCGAAGGCGGCGAGGATCCGGCTCGTTACGGCACCAACAAGGTGTCACGCATCAAGCAGGTGGCATCCGGCCGTTTCGGTGTGACACCAGCCTACCTAGTGAATGCCGATGTCATCCAAATTAAAGTGGCGCAAGGGGCCAAGCCGGGTGAAGGCGGCCAGTTGCCGGGCGATAAGGTGACCCCTTATATCGCCAAGCTGCGTTACTCGGTACCGGGCGTGACCCTGATATCGCCACCGCCGCACCACGACATCTACTCGATTGAAGATCTGGCGCAGCTGATTTTCGACCTGAAACAGGTCAACCCGAAGGCGATGATTTCGGTGAAACTGGTGTCAGAACCGGGCGTGGGTACCATCGCCACCGGCGTAGCGAAAGCCTATGCCGACCTGATCACCATTGCCGGCTACGATGGCGGTACCGGTGCCAGCCCGCTGTCTTCGGTGAAATACGCCGGCTGTCCGTGGGAACTGGGCCTGGTGGAAACCCAGCAGGCGCTGGTGGCTAACGGCCTGCGCCATAAAATCCGCTTGCAGGTAGACGGCGGCCTGAAAACCGGCGTGGATATTGTCAAAGCGGCGATCCTCGGCGCGGAAAGCTTTGGTTTCGGCACCGGTCCTATGGTGGCGCTGGGCTGTAAATATCTGCGTATCTGTCATCTGAATAACTGCGCAACCGGCGTAGCGACTCAGGATGAAAAACTGCGCCGCGATCACTACCACGGCCTGCCGGAACGTGTGACCAACTACTTCCAGTTTATCGCGCGTGAAACCCGCGAGATTATGGCGCAACTGGGAGTCAGCCAACTGGTAGATCTGATTGGCCGCACCGATTTCCTGACTTCGCTTCCCGGCATTTCTGCCAAGCAAAACAAGCTGGATCTGTCGCCGTTGCTGCAAACCGCCACGCCGCATCCGGGCAAGGCGCTGTACTGCACCGAAAGCAGCAACCCGCCATTCGACCAGGGGCTGATGAACAAAGATCTGCTGGCGCAGGCGCAACCGCATATCGAAGCCAGACAAAGCAAGGCTTTCTACTTTGATATCCGCAATACCGACCGTTCCGTGGGCGCTACCCTGTCCGGGGCTATCGCAACCGTGCATGGCGATCAAGGCATGGCCGCCGACCCAATCAAGGCGCACTTCTCCGGTACCGCCGGCCAGAGCTTCGGCGTCTGGAATGCTGGTGGGGTTGAACTGACCCTGACCGGCGACGCCAACGACTACGTCGGTAAAGGCATGGCTGGTGGCCGTATCGCGGTACGTCCGCCGATTGGTTCTGCGTTCCGCAGCCACGAAGCCAGCATCATCGGCAATACCTGCTTGTATGGCGCGACCGGCGGGAAGTTGTTCGCCGCCGGTCGTGCAGGCGAACGCTTTGCCGTGCGTAACTCCGGTGCCATCACCGTCGTCGAAGGTATCGGTGACAACGGGTGTGAATACATGACCGGCGGCATTGTCTGCGTAATGGGTAAAACCGGTATCAACTTTGGTGCGGGCATGACCGGCGGCTTCGCCTATGTTCTGGATGAAGACGGCGAGTTCCGCAAACGTGTGAATCCAGAGTTGGTCGAAGTGTTGGATGTCGAACAACTGGCTATCCATGAAGAGCACCTGCGCGGCTTGATTACCGAGCACGTCCAGGCGACCGGTTCTTCGCGTGCGGAAGAGATCCTGGCCAACTGGCCGGAATGGGCGCCGAAGTTCGCTCTGGTCAAGCCGAAGTCCAGTGATGTCAAAGCATTGCTGGGTCACCGTAGTCGAACCGCCGCCGAGTTGCGGGTTCAGGCGCAGTAAGAGGTCATTAATGAGTCAGAATGTTTATCAATTTATCGACCTGCAGCGCGTTGATCCGCCAAAGAAACCGCTCAAGATCCGTAAAATTGAGTTTGTAGAGATTTACGAGCCGTTTTCGGAAAGTCAGGCGAAGGCGCAGGCGGACCGTTGTCTGTCCTGCGGTAACCCTTATTGCGAATGGAAATGTCCGGTTCACAACTACATCCCGAACTGGCTGAAGCTGGCGAATGAAGGCCGCATCATGGAGGCTGCGGATCTGGCGCACCAGACCAATAGCCTGCCGGAAGTGTGTGGTCGCGTTTGCCCGCAGGATCGTCTGTGTGAAGGGTCCTGTACCCTGAACGACGAGTTCGGTGCAGTGACCATCGGTAACATCGAGCGCTATATCAGCGATAAAGCGATTGAGATGGGCTGGAAACCGGACATGTCCCACGTGCTGCCTACCGGCAAACGAGTTGCGGTTATCGGTGCCGGCCCAGCCGGTCTGGCCTGTGCCGATGTGCTGACCCGTAACGGTGTGAAAGCGGTGGTCTACGATCGTCACCCGGAGATCGGCGGCCTGCTGACCTTCGGGATCCCGGCCTTCAAGCTGGAAAAAGAAGTGATGGTGAAACGCCGTGGCATCTTCAGCGAGATGGGCATTGAGTTCCAACTCAATACCGAAGTGGGCAAAGACATCACCATGGAGACGCTGCTGAGCGAGTTTGACGCGGTGTTCCTCGGCGTCGGTACCTATCAGTCAATGCGCGGTAGCCTGGAGAACGAGGATGCGCCGGGCGTTTATGATGCACTGCCGTTCCTGATCGCCAACACCAAGCAGTTGATGGGCTATCAGGCTGAGCAGCACGAGCCTTATGTCAGCATGGAAGGCAAACGCGTGGTAGTTCTGGGCGGTGGTGACACCGCGATGGACTGCGTGCGTACCTCTATCCGTCAGGGGGCTACCGACGTTATCTGCGCCTACCGCCGCGATGAAGCCAACATGCCAGGCTCCAAACGCGAAGTGAAAAACGCGCGTGAGGAAGGGGTTGATTTCAAATTCAACCTGCAGCCGCTGAGCATCGAACTCAACAGCGCTGGTCGCGTGGCCGGAGTGAAAATGGTTCGTACCCAGTTGGGTGCACCGGATGCCAACGGCCGCCAGATTGCTGAGCAGGTGCCAGGTTCCGAGCACATCATTGATGCCGATGCGGTGGTCATGGCCTTTGGTTTCCGTCCGCACCAGATGGACTGGTTGGCCGCGCACGACGTTGAGCTCGACAAGCAGGGCCGCATTGTGGCGCCGGAAAGCACCGATAATGCCTTCCAGACCAGCAACCCGAAAATCTTCGCCGGTGGCGATGCGGTGCGTGGGTCGGATCTGGTGGTGACGGCGATTGCCGAAGGTCGTAAAGCTGCCGATGGCATCATGAGCTACCTGGAAGTCTAATCTTCCGTCAGCGTTTCCCCAAAGGGCCCGCAGGTGATCTGCCGGGCCCTTAGTTTTTTCCACCGCATCCACACGCTTTGTAACAACCTCCCTCACAGCGCAACGCCTGAAGCGCTATAGTATTCAGTCAGCATCACTCAGAGGCGCGGTCGTGCCTGATATCTTGATAAGGATAGTTCACCATGAAATTGCCTATTCCCTTATTAACCGGCGCACTGCTGGTTGTCAGTTTCAACTCACTGGCTTCGTCGCTGGATCCTCAAGAAGTGGGTTACAATATTGAAGCACGCGGTGCGGCACCGGTAGTCGCTCAACTGGCCAAGGCAAGCCAGCTTGCGGCGATAGAAAACAGCATCAAACTGGGTGACGACAGCTGGATCGCGCTGGCCCCCAAACTGGCCAATGGCGGCAACGCGGCCTTCACCACCGGCATCAAATCCGCCCTGTCCTTTGCATTGGCCTACAACCCAGCCGCGGTGCTGCATGCCCTCGACAAGGGCAATAACCTGCCCATCAACGACATCTGTACCGCGCCCCCTGAAGTGCAAGGCGACACAGCCATTACCTCGTTTAAACAGCGCGCGACCCACGCACTCACCACCGTGCGTATCGGTGACCTCAGCGCCCCACGTGATGCCTGTATTGCATCACTGAAAAGCTGAGGATTTGCCGGATCGCAAGCCATAAAAAAGGCCGCCGAAGCGACCTTTACTGTTTACTGCTGCAGGATTATTTCACCACGCGCAGTGCCGGGCGGCCACCACGTGGTGGCGGTGGCGGCTCGTCGTCTGGATCATTACCTTCATCCAGATCGGGGAGATCGCCATCAATCACCGACATCAGGCTTTCCGAAGGGATCGTCTCATTGTCCAAACCCTCAAACGTGCCTTCCACTTCATAAGCGGCCTCCGGTTCGAACATGGTACCTGCGCCATTTTCACGGGCATAAATCGCCAGCACCGCGGCCATTGGCACCCAGACTTCACGTGGCACACCACCGAAACGTGCGTTGAAATGCACGTCATCGTTGCCTAATTCCAGGTTGCCTACCGCACGCGGTGCGATGTTCAGAACGATCTGACCATCACGGGCGAATTCCATCGGCACTTGCACGTCAGGACGCGTCACATCCACCACCAGGTGCGGAGTCAACTGATTCTCCAACAGCCAGTCATAGAAAGCTCGCAGCAGATACGGACGGCGCGGAGTCATCTGAGACATATCCATAACGCTTAGCCCCGAGTCTGCAGGCGCATTTCGCGCTCGGCTTCGGTCAGGGAGGCCAGGAAGGCGTCACGCTCAAACACGCGAGTCATATAGCCTTTCAGCTCTTTGGAACCGGCGCCGCTCAGTTCAATGCCCAACTGCGGCAAACGCCACAGTAGCGGCGCCAGGTAGCAATCCACCAGACTGAACTCTTCGCTCATGAAGTACGGGGTCTGACCAAAGATAGGGGCAATCGCCAGCAGCTCTTCGCGCAGTTGACGGCGAGCTGATTCAGCGTCCTGGCCGTTGCTCTGCTCGATTTTGTACATCAGCGAATACCAGTTTTTCTCGATGCGCAACATCATCAGGCGGCTCTCACCACGAGCAACCGGGTAGACCGGCATCAATGGTGGGTGCGGGAAACGCTCATCGAGGTATTCCATGATGATACGGGATTCATACAGGGTCAGTTCGCGATCGACCAGGGTAGGCACCGTCTGGTACGGGTTGAGGTCAATCAGATCCTGCGGCAGGTTATCCAACTCAACCTGCTCAATCTCAACGCTGACACCTTTCTCCGCCAGTACGATACGTACTTGATGGCTAAAAATGTCGGTCGGGCCAGAGAACAGCGTCATTACCGAACGTTTGTTGGCAGCGACAGCCATGAAAACCTCCAAGTTATCTAGAAAATACTGCGAATAGCCAACTGACAGGCTGCTATCCTGAATGATCTTGACCGCAGGCCAGCAACTTGCAGCGAAACCTTAGGTCATAAAAACGGCCTCGGAGGTAGACTGATAACTGCTGCATGGCGAACAGGCGCAAAAGTGGATGATAGTTTACCAGATTTTGCTTGTTTTGTGGGGGCTGTGCGGTGATTTCGTATTGAATTGTCTGATATACCAAAGATTTTAGTAGCGACAAGTTGATTTTCAGGCATAAAAAAACCCGGTGAAGCACCGGGTTTTTGGCGTAAATTCCACTGCCGAGGCAGTAAAAAATTAACGCTTGGAGAACTGCGGACGACGACGTGCTTTACGCAGGCCGACTTTCTTACGTTCAACCTGACGGGCGTCACGAGTAACGAAGCCAGCTTTACGCAATTCACCGCGCAGAGTCTCGTCGTACTCCATCAGTGCACGGGTGATACCGTGACGGATAGCGCCAGCCTGACCAGAGATACCACCACCTTTAACGGTGATGTACAGGTCAAACTTACCAACCATGTCGGTCAGTTCCAACGGTTGACGAACTACCATGCGGGCAGTTTCGCGACCGAAGTACTGTTCCAGACTACGCTGGTTAATTACGATGTTACCACTGCCCGGCTTGATGAAAACGCGAGCGGCGGAGCTTTTGCGGCGACCAGTGCCGTAGTATTGATTTTCAGCCATTGCCTATAATCCCGATTAGATGTCAAGAACTTGCGGTTGCTGTGCCGCGTGAGTGTGCTCGGTGCCCGCGTAAACTTTCAGTTTACGGAACATTGCACGACCCAACGGACCCTTTGGCAGCATGCCTTTAACCGCGATTTCAATCACACGCTCTGGGTTGCGGGCAATCATCTCTTCAAAGGTCGCTTGCTTGATACCACCGACGTAGCCGGTGTGACGGTAATACACTTTGTCTGTACGCTTGTTGCCGGTTACAGCAACTTTTTCTGCGTTCAGAACGATGATGTAGTCACCGGTATCAACGTGCGGGGTGTATTCCGCTTTATGCTTGCCGCGCAGACGACGAGCCAGTTCAGTAGCGAGACGGCCTAAAGTTTTACCATCTGCATCAACAACGTACCAGTCGCGTTTTACGCTCTCTGGTTTAGCTGTAAAAGTTTTCATTAGAAAGCTTACCCAATAATTAGTTACACGTTGGTGAACACCCAAACGCTCGAAAACAGTTGAGGCTCACACGACCATACAAGTCCAGCAAACCTACCCCTTCGAATAGCCATTGCCGGCACTAAAAAGTTTTTGGGAAAAAAACTTTGTTGTAACGTGGGGTCGCAAGATTATAGAGAAGTCGCTCACAAAGATCGAACGCTTTTTGAATAGAAACGCAATTAAACGCCAATGGCGGAAAAGCGGGGACGCCAGCGGTCTGGGTCCCCTGGACGTCACGGCAGATGCGGCAACTTCAGATACTCTTCGCTCTGCATTTCCTGCAGCCGCGACAGGCAGCGCTGGTACTCGAACTTCAGCCGCTCGCCCTGGTAGATATCGAACATCGACACTTCGGCAGCGATCACCAGTTTGACGTGACGTTCGTAAAATTCATCGACCAATGCCAGGAAACGACGCGCAGTATTTTCCTTCAGCGGCCCCATCACCTGCACATTATACAGGATCACGCTGTGGTACAGGCGCGACAGGGCAATATAGTCCAACTGGCTACGCGCCTCTTCGCACAACGTGTGAAAATCGACTGCCAGCACGCCGTCTACCGCGTTGATCGCCTGCAACGGCCGATGATTAATCTGCAATACCGGTGCCGCCTCTCCTTGCTTGCCGGCCAGCTTCACAAACATCCGGTCCATGGTCAGCCGGGTCTGCTCATCAAGCGGCGTCAGATACAAATGCGCCTGGGTCAAAGTGCGCAGGCGATAATCAATACCAGCGTCGACATTCATCACGTCACAGAATTCGTTAATCAGATCGATCGCCGGCAGGAAGCGCGCCCGCTGCAGGCCGTTACGGTACAAATCGTTCGGCGGAATATTGGAGGTCGCCACCAGCGTAATACCTCGGGCAAACAGCGCCTGCAACAGCGTAGCCAACAGCATCGCGTCGGTAATATCAGAAACAAAAAACTCGTCGAAACACAGTACGTCGGTCTGCGCCTTGAAACCATCAGCAATGATTTCAAGTGGATTTTCCTGTCCCTGCAGTTCGGTCAGCTCTTCGTGCACCCGCAGCATAAAACGGTGGAAATGCAGCCGCAGCTTGCGATCCCCCGGCAGGCTATGGAAGAACATGTCCATCAGCCAGGTCTTGCCGCGCCCAACGCCGCCCCACATATATAAGCCCTGGACCGGACGCTGCCGAGTCGTTTCACTGCTCTTGCCCAGCCAACGATTCAGTTTGCCGCGCAGGCCCGTGGCCGGCGCACCGACAGCGGGCGTCTGCTGCAATAATGCCTGGTAGATATGATCCAGTTGAGTCACGGCCCCCATTTGGACTTCATCGGCCTGGTATTCTCCCGCAGCAAGCAGCCGCTGGTAGCATGATAACGGTGATTGTGCCTGCATCTGCTCGATGTTCCTTCACAACGCTTAGAAATTATTTAGCCCATTTTCGCGGCAACTTTGGGTGGCTTCGCGCCCTTATCGCTACAAATACCCGCTCAGGACGGCGCTGAAAACCCTGAAGAAATCAGGTCATGCTTCATCAGGATTCCACTCGGACAAGGTTAACGGTTATAGTGGATATTATTAAGTGAAAAATCCCTGCGGAACAACGAAGTCAAAATAGGAGTCATCATGACCTGGGAGTATGCGCTGATTGGTTTGGTGGTCGGTATCGTCATTGGTGCGGTAGCGATGCGTTTTGGTAACCGCAAATTACGTCAACAACAAGTTTTGCAAAACGAGTTGGACAAGAGCAAAACCGATCTGGAAGAGTATCGTCAGGAGCTGGTCGGCCACTTTGCCCGCAGCGCCGAGCTGCTGGACAATATGGCACGCGACTATCGCCAGCTGTATCAACACATGGCGAAAAGCTCCAACAACCTGCTGCCGGACCTGCCAATGCAGGAAAACCCGTTCCGCTATCGCCTGACCGAAGCCGAAGCGGATAACGATCAGACGCCGGTTGAAATGCCGCGCGACTATTCTGAAGGCGCATCAGGCCTGCTACGTGGCGAACGTCCACGCCGCGACTAAACGCCGTTCTTCGCCCGTGGGCCAGTTCCACGGGCTTTTGCTCCCCCATGCTTTTTCTTCCCCATGCCGAGCTCTCCTTAAAAACTGGCGCCTGAGTGAACTTTTCACGCAAATTCACGGTCTTACCCTTCACTATGGTATTGCTGCTGCATTATCATCACCCTTTCACCGGCAGGTATTGAGAGAGTTATAATCAATGAATAAAAAGTCGTTAATTCTTAGTGCATTGGCAATGAGTATTGGCCTCACACTGGCCTCCGTACCGGCTGCCACCGCCGCGATGCCCGTCGCCGTTCAAGGGCAGCCGCTGCCAAGCCTGGCACCGATGCTGGAGAAGGTCTTGCCCGCAGTGGTCAGCGTGCATGTGGAAGGCACCCGGGTACAGCGCCAGCAAGTTCCGGAGGAGTTCAGACGCTTCTTTGGCCCTGGCGGCCCTGGGCAACAGCAAAGCTCACGCCCGTTTGAAGGCTTAGGTTCCGGCGTCATCATCGACGCCGCCAAGGGCTATGTGCTGACCAACAACCATGTGATTAACAACGCCGATAAAATCAGCGTACAGTTGAACGATGGCCGTGAAGTGGACGCCAAGCTGGTAGGCCGTGACGAACAGTCCGATATCGCCCTGCTGCAGCTCAATGACGTGAAAAACCTGACTGCTATAAAAATGGCGGACTCCGATAAACTGCGGGTCGGCGATTTCGCCGTGGCCGTCGGCAACCCGTTTGGCCTGGGCCAAACCGCTACTTCCGGCATTATTTCCGCGTTGGGCCGCAGCGGCCTGAACCTGGAAGGGTTGGAAAACTTTATTCAGACCGATGCGTCCATCAACCGCGGTAACTCCGGTGGCGCACTGGTCAACCTTAACGGTGAGCTGATCGGTATCAACACCGCCATTTTGGCGCCAAGCGGCGGCAACGTCGGTATCGGTTTTGCCATTCCGAGCAACATGGCGCAGAACCTCAGCCAGCAGTTGATCGAGTTTGGCGAAGTGAAACGCGGGCTACTGGGCATTAAAGGCAGTGAAATGACGGCTGATATGGCCAAAGCCTTTAATACTGACGCGCAACGCGGGGCATTCGTCGGTGAAGTGCTGCCGAAATCCGCTGCTGCCAAGGCGGGCATCAAGGCCGGCGATATCCTGGTTTCGGTGGACGGCAAGCCTGTCAGCAGTTTCGCCGAGCTGCGCGCCAAGGTCGGCACCACTGCGCCGGGCAAAACCATCAAGGTCGGTCTGCTGCGCGACGGCAAACCGCAGGAAGTTTCCGTTACGCTGGATAACAGCGAAAGCGCCTCAACCAATGCCGAAACGCTTTCCCCAGCTCTGCAGGGGGTTTCACTCAGCAACGGGGCGATCCCAAGCGGTGAAAAAGGCGTGAAGATCGATAAAGTGGATCAAGGCTCTGCGGCGGCACAAATCGGGATGCAGAAAGACGATGTTATCATTGGCGTCAACCGCCAGCGAATTGAGAACATCACGGCGTTGCGCAAGGTGCTTGAAGCCAAACCACCGGTCATGGCGCTGAACATCGTGCGCGGCGGCGAAACCATTTATCTGCTGTTGCGCTGATCGTATATTTGTTTAAAAACCGGGCGCAGTGACATACTGCGCTCGGTATTCTCATGTTATCCTCCGTGTATCTTTCATCTCACGTACTAAAACTCCATGTTTGCTAAGCTCTTGCGTTCCGTCGTTATTGGTCTAATCGTTGCCGGCCTGCTGCTGGTTGCTTTACCCGTGCTACGTTCTTCCAATGCCTTGTTCGCAGAAAAACATGATAGTACCCTTGATGAAACGCCCGTCAGTTACAACAAGGCGGTACGACGTGCCGCGCCTGCAGTAGTCAATATCTACAACCGCAACATGAACGGCACCGCCAACGTGCTGTTGCTGGGGTCAGGCGTGATCATGAATGAACGTGGCTATATCCTGACCAATCGACACGTGATCAAGAATGCGCAACAAATTACCGTGGTCGTCCAGGACGGCCGCCGCTATGAGGCACTGCTGGTGGGCTCTGACAGCCTGACCGATCTGGCGGTGCTGAAAATAGATCAGGGCAACCTGCCGGTGATCCCAATTAATACCGCACGCACCGCGCATGTGGGTGACGTCGTGCTGGCGATTGGCAACCCTTACAACCTCGGCCAGACCGTGACTCAGGGGATCCTCAGCGCCACCGGCCGTATCAGTATGAGCACCACCGGGCGTCAGACCTTCCTGCAGACTGATGCCTCGATTAACCGCGGCAACTCCGGCGGTGCTTTGGTCAACTCCCTGGGCGAATTAATCGGTATCAATACCCTGACCTACGATAAAATCACCGACGGTGAAACGCCGGAAGGCTTGGGCTTCGCCATTCCCATCGAACTGGCCACCAAAATTATGGATAAACTGATCCGTGATGGCCGCGTCATCCGCGGTTATTTCGGTATTCAGGGCAAAGAGATTATTCCCCTGCGCTCATCCAACTCCGGCATCGATCGCCTGCAGGGCATTATAGTGACCGAAATTACGCCGAATGGGCCGGCAGGCAACGCCGGCTTCCATATCAACGACGTGATCATCAATGTCGACAATAAACCGGCAGTATCGGTGCTGGAAACCATGGACCAGGTGGCGGAGATCCGCCCAGGTACTGAGATTCCGGTGATTGTGTTGCGCGAAGGCAAACGCACAACCTTGAAGATGACCGTGGGTGAATTCCCGGAAGACAGTAATTAAAAAGGGCCCGGCAACGCCGAGCCCTCCAATACTGCATTGCGCCGGGGGCTCCCCCGGCATCCAACAGATTATTCGCCTTTCACACGCTCGATATTCGCACCCAGCGCACGCAGCTTGTCTTCGATGCGCTCATACCCACGGTCAATATGATAGATACGATCGACAACGGTCACGCCATCGGCGATGCAACCGGCAATCACCAGGCTGGCTGAAGCGCGTAAATCGGTCGCCATCACCTGAGCACCGGACAACTGCTCAACGCCGTGACAAATCACGGTATTGCTCTCGATCTCGGCGTGTGCGCCCATACGGATCAATTCTGGCACGTGCATAAAGCGGTTTTCAAAGATGGTCTCGGTGATCACACCGGTGCCTTCCGCAACCAGATTCAGCAAGCTGAACTGGGCCTGCATATCGGTCGGGAATCCCGGGTGTGGCGCGGTGCGAATGGTCACTGCTTTCGGACGTTTGCCATGCATGTCCAGACTGATCCAGTCTTCGCCTACTTCGATATCCGCACCGGCTTCACGCAGTTTGGCCAGTACGGCATCCAGCGTATCTGGACGGGTATCACGGCACATCACTTTACCACCGGAAACCGCGGCAGCGATCAGGAAGGTACCGGTTTCGATACGGTCAGGCAAAACGCGATAAACACCGCCTCCCAGGCGCTCAACCCCCTCGATGGTGATGCGGTCACTGCCGGCTCCGGTAATTTTCGCACCCAGCGTGTTAAGGAAGTTGGCGGTATCGACAATTTCCGGCTCACGTGCGGCGTTCTCAATCACGGTAGTACCGGTCGCCAGGGTGGCGGCGCTCATGATGGTAACGGTGGCACCAACGCTCACCTTGTCCATCACGATGTGTGCACCCTTCAGGCGGCCGTCAACGGAAGCTTTTACGTAACCTTCTTCCAGTTTGATCTCTGCCCCCAGCTGTTCCAGACCCGTAATATGCAGATCAACCGGACGAGCGCCGATCGCACACCCCCCCGGCAGGGAAACCTGACCACGACCAAAACGAGCGACCAACGGCCCCAAAGCCCAGATAGAAGCACGCATGGTCTTCACCAGATCATACGGCGCGCAGAATTCGTTCACGCCGCTTGCATCAACGAAGACGGAACCGTTACGCTCAATTTTGGTGCCTAACTGGTTGAGTAGCTTAATGGTGGTATCGATGTCCTTCAGCTTCGGGACATTCTGCAGCTCGACCGGCTCTTCCGCTAATAATGCGGCGAACAGGATCGGCAGGGCAGCATTTTTGGCCCCGGAAATAGCAACTTCACCGCTTAGGCGGGTCCGGCCCTGCACACGAAATTTATCCATTTGACTACTCTCTATTATCTGAACTGATGCTGCCCGCCACGCTGGGCAAACAGCCTTAAAATCCGTTGAGTTTGCGGTCTCTCTGCCACTCTTCTGGGGTGTACGCCTTGATCGACAAGGCATGGATCCGGTTGTCCGCAATGTATTCCATCAGCGGTGCATACACCGTCTGTTGTTTCTTGACGCGGCTCATGGCGGCAAACAGCTCGCCGACCACGATCACCTGAAAATGGCTACCGTCACCGGTAACATGTGCTTCATCCAGTGCCAATGCTCGCATCAGCACATCTTTAATCTCGTTATTTTCCATAGTATCCAGTTCTGCATCAAAAGGATCATAATCAGCCTGACATCTTAGTGGAATCAGACGTTTTCTTAAACTAAAGAAAAAGCCCCTGTGTAACAGGGGCTTTCTGAGGAGAAACCGTCTTTAGCCAGTCGAAAGTCGGGCTAACCAGCGGTATCAACAGGCATTATTGCTTGCAGGTTGTACAGCGTGATCAAGGTTTTCAGGCGATCGCTGGCACCAGAAATTTTTAATTCCACGCCGCGCTGATGCTGCTGTTCACGCAGATGTACCAGCAATGCCAGCCCGGAAGAGTCCACACGCTGCAATTGCGTAACGTCGATGACAGTTTTATCCGCCAGCAACGTTTCCCGCTGTTCCCACAGCGACAACAGAGTTTCCCGATCCAGTTCACCGCGCAGGATCAGAGTCTGCTGCTGCGATTCAAAGCTGAGCGCGGTCATCAGTTTTTCTGATCCAGCGTGATTGGACGCTGCGCCGCCACCTGCAGTTGTTTGGTCAGGCCGTCAATCCCTTGGGTACGCAGAGTAGATGCCCACTCGTTTTGCTTGGTGGTGATCATGCTGACGCCTTCGGCGATCATGTCATACGCCTGCCAGTAACCGGTCTTGCTGTTTTTGCGCCACTGGAAGTCCAGACGCACCGGCGGACGACCGCCTTGGTCAATGATGGCCACGCGGATGGCAACGATATCGGCATTATCCAGCGGCTTTTCAGGTTCGATCTGGTAAGTCTGGCCGTGGTACATCGCCAACGCCTGGCCGTAGGCCTGTTCCAGGTAGGCCTGGAATGCGGTGAAGTAAGCTTCACGCTGCGCCGGAGTCGCTTCTTTGTAATAACGGCCCAGCACCAGCGCACCGGCGTATTTAACCTGTACAAAAGGCATCAACTCCTGATGCACCACGGAACGCAGGTAGTTGGGATCCTGCTTGATTTTCGGCTGCTCGGTTTTCAGACGGTTAAAGGTCTTTTGAGCCGCGTCCTGCATCAGGCTGTAAGGATTGGTTTGATCGACCGCATTCGCCAGCGGCGCAACCACCAGCAGGGCGACCATAAGTAAACGTTTAAACATGCAGGCTTCCTCTTTTAATGAATAGGGGCAGCAGGTTGCGGCGCAGTACCGGCAGCCGGGCTGGCAGCCGCGTCTCCCGCTTTATCTGCGTTATCCTGGCCGCCGCTCTTATACAAGAACTGGCCGATCAGATCTTCCAGAACCATGGCTGATTTGGTGTCCTGAATAGTACCGCCATCTTTCAGGATGGTAGTCCCCATATCCGGGTCTTCAAAACCGACGTTCAGTGCCAGATATTGCTCCCCCAGCAGGCCGGAGGTGCGGATCGCCAGCGAGCTGGTATCCGGTATCTGGTTGAATTTATCCTGGATATCCAGGGCAACGCGCGGGGTATAAGTTTTAGGATCGAGCGAGATATTGGCCACTCGGCCAATCACCACGCCGCCGATTTTCACTGGTGAACGTGCTTTCAGACCACCGATATTATCGAAGGTCGCGTAAATACGGTAGGTCGGCTCGTTACCGATCGACTTAATGTTCGCCACTTGCAGGCACAAAAACACGACGGCGCACAGCGCAATCAGCATAAATGCCCCAACCCAGATTTCACTCTTCTTAGTTTGCATCGAATCAATTCCCAAACATCAGTGCTGTCAGCACGAAATCCAATCCCAACACCGCCAGTGACGAATGTACCACGGTACGGGTCGTTGCCCGGCTAATCCCTTCAGAGGTCGGCACCGCATCATACCCATTGAAAATGGCAATCCAGGTCACGGTGATGGCGAATACCACGCTCTTGATCAGGCAGTTGAGCAAGTCTTTTCTCCACTCCACCGCGCCCTGCATCGCCGACCAGAAGAAGCCGCTGTCGATGCCCTTCCAATCCACGCCGACTATCGCTCCGCCCCAGATGCCCACCGCGACGAAGATAATCGTCAGCAGAGGCATGCTGAGCAAACCGGCCCAGAAGCGTGGCGCGACAATACGCCGCAGCGGGTCGACCGCCATCATTTCCAGGCTGGAGATTTGTTCGGTCGCCTTCATCAGGCCAATTTCGGCCGTCAGCGCGGAACCGGCGCGGCCGGCAAACAGCAGTGCCGTCACCACCGGCCCCAGTTCACGCAGCAGCGACAGCGCCACCATCATGCCCAGGCTGGCTTCGGCACTGTAGGTGGTAAGCACCAAATAGCCCTGTAGCCCCAGTACCATGCCGATAAACAATCCGGAAACCATGATAATCAGCAGTGATTGCACGCCCACACTGTGCATTTGCTTGAGCAGCAACGGCCACTGTTTGCGCGGCTCGGGCCGCCCGACCAGCGCGCCCCACAGCATCAATCCGGCGCGCCCAAAGCTGGCGCTGGTGTTGATGCCACGGCGTCCTAACGACGCTAACGCCTGTAATAACATCAGCTTATTTACTCCCTAAACCTAACAACTCGGCCTGGTAATCGCCGGCCGGATAACGGAAAGGCACCGGCCCATCGGCAATACCATCCAGGAACTGGCGCACGCGTGCATCAGGATTGTTCTGTAATTCTTGCGCCGTGCCTTCGGCAATCACCCGATGATCGGCAACAATGTACGCGTAGTCGGCGATACTCAGCACCTCCGGTACATCATGCGAAACCACAATGCAGGTGATGCCCAGCGCGTGATTGAGCTCATCGATCAACTTAACCAACACACCCATGGTGATCGGATCCTGGCCGACGAAAGGTTCGTCGAACATGATCATCTCCGGGTCGAGCGCAATCGCCCGCGCCAGTGCCGCACGCCGCGCCATACCGCCGGACAACTCATTGGGCATCAGCTCGGCCGCGCCACGCAGTCCGACCGCCTCCAGCTTCATCATTACCGTACTGCGCAAAATAGGCTCCGGTAAGCGACTGTGTTCACGCAGCGGATAAGCCACGTTTTCAAACACCGTCAGATCGGTGAACAGCGCGCCTGACTGGAACAGCATGCTCATTTTCTTACGTGCTTCATATAGCTGATGGCGGGACAAGGCGGGAATGTCGTCGCCATCAAACCAGATCTCACCGCTGTCCGGTGTCAACTGGCCGCCAATCAGACGCAGGAGCGTTGTTTTACCAATACCGGACGGCCCCATGATCGCCGTCACCTTGCCACGGGGAACCGTCAGGTTGATGTCTTCGAATATTAGTCGATCGCCACGCGAAAAAGTCATATCGCGAACTTCGACCAGATTCTCTGCCTTCTGGTGCATGTTAATGGATCCTTTGCGGCTTATTTTTGCCAAATCTACCCGCGATGTTAAAGCAACGGGCGCAATGCGTCTCATCTTTACAAAAACTTACCGGCATTTCGTTACCAATGGTGCGCTAAGGCTGTGCTTCTCCTTGTGCGTGGCACCGTCGCAGACCCAAAAGTCCGTAATCAAGGCGGAAGGTGATGGGCATAGTGGACCTACGTTCAAGCCCGACAACGCAGAGTACGGGCTTTTGGGGCGCGACCTTAAGGGCTGGGGCCATTTGAGCGCGCCCCTGTGTTACGAGCCGCTTATTTGGCACACCAAATCTCACGACTCGCGCCTTGCTGCGCACTCAAATTGCCACCAGCGGTGCTCACGCACAAGGAGAAGCACAGCCTAATTTTACTTTTAGGCTGCAGACGGTCAAAATTGGCATCATAACGAAAAAAACGAAAGCGTTCATATATTAGCCGGGAAATCCCGTTGCTGCGGCTTTAGCCTGCGCAACGGAGGGCAAAGCAAGATAGCCGAATTACGGCTTTTAACCAACGAACCGGGATAATACCCAACAAAGGACCCTGCATGTTTCTCGCGATAGTTTTATTAATCGTTGGTTTATTTTTACTGGTGTATGGCGCAGACCGCTTAGTTTACGGTGCTGCGGTGATTTCTCGTTCACTTGGTGTACCACCGCTGATTATCGGCATGACCATCGTCGGCATCGGCACTTCGCTGCCGGAACTGTTTGTTTCGACCACCGCCGCACTGAACGGGCAGATAGATATGGCGGTGGGAAACGTAATAGGTTCCAACATCACCAATATATTATTGATCCTTGGTGTTGCCGCGCTGATCCACCCGCTGGCTGCGCGTTCTGAAGTATTGCGTCGCGAACTGCCGCTGATGTTGGCGGTCACAGTATTGTGCGGTTTCGTGCTGATGGACGGCACGTTAAGTCGGCTGGATGGCGTGGTGCTGTTGGCCGCCGCCGCCGTCTTCATTCTGTTGATGTTGAAAATTGCCCGGCTGGCACAGCGTGAAGGCAACGACAGCCTGACCGTGGAACAAATGGCCGAACTACCGCAGGACAGCAGCAACACCGTGGCGGTGCTGTGGCTGGTGCTGGCGTTTATCATTCTGCCGCTGTCTTCCAAAATGGTGGTCGATAACGCCACGGTGATCGCGCACTTTTTCGGTATGAGTGAACTGGTGGTCGGCCTAACCCTTATCGCTGTCGGCACCAGCCTGCCGGAACTGGCCACCTCCATCGCCGGAGCACTAAAGGGTGAGGATGATATGGCGATTGGCAATATCATCGGCTCCAACATTTTCAATACGGTGATAGTGCTGGGTGTCCCCGCACTGCTGTCCCCTGGCAGTGTCGATGGCGCCGCCTTCCACCGCGATTACTGGGTGATGCTGGCGGTCAGCATTGTGCTCACCGCCTTGTGCGCAGGGCGTAAACATCGCATCGGTCATCTGGCAGGGGCTCTGTTATTATGTGGTTTTATTGCATATCTTGCTGTGCTGTTTTTTAACCCTTTCAGTACTTTCGGCTAAACCGACGGGCGGGAATGAGTATGTCGAACATTCAGTTGCAACCAGGCTTTGATTTTCAGCAGGCGGGCAAAGAAGTGCTGCAGATTGAGCGTGACGGGCTGGCCCAGCTCAGCCAATACATCAATGCGGACTTTACCCGCGCCTGCGAGTTGATCGCCGAATGCACCGGTAAAGTGGTGGTGATGGGCATGGGTAAATCCGGCCATATCGGCTGCAAGATTGCCGCTACCTTCGCCAGCACCGGTACGCCTTCGTTCTTTGTTCACCCTGCGGAAGCCAGCCACGGTGACCTGGGCATGGTGTCTGCGCAGGATATTGTGCTCGCCATCTCCAACTCCGGCGAGTCCAACGAAATCCAGGCGCTGATCCCGGTATTGAAGCGCCAGCAAATCCCGCTGATCTGCATGACCAACAATCCGGAAAGCTCGATGGGCAAGGCGGCGGATATTCACCTGTGCATCAAGGTGCCACAGGAAGCCTGTCCGCTCGGCCTGGCACCGACCACCAGCACCACCGCCACCCTGGTGATGGGCGATGCGTTAGCCGTCGCCCTGCTAAAAGCCCGCGGTTTCACGCCGGAAGATTTTGCGTTGTCACACCCTGGTGGCGCTCTGGGCCGCCGACTGCTGCTGCGCGTGAGTGATATCATGCACAGCGGCGATGAAATTCCCCACGTCAGCGCTGATGCATCGCTGCGCGACGCGCTGCTGGAAATCACCCGAAAAAATCTGGGCATGACGGTCATCTGTGACGATCTGATGAGGATCGCCGGTATCTTTACCGATGGTGACCTGCGCCGGATTTTTGATATGGGTATCAATCTCAACGAGGCCAGGATCGTTGATGTTATGACCCTCGGTGGCGTGCGAGTACGTCCGAACCTGCTGGCGGTCGACGCGCTGAACCTGATGCAGCAACGTCATATCACCTCGGTGCTGGTTGCCGATGGCGACCAGTTGCTGGGTGTGGTACATATGCATGACATGCTGCGCGCCGGCGTCGTTTGATTTTCAGGCCATTTTACTTGCCATTTTGGCGTTGGGCAGTGCTCGAAATCCTCACGTACTACGTGTACGCTGCGGTTTCTCCGCGCTGTCCGCCACCAAACTGGCTACGCCAATGGTGCCTGATTTATAAAAAACCTGAGGGAACTCAATGAGTCTGGTTGAAACCTGCTACGGACCTGTAGAACAAGACGTCATGGCGCGCGCCGGTAAAATCCGTCTGCTGATTTGTGATGTCGATGGCGTGCTGTCAGACGGCCTGATTTTCATGGGCAACAACGGTGAAGAACTAAAAGCGTTTAACGTGCGCGACGGTTACGGCATTCGCTGCCTGAAAACCTCGGATATTGAAGTGGCAATTATCACCGGCCGCTCCGCCAAACTCCTGGAAGACCGCGCGAATACCCTCGGTATTACCCATCTTTATCAGGGGCAATCCGATAAGCTTTTGGCCTTCCGCGAACTGTTGGATACACTGTCGCTAACGGCAGATCAGGTAGCCTATATCGGCGACGACCTGATCGACTGGCCGGTGATGGCTCAGGTTGGCCTGGCAGTCGCGGTAGCCGATGCGCATCCTCTGCTACTGCCACGAGCCCACTATATTACCCGCATCGCCGGCGGCCGCGGTGCGGTACGCGAGCTGTGTGACATTATTCTTTTGGCTCAGAACAAGCTGGAGGACGCCAAAGGGCTGTCGATATGAGTAAAACCAAACTTTGGATCACCATCCTGCTGGCGGTGATCGCATTGGCACTGATTGGCTGGAACATGACGGATGTCAATGATGATGCCACGCCGGGGCCGGTTAACAGCCAGGACCCGACTTATCAGAGCCAGCACACGGTCACCATAGTGTACAATCCGACCGGCAAGCTGAGCTATAAGCTGGTGGCGGAAGACGTAAAGTACTATGAGGCCGACGAATTAAGCTGGTTTACCCAGCCAGTGATGACGCTGTTTGATGAAAACGCGGTGGCCACCTGGTCAGTTCGCGCAGATCGCGCCAAACTGACTAAAGACCGGATGCTGTATCTTTACGGCCATGTCGAGGTGAACAGCCTGACCACCACCTCACAGCTGGAAAAAATTAAAACAGACAATGCTCAGGTGAACCTGGTGACCCAGGATGTGGCTTCGGATGACGAAGTGACGCTCTATGGGACGAACTTCACCTCTAACGGCATGAAAATGCGTGGGAACCTGCGGGCCAAAACCGCTGAGCTGATTGATAAGGTTAAGACCAACTATGAAATTCAGAACCAACAAACAAAGCCGTAATCTTTTGATCGGTAGCTTGATTTTGGCCGCCAGCGCACCCGCCTGGGCGCTGAAGTCCGACTCCAGCCAACCGGTAAGCATCGACTCGCTGAAACAGTCTCTGGATATGCAGAGCAACGTCAGCACCTTTACCGATAATGTGGTGATCAAGCAAGGCACTATCGATATCAAGGCCGACAAGGTGGTGGTAACACGACCAGGCGGCGATCAGAACAAAACTTATATCGAAGCCTTTGGCAACCCGGTGACCTTCTATCAGATGCAAGACAGCGGCAAGCCGGTGAAAGGCCACGCGCAGAAGGTCCGTTACGATGTCGCGTCGCAGTTGGTGACCCTGACCGGGAATGCCTATCTGGAGCAGCTCGACAGCAACGTAAAAGGCGATCGCATCACCTATCTGGTGCAACAGCAGCAAATGCAGGCGTTTAGCGACAAAGGCAAACGCGTGACTACGGTTCTGGTACCGTCGCAGTTGCAAGACAAAAACGGGCAAAAGAAGAGTAACTAATCACTTATGGCTACACTCATCGCAGAAAACCTGGCGAAAGCCTACAAGGGCCGAAAAGTTGTTGAAGACGTCAGCCTGAAAGTGAAATCCGGCGAGATCGTCGGCCTGCTGGGGCCAAACGGCGCCGGCAAGACCACCACCTTCTACATGGTGGTGGGTATCGTTCAGCGTGATGCCGGGCGTATCGTGATTGACGAAGAAGACATCAGCCTGCTGCCGCTGCACGCCCGTGCGCGCCGTGGCATCGGCTATTTGCCGCAGGAAGCATCCATCTTCCGCCGCCTCAGCGTGTATGACAACCTGATGGCCGTGCTGGAGATCCGTGAAGATCTCAGCAGCGAGCAGCGAGCAGACCGTGCGCTAGAGCTGATGGAAGAATTCCATATCACCCACCTTCGCGACAACCTGGGCCAGGCACTGTCCGGTGGTGAACGCCGCCGCGTCGAGATCGCCCGTGCGCTGGCGGCCAACCCGAAATTCATCCTGCTGGATGAGCCGTTCGCCGGGGTTGACCCGATTTCCGTTATCGACATTAAAAAAATTATCGAGCACTTGCGTGACAGCGGCCTGGGCGTGCTGATCACCGACCATAACGTGCGCGAAACGCTGGACGTGTGTGAACGCGCCTATATCGTCAGCCAAGGCAAACTGATTGCCCACGGCACGCCGGATGCTATTCTGGTCGATGAGCAGGTGAAACGCGTTTATCTGGGCGAAGAATTCCGCCTCTGAGTACCAGCGCGTCCTGATGGACGACTGTTAACGGAAGTAGACTGAAGATTATGAAGCAAGGTTTGCAACTCAGGTTTAGCCAACAACTGGCCATGACCCCCCAGCTCCAGCAGGCTATCCGCCTGCTGCAGTTGTCCACGCTTGAGCTCCAGCAGGAGATACAGCTGGCGTTAGAGAGCAACCCATTGCTTGAACAGAGCGACCTGCACGAAGAAGTCGACACCAAAGAAACTGTCGAAACCGAAGGTTTGGATACCCGCGAGGCGTTGGAACAAAAGGACATGCCCGAAGAGCTGCCGCTCGACGCCACCTGGGACGAAATCTACACCGCCGGCACGCCGTCCGGTACCCGCACCGATTACAGTGACGATGAGCTCCCGGTTTATCAGGGCGAGACTACCCAGACCCTGCAGGATTACCTGATGTGGCAAGTGGATCTGACGCCGTTTTCTGATACCGATGCCGCTATTGCCACCTCAATTGTCGACGCCGTTGATGACACCGGCTATCTCACCGTGCCGCTGGAAGACATTCTGGAGAGCCTGGGTGACGAGAATGTGACAATGGACGAAGTCGAAGCGGTATTGAAGCGCGTACAGCGTTTTGATCCGGTTGGCGTCGCCGCGCGCGACCTGCGCGATTGTCTGCTGGTTCAGCTTTCCCAGTACGTTAAAGACACGCCCTATCTGGCTGAAGCACGCCTGATCATCAGCGAGCATCTGGACCTGCTGGCTAACCACGACTTTCGCAGCCTGATGCGAACAACGCGCTCAAAAGAAGATACACTGAAAGAAGCGATGTTGCTGATCCAGTCATTGGATCCCCGTCCGGGTCAGTCAATCAACACCGGCGAATCCGAGTATGTGATCCCGGACGTGCTGGTGCGAAAAGTGCAAAATGTCTGGACGGTTGAGCTCAACAGCGACAGCATTCCACGCTTGAAGATCAACCAGCAGTACGCCGCGATGGGCAATAGCGCCCGTAACGACAGTGACGGCCAGTACATCCGTAGCAATTTGCAGGAAGCGAAGTGGCTGATCAAAAGTCTGGAAAGCCGAAACGACACTCTGCTGAAGGTTTCGCGCTGCATCGTCGAGCAGCAACAGGCGTTCTTTGAACAGGGTGCAGAATTTATGAAGCCCATGGTGCTGGCAGATATAGCCCAAGCCGTGGAGATGCATGAATCGACAATTTCACGTGTGACCACGCAGAAGTTTTTGCACAGTCCGCGCGGCATTTTCGAATTGAAATATTTCTTCTCCAGCCATGTGAATACCGACAGCGGGGGCGAAGCCTCCTCTACGGCGATCCGGGCAGTGGTGAAGAAAATGATCGCGGCGGAAAACCCCGCCAAACCGCTCAGCGACAGCAAGCTGGCCACCCTGCTCTCCGACCAGGGGATCATCGTGGCGCGGCGCACCGTCGCCAAGTACCGAGAGTCTTTGTCCATCCCGCCGTCCAACCAACGTAAACAGTTGGTTTGACCTCTATTGAGAAGGAAGACATTATGCAGCTCAACATTACCGGACACCACATCGAGATCACCGAACCTATGCGCGAGTTCGTGAACACCAAGTTCGCCAAACTCGAACAGTATTTTGACCGCATAAATCAGGTGTATGTCGTGCTTAGTGTGGAAAAAGTGCAGCAGATTGCGGAAGCGACGGTGCACGTGAATGGAGGCGAGTTGCACGCCACCTCGGAAGACGAGAACATGTATGCCGCAATTGACTCCCTGATCGACAAACTGGCGCGTCAATTGAACAAACATAAAGACAAACTGAAGCAACACTGACATTCTGGGCCGTTTCCGTCAGCGGGTACGGCTCAAACGTAGCCTCGGCCATCGGCGCGTTGCCTGTAAGGGTATCGCGCCGATAAGCCATCAAGGGTTAAACAAGGCGAAAAATCACCTCACAAGCCTCCTGCTTGCTGGTGTGATTTTAAGTGAAGATGAGATGAACAACGAAACAATGCAATTAAGCTCGGTGTTAAATATCGAGTGCACCAGAAGCTCCGTCCACTGCACCAGCAAGAAACGGGCTTTGGAAATTATCAGCGAACTGGCCGCAAAGCAGCTCAACCTGTCATCACAGGTAGTGTTTGACGCGGTTCTCACCCGCGAGCGTATGGGCAGTACCGGTATCGGCAATGGTATCGCTATTCCCCACGGCAAACTGGAAGAGGACACACTGCGGGCCGTTGGCGTGTTTATCCGTCTCGACCAACCTATCGCCTTTGACGCCATTGATAACCAGCCGGTCGATCTGCTGTTTGCCTTACTGGTCCCTGCCGACCAATGTAAAACCCATTTGCATACTCTGTCGCTGGTCGCCAAACGCCTGGCCGACAAAACCGTATGTCGTCGCCTGCGTGCGGCGCAAAGTGACGAAGAGCTTTACCAAATCATCACCGAGTAACGCCCGGCTGGCGTGACTTCCAGCCCGGATAACGATACTGTTTAGCCACGATGGGTCCCGGTTCGGACAGGGATCCTAAAGTTTCTAACGGTGGCGATAAACGCCACTGAGATGCCAGGGGGAGTTGCCACATGGTGCTGATGATTGTCAGCGGCCGTTCCGGTTCAGGGAAATCCGTCGCTTTGCGGGCGCTGGAAGACATGGGTTTTTACTGCGTTGATAACCTGCCCGTGGTACTGCTGCCGCAGCTTGCCAATACGCTGGCGGAACGCAATAGCTCTGCTGCGGTAAGCATCGACGTACGTAACATGCCGGAATCGCCGGAAGTGTTTGAATATGCGATGACCCAACTGCCGGACAGCTTTTCGCCGCAATTGCTGTTCCTCGATGCCGACCGTAATACGCTGATCCGCCGCTACAGTGATACTCGCCGTCTGCACCCGCTATCGAGCAAGAACCTGTCGCTGGAAAGCGCCATCGATGAAGAGAGCGACCTGCTTGAGCCACTGCGCTCCAGGGCCGATCTGATCATCGATACCTCGGAAATGTCAGTGCATGAACTGGCCGAAATGCTGCGTACCCGCCTGTTGGGCAAACGCGAGCGCGAACTGACCATGGTGTTCGAATCCTTCGGCTTTAAGCACGGTATTCCAATCGACGCCGATTATGTGTTCGACGTACGCTTTCTGCCTAACCCGCACTGGGATCCGAAACTGCGCCCAATGACAGGCCTGGATAAACCTGTCGCCTCGTTCCTCGATCGCCACACTGAAGTGCACAACTTTATCTACCAGACCCGCAGCTATCTCGAACAGTGGTTGCCGATGCTGGAAACCAACAACCGCAGCTACCTGACGGTCGCCATTGGTTGTACCGGCGGTAAGCACCGTTCAGTCTACGTGGCAGAACAGTTGGCCGACTACTTCCGCTCACGCGGTAAAAACGTGCAGTCACGCCACCGCACGCTGGAAAAACGCAAACAATGACGGTCAAACAAACGGTTGAAATCAAAAACAAGCTGGGCATGCACGCGCGCCCGGCGATGAAGCTGTTTGAGCTGGTACAGAGCTTTGATGCCGAGGTGATGCTACGCAACGACAGCGGCACCGAGGCCGAGGCCAGCAGCGTGATTGCGCTGCTGATGCTGGACTCCGCGCAGGGGCGTCATATCGAAGTGGAAGCCACCGGCCCGGATGAAGCGAAAGCACTGGCGGCGGTAATTGAGTTGATCAATTCCGGTTTTGACGAAGACTAGTAGCTTGGGGTGTCGCATACGGGGCCCCCTCTCGCTGACTCCCTGTAATTCCCCACTAAATCCGGCTTAAACAGTCCAGCGCTACCGCCTTGAAGCTGTCGAAATTGTCACTGCCCAACAGGCGACTCATCGAACGTTCGCGCACAAAGGTAACGAACAGATCGTAGATTGCCATCGCCTCTTCATAATCGCTTTTGCTGATTGCCAGTAAGAAAATCACGTGAGCAATTTCACCTTCACCCCAGACCACCCCCTGCGGTGCCAGCAGCGTCACCACTACGGTTTTCTTCGCCAGCAACCCCAGCGAGTGCGGCAATGCTATCCCTTCACCCAGCAGTGTAGAAACAATCGCCTCGCGCTCCACCACCGACGGATAGAAATCTTCGCCAACATAGCCTTCGCATTCAAGCTGGCTACACACCTTCTGGAATAATTCCGCCTGGGTCAGCGGTTCATTGACCAGCATAAAATGCTCGGCGTCGAAAAACTTCTCCAGCATATAGGGCTTGGTGCGATCCACCAGCACCAGTTTGCCAAGCTGTTCGAGCTGGTATTCGGTCGGGAACGGCGACATCACCACCACCGGCTTGTTCTTTTCGCTGATCCGCGCATTGGAAATAACGAAGTCTTCGTCGATATGCTTGAGTACCTCGTAATCACGCAGCGAAACGATGCGCGTCATCACCAGCTGTGGGTATTTGCGCGCGATCTGCGCCTGGATCATCCGCACCGTCGAGTTACCGGTATCGCACACCAGCATCACCTGCGGATGTCGCTCATAGCCAATGTTGTAATGCCGCTCCAGCCCAACGCCAATGTGCAGTACCAGATAACCAATCTCGTTTTCACTCAAGGTGTAAGGCGTATATTTTCCCCAGCTGGAGACCGCGGCCAGCGTCACGTCATAGGCCATCGGGTAGTGTTGCTTAATGTTCGCCAGCAATGGGTTGGGGATATTAATCTGATATTTCACCCGGGTGATCATGGTCTTGATATGGGTCAGCAGATCGGCTCGCAGCTGCTTGTCACCCTGCAGATTGTAGTTATAGTGCGCGTTGATGTACGACAGAATGTAATCCACCAGCGCTTCTTCATCGTCGGCGTTGATCTCGGTAGGTTGCACCTCCTGTACCCGCCGCGCGGCGATGTTCACCCGCAGGTAGGCCTCTTCCGCTATTGATATCTCTTTGCCACTGGCTTTGCGCAGTTCCCCGGCCAGCCAGGTCGAAACCTTGCGCACGGCGTCATCCCCGTCCTCAACGTCAAAGTCCGGCAACGGATAGCCATCGGTAATGCGTCGCAGCGCCACTGCACAGTAGAAAATCAGATACTGCTCACCTTCGTCCGTCAGACGAATGGCATATTGCGACAACAACGGATGCAGCAAACCGGCAAAGGTCACCACCTGCGGTTGCCGCAGGATCTCATTGTTGAGCAGTGGATTTTCGGCATCGGCCAGATGCAATTGGAATAACAGATCGGTCAGACAGGCGCGGATCGCCATCTCCGAACCAAACAGCTTCATGCCGTAGCGCGGTTTGGTTTCAATTGTCAACTGGTAGTGCGCCAGACGCTCTCTCACCTCAGCCATGTCGTTTTGCAGCGTGCCGCGGCTGACAAACCATTCATCGGCTAAATCTTCAAGCTTCAGAGAAAAGGCTGAGGTCAAAAAACGAATCAGCAGATAGTGCACCCGTTCCTGGGCGCTGCGTGGCGTAGCGTGTTTTTTACGTTCCTGATGTTGCAGTGCGCTAAACAACGCGGCGTCATCGACCTGCAGGCGATAACCCGCCCCACGGCTATGCACAAAGTGAGCGCCGTAGTTTCCCAGAATATCATTCAGCGCGGTAATGTCGGCGCGCACGGTTCGGGTGGACACGGCGAAGCGCTTCGCCAGCTCTTCCTGTGGCAAAGTCTCAGACTGCAAAGCATCAAACAGATAGGCTAAACGCGGGTAGGGAAATCGCACCATTCTCATTCCGTCAATTAAGGTGCCCGCCAGGGGAATCAGGCGGGCAACGGGTTACTTCGCCACCGGCAAGAACACCATTTGCGAAGGGCTGCCCACCGGCGTATAGCCTTCAACAAAGCTGAGTTTGCCGCTGGCCTTATCCACGCCAAAACGGGTGACATTATCGCTGCGTTGGTTCATGGCATACAGATAACGACCGTCCGGGCTTAGCGTCAGGGATCGTGGATAATCGCCGCGCGTCCAGGTTTCCGCCACCGCGTGCAACTCTCCATCGTTATCGATGCTGAACTGCGCAATGCTGTTATGTAGCCGGTTGGCGACATACAGATTTTTCCCGTCTTCGCTCAGAACCAACCCGGCAGCAAAGTTGCTCCCCTTATAATCGGCAGGCAGCGAAGAAACGACATGTAACTGTTTCAAAGTTCCTTTCTGGCTGTCGAAACGGTAACTGGCCAGCGTTGAAGCCTCTTCATTCACCAGCAGTACAGTTTTGCCGTCCGGATGGAAGACAAAGTGACGCGGGCCGGCACCAGCAGAAGATGCGGCGATCCACGGCGGATCGTTCGGTGCCAGTTGGCCACTGGCATCGTCAAAGCGCCACTGGTAGATCCGATCCAGCCCCAGATCGGTAGAAAACACAAACTTGCCACTCGGATCGCTGGCGATCATATGCGCATGCGGCCCATTGTGATCGCTGATGGCAAAACTGCCTTCCACCGCGCTCTCCGGCTTGCCGGCACCTGCGGGCCCTTGCTGTTGCTGTACCGAGCTAGCGTTACCCAGCCTACCATCGCTCTCCAGCGGGAAGGCCGCCACGGTACCGCTGACGTAGTTCGCTACCAGCAGATAACGGCCGTTAGGCGTCGGAGAAAGATATACCGGCCCTGCGCCTTGGGAATCGACCTGATTAAGCTGAGTCAGATTACCATCGGATGGATTGATGCGGTAAGCGATGATGCCGCCGTGTTTAGTACCGTTAAAATCTGCCACTTCGCTGGCAACATACAACGTCTGGCCTTTGGCATCCACGGTGAGCTGTGCCGGGTTGGCCTGCTTGCTGACCAGCGTTCTGGCGCTCAACGCACCGCTGGCCGAGTCAACCTGCACCCGGTAAACGCCTTCACCGTTAGGATTGTAGGTACCGATATAAGCAAAATGAGATGACGTAGATTTCATTGCATCCTCAGCATGCAGCACCGGGCTGGTCATCGCCAGTAACGCCAGGGTTAACGCGGTGCGTAGGGTTGGAGACTGCCAGTTTCGCATAGTTATCCTTATGATAGATAGCGGCGCGGAATGCCCGCGCCGGTGGATACAAAGCCTGTCGCCTCCCTGCCTTACGTCATCCGATAATGCGTTTACCCGACCAGTTTTTTGGTGATTGCCAGCAGGGTTTTAACGTCCTGTGGGCGAGTGTTGCCAGTAGCAGAGTCGATGATGGAGCTGTAGATATGTGGGATCACCCGTTTCACACCCGCAGCCAGTGCGATCTCGACGATCGGCTCAAAATTTTCCAGATCAATGCCACCGGTCGGCTCCAGCATAAAGTCATGTTCGGCGCAGGCCTGGGCCACATACTGGTATTCTTCTTTGCACGCCAGCCCGCCCATCGGGAAATATTTGATTGAGCTGCCACCCATATCCTTTAACAGGGCAATGGCGGTTTCCACCGGCACAATGCCGTCCGGTGCCGCAGCACTCAGCGGGCCGGTCGAGATTTTCACCCAGCCGACTCGGCCGGTAGGTGACACCAGGCCATTGACCACGCTGTCATTTTGGCCCAGCAGCGCGCGGCTGGCACCGACACCGGTAAACACCTGGTTTACATGTTGTGGCTGCACCTGCTGAGAAATCAGGCTGACCATCGCCGATTGTTTCGGATCTCCCGCGCCCAGCCCCACCGACAGCGCATTTTCAATCAGCCGCGCATAGCGCTGCATGTCTGCCACCGCGCTGTCGACGTCCGGGTAATTCTTGGACAGAACGCCCACCAGCACGTGCCCTTCCGCCGCCGCATAAATGTCCTGCGCATTGTCTTTCGAGCCGGCCAATACGTTGAGGCACACGCGATCGCGATAGTAGTTAGGTTGCAGCTTCATGCTTGTTTCTCCGTGAACAGATTTTTAATACAGGTGAAGACGGTCATCAGCTGTTGCTGATCAACGCTGCGCACATCCACTTCAATCTTGCCTTCGTTGGCCTTATAGCCACGGAAGTAGATAGCGATATCGCCGGTTTTCAGCGCCTGCACGATGTCGTAGGTCGAACGCCCAAGCACCGCTTCGTCAAAAGTGATCTCTGCCCGCGCAATATCGCGGCCGGCACTGTCCCAGACGGTTTTGGCGCTGATGCCGGTCAGGGTGTTCAGGCTGTCGATAAACGGCGTCATTCTTTCCACCATTTGCTGACCGGTGGTTTTCTCCAACGTCAGATAGCTTTCGATCGCCTGCGTCAGGCCGAGGATCCCCTCTTTGCCCACTTTCATCGCCCGACCGATGCCGCCGGATTGCAGCTTCACCCACTCGACGTATTGCTTCTTGCCAATAACCAACCCGCTGGTGGGGCCTTCGATGGCTTTGGCACCGCTGTAAATCACCAGGTCGGCCCCCATCTGGTAGTAACACAGCAAATCTTCTTCCGCCGCAGCGTCGACGATCAGTGGCAGGTTATGCTTACGCGCCACCACCACCGCCTGTTCAACGGAAAGAATGCTTTTCTGCACGCAGTGGTGCGACTTGATATAGAGAATAGCGGCGGTCTGCGGCGTGATGCAGGCTTCGAGCTGCTCAGCAGAACACTCGTTGGCATAACCCGCCTCGACCACTTTGCCGCCACCCAGTGCCACCATGGTGTCGACCGGTGCGCCGAAGTTGACGTTATGGCCACGCGGCAACACGATTTCGCGCGGTACGGTAATCGGCGCAAAGTGCAAATTCACCAACAGGTTGGCGTCATCTTTGACGATCAGTGCCGCCACCGACTGGGCGATGCCTGCCGAGGCGCAGGAAACGATCACCGCATTTTCGACATTCAACAGATTGGCGATATAGGCCCCGGTCTTGTCGACCAGATCCTTGATTTCAAAATAGTGATTCAGGCCATAGTCAACCGCGTCAATAACGTCCTGACGCGGTGTGGACACGCCAAGCATGGTCATACGGCCTGAAGTATTAATGACTTGTTTTAAATTATATTTTTCATAAATCGAAGACATGAGCGGCTTTCCCTTCATCGGTTAATAGGATTTCCCCGGCCACCACCGCGGCCAGCGGAACCAGCAACTGTTGGCCGGCTGCCGATTGCCCTTCTGAATCGGCAAACACCTGCGGCCCCTGGCGGAGATCAAACAGGGTGAAATCGGCGTCACAACCCACTTCGAGCTGGCCCTTATTGACCAGGCGTAGCGCCGACGCAGCATTCTCAGTCACGCAGGCGATCACCTGCGGCAGCGACAACCCGACGCTGAAGAATTTGGACATCACCGTCGCCAGGCTGTGTACCGGCCCGGCCATGCGGTTGCGGCAGTAAATATCGGAACTGATGGTATGCGGCAAAATGCCCAGTGATATCGCCTGCCGGGCGACCTCAAAACTGAAGCTGGCACTGCCGTGGCCAACGTCGAGCAACACACCGCGCTGTAGCGCACGCTGGATAGAATCACGCAGCGTGCCCGCCGGGGTCAGGATACGATTTGGCTTGCCGTTGTAGCAGTGGGTAATAATGTCGCCACGGGTCAGCAGATCGGCGATCTCATCGAGATCCGGAGGGTTATTACCGATATGCACCATCAGCGGCAATTGGTTATTTTCCCGTTGGATCTCTTTGGCAAGCACCAACGGCCGGGTACCATTCTGGCCGACCACGCTGCTGCTCATACGCGCCTTGATACCAATGATAAAACCCGGGTGTTCACCGATCGCCTGGCTGACTTTCTGCTTATCGATATCAGCCAGGTCTGCCAATTCGTTCTGTCTCAACAGACCGATGCGCGAAATATTCAGGAAGGCAAAAACGTTGGTTTTAGCACGGCGCGTCAGTGCATAAAACGTATCTACATCGTCAGTGCCGGTGCTACCAGCGTCAACTACCGTAGTGACGCCACAGGCAGTGCCGACCAAATCCGGTTCGTCATGGTAAATCGGCGAGGAAGGGTAGCAATGCACGTGAGAGTCGATCCAGCCGGCACTCAGGTGGTGATTGCCCGCCAGATCCCATAGCCGATGCGCGCGAACGTCTTCGGCCAGTTGCCCGATCTCGGCAATCTTGCCGTCCTGAACCGCCAAATCGACCAGTCGGCCATCCGCCAGTCTGGCGCGTCTGATTACTAAGTCATACATACTGCATTACTCCTTTTCAAGCAGGGGAGCGGCATGCCGCTCCCCAACAATCACAGTCGCATTTAAGCGATGGCTACCGGGAAAATAGCCCCTAACAGCATCGCCCCGAGGATCGCCCCGCCGGTGATTGGCTTATTCCAGATATAGAACAGCAGTGCCCCGAGCAATGAACCAATGCCAATCGGAATCGAGGCGGTCATCGCCGACAGGATGATCAACGGCCCCAGGAAACGACCGGAAGAGTTACCTGCGCCCATCATCACGTCCGCCCCGTAGGTGGAGTTGCTCTGGTTGATGGTAAATTTACGCGCCAGAATGATCAGGTAGCCAATCGCCAGGCCGATCACCAGGCCGGTAATTAGCGAGGCGGCAAAGTTGGCAACCGGGAAGATAATGCCTGCCCCGAGCAACAGTGCTGGCACTCCCAGGCCTACACCGGTCTGGATTGCACCACCAATGTCCAGGATCCCTACCAGCGAGCCTTCGATGATGCGCGCAAATAGGAAGCTGGCACCAAATGCCGCCACCGCGCCATAAATGCCGGTATCCATTCCGGCCCGCAGCATGGAAACGAAGGCCACTTCGTTAAAGGCACCGATACCGTACAGGTAGTACATGTGCGTCCCGGCGAACACGCCGGACGAGAGCAGGCCAACAAAAATCGGGAATGACCAGTCGGCATACCAGAAGCCTTTTTGGGTTTGTTCTTCCATCATCCAGCTCCTTATTTACCGCTCAGAGTATTGTGAATGACATCCAGCCAGCCCGGCACACCGAGGCTGAAGGACTCGAGGACTTTCATGTCGAAGCCACGGAAGAAACCGCTCAGCACGAACAACAGCACGATCACGGCCATCATGATCTTGGTGATTTTGTTCCAGCCGCTTTCTTCCACGCCTTTACCAATCAGGATACCCAGCACCAGACCCGGTACCGCGTTGCCCATAATCAGCTGCGCCAGGCCGCCGAAGATTGTGCCCCAGAAACCGGAGCGACGCCCGGCGTCGATAGCCGCCAGCCAGAAGATCACCGGCATCACGGTGTTCACCAGCAGGTTAGCTGCCGGCACCAACACTTTAATCGCCGTCACCTGCAGCGCAGCAGGCACTGCAGAAGCGGTGGTATTGAGGAAAGCCACCACCAACATGCCGATAATGCCGCAGGCGATAGCCATTTTTTTCGGGTCGTGCAGCGTTTGCGCCAGGTTGCGGTTCTTGACCATCAACGCTGCCGCCCCCCAGTGTGGGATGATGCGGTGGTCAACGTCCTGCGTGAAGGCCCCCGCCGCCACGGAAGACGCCCAAGCGTTGAAGAAGAAGCCCAGACCGAATGAGAAATGGGAAGCCGGATCGCCCTCGCAGGAGTTCAGCTCGCCCAAGGTACGGAAAGCGCCCATGCCCTGAGTGGTTGGGGCATGGAACATGCGCGCGGCGCCGGCCCCTACGCCAACCCCCACCAGTCCGCCGATAATAAGCGACTTAAACAAGATGATTAAAAACATCAGTATACCCTTTGATTTATGCTAACGTTTTTATTTCGTGACGAAGACAACTTTTTCTGTATTGATGATTGTCACGTTCACGGTTATTTCCAGAGATACGGAATAATTCTTTCTTTCGCGCGGCAGAAAGAAGAATAGAAACTTTTCTTTTGTTATTTTCTCTTCCGCTCTTAATACGCTGACATCCTGCGGTTCAATTCGCAGCAGAATATTACTGGTGGATTTTAATACCGCGGCCTGCACATTGGCCAAGGCAGAAGCAAAAGCTTTCGCTTTGCTGTCGCCCTTGCCCTCTACCTTTACCGACGTTGTATATTGTTCTTTCATTACGGATTGCCGTGTTTTTTAACGTAGGCCTCAACCAGCCTTTGCCCCAGCTCTTCTTTATCCATAAAACCGAAACCCAACACGGTGCAACCTTCGTTAATTGCCGTCACGCCTTCATCAATCGAGCGCATGCCGTATTTGGCTTTGTAGCCGTATTTGGTCTGAGCGGTAATTGCCCCTGCACCGCCGCTGCCGCAGAAAGAAATACCCAACTGCGCGCCTTCCGCTTTCATCACGTCGCCCAGCTTCATATCTGCCGCTACGCCAGGGATAACAATGGCTTTTCCACCTGCATTTTCAATGCCCTGACCCACTTTCTGACCTTTACCCAAACGATCGCCAATCACTACGATAATCTGACCCATGGTATTTCTCCTGATTAAATTAATTCGTTAACTGCTATTGGTTATTATCTTTTGCCACTTCAAAATGGACGGACAACAAATAAGCCTCTTCGATCGGTAAAGTGGCAAACTGCCCCACTACCCGCTCGGCCATTTGCATTGATTCCGCCGAAATTTCATCAAACAGTGATTTATCGACTTCCGGTAATGGCTCGCCGGTTATTGAACGTAGCACCATGGCACGAATATGCGACTCCAGCATCTGTTGCTGTACCGCGTTGGTATAAATGCCCTCGGTGTTTAGCATCTCGGTAATACCTGCCAGCACCTGTTCGGTGATTGTCCCGGCCAGGCTGACATCGGGTTGCTCACTATTTTCTATCGCAACAGATCCATCATTCACTTTTCAGTACCCCTAGATCCAAACATGATTCGGTCAATTGCACAGCATCACCTGAATAACCCGCCTTCTCTGATGCCTTTACCCTAACCCCGGGAGGATTTCCTGTGTAGCCTGTTTTTTTCCAGTTGGAAGTGGAAATTCAGTGACCATCAGGGATCCATTTCGCAAAATAAGCATTTGCCAGATCATTCAATTAAATTACAAAAAGATAACACCACAAACTGTTTCCAGTTCGCCCAGCGGTGGTGAAAAGCTTCGTGATCGGGATCTCTTTCTTTTCCCCGCCTAACCGCCTACTATCGGTAAGACAATTTGACATCAACAACACCCCCGTTCCTCTGGCGCGGGGGTGTTGCTTTTGTGCTGTTTTTCCGAATTTATGGGCGCGTAACCTGCGCCCTTTGATTTGACTGGAGAGTGGAATGACCAAACCAACCATTACTATTAATGAGCTGGATGCGGAGCGCCTGGATGCACTATTGGCACAACCGGCCTTTGCCAACACCGATGTCGCCACCGCGCTGAACATCGAGCTGGATCGCGCCGAAATTCTGCCGCCATCCCAGATCCCAGCCAACGTGGTGACCATGAACAGCCGCGTGCGTTTCCGCGATCTGCATACTGCAGAAGAACACGTGCGGACGCTGGTTTACCCGGCTTCGCTGAAGGACAGCCACGAACAGCTTTCGGTAATGGCACCTTTGGGCGCAGCCCTGTTGGGGATGCACATAGGTAACCAGATTACCTGGCAGTTGCCGAACGGTGAGGAAGCTCATATCGAAGTGCTGGAACTGTTGTACCAGCCGGAAGCGGCAGGTGAATACCACCGCTAAGCGGTTATCAGGGCGGTATCCTGCCGCCCTTTCTGTGCCCTGCCTTGTCCGAAAACCTTAACGGAACTTCTTGTGGTTGGCGTCGCGGGTTTGCTTGAAGCCCTGCGCAACCTGTTTGGCTTCGGCCAGCTTGCCCTGATTAGCCAGCGCCAGCGACTGATCGATCTGGCCGATCAGCGTATCCAGCCCGTGGTGGAAATCTTTTATCTCTGGGCTATCGTTGGCCTTGTCTTCCATTTTTGGCGGCTTGCTTTGCTTGGCATCCACTGCCGCAGCACGCATATTCTGCAAGCTTTGTTTGAGGGTATCGGTGGAGTCGGTGCTCAGCACCTTTTTGTAATTGCCTGCGATGGTATCCATATCGTCGGCCAGATCGGCCGCGACCGCCAGTGAACTGGCACCCAGCAGCGTCAATGCCATAAGCGCTTTCAATTTGTTCGACATGCTTGCTCACCTTCCAGTTATTGTTTTATTTGACCCAGCCTAAACATAGGCAAAGGAGCGGAAAATCAAAACCAGAGATTTGTAAGCAAGGTTAAAACGGGGAAGTGATGCGGCTGGCAATCGGAGCGGCCAGCCGTAAGCCAGGTTTACTGACCGGCAATTTTCATGTCCGGCAACAACACGGAACCACACTGGATGTTGCTGCGGGTTTCGATGTCGCTGCCCACGCTGACAATGTTGCGCAGCATATCCTTGAGGTTGCCGGCGATGGTGATCTCGCTGACCGGATACTGGATCTCGCCGTTTTCCACCCAAAAACCGGCGGCGCCACGCGAGTAGTCACCGGTGATACCGCTAACGCCCTGGCCCATCAGTTCGGTCACCACCAGGCCCCTGCCCAGTTGCTTCAGCATGCCGGCAAAGTCATTACCCTGCCCGGCAATGCGCCAGTTGTGAATACCGCCTGCGTGCCCGGTGCTGTGCATACCGAGCTTGCGGGCCGCATAGCTGGTCAGCAGCCAGGTTTGCAGTACGCCATCTTTAACGATGTCGCGCCGTTGGGTGCGTACGCCTTCGCTGTCGAACGGCGTGGAAGCCAGACCTTTCAGTAGGTGCGGGTGTTCTTCAATGGTCAGCCATTCCGGCAGGATCTGCTTGCCCAAAGAATCCAGCAGGAAAGTGGATTTACGGTAAACGCTGCTGCCACTGATGGCGCCAACCAAATGCCCGAACAGGCCGGTCGCCACCTCGGAAGCAAACAGCACCGGGGCGGTCATGGTAGACAGCTTGCGCGGCGCCAGGCGCGACAGCGTGCGACGGGCACATTCCTGCCCCACCCATTCAGGGCTTTCCAGATCGCCCATCGCACGACCGATGGTATAGGCGTAGTCGCGCTCCATATCACCATCCTGCTCAGCAATCACGCAGCTCGACAGCGAGTGCCGGCTGGAACAGTAGCTTTGCAGCATGCCATGACTGTTGCCGAACACCTTGATGCCGTAGTGGCTGTTAAAACTGCCGCCTTCAGTATTGGTGATGCGCTTGTCAGCCGCCAGCGAAGCCTGCTCTGCGCGAGCAGCCAATTCGATACCGCGTTCGGCGTCCAGTTCTGCCGGATGGAACAGATCCAAGTCCGGTGCTTCAAACGCCAACAGGTCCTTTTCCGCCGGGCCGGCGTTCGGATCTACCGAGGTGTAACGCGCAATATCCAGCGCCGCCTGCACGGTGCGGGCAATGGCATCCGGGCTGAGATCGGTGGAAGAAGCGCTGCCTTTGCGTTGCTGGTGATAGACGGTAATGCCCAACGCGCCATCGCTGTTGAACTCAACGTTCTCCACTTCGCCAAAGCGAGTGCTGACGCTGATACCGGTAGATTTGGTCACGGCAACTTCTGCCGCATCAGAACTGGCGCGCGCCAGTTCCAAAGCCTGTGAAACGGCCTGTTCCAGCGCCTTGCGCTGCTGTGCAACTTGAGTGACTACTTTCATCAATCTGCCATACTTAATCAGAAAATCGTTGAGAAAAGTGCCGTGGCGGCGTGGTTGCGCGCGGAGTCACGCGCAAAAAACATGAGATTTATGCTTTTGAGTCTAACAGGAACCGCGTGGAATTTCGCATAAAGCCGGCAACCTGTTAGGATTAGCCTCTTTTTAACGGAGCCTACCATGAATAAACAGCCTGAAGACTGGCTCGACGATGTCCCGGAGAACATTGACGAGGAAGATGACGAGATTATCTGGGTCAGTAAAAGTGAAATTAAACGTGATGCCGAAGCGCTGAAAGACCTGGGCGTTGAACTGGTCGAGCTGGGCAAGAACGCGCTGGAACGCATCCCGCTGGATGAAGATTTGCGCGCTGCGATTGATCTGGCACAGAAAATCAAAAAAGAAGGTCGCCGCCGTCAGCTGCAGCTGATTGGCAAGATGTTGCGCGCCCGCGACGTAGAGCCGATTCAGACCGCGCTCGACAAACTGAAGAACCGCCATAACCAACAGGTTTCGCTGTTCCACAAGCTGGAAGCATTACGTGACCGCCTGGTCGAAGAAGGTGATGACGCGATCCCGCCGATTTTGGCGTTGTATCCGGAAGCCGATCGCCAGCAGCTGCGCTCACTGGTGCGTAACGCACAGAAAGAGAAAGCCGCTAACAAGCCGCCGAAAGCCTACCGTCAAATCTTCCAGTACCTGCGCGATCTGGCCGAGACTGCAGAATGATCGCCGCCGTCACCACGGGATGAACCCAGTTCATCCCCGGTGATGTGCAGGTTCACCGCTACTTTCACGGATATTGAAACGCAGGCTGCCTTCCAGCTCTTCCTCCGCCTCTTCAAACAACAGGATTATCGCGCCAAAGCGACGTTTGCTGCGGGCATTGAGATGGGTAAATTCTATCTCCACCGGCAAACCGATGTCCGCCGTCACCACATCCCAAAGTGCATCCAGATTGGCACCAAACGGCTCATCCAGCGCAAACTTTTGCGCGAAGTCGCGGTAAAAAGCCGGCAAATCGTTAATCTGATTAAAATCGAACTCTACTTTTACCATCAAGCTCACTCCACCCGAATGAAGTTTTTATAATGGTCACGCGTGACAAAAATCAGGCCGTCGCTGGAATACAGCAAACGATCGGCGCCGCGCCGGCCGCATTGATAATTGATATCCGCCTCACGCCATACCCGACTGCGGGCCGTGGGCAGTTGCCCTTCACGGTTTGAGAAACGATCGCCGCCAATCGCTTTGCCCGGCAACACCGAACACAGATTACCGTTACGTGCATCCCACCCCTGTTCACGCGCCTGCTTCTTGGTGATGTAATAGTCCGGCAGCCGCTGGTGCTGCTGCAGATAGCTCACCACCCTTTGCTGCTGCGTCAGTTGGTCAATACTCTGACCTTCGGCCACCGCCGGTACGTTGGCAATCACCCGATCGCTACTGCGCAGTGCATTAAAACCGGCTATCACAACGGCGATAACAATCGCCACGAGGATCCGCTTGTTCATTGCTGTCCCTGATTTATGGCCGACAGGGGTGCATCAGCACCCATGCTGGTTGGATTTATAGATGAAAAGGATGAAGCAGAGATGACTGGCTTGTAACGTTTTCACTTCAGGGAAAGCGCGCCGAACAACCTGCATCACCCGTTCAAGCTAATTATGCCATTTTGCAGCCGGTCAGGCACTCAGTGCAACTCTGAAACGGGGCTATCTCAGGCAAGTATAGCCCCGGCAAGAATATTTGAGGTATTAGTCAATCAGGGCGTGGCGGTAGCGATACAGCATGTCGGCCAGACGTTTTACCGGCCCGGTGACGCTGAGCGGAGCCTGATAATCCACCAGTTTCTGCTGATAATCGTTCATTTCGCTCAACAACCGATCGTAATAATAAGCACGTTTTACGTCGTTTTTCGCCGAGACCATGTGGTCGGCGGTATTGCGGATCTGCTTATGGAAAGCCGAAAGCTCCTCGCTAACTGGGATCTCAGCTCGCTGCATACGCTGGTGAGCAATAATCAGGTTCAGCGCCAATCGGTACTTGGCAATATCGTTCGGGAACATCATCAGCAACTGATTCAACTGCTGATACAGCGCAGGCAGGTGGTTTTGCTGACGGCGTGAGGCCTTGGTGGTCAGCGCAGATACCGCACTGCCGACAAACTGGTTCAGCAGCGTGCGACCAGTGCGTTCACGCGAGTTATCGCGAATCAGCAGCAGCACCATCAGGCCCACACAGCTGCCGAGGAACTGGCCGAGTGCACCATCGAGGAACTGCGTGACGTTGAACTCCATCGGGTTGCTCAATACCAGAATATTGATGGTCCCCGCCAGCAGGCCGAGCGAACCCAACCGCCGTTTTTGTACTTCGATACCGATGAAAAACGCCAGCAGGCCCAGGCTGAGGCACAGCAGTAAAATACTTTGCTGCGTCGCCGGCAGGATCACCATAAAGTACAGTGAGCCGACCGGGATCGCCGCCAGCATGCCCAGTATAAAGTCCATCGCCACCATGCGCGGTGCCGGGGTGCGCATCGCCAAGGAGGTGATCACCGCAATGATCACCATAAAGCCGCTGCCGGAGGTCCAGCCGGTCCACAGCCACAGCAGGCTGCCAAAAGCCGTCGCCACAAAGGTACGCAGGCCGTTAATCATCGCGTGGTGGCCTTCCGCCGAGGTCGGTTTAACCACCACCTCACTGCTCAACACCCCTTCTTCTACCGAACTGATGCTGCTGTTGGTATGTACACCTTTGGCCAGCAGCAGGTAGCGAGTGGCCGCCCCTACCCAACTGGTGATGGTTACTAATGTCTCGTCGGTACGGTTGGTCGTCAGCACCTGCCGCAACAACTTCATGCGTTTATGGATTTCCTGCGGCGTTTGGGCCGGTACCATCAGCAACTCACGAACATTTTCTTTCAGCGCATCCGGGTGATTCAACAGGATTAAATAGGTCTCGCAGGCCTGGGTAATCAAGGTTAGCGAAAGCGTATGCAGCGCCAGAATACGGCGATTCGCCTTTTGCCAGCGTGATGACTCCATCATCAGGTTACTGCGCATGCCGTTCAGCGCAGTGGTACTCTTCACCAAATTGCTCCAGGCGCGGTCGATATCTTCTTTCTCAGCATTGCTGATGCACATCTGCATCAACAGGTACTGATCCACCAGCAGTTTATCCACCACCCGATCGATATCCTGTTTGATTGAGCGCGGCGAGAACAGCAAGTCCGCCAGCACGGCGCTGACGATCCCCAGCACGATCTCGCTGCAGCGCTCAATAGCGAACTGCGGCGCTTCCAGCAGATGCGCTTCACTGCTGGCAACGGTGACAATAATGATCAGCGCGGTATAACCCGCCAGGCCCCAGGCATAGGAGTTTTCAACTTTAACCAGGGAGGAGATCCAGGTACAAAAGCCGGCCCAGATGCAGCACAGCAACAACATCACCACCGGTGCACGCGCCGTAGTAACGATAATCGCTATGCCGACAAAGCAGCCGATAAATGTGCCGATAATACGCAGCCAACCGCGATGGCGAATAGCACCGGAAAAAGGCTCGCCGCCCGCGGCAAAGGCCGTGCCGGCGGCCACGATGGCGGCGGTCATCGCCGACCAGCGTGGGGTTTCCAGATTGAGATGGAAGCCGACGAACAACGCAAACACCACCGCAAAACTAAGTTTGAAGGCAAATCTCAGCCGGATAAAAGTTGGGTTATTCATTAACCGAACTCACGCAGCCGATGCATCAAGCGAACAAAAGGCGAGCCGCTGTCGGTAGCACGGTCATTCTTACCGGTGATCACCACGGTGGCGGTGGTGCCCGCCGGGTACGGGTGCAATTGGTCTTTGTCATCCAGCAGGATTTTCACCGGCACGCGCTGCGCCAGACGCACCCACTCCAGGTTACTGTCGATCGACGCCAGCCCTTTGCTGTTCACGGTGCTGCTGCTGTTGTTGACGGCGGCAGCCAAGCTATCGACGGTGCCATGCATAATACGGTTGCTACCCAGCGGGGTGATTTCCGCACGGTCGCCTTTGTTCAGGCCATTGAGCTTGGTTTCTTCCAGATAGGCCAGAATGTAGAAGCTGTTTTTCTTCACCAGCGCCACGGCGACTGAACCCCGGGTGATGTATTCACCGGCATGCACGTTCAGGTTGGTGATCCACCCGTCGGCCGGTGCGCGCACCGTGGTCCGTTCCAGATCCAATTTAGCCAGTTCACGGGTCGCTACGGCCTTCGCCAACTGATGTTCTACGGTTTGCAAAACGTTATTCGCCTGGTCGATCTCTTCCTGCGACATCGCCTGCACACCGAGGCGCACACGGCGGCCGGCTTCACGTCTTTTTTCTGCCGCCAGCGTCTGGTAGTAGGCGACATCGGCATTGGCTTGCGCCAGTGCCTGTTGGTAGCGCGGCTGGTCGATAACCAACAGCACCTGCCCTTTCTTCACCAGTTGGTTATCCACCAGAGGAACATCGGTCAACAGACCAGTGACGTCCGGAGCAATTGCCACCACGTCAGCGGTAAACTTGGCGTCACGCGTCCAGGGGGATTCGGTGTAAAACACCCAGGCCTTGAATATGGCAACGATCCCCAGCAGGACCAGAATCAGAGTGATCGCGATCCGGGCTATTTTTATTGAAAAATTTTTCACAGCGACCTCAAACGAAAAGACAGGTAATCAGATAGAACAAACAGCAGTACAGCGCGGTATTAAACAGCGCTGGATGCCAGACAAAATCGTAAATCCCGGTGGGTTGCAGCAGGCGGCGCAGCAAAAAAAACAGCGCCAGCGAGAGCAGCAACTCAAAAAATATTGGGGGAAAAGACAGTCCGAAAATGACCATAACCGGAAGCAAACTCATTAATTTTTCCTTATCACTCACTGCGCCGGGCGTTAAGAACTCTATCCATTCACATTCTCTTTACATTTTAGCGGACACGCACCACAAATTCTGGCCCAGACAGGTCAGGAACCTGAAATAAGAGTAAACTCTGGAGCGTACATCCGCGATAGGGACTGCGAGGATATCGGAGGGATCGGCCACCATGGCGCTGCCGATCGCACTCGCGCGTTAGTAAGGTCTTTTCACCCGACCTGTTTATATTAGCGTGCTTACTATCAAGTCATCAACAATCTGTGATCTAAATCACTTTTAAGCCAGAGTGAATAATGGAAAGACTAAAACGGATGTCGGTATTCGCCAAAGTGGTTGAATGCGGGTCATTTACTGCGGCAGCGCGCCAGTTGGATATGAGCGTTTCATCTATCAGCCAGACCGTCTCCAAACTGGAGAATGAGCTGCAGGTCAAGCTGCTCAACCGCAGTACGCGCAGCATTGGCCTGACGGAGGCCGGAAAAATCTATTATCAGGGCTGTCGCCGCATGCTGCTGGAAGCCAGCGAAGTGCATGAGCAGCTGTACGCGTTTAACAATACGCCGACCGGCACGCTGCGTATTGGTAGCTCGTCCACCATGGCGCAAAACGTGCTGGCAACCATGACTGCCGATATGCTGAAAGAGTACCCCGGCCTGACGGTGAACCTGGTAACCGGCATCCCGGCACCGGATCTGATCGCCGACGGGTTGGATGTGGTGATCCGCACCGGTGCGCTGCAGGATTCCAGCCTGTTCTCCAAACGCCTGGGTTCAATGCCGATGGTGGTGTGCGCCGCCAAAAGCTATCTCAGCCAACACGGCACGCCACTAAAACCCAGCGATATGGTCAATTTTTCCTGGCTGGAATACAGCGTGCGACCAGATAGCGAGTTCGAGCTGATCGCGCCAGAAGGCATCAGCACGCGCATCTCACCGCAGGGGCGTTTCGTCACCAACGATTCACAAACCATGATCCGCTGGCTGAAAGCCGGAGCGGGTATCGCCTATGCCCCGCTAATGTGGGTGATCGATGAGATCAAACGCGGAGAGATCGAGATCCTGTTCAAAAACTATCATTCGGATCCTCGCCCGGTGTACGCGGTGTACACCGAGAAAGATAAGCTGCCGCTCAAGGTGCAGGTGTGCATCAATTATCTGACCGAGTACTTTAAGCGCGTGGGGGAAGTCTATCAGGGCTATCGCTGAGCAGCACACGACCCGCCAAGGCGCCAAGCACCAGTAATGCCAGCATGCCCAGTCCCCAGATTAACCAGACGGCATACTTCACCCAGGTGAGCAGCAGTGGGAAAGACCCGACCAGCCAGTTCCCCAGTTGCTGCAACTGCGGCAGCCAAGTGTCCAATAGCGCCTGTGGCACCAGGCTGAGCACCCCGGTAAGCTGCGGTGCCAACTGCGCCGAACCATTCTGCGCCAGCCCCATTAGTGCGGGCAACCAGCCCAATACGCCAGAAACCCCCCAGGCCAGCAGCGTCCATAACGCCATTGCCGCCAACAGCACGGCCACACTCCATCCACGTTTTGTCATGGTTGCCCTCCAGTAGTATTAACTGCCTTGCCGCATTGCTGGCAAAAACGGCTACCTGGCGGCAAGGGAGCGGAACATCCGCTGCATTGTGCCACCGCCGTCTCAAAAGGCTGACCACAACGATGGCAATAACGGGCACCTGGCTTGTTAGGTGCCTGACATTGCAGGCATTGCGGCCCCTGATCGCCGTGCTGATTATAACGGTTGCCATGGTGGCCACTGCGATGCCCTGAGCGTTGATGTCCGCCGCCAATACCGCCTTGCCCCAAGAGCTTTTTCAACAGGCTCATCGCCTTCTCCTCTTTGCTTTACGCCGGGTGACAGAATAAACCCTGGAGTAAACTCCAGGGTAAAGCACAGCGAGAGATATTTACGTTTAATTACACCGCCATACCAGCAACGCTTTGATGTGGTTAACAAAAAGCATTATCGGTCATTACCCCGCCGGCTAGCGTTGCGCTATGCTGCGGTGACCTCTCCCTGCATCAGGAACAAATAACAATGAAAAAAATCATACTGGACTGCGATCCGGGACATGACGATGCGATCGCCATGCTGCTGGCCTGGGGTAACCCACAGATCGATCTGTTGGCCGTGACCACCGTGGTGGGCAACCAAACGCTGGATAAGGTCACTCGCAATGCGCTGGCCGTCGCGCGCATCGCCAATATTACCGGTGTGCCCTTTGCTGCCGGCTGCCCACGCCCGCTGGTACGCCAGATAGAAGTCGCACCCGATATCCATGGCGAATCCGGCCTAGATGGCCCGGTGTTACCGGAGCCAACGCTGACGCTGGAACCCTGCCACGCGGTAGATCTGATCATCGATACCATCATGGCTCACCCGCCGGGCAGCGTGACGCTGGTACCGACCGGCGGCCTCACCAACATTGCCATGGCAGTACGCAAAGAACCACGCATTGCTGACCGGGTGAAGGAAGTGGTGCTGATGGGCGGCGGTTACCACGTGGGCAACTGGAGCGCGGTGGCCGAATTTAATATCAAGATCGATCCGGAAGCAGCACACATCGTATTCAATGAAAAGTGGCCGCTGACCATGGTCGGGCTAGATCTGACCCATCAGGCACTCGCCACGCCAGAAGTCTGTGCCCGCATTGCCGATATCCAAACCGGACCGGCCAGATTTGTCGGCGAACTGCTTGATTTCTTTGGCAAGATGTATCAACAGGCGCAGGGCTTTAGCGCCCCGCCAGTACACGATCCTTGCGCGGTGGCCTATGTGATTGACCCCGAAGTGATGACTGTACGTAAAGTCCCGGTAGATATCGAACTGACCGGCACCCTGACGCTGGGTATGACGGTGGCCGACTTCCGCGCCGCGCCGCCGCCGGACTGCCACACCCAGGTGGCGGTAAAACTGGATCAGGATAAGTTTTGGGATTTGGTGGTGAATGCACTGGAGAGGATTGGGGAAGTGAGGGTTTAAGCTGCGGCGTATAAGGCAGGTAATAGTAAGGCGGCAGGCCGGGTAGCTTTTGGATTGCCGCCCGGCCTGGGTTTATCGCGGAGAAGGAAACTAGCGCTTTAATAATGCGGTTAATTGCCCATCCAACTGGCTAAGGCAGTCATCCATATATTCCGCGGTGACCTGCTTCACCATCGCATAATCACTGGCTTGCCACTGTGCCAGTGATGCCAAACGCGGGGTTGGGGTGCATTTGAATTGGTCGAAGGCTGAGAACATGCTTCCCCCCTCAGGTCGCTTATAAAAGGTAACGGCGTAGCGCAGTTCGAATGGAGTATCACTTTTCGCCAGCTCCTGATACACCAGCAGCCATCTGGCGGGGGTGATATTCAAATTATTCTTGTAGCTGTAGCCGGCACCGTTCTTTTGCAACCAGTCGGCGATAACAACCTTGGCCTTAGGCACCAAATAGCTTTTGGTCGGCTCTGGCAACGTATCTACGCTGCTGCCTTTCAACGTATCCTTGCTGAAGGTACTGGCAGAAAGGCCACCAGCAAGCACTGAGGTTAAAACCGACAACCCCACACCGACGCCAGTATTGGCCTGAGTGACAATACGCAACTTAGTATCGGCATATTGATGATTATTATTTTCAGGCAGAGCAAAGAAAGTCTTCACACCAACACTACTGCCATTAGCGGCGGTGACTTTTTCTACATTATTTGTGGATGAACAGGCGGTTAATAACAGCATGCTGCTCGCCATGGAAACACACAGAACTTTTTTCATTACTGCTCCTTGTTAGTAATATTCCAACATCATGTTGGGTTTTATTTATCTTTATGATTTAAAATCATTTATGGCCTCCAAATCTGAAGCCAATGATTTTAAATTACTCTCTTGATCCCTTCCCAATATCGGTGCCAGGATAAATCAGAGATCCGGGCTTTTTTGCAGGCTTCGGACAAATTCCTCCGGAGTCTGGTTATTTAACGAGGAATGTGGCCGGTACTGGTTATATTCCTGCCGCCAGTGCTCGATCTTCTCCTGAGCATCTTCCAGTGACAGGAACCAGTGCACGTTCAAACATTCATCACGCAGGCTGCCGTTAAATGACTCAACCAGGGCGTTATCTGTGGGCTTCCCAGGGCGTGAGAAGTCCATCGTTACCCGGTTTTCATACGCCCAACGATCAATTCGCTGCCGTTGTCCGTCTGTAGCCGCTGTGGTACACGCTGCTGTGTCTGCCTGCTCCGTTCCATCACGGCGACCACATCGTCACCGCGAAGTCCCGGGCCTACCTCGACCGCCACGCATTCACGACTAAAATTATCGACTACAGTCAGCGCACAGATCCGGCGTCCGTTGAACAGATTATCAGCAACGAAATCCATGCTCCAGCACTGATCTATCTACAGCGGTCACGGCCGGGCGGATACGCCTCTGCCTAGCCGTCACGTGCCGCCGCGGGCGTTTTGACCGCAGGTTCAACCCTTCCAGACAGTAAATCCGATGGGTTTTCTTGTGGTTAACCAGGCAGCCCTCGCGCCGCAGCAGGATATGGATCCGCTGCACACCATAACGAATGCGGGTTTCTGCAATCTCCCGTATCCGCTGCGTGAGGGCCCGGTCATCGCGGCAATCGCGTCCACTGCAGAGGCTCAGTTCGTCCCTTGCATTCACCCGAGAGTTAACGTAATCGGTACTTTTGCCGTCTGTCGCGCCTTTCGATTGATCACCACTGGCCGAGACGCCAATCCCCGTTTCCTGCCCCAGTGAAATATGCACCCCGGCATTCCAGCCGCTGCTGTTGTTTTTGCTGGTCTGTTCTCGGTTGTTGCCAGCCACCTCCAGCAATAAATCGTTTTGCGCCGCCAGCGTCACCTTGTTGCCGGTGATACCGTTACCGCTGACGTGCAGATCACCGCTGGTGCCTTTCGACCCGGTCGCGACCAAAGTAGCATCGCCGCCTGCCGTCAGGTTGCTCCCACGTACCTGATTTTGTGCCTGCTCAGACTCGGAGGTGCTCTTGCTCGCTCCAACACTCAGCTGCACCTTCACACTGTTGGAAAGCTCACCTTTCGCCAGCCCCTGCTCCTGATCGGCACTGGCCTGTGAGTTAACCCACCCTGCACGGGCAGCCTGTACCGCATACAGCGCTTTTAGCCTGCCATCGCCGGTATCGTCCGCACGCTTTAGCGAGTCATTCATCGCCAACAGCGTATCGGTGATAGGGCTGGAGACCGACAGCGTCAATCCGCTTTGCTTCTGCTCGTAACGCTCTTTACGCCGCAGCAGATCATTGCCCGGATCGACACTGAGCTCACCCGCCACCACGTTAAGGTTCTTATCCGCGATCACGTCCGCGCCACCGATATGCGCCTTGCCGCCGCCGCTGAACACGCCGCTGGTTTTTGTCTCGTTCAGCCAGTAGTGCGATTGCGCTTCGGTGGCGGCGGCATAGGCAAATCGGCTTTACCACCGACCAGCGGATCGAGGTGATCACCGAGCCGGGGCAGTTAATCATCCGCATCGCACCGGCCACGGAGGGCGCCGCATGAACATCACCTTTACCCCTGAACCGATCCCGGAGCTGATCATCGCTGGTGCTTCACTGGCAGCACTGGGATTTAGTGCAGGGACGCCGCTACAACTGACGCTCCAGCATCACCGGCTCTGGATCACCACCGTCACCGACGAAGCCTCCTGGGAAGCGCTGTGCGAGGCCAGCCAAGACCGGCAAGATTTAGGGGCGGACTGGGTGAGAGATAACGGCGAGCTGATTATCGGCGGTGACTGGCTTACCGCGTCCGGGATTACCGACGCGGAACAGCTGGAGATCACCGCCGTGCCCGGTGTGATCCGGTTGCAGCGGCGGGAGCGGCGGGAAGTGGAGGTTTTTAGGGCATAGATGTAAAAATCCCGGCCAGTTGGCCGGGATTTATTGATAAATTTATTGATCACCACCATTTCGGATAATCATTAAATGCCCTATATAATGCGTATTTTGACTCATCAGTTAGCTTCTCTCTACCTTTAGCCAATGTGATATAGCCATCCAGATCCTCTTTAGCACATGACCATTCAAGCCACCCTTGAGCAGGGTTTAATAACAATTCGAAAAAGCCATTTATATCTTTAAGCACGGCCGTGTTATCTTGACGTATGCTATTGATAAACTCATCAAAACATTGGCATTCCACCCATAACTGAGAGTTCACTTCAGTACTATAACCAAACTTTTTCACTAGAATTGAAACGTTAAATTTCATTGATGGAATATGCTCATCAAGCTCTATTACGTCCAATGTGATACTTATAGGACAGCTAATTTCTATATCCATTTAATGTGCTCCTACATAACGAGCATGAATGATCGTTGGCAACTCACCCACTGCGCGAGGAGGTTTGATTTCAAGTTGCCAGCCATCAACAGTAATTCTCTCACCATACGGCATTTTATTTTTCGTTGCTGTATTTACAGCAGACTGGAAACTTTTCAGTTCTACCTGACTAGCAAGCCTTACAGCTTCAGGTGTCTGTGTGACAGCTTTTGATGCCGCATATTCTGCCATATGCTCAGTAGCATTTCCGTGTACCCATACTTTTTGACCATTCGGTAACGACATTTCAAAAGATTTAGGAATCACTGAACCAGGATATACAGGCTGAGTACCTTTGATCGAATCGAAGACAGTTCCTGTTGGCAGTTGGCTATTCTTCGCCGCATTAGCCGCAACAGCCTCAGCTTTCGCCGCCGTTGCCTCTGCCGCTGTCTTACCGATACCTACCGCGCCGCCAGCGCCAACACCGCCAGGCACGATGGCTTCCGACATCTGGATACCGGCATTATTCAGACACAGCACCACATTACCCGCACAAGCCTGTATCGCTGCTTTCGCTGCCGCTGCTATTTCAGGCGTGGCCGCGGCCAGTAAGCCACCACCAAGACCCGCCGGAAGCGCCACCATCAGCGCATCGTTCATCGCCAGCCCTTTCTGGCAGGACGCTGAGCTTGGGTCAGTGCTGCAAGACGCGATATTCTTGCCGTGCTCCTGCACGAACTTGGTCTGGGTTTCTTCATTTCCACCCAGCAAGTTATTCTCCACCGCATTCTTAGCGGCTTGCGAACCTGTCACCACGCCTGCGCCGCTGTCTGCAGCAAGACCGCCTGCCAGCCCTGCGGCCAGTTGGCTCAGTGCGCTCACCTGCTGTTTCTCGCTTTCTGTCAGGTCCGAGATTTTACGGCCCTGGAACATCTCACTCAGTATTACCCGCGCTACCAGCTCGCCACCACCGGCACCCACCGCTCCGGCTACCGCCGACTGGTTGTTCAACTGCGCGGCTATCGCTCCCAGCACCGCATGCGCCATCGCGTTGGCGGCCACGTTGTCATCACCGATACGCGCTTTGATTTCTCTCGCCAGATACGGTGCCGCGCCACTCGCCAAGGCTCCAGCCAGATTGTTCCCCGCCAACGCCTGCAACGCCCCGGTCACCGCCTGCGCGGCTCTTTGCATATCGCTGCCGGTACCATAGCTTTCCATGGTCTTTTTATAGGCGTCGCTGTTACGCAGAACCTTAACGTCTTTTTCAGTCGGGTTGGCCGCCTTCGCCGCCTTCAGACCATTGATATCACCCTGGGTACGGATAACATCCATCGTCTGCCCGGCTATCTCGCCAATCAGTTGTGCCTGCTTCAGCCGGTTTTGCTCTTTCTCCTTGTCGAAAATCGGCCCGATACTGCCGTTGGCGTTATCGGTATCCCGGCTCAGTTGATTAACATCCTGCTGCTGGTTGGCCTGGTCCCGAATAACCACGCTACCGCCCGACACCGCCGCCTGCGTGGTGCCTTCTGCATACCCTTTATTACCCGCGCCGGACAGGGCTGCGCCCGCCAGATTGGTCAGCAAATCGGCCCCCACTGGGCCACCGCTGCTGATGCTGCCCCCCTGATGCTCGGCCTTGAAATCCGCCTGATTATGGATATCACTGAAGCCCAGAGTACCGGTATCGAGACGGTTTTTATCCGCTGTGGCGGTACTGGCAATCACTGCACCGTCCAACTGCGTATGCTCACCAACCTTAACATCATAGCCGCCCTTGCCGGCAAACAGACCGGTTTGCTCCTGCACGCTGTCATAATTACTGTGCAGTTTGTCACGACTCATGCTTAGGCTGGCAGAGCCACCGGCACCGATGATGGCTACGCTGACACCACCACTGACGCTGGTCTGTTTGGCGTCGTAGTTATCGCTATCCTGCTGGCTTTGCAACGTCAGGTTACGCCCGGCATCCACCTTCACCGTTACACCACTGGCCTGCGCACCCGACAACAGGGTATCCCGGCCGCTGTGCAGCGACAGTTTGCCGCCACTGTCTATCGTTGTTTCACTCCAGAACGTGCCATCGCCATGCTCACTACCCTGACTCTTATTGGCATTGGCGAACACGCTCAATCCGGTCTGTTTACCCACGCCAATACTGACGCCAATATTGCCGCCGCTGCTCTTGTTGCTGCCCTCGGTCTTCTGCGTATTGGCCGCGCCCAACAGCAATACATCCCGTTCGGCATTCAGGGTGGTATCGCCCCCTGCTTTGAGCTGACTGCCCACCACGGCAATATCGCCACTGTCGGCCGTATTACCCTTGCCAGTTGCCGTCACCTGCAAATTATTACCGGCGTTGAGCGTTGAACCGGTAACGCTAGTTTGCTCCTGATGCTGCTTCGACGACGATTGCTGTGCCCCCAGCGAGACACTGATACCTACCATGCTGCCTTCTTCGGTATCGGTATTGCCCACTGTGGCCAGTTGCCCTGCCTGAACCGCCTGCACGCCGGATAAGGCCGCTTTGGTGCCCTGCAATGCTGCCAGTCGCCCATCGGTTTCCTGCTTCGCCTGCTGGGCCGTCGTTACCGCCGTGTTGATGGCGCTGCCTACCGTGCCGGACAAGGCGAGGCTCAGACCACTTTGTTTCTGTTCGAAGGTTTCATCACGACGACGGATATCCTGGCCCGGGTCGATCTGTACGCTATCTCCCGTCACCGACAGGTTCTTATCCGCGATCACGTCCGCGCCACCGATATGCGCCTTGCCGCCGGCCACGATATTCACGTCGCCGCCGGTAGAGCCAATGGTGCTGACGCTCTGGCTTTGGGTGGTACCGTCTTCGTTCAACTGATGGCGGGAAGATTTGCTGCCGAAAGTCACGCCGATGCCACCGCCGCTGAACATGCCGCTGGTTTTTTTCTCGTTCAGCCGATAACGGGATTGCTCCTCGGTGGCTGCCACAATGTCGACGTTATTGCCTGCCTGCAGGTTTACCTTGCCGTCGCCGACTACCGTCGAACCTTGCACCTTGAGATCGTTACCGGCATTGAGCGAGACGTTGTTCCCGCTCAGCAAGCCGCCTTTCTCGTGGGTGGCGTAGTCCTCTTCCACCGTATGGGTGGTGGTTTTGGACATCAAGCCTTTTTTGACCTTGGTCTCTTCGAAGAAGCTGTAGTCGCTTTCAGTGGCGCTATTGAGCGCGATATCACGCCCGGCGCTCACCGCCACGTCACCGCTGGCCTGGGCCTGGGTGGCGTTGAGGGTCGCGTCCCGCCCGGCCTGAATGCGCGTGTCGCCACCGCTGGCAATCTCAGTGCCCTGCTGGCGTATGGACTCGTTCACTCGCTGCTGGCGACCACCATGGCTTTCCTGATATTCCCGGCTTTGTTGGGTATTGAGGTTAACGTCACGCCCGGCGCGCAGGCCGACGTCGTTGTCTGCCACCAGCGCCGCGGCCTGTGAATTCAGGTCACGTCCGGCCTGCAACTGCAGATCACCGCCGCTGGTGAGGGTGCTGCGCGTCGCGCCACTGCTGGTGTGCTCGCTATTGTTGGTTTTATCAATAGATTCAATACGATTGGCAAGCAGGTTGACGTCACCGCCCGCCCGCAGCTCCATTGCACCGCCAGAGGTAACCTGCGCCCCGGTAACATCAATATTGTTACCGGCCTGCATGTTCAATGTATCTCCGGCACGGATCACTGCAGTATCACCGACTTCCGTGCGCGACAGCGTCAGCGATTGGCCACCTTGGGTTCCGGTGGCATCCCACTGGCGGGCCTGAGTTTTATTGCTAATGCTGCCGTCCTGGCTTTCAAGCTGCACCCGCTGCCCACTGATGGTCGAGCCGATATTGCTGATATCACCAATAGCGCTCAAACTCAGCCCGTCGTTAGCGTTGATCATCCCCTGATTAAGATTGCTGATGCCTGCCTGGCTGTTGACGTTCAGCCGCTCACCGCCCTGCAGCGTGCTGGCGTCGTTGCGGATGCTGCCACCGTTCAGGTTAACCTTGTTGCCGGCAATCACGCTGCCGCTCTGTGGGACGACGTCACCTTTGGCCAAATAGAGTTTGGGTGCCAGCACCGTCTGGCCATTGACCGTTACCTTCTCCCACCAGACGATGCTGTGCTCCAGCTGTGAAACCTGTAACGGCGTCAGGCTGATGCCGAACTGCAGGTTCAGGCCGCTCTGCGCCCACGCCGCGTTATCGATCAACTGCTGCATCTGCGCCAGATCGGATCCGACGCCGTTAAGATAGCGCTGGCCGGTTTGATTAAGCATCGCGTTGCTGATGTAACGGGTATCGAACGCCGCGTCCCCGAGGAAGCGGTAGTCGTAATCCGGGTTTAATTTCAGGCGGTCGAGGAAATAGGCCGAACCGATAAACTGCTTTTCATCGGTGAAACGGCTGTCGTTTTCACGCGGGGCAGTACCCGGCTGCTGGCCCAACATGGCGTAGAGATCGTTGAACAGGCTGCCGTCCAACTGCCCCAGGCCATCCAGCTTGGGGTTGGTGGTGATCAGATAGGGGCTGCTTGGATCTTCAGTGACAACAAAGCGGCCATTGCCACCGCTTGGCAGTGGGTAATCTGACAAGTCTACGGCGTTATTGCCGAGCGTGCCGAGCGCCTCCTGCAGGTTGTCTTTCCACTCCGGCGTGCCGAAAGCGACGCTTTGATCCTTCGCCAGGGCTTGTTGTTCCACACCGTTGACGTCATCCGGCTGCTGCAAGCTGTCCAGCGTTGGCCGCGCCAGAGTGTGGCTAAGGCTACCCGCGTTCGGGGTCAGCGTGGTGTTGCCGATATCGTCGCTAAAGTTGGCGTTGACCGTGCCTCCGGCCTGCATCACGCTGCGGTAAACAACGGTGTTTTCGTTCTGGTACTCTGGCTGCCCGGTTAAGCGGTACTGAATCGCTGTGTTGACGTTATCACGGATGTAATTTCCGCTCTTTTTGAAGTCAGCCAGCGAATGGCGCTTGCCGAAATCATACTGTGCGGTTTCACCATCATAGTGATAATTCAGGTATTTACTCTGGTCTCCTGCTTGTACACTCTGATTATTCAGCGTGCCGCCAGTCAGCGAGATATCGCCATTGGCCAACATATCGCTGGCGATATTGTCAAAACGTTCAACGGTACCAACAATGTCTTTTCCTGCTGCAATACGCCCAGTTCCGCCATTCGCCGTTACGATCACTTTGGACGATTCAACCAGAATTTTTTTGTCCACCGCGGGCGCTTTAGGCGCTAAATAATAGTAATCATCAACTGAACCGTTGCCGTGGCCCATGCTACCGCCGGTGCGCACAGTTTTGATGTAATAACCCAGCTCGCTTTCGGCCAGATCCCCCAGTTTCATATTGACCAGCGTCTGGCCATTCCACAGTGGATCCTTCACCGCCATCTGCTTTTCTGTACTCACAGACCAGCCATCACGCTGATTAAGCAGATGCGCGGTGTTGATATGAATATCGCCGGTTTCGGTTTCGATAGTGCCGGAGGTATTGACGATTTGGCTGTTGGCCTTGCCGTCGGCGTCTTTCTGCATCCACAGGTTTTTGCCCGCCAGAATATCGCCACGCTGGTTGGTGATACGGTCCGCCAGCAACCTCATATCACCACCGGCGTATAGCATACCGCTGTTGATCAGTTGGTTAGCGGCACTCAGTAGGAGATCGCCTGCGGTACCGATAAAGCCGTTATTGCTGATATCGCCCCGGCTCAGCAATTGCACCAACCCGCCCGATTGCAGGCTGGCATCGCTGTTTTGCGTGATCCCGGCCGCTTCCAGGCGCATGTCACCGCTGCCGCCGCGCAAGGTGCCTGCGTTGGTCAACTGGCCACCGCTGCGCAGATCCAGGCTCTGGCCCTGAGTGGCCCCCTTTAGCAGAATATCGCCATCACTGGTCAGGGCCAGCGCTTTGCCCGCCGCCAGGGTGCCGCTCTGGGTAAAAGCGTCTTTCAGACTCAAAGCCATATTGCCCAGCGCCACCAGTTGGCCGTATTGATTCAGCAAGGTGCTGGTCAGTGTGGCATCGCCACCGCTGAGCAGCTTGCCACTCTTCTGGTTATCCACCTGCCACGCTTTGAGGCTCATCTGGCTGGTGGCCAGCAGCGTGCCGGCGTTATCCAGGCTGTCTGCCTGCAGGGTTAAATTACCGCCCTGCAACGTCCCCGTATTCTTCAGACTATCGAGCGTGAGCTGGTTATCACCGGTGGTGCTCAATGTGCCGCTGTTATCCAATTTGGTGCCGTTAAACGTCAGGCTATTAGCCTGTAGCCAACCGCTGTTGTTCAGCGTCGGGGCTTGCAGACTCAAGGCACCGCCAACCTTCAGCTTACCTGAGTTGCTCAACAGACGATCCAACTGCAGCACGCTGCCGCCATCTCCCTGCAGCTCACCGGCGTTATCCAGTTCGTCCGCCTCCATCCGCAACCCGGCTAAACTGCGCACATTGCCGCCTGCCAGGTTGTTGAATACGCCGCTCAATTTGGCTTCGAAGTGGGTTTGCCCCTGTAGCCTCCCGCTGTTGGTCAGGTCGGTGGCTTTCAACAACAATTCACCCGCCTGCATTAGCCCCAGATTATTGATGTTATTAGCATTCAGCTTCAGCACACCGTTACTTAGCATCTGTCCTGTAGCTTGCTGCGTAGTCGTTTTTGCTATTTCGGCATTCAGCCGGTTAACACCAATCAGTGTTCCACTATTACTCAGACTGTCACCTGTCAGACGTAACGCCCCCGCCTGCCAACTTCCCTGGTTATTCAGTGCCAGTGCCTTGATTGCCGCTTCACCATTGGAGAGGATCTTGCTACCTGCATCAGCATTAAGATCGCCGCTCAGATCCAGCGAGATCCCTTTCCCCGCCTGTAGCGTACCCTTATGATCCAGTTTCTGAGCCGTCAGCGTAATAAGATCGCCCTGCCATAATCCGCTGTTATTAACCGTCGCTGCGCTGGCCGTGAGTTCACCGTCACTCAGCAGTTTACCGACAGTGGCGTTGATCAGATCCTTTTCCAACTGCAACACCAGCTTTTGTATACCAATCAGGTTGCCGCTGTTGTTCAGCGACTTGGCGGTGATATTGGTGGTTGCACCTTGCGCCTCCCCCTGATTGCTGACGCTATCGGCGGAAAGCTGTAACGCTCCCTTACTCAGTATTTTTCCAGGATTATTCAGCGTGGCGGCCGTCAGTTTCATCGGCCCTTCGCTCAGCAGTTGCCCGCTGTTTCCCAGTCCCAGCCCAACCGCGGCGGTCAAGCCTTTGTCGCCCAACGCGCTGCCGCTGTTGTCCCAACGCTGCACGTCAATATCCACACTCTGGCCCTGCAGCTTGCCGGCATTGTTCAGCTCGGTGCCCTGCAGCGTCAATGTGCCACCGGCCAGCAGCTGGCCTGCCAAGCGGTTTTGCAGATCTTTGCTGGTGATATTCGCGTTTTCCCACGCCTGCAGTCGTCCGCTGTTGTCCAGGCTGTCGGCATTGAGCTCGACGCCTTTGGCGACCATTACCCCCGAATTGAACAACGATGGCGTGGTGAGGAGTAACGTATTTTCCGCCTGAAACTTACCGGCGTTGTTGAAGGTTTTGGTGAATGTCAGATCCAGCGAGCGGGCTTCAATGTCACCGCGGTTATCCGCCGTAGCGGCAGAAAACTTCAAATCCCCCAGCGTGTTGAACACGCCGGCCAGCTGCGCGTCTTGCGCAACCTTGATGGTCATGTCCTGTTTGGACTGGGTGCGGGCGCCAACGGTAGACAGCAGGTTTGGCGTTACCAGCGTCAGGCCTTGCTCACTGGAAAGCAGCCCGCCGAGCTGCATGTCATCGGCGTTGAGGGTGATATTGCCGTCGCTCAGCAGCAATGAGCCCAGCTCGGTTTTCAGCACGCCGGTGTGAGCAAGGGTGACCCCCTGCTTGCCGCTGGCGCTTCCGGCCAGCAAAAACTCCCCTGCCTGTACCGTTAGCAGACCATCGGCAGACAGTGAGCCACCGACATTAAGTTTGTCGCGTACCCACAGATCGAGTTGTTGCAGGGAGGTGATCGTCCCCTGATTGTCGACACCGTTGGCGGTAATGGTGTGCACAGTGCCCACTTTCAACTGCCCCGAATTGTCGAGTTGGGTACTGGTCAGGTTCTGCGTGCCCTGAGCCTGGATCAGTCCGCTGTTGGTCAGGTTCTGTGTGTTAAGACGGCTGTCGCGATTGGCCGCCAGCTGGCCAGCGTTGTTCAGATGATTGGCCTGCAACTGCAGATCGCGTCCAGCGGTCAGCGTGCCCTGCCAATTGCCGTCGCCACTGAGCGTCAGGTTGATGTCACCTTCGGCCGTCAGACTGCTGTTTTTATCGCTGCTCAGGCTGGCGGCATTCAACTGCAAGCGGCCATCCGTGTCGGCCTTGCCAGCCTGTAGTTTGCCTGCGGCGGTCAGTTGCATATCCCCTTTGGCGCTCAGCGTGGCCTGTTCCATCGCAATGTCGCCACTACTGTTCAGGGTAAACGCCTGTTCGGCCTTATGGTTGCCGCTCAGCGTCATCCCTGCCGCCGTGGCATTCAGGCTGCCCTGCGCCAGGGTTTTGTTCAGCCGCAGTTGGCCATTGGCTTCCAGTTGAATATCGCCTTCACGCGCGGTGAGGTTACCGAGGTTGACCCCCACCCCTTTGTCACTGGACACCAAATGAATACGGTTGGCGTACATACCGCCCAGCGCACCGGTATCGATGGCGACTTTGGGGACTTCGCCCTGACCGGCGATCGCCGTGGCCTTGCCGGAGGCGTCGACCCGGTTGGCACCGAGCGTGATGTTGAGGTCTTTGGCATGCAGTTGCGCGTTGATCTCGGTCGCACGGGCAATCAGGGCGAATTTGTCGCTGCTGTCGGCATTGAGCCCCTTGCCCTGAATAGTGATGGTTCCCTGGGTCACTTCCAGCGCCTGCAGCTTGCCGTCGGCACCCAGCACCGGCTTGCCGGTGGTCAGCGTCGCGTTAGGGGTGTTGATAAAGCCGCAACCGTCACAGGTGATACCATAGGGGTTGGCGACCATCACGCTGGCCTGCTTGCCTGCCACCTCGAGGTAGCCCTGCAGCTGTGAAGGATTTGGGGCCACCACTTCGTTGATGATGCCCTGTGCTTCCTTGCCGGCCTGTAGGTTGGGGTTGTTCTGGATCAGGCCGCCGAGCTGGGTCTGGTTGAGCTGCCCGGTGGCGTTATTGAGGATCATCCCCTCTTTGCCAATGTTGAAATCGTTGTATTTATTATGAGAAATGCCAGCCTGATTCGGTGTGGCAATGTTGACCACCGGCACGCCGTTGGCGGCCTGAGCGACTCGGGTATTGCCCTCGGCAACGTTAACACCTTGGGCTAGCGCAGGCAGCAGCGGCTGCCCGGCCAGCAAGATGCACAGGGTGTAACTCAGCAGGCGCTGATGTTTTTTAAGCGGTTGATTATGTTGATGTTTCATCCTTGAAACTTTCCTGTGCATTAGCATTAAAGTACGATATTCACCCGGTAATAAACCGAGACCCGATCCGGTTTGAGCCAGTCGGGATACGCCAGCGGCCAGCCGAGGGTCAGTTGGCTGCTGAAATAACTGCCGCGGCTGCCCAACCCCACTGCACCACCCCACAGCGTGCCGGAGGCGTTAGCATCCAGCTTGTCGCGCTGCAAATAGCCACCGTCGAGCGCCGCCAGGGCGCTAATGCTACCGAGGTACGGCAATGTCACCAGCGTGCGGTTGACCTCGTTACGCCAGTAACCGCCCTTGTCACCGGAGAGGTATTGTTCCTTGAAACCGCGCACCGAGCTTTCCCCACCGATCGTCAGGCGTTCACTGCCGTATAAACGGTGGTTGCTCCATTGACCGTATAAACTGGTGAGATAGGTCCAATTCTGCGCCAGCGGCAGGTAGTAGCTGCCGGAAAGCGAAAGCTTGTGAAACTCGGCCCGGGGTGCTTCTTTAACTTTCCCACTGTCATTTTCTGCGCCCAACCAGGGAACACCACGACTGTAGGCCGGGTTCAGGGTGGTGAAACCACCCAGCAGTTTCTGGCTATGACTGACCCCCAGCGCCACGCTGGTCAGCTTGCGGCTGCTGCTGAGCCGGGTATCATTGAGATAGTTGCGATTGATACGGTGCGTCAGCCCCAGCGACAGGCCGGTTTTCATTTCGCCGTCACGGAACAGCACCCGCGAAACGCCCAGGCGATGAGCCTGGCTGTCACCGCTGGAACGCCAGTCGAATCCCCGATTGTTAATGGTGGTCAGGTAGTCGCTGTAGGAATAGTTGTAATCCAGCGTCCAGTACCCATAGGGCAGGCTGACGCCGGTCTGCACGCTGCGTGCGTTGTGATCGTTGGCAAAATCACTGCTACGTGCCCCGGCGACAAACCATTGATCCGCCAACCCCAGCAGGTTGTTGCCGGTCAGCGATCCGTTAAGTTGCCCGGTTCCGGTGCTTTTTTGCCCGCTGTTGTCGAACCCCAGCCCAGGCATCAGCGGAAACTCAGGTTTGGCACTTAAATTGACCACCGAGTAGCCCGGCTGGCTGCCAGGCAGGATTTCTATCTGCACCGGCTGCTGGCGCAGGCGGTTAATCTGCTCCATGCCCTGCTCGATGTCGCGCAGGTTAAGAATGTTGCCTTGCAAACCCGGAAAGGCCATTTTCAGCATGCGATCTTCGTGCTGTTCCAGCAGGATTTTCTCAAGCCGACCTTCCAGCACCAGTAACCGCAGTTCGCCACGCGACAGATCCTGCTCGGTCAGGAATGCGCGGCTGGTGATATAACCACGGCCGATATACCAGTCGGAGATCTGCTGCACCAGCGTTTGGATTTGCCCCAGATCCAGGCATTGCTGCAGATAATCCTGAGTGAGTTTGTGTTGCGCACTGACAGGCAGATGCTCAGCGCCTTCCAGGCGAATATGGCTGATGGTGAAACAAGGGCCACCCGTATTGGCGCTGGGTGCCGGGGTTGCGGGCAGAGTCGGCGTCAGGCTGCGCTGCAGTTCCTGCCGCTGCTGCTGGTTTTGTTCCAGCAAGTCGCGCTGCTGTTGTTGGATACTGTCGCGGTCCGCCGGGCTAAGCAGGTTAGCGCCGGTGGCGGAGGAAAATAAAAGGCACAGCAAAGCTGCCGAAAGTCGTGGAGTGACTGAATCCATTCAGAAGACCATCCGTGTGTTTTTCAGCATTTTAACGTCAGAATGGAGAATGTAACAAGATGCAAATCATTAGCCACCAACTCGATCTGACTGATAATACGAGAGAATTCTCAAGTCAGCCCGCATAAAATCATTTGAGTCAGTTAAATATAACTTATTGATTTGCACAAAAAGGGAAAAAACAGTGAATCGCTCTTTAATTTCAACGAAACTCAAAAATTGCCGCTAATGCGATAAGCGCCACAAAAAAGAGGCTAACAGGGGCCATGAATCGGCCCCTGGGGAGTATGGATTACGCAGTACCACCGACGGTCAGGGTGTCCAGCTTCAGGGTTGGTTGACCAACCCCCACCGGCAGGCTTTGCCCCTCTTTACCGCAGACGCCGACACCTTTATCCAGCGCCAGATCGTTGCCCACCATCGAAATCTGCTGCATCGCCTCAATACCAGAGCCGATCAGCGTAGCGCCTTTCACCGGTTTGGTAATGCGGCCTTTTTCGATCAGGTAGGCTTCGGTGGTGGAAAACACAAACTTGCCGGAGGTGATATCCACCTGGCCGCCACCAAAGTTCGGCGCATACAGGCCGTATTCAACGCTGGCGATGATCTCTTCCGGCGTTGACTTGCCCGCCAGCATGTAGGTATTGGTCATGCGCGGCATCGGCAGGTGCGCATAGGACTCGCGGCGGCCATTACCGGTCGGCGCAACCCCCATTAGGCGCGCATTGAGTTTGTCCTGCATATAACCTTTCAGGATACCGTTCTCAATCAACATGTTGTACTGGCCCGGTACGCCTTCGTCATCGATCGCCAACGATCCCCGTAACCCCTGCAAAGTGCCGTCATCCACAACCGTGCAAAGCTCGGAAGCCACCAACTGGCCCATCTGGCCGCTGAATACCGAAGTACCGCGACGGTTGAAATCACCTTCCAGCCCGTGCCCCACCGCTTCATGCAGCAGCACGCCCGGCCAGCCTGCGCCCAACACCACCGGCATATTGCCTGCTGGGGCCGCCACCGCAGAAAGGTTAATCAATGCCATGCGCACCGCTTCTTTGGCGTAAGCATCGGCACGGACTTCACCATCGGCAATTTCCAGAAAATAGTCATAGCCGAAACGACCGCCACCACCGCTGGAACCGCGTTCACGCTTACCGTCTTGTTCCACCAGCACACTGACTGACAAACGTACCAACGGGCGAACGTCCGCTGCCAGAGTGCCGTCGGTTGCCGCCACCAGGATCTGCTCGTACACGCCAGTGATGCTGGCATTGACTTCCTGTACCCGCTTGTCGGCCGCACGAGCGACCTTGTCAATGCGGTGCAACAGCGCGATTTTCTCTTCACGCGGCAGGCTTTGCAGCGGGTCAAGCAGGGGATACAGCGCCTTATGGCTGATTTCACCCAGGGTATGCACCTGACCATTACCGCTGTCACGCACTATGCTGCGCGCGGCCTGGGCGCTTTGCTGTAAAGCGTTCAGGGTGATTTGATCGGCATAGGCGAAGCCGGTTTTCTCGCCGCTCACGGCGCGTACCCCGACCCCTTGATCGATATTGTAAGAGCCATCCTTGATGATACCGTCTTCAATCACCCAGGCTTCGTGGTAGCTCGACTGGAAATAGAGATCGGCATAATCGAGGCGGCGTTCGGCCAGTTGCCCCAGGACGGAAAACAGGTCCTGGTGACTCAGCTTATTAGCAGAAAGTAACTGCTCACTGACAAACGTCAGGCTCATAATTTTTTCACTCTTTAATGGAGGATGTGTTGTCAAACGGCACCGTCAGCGACGTCTGGAATCGGTTGTGTTGCAATACCGGCATCTGCTCGCGAATGGTTTTCAGGCCGGTAATATCGACCCGCACTTTCAACGCCGATACCGTATCCGGGTTTTCAGCCAATACCTTGCCCCAGGCATCCACCGCCAGCGAATGGCCCCAGGTACGACGAGTCGGGCCATGACTGCCAACCTGCGCCGGCGCCAGGATCACACACTGGTTTTCAATCGCCCTGGCACGCAGCAGAATTTCCCAGTGCGCCTCGCCGGTCACACGGGTAAAAGCCGCCGGTACGGAAATCAGTTCGGCGCCCTGTGCCCGTAACGCCTGGAACAGCGCCGGGAAGCGCAGATCGTAGCAGATGGTCATGCCAAGCCGCCCGACCGGGGTATCCACCACCGTGAGTTGCTGGCCATGCTGATAGGTGTCCGACTCACGATAATGGCCGTGAGAGTCGTTAATGTCCACGTCGAACATGTGCAGTTTGTCATAGCGCGCGCGGATCTCGCCCTGGTCGTCGAACAGCAGGCTGCTGGTGGTGATCAGCGCAGGGTTTTCACGGCTGACCAATGGCATCGACCCCACCAGCAACCAGACGCCATAACGCCGTGCCATCTCACGCACCGCATTCTGCAGCGGGCCATCCCCCTGGCGCTCCGCATGTTCACGATAAGCCGCAGAATTGGCGAACAGCAGCGCGTTTTCCGGCGTCATCACCAGTTTTACCCCGGCATTGAGCTGCTTAATTTGCTGTTCAATCTGGGCCAGATTGTCACGCACCCGATCGCCACTGCACAACTGTAACAACGCAACGTTAGCACTTTTCATGACGCCTTATTCTCCTTTGGCTTACGCAGGACCTCGTTGACCTTCGGCTGGTCCAAATCGCCGCTGATATGGTAGCGAATCAGCGAGATCTTATTCCACAGCGGCCCCAGCACCTGCGAGGCAGCAAACACCGCCGCGCCAACGATAGGGTTAATTACGAACGCCGTGGCTACGCCGACAGTGGTTGAAATGGCCGGTGCGACCACCGCTTCCATATCAATCCGTCGGCGCGCCAAATCGACCTGACCGCTCATGACAATATCCGCCGCCAGCCCGTCAACCAACAGGTTATCGGTATGCATTATGCCATCTTTCAGCCACGCAGTGCTGAGGATGGAGTCAAAGTAGAAACCTTTGCCGAAGGTATCACTGAAATCGAACTGCAGTTTACGTAACAGGGAGTCGACGCTGACCAAACGCAACAGCTGGCCAGCACGCCCGCCGCCCATGCTGTCGATCTCACCCTTGCCCATATTGACCTTCATCGCACCGCTGAGGGTGCTCATCTGCGGTTTCCACGGTGTGCCATGCCAGTACAGATCAAAATCAATGTCATAAGGCGCGCCTTTCAGCGGCGTGGTGATACCGAAGAAAGCGGCGGTTTCATCAATTTTGCCACCCAGCAGTTTGCCTTTCAGCGAACTGCGTTCTTCCTGGGCGTTCTGCTTCCACAGGCCGCTGGCGGTCATGCGCCCTTTGCCGGTATCGACTAAACCATGCTCCAGGGTCAGGGTATCGCCCTGATTGGCCAGATCCGCCTCCACTTTGCCGAGGTTTTGCCCCATGACCCAGCACGACTTGCAGCGCAGCATCAACGACGGCCAATCACGGAAAGAAACCTTTTCTGCCGCCGCCAGCGGGTTGGTCACCGTCGCCGCCGTCCCCTTGCCCTCGCTAAACTGCGGATTGTAATAAAGATAATTGATATCGGCACGCCACGGCCCACGATCCGTCATCCGCAGACTGCCGTCGACTTCATCCCCCTTGGCGCTGACCAGGGGGCCGCCGAGCTGTTTTTCAGCCGATAGTGTCAGCTTGTGCCAGGCCTGGCCGCCCAACAGCAGCTGCGGTGTTTTCAGCGCTACGGTGGTCGGGAAATTGAAGCCGCCCACCTGTCCCGAGCCACCGCCTTGTTTTAACGCCGGAGCCATTAATCCCAGCCACTTTTCACCGTCCAGTGGCGGCAGGTTGAGCGTCAAAGATTTACCGGCCGGTAAGGGTGGCGTTCCACCGCCTTCGGTTTGCCATGCCGCACGTGCCAGCGTCACCTGCTGTTTGGCGAAGGTCCATTCGCTGTTGAAATGGTTCTGCTTGCCGGCGCTGCCGGTCAGCATGAAGCCATTCAGGCCGCCTTTCACTTTTACACTCAACGGCAGTGGCTCACCCTCGGGTTTATCCAGTGGAGAGGGTAAGTGACTGCTTACTTTTTTGAGGTCTGCATCAATGCCGATGTCATAGCTGGCGTTGCCCTTATGCGGCAAGGTAATGGCAACCTGGCCCTGCCAGGGCGCGCTGCCACTCAGGGCATCGGCGACTTCCTGCGGAATACCGGGGAATTTACCCGGCTGCCAGTCAGCCTTCAGACCCACATTGACCTTGTAGTCGCTTTTACCTTCCAGCGTATTGAAATTCACCGCAACCGGCTGCCCGAACCAGTTGGCCGATAACGTATCGCTGGTCAGGTTGCCGTTATCGAAGCGGAACTTGCCGCTGACCTTTTTCAGCTCACTTTCGATCGGCTTAACCAGCAATGAGTTGTTGTTCAGTGCCACCTCGCCCGTAGCGCGCACCAGCTCGCCGTTCAAGGGGATATCGAGATGTAAGCGCCCACTGATATTGCCACCAATCTGCAGCTCATTCAGTGCCGCACCCAGCGAATCATGCAGCGGTGTCTGCTCGAAATAGTCATGGATTTCCTCCCCCTGACCCGCCACATCAGCGTCAACCAACAGGCGCTCTTTCAGGTAGTCCGGAATGATTGCGGTAACATTTTTGCCATCGACTTTACCCAGTTTGGTCTGCGGAGCATTCATCCACAGCCCTTCATTGGCAAAATCGAGATCGATGGACAAATCGGTCAATGCCGGCCAGTCCGGTTGGAACTGGAAGGTCGAATGGCGCAGCGGGACAAATACTTCAAACTGGCCTTCGTGTTTACGGTAAGGGAAATGCTGCGGGTCACCGTTGTAAATCAGCGTGGCGTTATCCACCTGCCCGCCCTGAATGGCACCATTGAGGTAGTCCACCAGGTGCTTGCCCATCAAGGGTTCCGGGAAGTAACGCCAGGCATCTGCGGCATCATACAGGCGGATACCGGCAAGAATATTCAGCCACGGGTCACCCTTGGCTGGCTGCTGGTAGCGGAAATCACCGTTCACCCACAGCGATTTGGCCTTCACGTCCAGATTTTTACTCGCCAACTCCCAGCCCTGTGGGTTATTCAGCCAGGTTAACGCACCGCGCGCGCTGCTGACTTCCAACGGGGCTCGGAACATATCGCCGTACGGCAAGGTGCTGTCGTTGAGGTCAAGTTGCAGACGACCATTTTCGACACCACCACTCAGTGCGCCTGAGAAATGATTGATCCCCGGCAACAGTTTCCACGGCTGCCAACTGACGTCCTGCCAACAGGCCTGGAAGCGGGTCTTTTCCGGCTGTTTCAGCGGAATATCAAGCGCCAATGCATTGACCTTGCCCTGCGGTTGCAGATCGTTCCAGCGCTCCAGCACGTCCGGGCTAAGGAACGAGAAAGTCGGCAACAGCGCAGACAGGCGTTCAAGCTGAATGTTGGTCGCTCGCACGCGCAGTTCTTCCGTTTGTCCCGGCCCCATAAACTCGGTGTTCTCCGGTAGCCACAGCCCGGATAGCTTGCCTTGCGGCCAGGCCTGACCGTCAGTGGCCAGGTTGAGCTGCGGCACCTCGACTTGCCAGCCGGTCCCCTGGCGGCTGAGCGTCAGCGCCAGATTATCCACGTCCAGACGGTGCTGTTGTTTACCCACGTTCCAGTTGGCGGCACCCTGCTTTAACAATGCACTACCGCCGGCAATTTCACCGTTCTGTATTTGCAACCAGGCAGCCAGACTGAAGTCGGCACTTTCCAGGCCGGTATTGGCTCGTAACCAACGGGTGAACCAGGGCTTCATGTCGATATTATCGGCCTGCATATAGACCGTGCCCACATTCAATAACCCCTGGTTATCACGAAGATCCATCCGCAGTTGAACCACACCATGCTGGCCGTTCAGCGTCGACAGACTTATCTGCCCCTCGGCACGGTGACGATCGCGGCCGTTAAGCCAGGTTAGCTGTGGAACCTCGAATTCGGCGCGCGCACCGGCAGGCGTCAGGAAGGAAAGGCGGCTGTCACGTAGATTAAAGTGATCCACCTGATGCAACAGCAAATCGCTGATTTTACCCGGCTCGATGGTACTGCCCTGATGCTCTTCGCCACCCAAAGTGGTATTGAGATCGAACTGGAGTTGGTAGAAAGTGAGATCGCGGAACTGCCAGCGCCAGTGCAACAGCGACTGCCATACGTCCAGCGCCAGCGTAACGCGTTCTATATGCAGGTTGCTTTTGGGCAGCGTGGCACGCACGTTACGCATTTCCAACTGCGGGCCGAAGGTTTCCCAACTGCCCTGCATAAAGTCGATCTGCACCGGCACGCCGGAGAGGCTTTCGACCTTGGCCAACAGTTGCGGGCGGTAGTTGTTCAGTTCAGGCAGCGCCAAACGCAGCCCGCTGATCAGCAACGCCACGATGACAATCAGACTGGCGCCTGTAGCTAACAAAATCCCAGGCAGTCGCCCCACGCAGTTCTCCTTGCTTCCGCTGCCTGGCAACGGGATATCTATGCATGGGGGGCCCAGCATGCTGGGCCCCACCAATACCGGACTTTGGCCGCCAACAGGCGGACTACATCATGACAACGTCAAACTGTTCCTGGCTGTACAAGGGTTCGATCTGCACCTTGACCTGTTTGCCAACAAAAATTTCCACTTCGGCCAGCGCATGGGACTCTTCGCTTTTCAGCGCCTCGCCCACCGCCGCAGAAGCGTAAACCAGGAAACGATCTGAATCATAAGCATGGTGCACGCGCACAATTTCACGCAAAATTTCGTAGCACACGGTTTCCACAGTTTTCAGAGTGCCGCGTCCATGACAAGTAGGACAATCATGACACAGCACATGTTCAATGCTTTCACGCGTGCGTTTACGCGTCATTTCCACTAAGCCTAGCTGAGAGAAGCCGTTGATCGTGGTTTTTACCCGATCTTTACTCAGCGCCAGTTCCAGCGAATGCAGCACCCGACGACGATGTTCGTCATTATTCATATCAATAAAGTCGATAATGATAATGCCGCCCAGATTGCGCAGCCGCAGTTGGCGGGCAATGGCCTGGGTCGCTTCGATATTGGTATTGAAGATGGTTTCGTCGAGATTGCGATGGCCGACAAAGGCGCCGGTATTAATATCCACGGTGGTCATCGCTTCGGTCTGGTCGATGATCAGGTAGCCGCCGGACTTCAGCTCAACCTTACGCTCCAGCGCACGCTGGATCTCGTTTTCGACATCGTACAGGTCGAAGATCGGCTGGCTGCCAGTGTACAGCTCCAGCTTGGCGGTAATATCCGGGATGTACTCACCGGTAAACTCCACCAGCAGATCGTGGGTCAGACGGGAGTCTACGCGGATCCTATCCAGCGCCGCACCGGCGAAGTCGCGCAAAATACGCTGCGCCAGCGCCAGCTCACCGTACAACTTGTATTTGGTCTGGTTGCGTTTTTTACGCTCCATCACCTTTGTCCACAGGCGTTTGAGGAAGGCGGCGTCTTGCGACAGCTCTTCTTCACCAATGCCTTCTGCCGCGGTACGGATGATAAAACCACCCAGTTCATCGCAGTAACCGGCGACGGCTTTTTTCAGGCGATCGCGCTCTGCTTCACTTTCAATACGTTGCGAAACGCCAACGTGCGCCGCCCCCGGCATAAACACCAGGTAACGCGAAGGCAAAGTGATGTCAGTGGTCAGGCGCGCGCCTTTGGTGCCTAGCGGATCTTTCACCACCTGCACCATCAGATCCTGCCCCTGGCGTACCAGCTCGGCAATGTCGCGCACGTGGAAATTTTTCTGCTCATCGCCGGCGACACATTCGGTGTGCGGCATAATATCGGAGGCGTGCAGGAAGGCCGCTTTGTCCAGGCCGATATCGACGAATGCCGCCTGCATACCCGGCAACACGCGACTTACGCGTCCTTTATAAATATTGCCGACGATACCGCGCTTGGATTCGCGCTCGATATGGATCTCTTGCAGGATGCCGCCATCAATATAGGCAACCCGCGTTTCAGACGGTGTGATATTAACCAGTAGCTCAGCTGTCATGCCTTCTCCTCAGAGCCGGTCGATAATGGCAGCGCCCATCAACCGGTTCTTACATCACGTAATGCGACAAAATTACTGAGCAGCTCATGTGTTTCGACCAACGGTAAGCCCATCACCGCGTGATAACTCCCGGTTATCGTCCTGACGAAACAACCACCCTTTCCTTGAATTCCATAGGCGCCCGCTTTATCCATCGGTTCGCCCGTTGCAATATAGTCGCAGATATCCTGCTGTGACAGGTTGCGGAATGTCACGTCTGTCACCACTAGCTGGCACAGAACGTCGTGGCGATCGGCGATCGCTACCGCGGTCATCACCTGATGCTGTTTACCCGACAGCGCCGCCAGCATTTGCGCCGCATGCGTCTCGCTTTGGGGTTTTTCCAGCACCCGGCCATTGAGCACAACAATGGTATCCGCGCCCAGCACCGGCCAGTCCTGCTGCGCCAGCGCCACGCCTGCCCTGGCCTTATCCTGCGCCAAACGGCGCACATAGACTTCTGCCGCTTCCCCTTCCTGCCGCTGTTCTTCGGTATCCGTCAGGATAATTTCAAACGCTACGCCCAACAGGGTCAGTAATTCACGTCGACGGGGAGAGCCAGAGGCCAGATAAAGCGAATTCATTGATATACCCTTCATATTTCAAGCTGCAGCGGCGTTGGCTGCCCTCAATCAACCCAGTCACTTGGCAATCCAAGCTCCTGGGTATTCACTCGGTTGCCGCCTTGCTGCAACTGGAAATCTCTTGGGTATAAATACCCTTATTGTACGGCGAACTGACGGCGAATTTTGCGCATCAGCAGGAATAACCACGGCCACAGAATGCCGTTTACCACACTACTCCAGAACACCTCTGGGCGGAAAGAAACGTTGATCACCAAAAACTCGGCCCAGAACACCACAACATCCATCGCCAGTGACAATAGCACTACGATCAGCGCCTGTTGCCAGAGGGCCATGTTGCGGAACAGTTGGAATTTGAACGCGACCAGATAGGCAATGATCCCCAGCGCCAGGGCACGCACGCCCAGCGTAGAGCCGAGGATCAGATCCATAATCAGCCCCAGCACAAAGCCGGTGCCAACGTTAACCCGGTGTGGCAGTGCCATTACCCAGTAGATCAGGATTAAAGCCAGCCAGGAGGGCCTGAACATGTAGATCTGTTCCGGCCACGGCATAATTTGCAGCACCAGCGCCACCAGGAATGATAGCCAGATTATCCAGCGCCCATTACTGCGGTAGCGATTCATTGGGTGACTCCCGCGGCTGGTGCGGGGGTTTGCGGCACAGCAATGCCGGTCGCCGGTGCCGGCAGAGGCTGTTGTGGCCCCATGGCATCGGCCGGTGGCAGCACCTGAGGCATCATCTGCATCAGGCGCTCATTGGCAACACGGTGCACTTCATCCGGCGGCAACGGCATATCGCCATTGCGATCAGCGCCCCACAGCAACAACAGGTAACGCAAACGCTGCAGACCCGCAGTCGGACGCGCCTGGATCACGGTATAAGCACGCTGGTTATCTACTTTAACCGAGGACACCACCGCCACCGGATAGCCTTCCGGGAAGCGGCCGCCCAGGCCGGAAGTGACCAGCACGTCGCCCACGCGAATATCGGTATTGTTCGGCAAGTGTTCGAGCTGTAAATCATCGGCACAACCGCTGCCTGCAGCGATCACCCGGATATCATTGCGCAGTACCTGGATAGGCAGCGCGTGTGAGGCATCGCAGATCAGCAGCACACGGCTGGTGACTTTCGCCACCGCGACGACCTGGCCGACTACGCCTTTATCACTGATGACCGGCTGGCCTTCATAAACGCCGTTGTCTGAACCTTTGTCGATCACCACCTGATCGCTGTAAGGATCAGACCCAGTCGAGATCACCTGGGTGACCATTTTGTGTTCGTCCTGGCGCAGCGGCGAGCCTAACAACTCACGCAAACGGGCGTTTTCCTGCTTGAATTGGCCAAGAAGAAGAATATCGCTGTTTTTCAGCAGCAGTTCCTGCCGCAGAGCACGGTTTTCCAGCTCCAGCTGTTGGCGGGTAGCCAGCGTTTCTGAAACGCTGTCCAAAACTTTACGCGGCCCATTGGCCAGAAAATAGAAAGGGCTGACGGCCGTATCCATGTAGTTACGTATTTTCACGAACGTACCGAGACGGCTGTCGGCAACGATCAGGCAGATAGCCACAATCACTGCTAAAAAAAGTCGTAGTTGCAGGGAAGGCCCCCTGCTAAAAATCGGCTTCATAAATTATGCGTGTTCCTCGACAACAGAAAGAGGAACCGTATCCGATTTTCGCTTTGCGCATTCATCCGATACGATTCCTCCTTCCTGGGGCTGACTATTCTTCGCTGAACAAATCGCCGCCATGCATGTCGATCATTTCCAACGCCTTGCCGCCACCGCGAGCTACGCAGGTCAGCGGATCTTCTGCCACGACGACCGGAATACCGGTTTCTTCCATCAGCAGGCGATCCAGGTTGCGCAGCAATGCGCCACCGCCGGTCAACACCATGCCACGTTCGGAAATGTCGGAAGCCAGTTCAGGCGGACACTGTTCCAGCGCGACCATCACCGCACTGACGATGCCGGTCAACGGTTCCTGCAGCGCTTCAAGGATTTCATTGGAATTCAGGGTAAAGCCGCGCGGCACGCCCTCGGCCAGGTTACGACCGCGAACTTCGATTTCATGAACTTCATCGCCCGGATAAGCTGAGCCGATACCGTGCTTGATACGTTCGGCGGTCGCTTCACCAATCAGTGAGCCATAGTTACGACGCACATAATTAATGATGGCTTCGTCGAAACGGTCACCACCGATGCGCACGGAAGAAGAGTAGACCACGCCGTTCAGTGAAATCACAGCCACTTCGGTAGTACCACCACCGATATCCACCACCATTGAACCGGTAGCTTCAGAAACCGGCAGGCCTGCACCGATTGCCGCAGCCATTGGCTCTTCAATCAGAAACACTTCACGCGCGCCAGCCCCTTGGGCGGATTCGCGGATAGCACGACGTTCAACCTGAGTTGCGCCGACCGGCACACACACCAGCACGCGCGGGCTTGGCCGCATGAAGCTGTTGCTGTGAACCTGTTTGATAAAGTGCTGCAGCATTTTTTCAGTCACGAAAAAGTCGGCGATAACGCCGTCTTTCATCGGACGGATAGCCGCGATATTGCCGGGGGTACGCCCCAGCATCTGTTTAGCCTCATGACCCACGGCCGCAACGCTCTTGGGTGAACCGGCACGATCCTGGCGAATGGCAACCACCGAAGGTTCGTTCAGTACAATGCCTTGCCCTTTAACATAAATCAGGGTATTGGCGGTACCCAAGTCGATGGACAAGTCATTGGAAAACATGCCACGAAATTTCTTAAACATAACTAAAGGATAATCCTGCAAGCTGGGGGCGGAAAATAAAATCCGCCTACTTTACCAACCACACGAAGCAGCGACAAGGCGCAAAAATGTTCTACTTCGGTGAAAAATAGTCTGTATTGTTTCTGCTCGAATGCACGGAAATTGGATGAGGCCTGAATTCCCTGAACAAAGGCTCAGTTTACCACCCTGTCAGCGCACGAAACGGCGTAACACAGCTCATAAAATCTAACATATTCCCTGATTGCCGTTGGTGGTAAGTACCTACCAACGCTCAACAGAAAAGGACTGACAAGAGCCTATATCAAATAGGCGTCATTGTCGCAGGCAGTTTGGGGATAATCCCAAAAAGACAGATAAAATAGCCCAGATGAATTGGCGCTCATTCTACGTCAATTTTTGCCCGGCATTCAGGTTAAACGCGATAACGATGCGAATATTTTTTACACCCTACATCTATCGGTTCCGGCGCCGCGAAAAAGTCGCCCTGCCCGCCGAGGATCCCGCGATCTTTCAGGGTCTGCCATTCATTACGCGTCCGCACGCTGGCGGCAAAAACCTGGGTGCTGGTCCCTTCACAGGCACCAGTCAGGCTCTGAACGAACAGTTGATTCTCATCCCGCTTATCAATACTCCGCACCAAACCCGGATGGAGCTTGACCAGTTCCACCGGTAAGGACTTGATATAGGAGGTACTAACCACGGTTAACCCCGCCTGGGACACAGCCAGACGACACCCCAGTCCTGAAAGTAATCTCAGCACCGGACGCAAACGGTCGATATGTTGACACACGTCTGCCTCTGCAAGTTCAATCAGAATTCGTCGACGATGACTTTTTTCACACTGTAACAGGCTATCACGCAGCCAACGCTGGAAAGTGCGCTGCAATAATGAGTCAACGCACAGCGTAAATGCCAGCGTTTCTTCAGGCCACAGCGCCAGTAAAGGAAGAATACGACTCAGGTGCTGGCGGTCGTAGCTTTCCGCCAGACCCAACTGTTGTACCAGCGGCATATACTCGGATGGCAGCAGTTCCTGGGTGCCATCGTATATCCGGCTCATGATCTCCCGGTGATGAACTTCCCCCGCTACCGTCACCGCCGGTTTCTGGTACAGCCGTGGGCCGCCCCGTGCCAGCACCTGCTCCAACAGAGTGCGCCATTTAACGCTGCCGCGCCCTTTTTCCGGCACCTGACTGTCGTAAACATACCAGCCGTTTTCCCCCTGCAGCGTGGCATGGCGCGTGGCCTGCTCGGCATAATCAATCACCTGTTCGGTGCTTTGTCCGCTGCGGTAGGCCACAATACCGATATGCAAAAACGCCTCGCGATCGATAAGCGCCGTTGAAGGCAGCGCGTCAATGGCATGAACCAACTGTGAAGCAATGCCATCCGCCTCTTTCAGCGTGCGATGCGGCAACAGCACGGTAAAATCGCTATGGAAATAGCGCGCCAACAACGCCGCCGGGTAGCGCATCACAAAAGTCGACAACAGATTGACCAGCGAATACATCAGTTCCTGCACAGCACTGTTGCCGTGGGTTTCCCGCAGCGTGTCGAAATCCGGCAATCGCACCATCATGACAATGCCGTGCGAACCTTCCTCTTCCAGCTGTGTGGTCAGTTGGTTATCAAAGAACAATCGGTTGTTCAACCCGGTTTTGGCGTCCTGCGCGGCGAAAGCGCGGATCAGAGTATCGACCCGGCTGCGCTCCTCGCGCGCTTCCGCCAGATCCGCCAACAGGCGATCGAGCGCGCCACTGACGTTCGCTGGCCATTCGCGCACGTCGCCCTGCATCACGCTCTCTCGTTCGCCGTTAAGAATACGGCGCGCACGGCGCTCCAGTCTGTCCTCTCCGTCGGCCTGATCGCGCAGCCAACGCAGGCTGAACAGCAAGATAACCACCATCACGACGATCGACAAAGAGACAGCCGCAGTGGATTGCAACGAACGCACGTCGCTGGCGAAAGGTTCAATATAGGTAATGCGTAGCGAAGCGCCGGGATGCTGCATCAGCGGCAGAGAAACCTGCCGGTAGCCGTTGAGCGATTCCCAGGGCTGTTTTACCGTTGTCAGATGATAAGAAAGGAGGTTACTGCGGCTGGTATCCACGCTGACGGCCACGATACCGAGCGGACGCATCACCAGCGGTAACCATTGTTCCTGTTCCTGTGGAGACCCACGCAGCATCGCCTGATCGAGCGAGGTCATCAGCGAATCGAAGCGGCGATCGAGCCTCTCCTGAGTGACATAGAAGTAACTGTATGAGCAGCCCAACAGCATCAAAAACATCGCCAGAGCAACAAGCAGGGTGATCAATGCAGAGAGCTTGGAGGTGAATCGCATCCCTGTGCCTTGTCCGTTATGGTTACGTGAATTTTCACCTTTGGTCGTATAAAGGCCCCGAATTCGCTCAAATGAATCCAACACAATACCCTGATTTTTAATTAGTCGCTGGCGTATCCTTGAAGATCATCGCCGGCAGTTCATGCCGCTAAAACTACCAAGCATCATCAACGAAGAAAACCTTCAATCACCATTTTTTGCCTTTTATCAGGACATAAATTTCTTATATGCATATAGTCAATTAAATCGGGCCCAGCCATCCATGACAAAATTGCAAACAAGAGGAAGAGTGACATGCGTGCACTGTTATTGGAACAACAAGACGATCAAACTCTGGCTCGCGTCAAAAATATCAGCAGCGACCAACTGCCCGACGGCGATGTCACGGTAGACGTTAATTGGTCCAGCATTAACTATAAAGACGCATTGGCAATCACCGGAAAAGGCAAAATCGTGCGCAACTTCCCAATGATACCGGGAATCGATTTCGCCGGTACCGTGCGCCAAAGCCGCGACGACCGTTTTAAAGAAGGCCAAAGCGTGGTGCTTACCGGCTGGGGCGTGGGTGAAAACCACTGGGGTGGTCTGGCTGAGCAGGCGCGAGTCTCCGGGGAATGGCTAGTGCCGTTGCCGAACGGACTCGATGAGCGTAAAGCGATGATCCTCGGTACCGCTGGCTTTACCGCCATGCTGTGCGTGATGGCGCTGGAAGAAGGTGGCATACACCCGGATGACGGCGACATTCTGGTCACCGGTGCCAGCGGTGGCGTGGGCAGCACGGCGGTCGCTATTCTGGCAGCGCTGGGCTATCACGTTACGGCCATTAGCGGCCGTGAAAGCAACACCGATTACCTGAAAGCGCTTGGCGCCAAGGAAGTGCTGTCGCGTGACGGTTATCTCGAAGCTCCGCGCCCGCTGGAAAAGCAACTGTGGGCCGGTGCGGTAGATAGCGTCGGCGACACTATGCTGGCGCGGGTTTTGGCGCAAATGAACTATAACGGCACGGTCGCCGCCTGTGGATTGGCCGGTGGGTATCACCTGCCGACCACGGTTATGCCATTTATTTTGCGCAATGTTCGTCTGCAAGGTATCGACTCGGTACACACTCCGTTGCATCGCCGTCAAACCGCCTGGGAACGCCTGGCCGGTATCCTGCCGGAAAGTTTTTACCAACAGGCCCCCCAGGAAATCACGCTGGAACAGACACCGGCCACGGCTGCCGCACTGTTGGATAACAAAGTTACCGGCCGCACCCTGGTAAAAATCCGCTGAGTCTGACGGCCCCCCAACGGGGGCCTATCCCGTCTGCGAAATTTCATATTTTCCCGCTGCCTCTCGCATAAGGCCTGGTTTCACGCCATGCTTACACCATAAATTGCGGAGAAAATACCATGAGCAAACAACGTAAATTAACTGAGGCCGATGTCACGCCCGAAAGCGTATTTTATCAGCGGCGTAAAGTGTTACAGGCGTTGGGCATCACCGCCGCATCCCTGGCCCTGCCGCTTAATGCGCAGGCCGATTTGCTGTCATGGTTTAAAGGCCACGATCGGCCCAAGGCACCTCCCGGTAAACCGCTGGAGTTCAGCAAACCTGCCGCCTGGCAGGCCCAACTGGCTTTGACGCCGGAAGATAAAGTCACCGGCTACAACAACTTCTACGAATTCGGTCTGGACAAGGCCGATCCAGCAGCCAATGCCGGCGGGTTGAAAACCGAAGGTTGGCAGGTACGCATCGACGGCGAAGTCGCCAAACCGATCACGCTGGACATCGATGATTTAATCAAACGCTTCCCGCTGGAACAACGCATCTATCGCATGCGCTGCGTTGAAGCCTGGTCGATGGTTGTGCCGTGGATTGGCTTTGAATTGGGTAAACTGCTCAAGCTGGCAGAACCCAACAGCAACGCGCGTTACGTCGCCTTCCAGACGTTGTACGACCCGGAGCAGATGCCCGGCCAGAAAGACCGCTTTATCGGCGGCGGGTTGAAGTATCCGTATGTCGAAGGGCTGCGTCTCGACGAGGCAATGAACCCGCTGGCGCTGCTGACCGTCGGCGTGTACGGCAAAACATTGCCACCGCAGAATGGTGCGCCGCTGCGCTTGATCACTCCATGGAAATACGGTTTTAAGGGGATAAAGTCGATCGTCCATATCCGCCTGGTGCGCGAGCAGCCCCCCACCACCTGGAATGAGTCGGCACCTAATGAATACGGCTTTTATGCCAACGTGAATCCGCACGTCGATCACCCCCGCTGGTCGCAGGCTACCGAGCGTTTCATCGGCTCAGGCGGTATTCTGGGCGTTAAACGCCAACCCACCCTGCTGTTTAATGGTTATGCCGAGCAAGTCGCATCGCTGTACCGCGGCCTGGATCTACGGGAGAATTTCTAAGTGCGTTTGACTCCAACTCATATCAAAGGGATCAAAATCGCCATTTATCTGGCGGCATTTTTGCCCTTTCTCTGGCTGGTGCTGTCGGTGGATCAGGGTTGGTTCAGCGCCGATCCGGCCAAGGATATCCAGCACTTTACCGGCAGGATGACGCTGAAACTGTTGCTGGCAACCTTAATGATCGCCCCACTGGCACGCTATACCCGCCAGCCGCTGCTGCTCCGTTGCCGCCGTCTGGTGGGACTGTGGTGTTTTGCCTGGGGCACGCTGCATCTGATAAGCTATTCTACGCTTGAATTGGGGCTGAGCAATATTGGCCTGCTGGGGCGTGAGCTGGTTACCCGCCCTTACCTGACGCTCGGCATTATCAGCTGGCTGATCCTGCTGGCGTTGGCGGCAACCTCGACGTTGTGGGCCATGCGCAAACTGGGGGGCAAATGGCAGACGCTACATAATCTGGTGTATCTGGTGGCCATCCTGGCGCCGATTCATTACCTGTGGTCGGTCAAAACCTTTTCACCACAGCCCTTCATTTATGCCCTGCTGGCCGTCGTGCTACTGGCGCTGCGCTACAAGAAATTCCGCAATTGGTGGCGTTAAAAGGCGGAACTTTTCTGTGTTCTACCCCTCATAATGCGATAACACTCTCACCAGTTTGCAGGTTTTGGGTTGAATATCTTCGCTGATAAGACCAGTATTTAGCTGCGAATTGCTACGATATCGTTATAATGCCCGACCTTGTTTCTGTTCTCAGGGTGAATTTTCTCCTTAACAGGTGACAAATCGGTGACATCGGGTTATTTTCTACGATGATGGTTTTATTGCCGGAGATACCAGCACAATGGCGGATAAGTTTCACATTTTGCTTCTGAACGGCCCCAATCTGAATCTGCTGGGGACGCGTGAACCGGAGAAGTACGGCAGCACGACGCTAACAGAGATTGTTAACGGATTGGAAAACCAGGCATCCGCACTGGATATTACCCTGAGCCATCTGCAGTCTAACGCTGAACATGCGCTTATCGACTGCATACATCAGGCACGCGGCAACACAGATTTTATACTTATCAACCCTGCCGCGTTCACGCATACCAGCGTGGCGCTGCGCGATGCATTGCTGGCGGTGCAGATCCCGTTTATCGAGATCCACCTCTCCAACGTGCATGCCCGAGAGCCTTTCCGTCATCACTCCTACCTTTCCGATATTGCGGTGGGTGTGATTTGCGGCCTCGGCGCAGATGGCTACACATTTGCTTTACAGGCAGCGGTTAACCGTCTGTCGAAAACCCACTAATTGCTACGCAAAAAGAGTACGGAATCACACTCATGGATATTCGTAAAATCAAGAAACTGATCGAACTGGTTGAAGAATCAGGTATTTCTGAACTGGAAATCTCTGAAGGCGAAGAGTCAGTTCGCATCAGCCGTGCCGCCCCGGCACAGGCTTACCCAATGATGCCGCAGGCATACGCAATGCCGGCACAGCCGCAGCCAGCACTGGCTACTGCCGTTGCTGCAGCGCCAGCCGAAACTCCTGCAGCACCAGCGGCCATGAGTGGCCACATCGTTCGTTCTCCAATGGTCGGCACCTTCTACCGCACGCCAAGCCCGGATGCGAAAGCCTTCATCGAAGTTGGCCAGAAAGTGAATGCCGGCGACACGCTGTGCATCGTTGAAGCCATGAAAATGATGAACCAGATCGAAGCGGATAAATCCGGCGTGGTGAAAGCCATCCTGGTAGAGAACGGCCAACCGGTAGAATTTGACGAGCCACTGGTCGTCATCGAATAACGAGGCGAACATGCTTGATAAAATTGTTATCGCCAACCGTGGCGAGATCGCGCTTCGTATCCTTCGTGCCTGTAAAGAGCTCGGTATCAAAACCGTTGCCGTGCATTCCACAGCCGATCGCGATCTGAAACACGTACTGCTGGCTGACGAGACCGTGTGTATCGGTCCTGCGCCATCGGTAAAAAGCTATCTGAATATCCCGGCTATCATCTCTGCGGCAGAAATCACTGGCGCAGTGGCGATCCACCCGGGTTACGGCTTCTTGTCTGAGAACGCCGACTTCGCCGAGCAGATCGAACGCTCCGGCTTTATCTTCATCGGCCCGAAAGCCGAAACCATCCGCCTGATGGGCGACAAGGTTTCTGCCATCAACGCCATGAAGAAAGCCGGCGTGCCTTGCGTACCAGGCTCTGATGGCCCGCTGACCGACGACATGGATAAAAACCGTGCCTTCGCCAAGCGCATCGGCTACCCGGTGATCATCAAGGCATCTGGCGGCGGCGGCGGCCGCGGCATGCGCGTTGTGCGCAGCGACAAAGACCTCGAACAATCCATTTCCATGACCAAAGCTGAAGCCAAAGCGGCTTTCAACAATGACATGGTTTACATGGAAAAATACCTGGAAAACCCACGCCACATCGAAATTCAGATTTTGGCAGACGGCCAGGGCAACGCCATCTATCTGGCCGAGCGCGACTGCTCCATGCAGCGTCGTCATCAGAAAGTGGTTGAAGAGGCACCAGCACCAGGCATCACCAGCGAAATGCGCCGTTACATCGGCGAGCGCTGCTCGAAAGCCTGTATTGAGATCGGTTACCGCGGTGCGGGTACTTTCGAGTTCCTGTACGAAAACGGTGAGTTCTATTTCATCGAAATGAACACCCGTATTCAGGTTGAACACCCTGTTACCGAAATGATCACCGGCGTGGATCTGATCAAAGAGCAGCTGCGTATCGCTGCCGGTCAGCCGCTGTCGATCAAACAGGATGAAGTGAAGGTTCACGGCCATGCGGTGGAATGCCGTATCAACGCCGAAGACCCGAACACCTTCCTGCCAAGCCCAGGCAAGATCACCCGTTTCCATGCGCCAGGCGGTTTCGGCGTGCGTTGGGAATCTCATATTTACGCCGGTTATACCGTACCGCCGTACTATGATTCCATGATCGGCAAACTGATCACTTACGGTGAAAACCGTGACGTGGCGATTGCCCGCATGAAGAACGCCCTGGCTGAGTTGATCATCGATGGCATCAAAACCAACGTTGAACTGCAGCAGCGGATCATGAGCGACGAAAACTTCCAGCATGGTGGTACCAACATCCACTATCTGGAGAAGAAGCTCGGTCTGCAGGAAACCTAAGGCAGGCAATCCACCTCGCCTGACAGAAGGCCGGCTAATCACCGGCCTTTTTCTTTATTATTGCCGACAAGGTATACGACTTGGCAAACCGATGCCTTGCCGTAAAATTCTCGGCCATTGGTATAGGGTATAGCCAAAATAATTCGAGTTGCATCAAGGCGGCAACGCAGTGAATCCCCAGGAGCTTACTCAGGTAAGTGACTGGGGTGAACGAGGAAAGCCAACGCTGAGGCAGCTTGAAGCATGACGGATATATTGGGGACACTGATGGAAACTCGTTTTATTCAAGCCCACCGCGAAGCACGGTGGGCACTCGGCCTGACGCTGCTCTACTTGCTGGCCTGGTCGTTGGCGGCCTATCTACCAGACAGCGCATCCGGTATTACCGGCCTGCCGCACTGGTTCGAAATGGCCTGTTTATTGGTGCCACTGCTGTTTATCGGCCTGTGCTGGCTGATGGTACGCGGCATATTCCGTGATATTTCACTGGAGGACGGCGATGCAAACTGAAGTCATTTTGCCGCTGGTCGCCTATCTGGTACTGGTATTCGGGCTGTCGGTCTACGCTTACAGCCGCCGTCAGACCGGCAACTTTCTTAGCGAGTACTTCCTGGGCAGCCGATCGATGGGTGGCTTCGTGCTGGCCATGACGCTGACCGCGACCTATATCAGTGCCAGTTCGTTTATCGGTGGCCCCGGTGCGGCCTATAAATATGGCCTTGGCTGGGTACTGCTGGCGATGATCCAACTGCCGGCGGTATGGTTGTCGCTCGGGGTGCTGGGCAAGAAATTCGCCATTCTGGCGCGCCGCTACAACGCCATCACCTTAAACGACATGCTGTACGGCCGCTATCAAAGCCGTCTGCTGGTCTGGTTGGCCAGTCTCAGTTTGTTGGTGGCGTTCCTGGGGGCCATGACGGTGCAGTTTATCGGCGGCGCGCGCCTGCTGGAAACCGCTGCCGGCATCCCTTACGACACCGGCCTGCTGATCTTTGGCATCAGCATCGCGCTGTATACCGCCTTTGGCGGCTTTCGTGCCAGCGTGCTGAACGATGCCATGCAGGGCCTGGTGATGTTGATCGGCACCGTGCTGTTGCTGGTGGCGGTGATCCACGCCGCCGGTGGTCTGCACAGCGCAGTGGACAAACTCCAGCAGATTGACCCGGCGCTGGTGTCGCCGCAGGGGGGTGAGCAGATCCTCAGCCTGCCGTTTATGGCCTCATTCTGGATCCTGGTGTGCTTTGGCGTGATTGGCCTGCCGCATACTGCGGTTCGCTGCATCTCTTACAAAGACAGTAAGGCAGTACACCGCGGCATCATCCTCGGCACCATGGTAGTAGCGGTGTTGATGTTCGGTATGCACCTGGCCGGTGCTCTGGGCCGCGCGGTGTTGCCGGATCTGAAGATCCCCGATCAGGTGATCCCAACGCTGATGATCACCGTGCTGCCACCGTATGCCGCCGGCATCTTCCTGGCCGCACCGATGGCGGCCATCATGTCGACCATTAATGCCCAACTGCTGCAATCTTCCGCCACTATTATTAAAGATCTCTACCTTGGCGTACGCCCGCAGCAAATGCAGAACGAACGCCTGATTAAACGCTTCTCCAGCCTGACCACGTTAATCCTCGGGCTTTTGGTGCTGCTGGCGGCATGGCGACCACCGGAAATGATCATCTGGCTGAACCTGCTGGCGTTCGGCGGTCTGGAGGCGGTATTCCTGTGGCCACTGGTGCTGGGCCTGTACTGGGAACGCGCCAACGCACAGGGAGCACTTAGCTCAATGGTGACGGGTGCGGTATGCTATACGCTATTGGCCAGCTTCAAGCTGCAACTGGCAGGGTTGCACCCTATTGTGCCTTCGTTGCTGCTTAGCCTGCTGGCGTTTTATATCGGTAACCTCGTCGGCGAAAAACGCCGGACGGCGTCATCATTACCCTCTTAAAAGAGAATTGTTATGCCTTGGATCCAACTCAAACTAAACACCACCGGCAGCCAGGCAGAAGACCTGAGCGACGCGCTGGTTGAAAGCGGCGCAGTATCGGTGACCTTTCAGGACACCCACGACAATCCGGTGTTCGAACCGCTGCCGGGCGAAACCCTGCTGTGGGGCGATACCGATGTGATCGGGCTGTATGATGCTGAAACCGATATGGTAGAAGTGGTGGCAATGCTGGAACAGCATCCGCTGCTGGGCGTTGGTTTCCGCCACAAAATCGAACAGTTGGAAGACAAAGACTGGGAGCGCGAGTGGATGGACAACTTCCACCCAATGCGTTTCGGCGAACGTCTGTGGATCTGCCCAAGCTGGCGTGACGTGCCCGAGCCGGATGCGGTTAACGTGATGCTCGACCCAGGTCTGGCGTTTGGTACCGGCACCCACCCAACGACGGCGCTGTGTCTGCAGTGGCTCGATGGCCTGGATCTGGCCGGTAAGACCATTATCGACTTCGGTTGCGGTTCCGGCATCCTGGCGATTGCCGCCCTGAAGCTCGGTGCAGCGCGCGCTATCGGCATTGATATCGATCCCCAGGCCATTCAGGCCAGTCGCGACAACGCGCAGCGTAACGGCGTTTCAGAGCGTCTGGAGCTTTATCTGCCAAAAGACCAACCTGCCGATCTGCTGGCCGACGTGGTCGTCGCCAATATTCTGGCCGGTCCATTGCGTGAGCTGGCCCCGCTGATCGGCTGCCTGCCAAAATCCGGCGGTTATCTGGGCCTGTCCGGAGTGCTGGCCACCCAAGCAGCGAGCGTGGCGCAAGCCTATGAAGATAAATTCACGCTCGACCCGGTAGCCGAACGCGAGGAATGGTGCCGAATTACCGGTCAACGTAAATAATTCCCTATTTGTCTTGCTAAAAACCACCGATAACTTAACAAGTTGCGGTGGTTTTTTTTCGCGCCGTGATTCTACTGATTTATCCTGATAAAAAGCGAGTGTATTCTGCTGCAAGCGCAGGCCTGGCGGCAGATGCCGACCGCCGTCGATCAAACCGCCTTGCTGACTACGCCCCCTTGCTCCGAAAGGTTAAGCTGGATGGTGCTGGATAAGTTTGTCACCGCTTCTGCCGAGCAGATCGCCCAATTCCACCGTAGTTCATCATGCAAACAATCGTCCGCTACAGGCGCTGAACGGCCGCGTTATCATCGACTAATAAATCCATTTCCAGCCGAAATATTTCCCCTGTGATTTCAGCGTAATTGTGCCCCTTCTCAACGCAATACCCTGACAAATGGCCTATATTGCTGCCGATATCCAGCTGAATCGAGACTCATTACAGATAAAATTCTGTCGTGTTGGGAATATTTTATCGAGCACTAATCGACCATTTCTCTTCAACTCATTGTTAAATATATATAATATTTTTATAGATCCTGACGAGGTGCATTTTTATTGCCGAATAGCGCCTGATTGGTCAAAGTTTGGCCTTTCATCTCAACGCAAAAATGCGTAATATACGCGCCCTTGCGGACACAGTATGGTTACTCTTTGTCTATGCGCATTGGACACCACCAGCTTACAAATTGCTTGATTGCGGCCCCGATGGCCGGCATTACAGATCGCCCATTTAGAGCCCTATGTCATGCAATGGGTGCTGGAATGGCTGTATCCGAAATGCTCTCCTCCAATCCGGAGGTGTGGCGGACGGATAAGTCGCGTCTGCGTATGGTCCATAGCGATGAACCAGGGATCCGTTCCGTGCAGATTGCCGGATGCGATCCGGATGACATGGCCGCCGCGGCACGTATTAACGTGGCCAGTGGTGCACAGATCATCGACATCAATATGGGGTGCCCGGCCAAGAAAGTGAACCGGAAGCTTGCAGGATCTGCCTTGCTGCAGTACCCGGATCTGGTTAAACAGATCCTCCACGCGGTAGTTAACGCTGTGGATGTGCCGGTAACACTTAAGATCCGTACCGGCTGGGAACCCGAACACCGTAACTGTGTAGAGATTGCCCAACTGGCCGAAGACTGTGGTATACAGGCCCTGACTATTCATGGCCGAACCCGTGCCTGCCTGTTCAACGGCGACGCGGAGTACGACAGCATTCGGGCAGTTAAGCAGAGTGTTTCCATTCCGATTATCGCGAATGGCGACATTACTGACCCGCATAAAGCCAGAGCAGTGCTCGACTACACTGGGGCTGATGCCCTGATGATAGGCCGCGCTGCTCAGGGGAGACCCTGGATCTTCCGGGAAATCCAGCATTATCTGGACACTGGGGAACTGCTGCCCCCTCCGCCACTTGGCGAGGTTAAGCGTTTGTTGATAGGGCATATTCGGGAATTGCACGGCTTTTACGGCCAAGGCAAGGGATTCCGGATTGCTCGTAAGCACGTATCCTGGTATCTCCAGGAGCACGCCCCGAATGACCAGTTTCGGCGCACATTCAACGCCATAGAGGATGCCAGCGAACAGCTGGAGGCGTTGGAGGCATATTTCGAAAATCTTGCGTAACAAAAAAGAGCTGACAGAACTATGTTCGAACAACGCGTAAATTCTGACGTACTGACCGTTTCTACCGTGAACTCACAGGACCAAGTGACTCAAAAGCCTCTGCGTGACTCGGTGAAACAAGCACTGAAGAACTATTTTGCTCAACTGAATGGTCAAGACGTTAACGATCTGTATGAGCTGGTATTGGCTGAAGTTGAACAGCCACTGTTGGACATGGTGATGCAATACACCCGTGGCAACCAGACCCGTGCAGCCCTGATGATGGGCATCAACCGCGGTACGCTGCGTAAGAAATTGAAAAAATACGGCATGAACTGATACTAGTCAGTTGGCATGTTGAAAAGGCGCAACCTCGCAAGAGGCGGCGCCTTTTTCTTCTCTGGTGTTTTATCAAAAGCAGCCCAATGCGAATGAGAATATTCGCATGCCAATCCTCCTTATCAGGCCGTATTGTGTGTTACAATATACATTCCTGGAGCCGCCTTCGCGGGCCTGCAGCCATCCCTCCGAAGCCTGATAGCAGCACGAACCGCCCTTCGAGTGTAAAGATTTGGTCAATTATGGAATCTGGCTAAACGATAGTGATGTCTGGGTGTCTGAATGGTCGTAACGCAATTGAGTGGATCCTTGTGCGTTACAGATTGCTGCCCCTTTTAATGCATAAATGAGTTCATATGAAGCGTCCGCAAAAATTCAAAATGGCCCTGCTACATCCTCGCTACTGGTTTACCTGGTTCGGGCTGGGCTGTCTGTTCTTACTGGTTCAACTCCCCTACCCGCTGCTGCACAAGCTCGGTATATGGATGGGCCGCACCTCGATGCACTTCCTGAAACGCCGGGTTTCCATTACTCGCCGTAACCTGGAACTCTGTTTCCCAGACATGGACGTGGCGCAGCGCGAGCGCAAAGTGACAGGTAACTTCGAATCCCTCGGCATGGGCCTGCTGGAAACCGGCATGGCCTGGTTCTGGTCAGATAAACGCGTTAAGCGCTGGTTCAACGTTTCCGGTATCAATCATCTGAAAGCGGCACAGCAAAACCAACGCGGTGTGCTGGTGATTGGCGTGCATTTTATGTCTCTGGAGTTGGGTGGCCGTGCCATGGGGCTGTGCCAGCCGATGATGGCGATGTACCGCCCGCACAACAACAAAGCGATGGAATGGGCGCAAACTAAAGGCCGCATGCGTTCCAACAAGGCGATGCTCGATCGCAAAGACCTGCGCGGTATGGTTCAGGCTCTTAAGCGCGGCGAAGCCGTATGGTTCGCTCCGGATCAAGACTACGGCCCACGCGGCAGCGTATTCGCTCCGTTGTTCGCCGTCGATCAGGCCGCCACCACCAGTGGGACCTATATGCTGGCACGCATGGCCAAACCGGCGCTGGTACCGGTGGTTCTGATTCGTCGCGAGAAAGGTCGGGGTTATGATCTGCTGATCCAACCGGCACTGGAAAATTACCCCATCGGCGACGAAGTCGCCGCCGCGGCTTACATGAATAAAGTGGTGGAAAAAGAGATCATGCGCGCCCCTGAGCAGTATATGTGGCTGCATCGTCGCTTCAAAACCCGACCGGCCGGTACCCCCTCGCTGTATTGAGCCAACACCTGATTTTCCAAGCCCGGCCAACGCCGGGCTTTTTCGTGCGCCCTACTTATAAAACTGCGGATTGACGATCGGCTTTACTGTAATATCCTTTTTTACCCGCACAGGAAAAGGAAATGATGAAATCTCAAGTCCGCATTGCTCTGGTCGGTGACTACAAACCCGAAGCCATTTCCCACCAGGCCATCCCTATTGCTCTCCAGCTTACCGCCAGCCACCTTAATGTCGATATCCAATCCCACTGGCTGCCCACAGAAACCATTACCACCACTTCGGTACTGCAAGACTATGATGCGATCTGGGTGGTACCCGGCAGCCCCTATAATCATGACGACGGTGCCTTTATGGCCATCCGCCATGCCCGGGAGCAGAATATCCCTTTCCTCGGCTCCTGCGGTGGCTTCCAGTATGCGATTGTGGAATACGCCCGCAACGTCATGGGATGGCATGATGCTGGACATGCGGAAACCGACCTTGGCGGCAGGCTGGTGATTGCTCCACTGAGCTGTTCGCTGGTCGAAAAAAGCGGCACCATTCTTTTCCAACCCAATACGCTGACCGCACGAGCCTACGGCAAGCTGGAAACGCACGAAGGTTACCACTGCAACTTCGGCGTTAACCCGGAATTTGTCGCCGACCTACAGCAGCATCCGCTGATTATCAGCGGCCACGACAGCGAAGGTGACGTGCGTTCGGTCGAGTTGCCAGGGCACAGTTTTTACGCCGCCACGCTGTTCCAGTCTGAACGGGCGGCATTACGTAACGAGCTTTCCCCGTTGTTGGTGGAACTGATCAAGACCGCCGCAAGTATCTGACAGAGGCGGATGATAAGGGCCATACCGACATGGCCCTATTATTAATAATAGCTTTATCCCCGAGCGCAGCGAATTGACTTATTATAGGCACAAAGAATTCATTCCAATTTAATTTAAATGTCACCCTATCGTCACACTCAAAACAACCATCCGTGATAAGTAAACTCAAAAATAAAATTATTGGAAAAAATTATTATTTATTCCCAAATAATATATCATTAGGGCCACTGTAGATTAGCGTTGTGTTTCCGACAGCCAATTACCTTTCGGCAGGTTTGAAGATGGACCATTGACGTGAAATTCAGCTACCAAGACCGAGATAGGCACCCATACCATCACAGTAAAAAACCGCAAAAAAATAAAAATCAACACATTGAAAAAAAACAATTAAAAGCCAAAAAACCTTAACGGAAAGGGCTTTCCGGAAGGTGATGAATGTCGCATTCCAAACCACGAAATCCTATTTTTCATCTCCTGATTAATGACATTTAAAAAAACATACCAAGCAAAACATTAAAAACAAAATGAATTAAATAAATATAATTACATCAGATCGTTAAAAATAGTTAATGTTAAATTGGGCTAATTCACCATCACCTTTTATAATGTTCGAGTACTTACCGACTGCTCATTTATTTAAGTCGATTCTTTCATATATTTATGGAGGTGTTTCCGTGTCTGCTTATTCTCTCACGACGGTACAACAGGCCGTATGGCTTGATCAAAGCTTAAACCCTGATATTCCACTTTATAATGTCGGATGCTTATGGCGTGTAGAACGGGAAATCTCATTCCCTCTGTTTAAACAAGCCATCCACTACGTACAGCAACAGCACGATGCATTGCAGACCGCCCTACAGGAAACGCCGCAAGGCGTTACACAGCGGTCGCTACCTCAAAAATCCATTGAGCTTCACTACCACGATTTTTCACAGCGGGAAGATGCCGCCAGCCAGGCGCATAACCACCTGCGTGAAATGTTTATCCAGCCATATCAACTGTATGAAGATCTGCTCTGGCGTTGCCATTTAGCCAAGATCGATGACTCCACGACGTTATGGCTATTGGCCTCCCACCACCTGATTGCGGATGGCACCTCGATCTCGTTATTAAGTCGCATGATCATGGATCGCTATAAGCAATTAAAAATGGGAGAAAAAGGTGATGCCAGCAACTCACGCTACCGTGATTTCGTGGCCAACGACCAGGCCTATCTTCAATCGTCCCGCTATCAGCGCGACCGCGACTGGTGGCTCGAACGTTTCGCAGCAGCGCCCCCCTCAGTTTTAGAACGGCGACAAAATTACACCGAGCAACAAACCTATCCCAGCACCCAAATCATCAAGCGCTTACCACAACAACGTTTCCTGCGATTAGAGCAATATGCGGCTCATCACGGCGGTTCAGCAATGCACTTTATGGTGGCACTGCTGGCCAGTTGGTTCGCACGGATTTGGCAGGTGGACAGCGTCACCTTGGGTGTCCCGGTGCATAACCGCAGCACCAGCGATCATAAGCAGACGCTGGGTATGTTCTCCTCCATGATCCCGCTCAATATTAACGTCGACTTACAGCAACCCTTTGCCCACCTGCTGCAACAAGTGGGCAGTGAACTGCGCAAATGCTATCGCCACCAGCGCTTCCCCATCGCCGACCTCAACCGCCAACTGAATCTGCATCAACAAGGGCGACGCCAGCTTTTTGATATCAGTTTTTCTCTGGAGGTTTTCCCAACCGATATTGAACTGGAAGGAAGCCAATTCAAGGTCGAGAACATGCACCATGGCTATGAGCAACTGCCATTAGGCATTTACCTGCGTCACTACCATCCGGGCGATGATCCGGTGCTGGAGTTCAACCTCAACCAGGCCTGGTTTAGCCACCAGGACGGTGAGCGCATTGCCAGCCGCATCGTGCAAATGCTCGATAATCTGTTGGAAGGCGATGCCAATTTACCACTGGAGCAACTGCCGCTGTTGCTTCCCGCTGAGCATCAACATATTTTCCACGAATGGAATAACACGCAACAATCTTGGGTCATGCCGCAGGGCATTCACCAATTTTTAGAACAACAGGTATTGCGTACGCCGAACGCCCCAGCACTTTGCTATGAGCAGCAGCAGACAAGTTATTTGCAATTGAACCAGCAGGCTAACCAATTTGCCGGTTTTCTACGCCAGCAAGGAATACAGCCTGATGATCGCATCGCGGTTTGCGTCAACCGCAGCCCGGAAATGGTGATGGCCCTGTATGCTATTTTGAAATCAGGCGCGGCCTATGTGCCGATCGACCCCGACTATCCGCAAGATCGTTTACGACATATGTTGCAGGACTGCGGCGCGAAATACGTGTTGATCGACGAAGCCGGAGAGCAGGCATTGCATTCAATCCGTGACATCGTTATTCCGCGTCTGCACCTGCAGCACGATAGTCATCTGTGGCAACAGGAACCCAAGAGTAATCTTGCGCCGCTGGCTGACGACCCGCAGCGCAGTCTGGCCTATGTGATTTACACCTCCGGCTCAACGGGGAAACCCAAAGGGGTGATGAATGAACATCGGGGTGTCATCAACCGTCTGCTCTGGATGCAACAAGCCTATCCTCTGACGCACGACGACGTGGTGCTGCAAAAAACCCCGTTCAGCTTCGATGTTTCGGTCTGGGAATTCTTTTGGCCATTGATGGTGGGTGCCCGTCTGGCGATTGCCAAACCTGGCGGCCATCAAGATCCCGATTACCTTGGTGCCTGCATTGCTCAGCACCAGGTCACCACACTGCATTTTGTCCCCTCGATGCTGCAATTATTTTTACGCCATGGCGAAATGGCACAGTGCGCCCCCTTACGCCGCATAATATGCAGCGGTGAAGCCTTGCCTTTGGCCACGGTACAGCGTTGTTTGCAGCAGTTGCCACATGCAGAGCTACACAATCTTTATGGCCCGACAGAAGCGGCAGTGGATGTCTCCAGTTGGCAATGCATGCCAGACGATGAGCGAGCGCTGGTGCCGATCGGCAAGCCAATCGCCAATACGCAGCTCCATATTTTGGACTCTCGGTTACAGCCGCTACCGCCCGGTATTGCCGGCGAGCTGCATATTGGCGGTATTCAGGTCGCTCGTGGCTATCTGAATCGTCCCGAGTTAAACGCCGAGCGCTTTATTGCTGACCCATTCAGTCACGATCCCCAGGCCCGTTTGTATAAAACCGGCGATCTCGCCCGCTGGCTGCCGGATGGCAACATCGAATATCTGGGGAGAAATGATTTCCAGGTCAAGATCCATGGGGTACGCATTGAGCTGGGTGAAATAGAGCAACAGCTACGACAGTGTGAAGGGGTCGAAGATGCCGCAATACTGGCAAGAGAAGATGAACACGGCGGAAAACGTCTGGTGGCCTATGTGGTGGCGCCAGACGAGAACATAGGTTCAGCGCAGTGGCGTGGTCAACTACAACGGCATTTGCCGGATTTTATGGTGCCTTCCAGCTTTATCAGGCTGAAGGCTTTGCCACTTTCCCCCAACGGCAAACTGGACCGCAAGGCTTTGCCTGCCCCCGCACCGGCTACGCAGGTTTCGCGACAGCATCAAGTACCGCAAACGGCGCAGGAGCAGTTGCTTGCGGGCTTGTGGAGCGAATTGCTCGGTGTCACGCAGATTGGTCTGGATGATGATTTCTTTGAACTCGGTGGACATTCGCTGCATGCCATCCAACTGTTGGTCAAACTGAAGCGCCGTGGTTATCCGGTGGTGATAAAAACCTTGTTTGCTCACCCCACGTTGCGCGCCCAGGCCTGTGCGCTGGCCGCCGAAAAGGGACCTGACGCCGCTGCCCCGCCAGTGGCTGCGCCACTGCAGCAGTTATTGGCCCGTCTCAATCACACCAACTTTACCTTTAAGCAGATACTGCGCCTAAACCGAACCGTGGCTGCCGATGATATCTGGATGGTTCACCCTGCAGTCACCGGTTGCGAAATTTATCACGATCTGGCCAGTTCACTGGAGGGGGACTTTAACGTTCTTGGCATTAACAATTACAACCTGTTTATCCACCCGCACATCACGTCATTACGCGAGTTGGCGTCACATTATCTCGACCATATGAAGCTGTCGCCTGCCCGCCCAGTGCGCCTGTTGGGTTGGTCGCTCGGGGGTTTGATTGCCCTTGAAATGGCGGCACAGCTTGAAAACAGAGGGGTTCGTGACATCCAGGTCTTCTTGCTGGACACCTTTTATCAAACGGACTTCCAAATCCGCAGCGAGCCTGGCCTGCTGGCAGCCATGCTGGTGATGTTGGGCATAGAAGGTGAAGCCGCCGACAGGGCGTTACGGGCGGAGCCGACTGAGTTATCCCTGAACAAGGAAACTCTCAGCGGGCCGTTACTGCACTCGCAGGTCACGCTATTTAAAGCCACGGAGGATGTGAATTTGAGTATGACCGAACAAGGGGATGGGCAAGAACTGCTGGCAATTGCCGACAACGGACTGTCATCGATTTGCCGTCATTTGCATATCCAGTCTTTGACCTGTAACCATCACTCGATTATTTTCAGTCATGATGAAATCGGACATGTGTTACGCGCATCATCAAGAACGCCGGCCATTTCGAGCGGGATCCGTTGAGTTTACCCTGCCTGCGGCACTCGTTGCCGCAGGCTTACTACATCAGTTGCCCTATCAGCGGCGCGGCAATCACCGTGATAATCCCCGCCAGCATCATCACCAGGCTGGAAACCACACCTTCTTCCTGCCCCATCTCATAGGCTTTCGCCGTGCCGGCACCGTGCGACGACGCCCCCAGCCCGGCGCCCTTGGCCAGGCTGCTGCGCACCGCCAGCCGCAGGAACAGAATGTCCCCCACCGCCATGCCGAAGACCCCGGTAATCACCACGAACAACGCCACTAAATCCGGCTGACCGCCCATCTGTTTGGCGGCCTCCAGCGCAAACGGCGTGGTGATGGAACGCACCGCCAGGCTGCGCTGTACCTCTTCAGGGAGCGTTAGCAGCCGCGCCAGCCACACCGAGCTGTAGACCGCCACCAGCACCGCCGTCAACACCCCGGCAGTGAGCGACAGCCAGTGGCGGCGGATAATATGCAGGTTTTCATAGACCGGCACTGCAAACGCGATAGTCGCCGGCCCCAGCAACCACAGCAGCCAGTGCGTTTCACCGATGTAATCCTGATACGAGATATGCGTCACCACCAGCAACAGCACCAGGATCATTGGCGTCAGTACCAATGGCATCAACAGCAAGGTGCGGCGGCGGCGGTAGAGTTTTTTATTGGCAAAATACAGCGCCAACGTCGCCACAAAGCAGACGATGCTCAGGATAAAATCATTCATCGCGCTGTTTTCGCTGTTGTAACCAGACTTCAAGTCGATAGACCCGGTCGACCACCAGCCCCGTCGCGCCCAACGTCAGCGTGGTGCTAATCGCAATCACCAGGAAAATTTTCCAGCCCTCTACCATCAGCAACTGGGCATAGTTGACCACCGCCACTACCGCCGGGACGAAAAACAGCAACATCTCTGCCAGCAGCCAGCGTGAACCGGCCCTGACCCAGCTCAACGGTAAAATCCTCAGCAGGATCAGCGCCAGCAGCATCAGCATGCCGACAATGTTGGCGGGCAGCGGCAGATGAAATTGCTTTACCAACCGGTCGGCAATCAGAAACAGCATCGCGTACAAAACAACCTGAACTGGCACCTGCAGGCGGGTCAACAGAGAGGGGGCTGCGCGGCGTAACGCCAATGACATGGAAGATAACCTCAAAAAAATTCAAGGTTTGCAGTATACGCGGCCAGGAAACCTTGCCTGAAATGAATTAAAATCATCAATATCATGCCATCAGGGAATAGTTTCCCGCCGGTATTGCCCTGAGGAGAGCCCAACGTGGATGTCCGCACCCTACGTTACTTCGTGGAAGTCGTGCGCCAGCAAAGCTTCACCCGCGCGGCGGAGAAACTGTTCGTCACCCAGCCGACCATCAGCAAGATGCTGCGGCATCTGGAAGAAGAGTTGGAGTGTACGCTGCTGATCCGCGAAGGACGCAAGCTGCACCTGACCGACAGCGGCCAGGCAGTGTACCAGCGTGGGTTGGCGATCCTGGATGAGTTCCGCCAACTGGAGGCCGAACTGGAAGACATCAGTTCGGTGAAAAAAGGCGTGTTGCGGCTGGGTATCCCGCCGATGGTCGGCCGGCAGATTGCCGATTTGATCCAACAGTTCCGCCACACCTACCCTGGTATCGAACTGAAAATTTCCGAGCTGGGCGGGTTGTCGGTCGAGCAGGCGGTGATGTCCGGCGAACTGGATCTGGCGATGACGATATTGCCCGTCGACCTGGATCAACCGCTGACTTTCTTGCCGCTGCTGAGCCATCCGATGTGCGTGGTTGCGCCACGTACGCCGCACTGGCTTAACCGCACCAGCATCGATATCGCCGAATTGGCCAACTGGCCGATCCTGATTTATAACGAGGATTTCTCGCTGTACAAAATGCTGATGAAGGCGTTCTGCCTGGCCGGTTTTGAACCGCAGATTGCGGTACGCAGCGGGCAATGGGATTTTCTGGCATCGATGGTGCAGGCCGGGGTCGGCATCGCTACCCTGCCGGAGCCGGTTTGCCAGTGGCTGGATAAAGAAAACCTGATCTGGCTGCCGCTGGAGCCGCGGATGGAATGGCGTGTGGGGCTAATCTGGCGCCAGGGCAGCTACCTGTCGCACGGCGCCCAGGCCTGGATCGCCTGCTGCCGCGACTACTGGCCGCCGGTCAAATAACTGGGGCCGCTTCTGCGGCCCCGTTGGCATTACCCTTCGCGCTCTATCAGCAGCGCTTCCAGCAGGTCGAGATCGTGCAACAGCTTTTGCAGCGTCTCGTTGCTGATTTTCTGCGTTGCGCGCAGGTGATACAGCTCCCCGCGCTCGGCGCGCAGCGCGGTCAGGCGGAAGCGTCGCTCGAGGTTCTCCAGCATCAGCGCATTTTCGATATCGTCTTTGGTGGTGATGCGCCGCCGCAACGTGCCCACGACCCGTGAACTGATCTCTTTCAGCACCTGCGGGTCGATGTTTTCTTCCACGTCGACGGCCAGGCGTTCTTCCATCTTGTTGATGCTTTCGATCGCCACTTCCGCCGCCATGGCAATCGCCATCCGCTCCTCGCTCTTGCTGGCGCTCTTGTCCGCCACCACTACGCCGCGCAGCAGCAACGGCAATGCCATCACGCCGACGATCAGTGAAAGCAGGATCACGCCGGCGGCGATGAACACCAACTGATAGCGCGCCGGGAAGGCGGTGCCGTCACTTAACAGCAGCGGGATCGACAGCACGCCGGCCAGTGTGATTGCCCCGCGCACCCCAGCGAACGACGCTATCCACAGCTCACGCGTACTGTAATCGCCAAACTGCAATGGCCGTTTTTTCATAAAGCGTCGGCTGGCGTTTTTCATCAGCCACAGCCAGGTAAAGCGCAGCAACAACAACGCTGCGTAGATAATCGCCACGTCGGCGAACAGGTACCAGGTCTGAATGGTCGGATCCAGCTCCGCCTGCAGGATTGAGGTTTCCAGGATCCCCGGTAGTTGCAGGCCCAACATGATGAACACCATGCCGTTAAACACGAACTCCAGCATCGCCCAGACGCTGTTGGCGCGCAGGCGCATCGCCAGTGGCGCATTGCGGATCACACCGGACTGGCTGATGGTCATCCCCGCGGCAACCGCGGCCAGAATGCCGGAGACGCCGATATGTTCGGCAATCAAATAGGAAGCGAACGGCAACAGCAGCAGGAACACGATCTGCGTGGCCGGATCATCGCCGCTCCAGCGGCTCATCATCCGCAGCGATTTGCTGTAGCACCAGGTGACAGCCACACCGGCCAGCAGGCCGCCGATAGCGACCTTCAGGAACTCCAAGGTAGCGCCGCCCACGGTAAACACCATGGTGCCCATCGCCACCGCGATGGCGAACTTGAGCGAAACCAGGCCGGACGCATCGTTCATCAGCGCCTCGCCTTCCAGCACACCCATGATCGGTTTCGGAATACGCCCTTTACCGACGATGCCGCCCAGCGCCACGGCGTCCGTTGGCGACAGCACTGCCGCCAGCGCAAACGCCGCCACCAGCGGGATACCCGGTACCATGGCGTAAATCAGGTAACCGACACCGACCACGGTAAGCAACACCAGCACCAGCGCCAGCCCCAGGATTTCACGGCCGTGATGCAGAAATTCGCGCGTTGGGGTTTTCCAACCGTCGGCAAACAGCAGCGGCGGGATAAACAGCACCAGGAACAGTTCGGGGTCAAAGTCGACATGCAGCCCGAAATGCGGCCAGGCCAGTAGAGCCCCGATGGCAATTTGCATTAACGGCAGAGGTATCTGGAACGGCAACATACGTGTCACCACCCCGGACAGGGAAACCACCAGGATCAAAATGAGGATTGTAAAAAATATTTCCATGCTTTCCTTAGACTCTCGGGTTCAGACTACATCTCTGATATATACCCCGATAGTAGATCACTTTTTTTACAGCGATTAAAGCTTGTTGTACCTTTCAAAACGCAGCACAGAAAGAAGAAGACTTTTCTGAAGGGGAAGAAGGTCAGGCTTTCCCCCACCCAACGGGTGGGGGAAACACAGCGGATTAAATCGCCCAACCGCCGGCATAGAACGCCACCAGCGCCACCGCGATCAGCACGGTGCCGATATTCAGTTTGCGCCATTCACCGGAGCAAATGCGGCCAATCACCAGCGAGCTGAAGCCCAGCATGATACCGGTGACGATATTGCAGGTCAGCACGATAAACACCGCGCACAGCAGGCCGGACATGGCGTCGACAAAGTCGTTGAAGTCCAGCTTGGTGACGTTGCTCAACATCAGCAGGCCGACGTACATCAGCGCCGGTGCAGTAGCGTAAATCGGCACCAGATAAGACAGCGGCGACAAGAACAGGATCAGCAGGAACAGCAGGCCGACCACGGTTGCGGTCAGGCCGGTTTTACCGCCCGCCGCGGTGCCCGCTGCGGATTCGATATAGACCGCCGCCGGGGCCGCGCCCACCAGGCCGGAGAAAATGCTGCTCAAGGAATCCGAGGTCAGCGCCTTGCCGCCGTTGATGATCTGCCCGTCCTTATCCAGCAGGTTGGCCTGGCCGGCCACCGCGCGAATGGTGCCGGTAGCGTCAAACACCGCCGTCATCACCAACGCCAAGACGCTCGGCAAGACTACCGGCTGCAAGGCCCCCATAATATCCAGACTGAAAATCAGCGAATTGCCGTTAGCGTCCGCCAGGCTTGGCATGGCGAACAGTCCCTGATACTTCACTGCCGGGTCAAACACCAGACCAATCACCGAAATGGCGATAATCACCAGCAGGATACCGCCAGGAACGCGCAGCTTTTCCAAACCGAAAATCACCGCCAGCCCGAGCAGTGTCATCACTACCGGGAATGAGGTGAAGGCGCCCAATGCTACCGGCAGGCCGTCCAGCGGGTTCTTCACCACCAGGCCCACGCCATTAGCGGCAATCAGCAACAGGAACAGACCAATACCGATACCGGTGCCGTGTGCCACGCCCATCGGCAGATTGCGCAGGATCCAGGCGCGGATACCTGTGACCGAGATAATGGTAAAGAGCACGCCCATCAGGAATACCGCCCCCAGCGCCACCGGAATGCTGATCTGCTGACCCAGCACCAGGCTAAAGGCGGTAAAGGCGGTCAATGAGATCGCGCAGCCGATAGCCATCGGCAAATTAGCCCACAGCCCCATCAGCAACGAACCCAGACCGGCAACCAGACAGGTGGCGACAAACACCGCCGTTGGCGGGAAACCCGCCTTGCCCAGCATACTCGGCACCACAATCACCGAGTAAACCATCGCCAGGAAGGTGGTTAACCCTGCCACCACTTCCTGCCGCACGCTGCTGCCACGCGCAGAAATATTAAAATAACCATCAAGCCCGCCTTTTGGTTTAACGGCGTTGTTCGCTTGAGAATTCGACATGTTGCTGTCCCCTGTGTTTCATTGCCAGCCCGTTGCAAGGCTTGTTATTCCGCCCACACCTGTTTGGTAGGGTATCGTTTGCTTTTCGGCCTTTCAGTCACGTCGCCAACTGGCGGCGCTTATTAAGGCAAACGATTAACTCTCATGGCGTGAAGCGGGTGCTTTATGGTGGTTTATTCAAGGCAAACGATTATCCAGCCTTCCATACCCTCCGATCAACCAAAGATCGCGGTAATTCATGCAGAAAAGTAGTGGGCCCATCATTATCGAAAATATGAAATTTGTCACATAGGGAAATCTGATGGGAAAGCCCCCCGATCGGAGGGCAAAAAAGGGTCACTGGGACTGTGCGGCCTTTTCATCCATGTACATCAGTTCCCAGATATGACCGTCCAAATCCTGGAAGCCGTGACCGTACATAAAACCGTAATCTTGCGGCTGATTATAGGTATTACCGCCGGCAGCGATCGCCTTGCGCACCAGTGCATCCACCGCAGCCCGATCGGGCTGCGACAGACACAGCAAAACCTCGGTCGATTTTTTGGCATCTACAATCGGATTCGGGGTGAACATTTTGAATTTGTCGTGGGTCAGCAACATCACATAAATACTGCCGCTAACCACCATGCAAGCGGCGGTATCGTCGGTAAACCGGGGATTAAAGCTGAAACCCAGTTCGGTGAAAAATGTCATGGATGCGGGCAGATTGCCCACCGGCAGGTTAACAAAGATTTGCGTAGCCATGGGCTACCTCCGATGAAGAGTGACCTCATCGAGTATAGCCCATCGCCTCAGTTCAGCAGGTCATAAGGCCCACCCTGCTCCAGCGCCCGCTGGTAGGCCGGACGCGTATGAATGCGCTGTAGATAACCGCGCAGCTTGGGGCAACCGTCCAGTGCACCGCGTGCCGCCATCGCCTCCAGCGGGAAACTCATCTGGATATCCGCCGCGCTGAATTCATTGCCGACAAACCAGGTACTTTTGCTCAGGTGCTGTTCCAGATAATCACAGTGTGGCGCGATCTGTTTGTCCAGATATTCACGCTGCACGCCTTTGCCAATCGCCCCCGCCACCGGCCGCAGCAACCAGGGGATCGGCGGTTGGCCCAATCGGCTAAACACCAGCTTCATCACCAGTAATGGCATTAGTGATCCCTCGGCATAATGCAGCCAATACCGGTACTGCTGACGGGCGTGGTAGTCGGTGGGAATAAACTGCCCCTGCGCGTCGTACGCTTCCTGCAGGTACTCAATAATGGCACCGGACTCCGCCAACGTCAGATCGCCATCGACAATCACCGGCGACTTGCCCAACGGATGAATTTTCTTTAATTCCGGCGGTGCCAGCATAGTTTGCGGATCGCGCTGGTAGCGCTGCACCTGGTAGGGCACTGTCAACTCTTCCAAAAACCACAGGATGCGCTGCGAACGCGAGTTATTCAGATGGTGAACAATGATCATGAGGGCGCTCCTATCCGTTGCCATACCAATTCGCCGATTTGCACACCGTTGCCAAGCTGCAGCGGTACCGTACGCAGTTGGAGACGATCGCCGGAAAAATGATAAAAGCGCACCTGCCGGCTACCGATCCAATTGGGGAACGAACTGCCTTCAACCTGATGCACTATCCGCTGGTCGCTCTCATCCACCTGATAGCGCCCAAAATAACAAATCATCTTGATAAAGGCGGCGTGGGTTTCCTGGTCGGTGCCCTGCGCCAGATCGTCGGCGGCAAAGCGTGGCCGGGTAGCACTATAGAGCTGCGCCGCCATGGTGCCATTGGGCTCGTAGTTAAGGCGACCCAGCACCTGCTCGCCCAGCGGGTGATTGACCCTGCCGTCCTCCCCTTTGAAGACAGAAGACACCAATGACCAGCTGCCGATAAACGCGTTGACTGACATATCATTTACTCCTCTAAGGTTCCTGCTTACTCAAAGGGTAGTGGCGATTTTTCCAGCACGCCAGCACAAACCGCACCGCTCAAAAATAAATCAATTTATTTGATAGAGATTATCAAAACACTCCAATTTCCTATTCAGCCGAGCCAGCCTATTATCTACAACATCGAGAGACAACAAGCTCTCACCTAAAAAACGCCCTGAGGATTGAATCATGGAAAACATCAAAATTTTTGCTAATGCTCTGCTGCTGACTACCGCCTCTTTCGCCAGCGTTGCTGCCGATCAGCCAACCAGCCAACCTGCCGCCGACACCCAGAAAATCGGTGTGGTGTCCGTTAGCGGTGCCTCTAACCTGAGCGCACTGGAAACTGAACTGGCCAACAAAGCCGCCGCATCAGGCGCCAGCTCTTACCGCATCATCTCCGCCGGTGGTCAGAACAAACTGTACGGCACCGCAGAAATCTTCAACTGATCGTCAGACAGTAAGCTGACGAAAGAATGAAGCCCCGCAAGGGGCTCAGACTGATGACAAACCTCATTCCTGCCCAGAGCGAGTAGAGGCCGATAAACAAAAATCCGGAAAATCAATTTATTGATTTTCGGCTGCTCACAACAAAGCGAGCGGCCAGCTTCTGCAGGCGAAATTGTTCGGTAATGAAATCGACAAATACCCGGGTTTTAGTGGGTAGAAATTTGGTGGTGGCGAAATACAGGTGCACGCTACCGCGATCGACATACCAGCCTGGTAATACTCGCACCAGGCGACCGCTCTCCAGATAAGGTAACGCGTTCGGCATGCTGATCAACGCAATACCTAACCCCATTTCCGCCGCCCGTGCCGCCGCTTCCGGCTCGTTTACCCTCATTTTTATCGCCATGCTCGGCGCTCGCTGCTCGTTATCCGCATTGCGCAGCGGCAGGTTGCGGACTCGCCCGGTTTGCGGTGAGCGAATAAAAATGCCCGCATGACTCACCAACTGTTCCGGCTGCTGGAGCGACGGGTATTGTTGCAAATACTGCGGCGAAGCCACCAGCACGCCGTGTGCCGGTGCCAGTTCGCGGGCGATCATCCCCTGCGTCAGTTCGATACCCCCACCCATTGCCGCATCGAAATGCTCGCCAATTAAATCCACCTGACGATTATCAAAATGCCAGTCTGGAATAATCGACGGATAACGAGCCAGAAAGTCCGGCAACATCGGCAGCACAAAATGCAGGCCAAAAGCGGTACCCATGCTGACCTTTAAAGTCCCCCCCGCGACCCCACCACTGCTACTCAAACTTTTCAATGCGCACTGGATCGACAGCAAACCGCCGCTGACCTCCTGTAAAAAACGTTCGCCCTCTTCGGTCAACGTCAATTTACGCGTATTGCGCTGGAATAACCGCACGCCCACCAACGACTCCAGTTTGGTGACATTCTTTCCCACCGCCGCTGAACTGATCCCCAACTTGCGGCCGGCGGCGGAAAAACTGCCGCTCTCTGCGCTGCTGACAAAACATTCCAGGTGGCCGAGCATGATTTTTCTCCGACGATTTCAAACCCCTGGTTTAAGCTGATTACAGCTCTTTATGGATAGCTACCGATCTGCGTTTCTCCGATACTGAACCAATAGCGTTATTAACCCAATCCCACTCTGGAGAAACATCATGTCCGCAACTCTCTCTCTACAAGGCAAAGTCGCATTCATTCAGGGCGGTTCACGCGGCATCGGTGCCGCCATCGCCAAACGCCTGGCGCGTGAAGGCGCCGCCGTAGCTTTCACTTACGTCTCTTCCGCCGGTAAAGCTGATGCACTCGTCAGTGAAATCACCGCTGCCGGCGGCAAGGCGCTGGCTATCAAGGCCGACAGTGCCGATGCAACAGCGCTGCAGCAGGCGGTGCGCCAGGCAGTCAATAGCCTGGGCAATCTGGATATTTTGGTGAACAACGCCGGTGTGCTGGCAATGGGCAGCACCGAAGAACTGCCGCTGGAAGATCTGGACCGCACGCTGGCGGTAAACGTCCGCAGCGTGTTTGTCGCCAGCCAAGAAGCCGCCCGCCATATGAATGACGGCGGTCGCATCATCAATATTGGCAGCACCAACGCCGAACGCGTGCCATTTGCCGGCGGCGCGGTATATGCGATGAGTAAAACTGCGCTGGTCGGCCTGACCAAAGGTATGGCACGCGATCTCGGCCCACGCGGCATTACCGTCAACAACGTGCAGCCCGGCCCGGTAGATACCGATATGAACCCGGCCGACAGCGATTTCGCCGAGCAGTTGAAAGCGATGATGGCGATCAGTCGTTACGGCAAGGACGAAGAGATCGCCAGCTTCGTCACCTATCTGGTTGGCCCTGAGGCGGGTTATATCACCGGAGCCAGCCTGAGTATCGACGGCGGCTTCTCGGCTTAATTTCAACGATCATGTTTAAGCTATCGACACGTTATTAATACGTGTCGATTTGCTGTGCACAAAAAAAAGCCCCTTTTCGGGGCTTTAGGTTGCTGACAAAGCAGGAAAAAGCGTGGTTTTTCCTGCTTTGTGGTGAGCAGCCGAAAATCAATAAATTGATTTTCCGGATTTTTATTTATCGGCCTCTACTCGCTCTGGGCAGGAGTGAGGTTTGTCATCTGTCTGAAGCCCCTTTCGGGGCTTTTTCATCGGCTTTAGACAACCCGATATCAGAACGGTAGTTCACATAAGAACCGCTTAAAAAAATAAAATTTCTCTATAGCCCTTACACCACGAGGGGCACAGCGAAATTGGTAAGCGCAGAATACTGTAAAACGTAAAGAACGACACGGCATCCTCGGTCGAACGGTGCCACTTACGCTTATCTGACAAATCGCTGTAAAGATCACGCTTTACGTTTTTTCCCGCAGATGGCTGGTCAATTCAGAAATAAACCATGATTTCGACTTTGTGTAATGCTAAGTTTTCGCGTAACGGACGGTACGTTACGCAAAAAATCAGTGTTATCTCAGCAGTGTTCATCACCCTTTCCGCCGCTACCAAAGTCGACCTAACATAACTGTCCGCTAGGAGTCAGAAACGGCCCCGCTCGCAAATTAGCCAGCTTCCTGATCCTTTTCGATAGGCAAATCTCTCCGTCCTACTGCGGCAGAGCGGGTATTGCACATCTATGCCATGGTGACTTTTAATTGGGACTCAGAGGCGTAATGCCTGATAAGAGCTAGCCTGTGTATCACGATCTCGGAGTTAGCATATGTCTAATACGCAGGAAGACCTGGAATATAACGAGCAAACACGCCCAATCACCTTTTTTGAAATCTGGGGCCCCTGGCGAGAGTCAGTTATCGAACAACATCGTTTTTATGTCGACCAAGGCAAAAATAAGCTGCTTGCTCAATTCAATAACTGTGATGTCGTGATGGCAACGGTGCTCGTGTGCGTGAGGTGGTCCAACCGCAGGCCACCTTACTGATTGTTGAGTTTCTGGCGCGGTAACGAAGGTTGCCTTTGGGAAATTTCCTACATGCCGGAAGGACGTTTCTCTAAGGGCGCAGGACAGTTAGTCGGCTAAATTCTACCCATTAAAAATGGGCAGGTTGAAGAGATGGTTGAGGGGTGTGTGTTCTCGTCATAGAAAGTCATGCATTGCAACGCAGTGTATTGGTCAAAGGGTTGTTGAATCTGCAGGTGGCGTGTGTTCTTTCGGCAGAAAATGCAATGCAGGCCGTGGATCATATCTTCTGTCAGGAAGTGATCGACATAATCTTTTTTGACTTGGGTGACGGCTCGATCAATAACCTTGATTTTCTGAGCGTCGTCAGAGAGCAGGGTAACGTCCGGACACTGGTGGTGTATAGCGAACTGCCATTGGCCTTGCGGCGTTCGGTCGAGAAGATGAGCACGTTGTCTTCTACCCGTTTACTAGGCGTATTGGATAAACCCTTTCAACTGAAAGCGTTGCAAAAGATCCTGTGTGATTTCAAATCGCTGGATTGTTCTGCAGTGGGGCAGCCTCTGGCCGCGCTTGGGTTGATCCCTCACCCACAGGTTCTAAAAGGGTTGATGGCTGGGGAGTTCCAGGCCTGGTACCAGCCCAAGTTCAACTTGCACGATGGCCGACTGTTTGGTGCCGAGGTGTTGGTACGTTGGAATCATCCACACCGCGGGCTTTTATTGCCCCGGGATTTATTGGCGGCGGTGGTGGCCTATGACTTGATCGACGAAATGTTCAAGCAGCTCTTGGATCAGGGGCTTGAATTCATGAGCCGTCTACGCGGGCAAGGGCTTGACCTAGGGCTCGCATTCAATCTGACGGTCTCGCAATTGGTAAGCAGTGACTTTGCCGAACACGTTATCCAGCGCCTGCATCAATATGAAATGCCTGGTGATGCACTGACGTTCGAGGTCACCGAGAACGGCCTGCAGGATTTGCCAGCCTCTGCTTTGGACAGTTTGTTGCATCTGCATCAAGCCGGCTGTAGTTTGTCGATCGATGACTTCGGCGTTGGTTTTTTCTCATTGAGGCAGCTGGCGCATCTACCCTTTGACCAACTCAAACTCGACGGTGCATTTGTCCGTGATGTTGACGACTTGGGGAACAGAGCGGTCATTTCAAGTAGCGTGGCGCTTGCCAGGGAGCTGAGGATGGATCTGGTTGTCGAGGGTATTGAAAATGGGCATACGCTCAACACCCTCATTGATCTGGGCTGCTCATTTGGCCAGGGCTTTCATCTGGCGCTCCCCATGACTGCTGTCGACTTTGCCGTGTGGTTGCAATGTCGTGTATCGGTCGTATAAGAATAGATGCCCTAATTTTTCCAGGCTCGTTTTGAGCTACTTTATATAAAGCTTAAGGTCGGAGTGCTCTGGTGATGGTGTGTTGTTGTCTCCCGAAGAGGTTTATATGTTCAAAGCGTTAGTTGTTGATGATCATCCGTTTATTCGCGCCTCTGTAAAGGTGTTGCTGGGTGCCGAACAGTTTGAAATTGTGGCGGAGGCGGCTAATGGTGTGGAGGCTGTGCGCCTGGCGCGCGAGCATGTCCCCGATCTGATCCTGCTTGATATCGCCATGCCGTTGCTCGATGGCCTGGAGGTAATCAGTCGCATCTCGGCGCTTGGATTGCCCTGTAAGATCCTGGTGCTGACGTCCCTAGAGGCTTCTTTTTATGCCATGCGCTGCATGAAAGCCGGAGCCTCCGGCTATGTCTCCAAAGCTGGGAGCCTTGAAGAGTTGACTCGAGCGATCAAGGCGATCAAAGCTGGCTACAGCTATTTCCCATTGCTCGCCAACAGCTCGGTACGCGCCATTGATAATCAGGCCAGCGAACGTGAATTGATTGAAAAACTGTCCGACCGTGAGCTGACCATTTTGCAGCAGTTGGCTCGGGGCTTCAGCAACAAAGAAATTGGCGACTCCATGCTACTGAGCAACAAAACCATCAGTACATATAAAACCCGGCTGATTGAAAAGCTCAACGTCAAGTCAGTTGTCTATCTAGCCGAATTTGCCAAACGCAACAACCTCCTTTAAACATGAAGCGGCCAATCGGATTTCTGATTTTTCTTCTGTGTATCAACACCTTTGTTCAAGCAGGGCATTTTCAAGACCATATCGAGCCGTTGAGGCTGTCCGGACGTTCCCAACTCACCGGATTCAACCTGAAACTATCGGACGCCGATAGCCGTTTTTTGCGCGATAAAAAGATCCTGCGGGTCGGGATTGCCACCACCGACTCTGCGCCATTGGGGTTGAGTACAAGTACCCACGATTACGAGGGGTTGACAGCTGACTACGTGAAGCTGATTGCGGACCTGTTAAATATCGAAGTCCAGGTTGAACGCTATCCAGACCGCACGCAGGCGATAAAGGCGCTTAAAAGAGGCGAATTCGACCTGCTAGGGATCGCCACAAATGTTGACGAGGCAGACCCCGAACTGATTCTTTCAAGATCTTACTTCGAGGACCAACCGGTTTTGGTCAACCGTCGAAACACCGCGCCGTTACCTAAAGATCTGGGGGGGCTGCGATTGGCCATAGCTAGGAATAGCCACTCCGCTTCGGAGGTCATCTCGCATTATCCGTTGGCAAAACTGCAATTTTACCCAACCGACCTGGATGCCCTCAACGCTGTGGTTTTCAACCAGGCTGACGTGTACCTTGGAGGGGCAATGACCTCTAACTACCTGATCAGCCGAAATTTCCTGACCGACGCTCAGCTAGTGGACTTCGCAAGTCTTGAAGTGAGCAGCATTGGTTTTGCATTACGGGGTGAAGATCGGCAGCTTCTTGAGCTCATCAATCGGACGTTGGTCGCCATCCCACCAAGAGAAAGCATGACGATTGTGCGGCGCTGGGGGGGAGATAGCATAATCATAAGCGACCGTGGCCAAGCTGACCTCAGCCCCAAAGAAAGGCGCTGGCTCGCGAATCATCCGAAGCTAAGGGTCGGTATATTGGATAACAATCCACCGCTAGCCTTTTTCGATCAGCAGGGTAATTTTCGCGGCATCAGCGCTGATTTGCTAGCGATAATTCGTCGCCGTACTGGCCTTACCTTCGAAATAGTACGGGCTGATACGCTGGAGGACCTTGTTGCTTTGATAAAGGATGGTAAGGCCGATTTCATTACTGCGTTCCACAAAAACTCCAATAACAGCGACTTGCGTTTTACCCGATCCTATTTGACCAACCCTTATGTGTTGAGCATTCCTAACAATAGTGAGTCATTCACCCGCTTGGAGGAATTGACCGGTAAGCGCGTGGCAATGAGGTACGACAGCGACATCCGGGATTACATCGAACGATATTACCCGCAAATTATTGTGGTTGAGACGAGAGAGTCCAGTGACGCCTTGTCGATGGTCGCGCAGGGTAAGGCAGATGCCGCTGTCACGGCCCTAGTCAATGCCCGTTTTGTGATTGCTACCCAGTATCCATCCCGGTTGCACGTGAGTGGCGCTGTGGGTACTCAAACCGCGCAAATGGCAATTGCCACTGATCGAGGTTCCTTGGAGCTGTACTCGATCCTAGACAAGGAAATGCACAGTATTACCCCGCACGAGTTGGACGAACTCACCAATCGCTGGCGGGGTGAGGTCGCGGTGGACAATAAACGCACGTACGCCAATCAATCGGAAATCATCCGCGGTTCGGCTATCGCTGTGATCTTGTTACTGGTGGCATTCGGCTGGATTGTCTATTTGCGACGGCTGATTCAGAAACGTGACGTGGCCGAACAGGCATTGAAAGAACAAATGGAGTTCATGCGCGTACTGATCGATGGGCTACCCCACCCAATCTATGTACGGGACCGCCAAACTCGGATGCTCTTATGCAATCGCCGTTATTTGGAGGCAATTGGCAGCACTCGTGAGAAGGTCATTGGTACGCGACCTTCTGAGATCGTAGGTAGCGAACCAGACCACGGGGCATTGTTTGAACAGCAGTATTTGGAAGTCATGGATGGTGGTAAAGAGTTGCTGGCTGACCGCCAGATGATGTTGTACCGCGGCGAGACCATTACAGCCTATCACTGGATCCTTCCGTTCCGTGATAACGCGGGTGAGGTCAAGGGCATCATTGCTGGCTGGATCGATATCAGTGAGCGCGAGCGTTTACTTGTGGAACTCAAGGACGCCAAACAGGATGCCGAGAAGGCTAATCGGGCGAAAACCACCTTTCTGGCCACCATGAGTCATGAAATCCGCACACCAATGAACGCAGTGGTGGGGATGCTGGAGTTGGCCATGAAAAAGGCAGACCAAGGCATTCTTGACCGTTTTGCCATCGAAGTGGCGTCGGACGCTGCGCGTGGGCTTCTGGAGCTGATTGGTGACATTCTGGATGTGGTGCGTATCGAGTCCGAGCGCTTGACGTTGGCGCCACAACGGGTGGCATTCAAAGACATTGTGGTGTCGGTTGTACGAGTATTCGAAGGGTTGTCCCGGCAGAAGCAACTCAATCTTGTGTTGTCATTCGATGAAGGCGCCAACCAGGATGTATTGCTCGACCCGCTACGGTTCAAACAGGTGCTTTCCAACCTGCTTGGTAACGCCATCAAGTTCACGGACGTTGGGCAAGTACAGGTCTGTGTAGAGGTCACGCATGCGGCCGCAGGCGAAAGCATGGGTGTTCGTGTGCTGGTGCGCGATACCGGCATTGGCATTTCCCAGGACGATCAGCAGAGGCTGTTCATACCGTTCAGCCAGGTCACTCATGTGGGTGCTGGAGGTTCAGGCTTGGGGCTGGCGATTAGCCGCAAGCTGTGTTCGATGATGCAGGGTGAGTTGAACTTGAGTAGCGTGTTGGGGCAGGGTACGGAGGCCGAGGTGTTATTGGAGCTGGTGGTTCTTACTCCATTGCCGCTCACCCAGCCGGAACCGGAATCGCCCGAAGTCAGCCAGTCGCTAAACGTGCTGGTGGTTGATGATTATCCGGCCAACCGTCTGCTGTTGTCACAGCAGTTAAGTTATCTGGGGCATACGGTCGCTGACGAGTCGGACGGAGCCCATGGCTTGCTTGCCTGGCGCAATGGTCATTTCGATGTGGTGATTACCGACTGCAATATGCCGGTGATGACAGGCTACGAACTGGCTAGGGCGATCCGCGCCGAGGAGGCTGATTCGGGCGCGGCGCCTTGCTTGATCCTGGGGTTCACTGCCAATGCGCAACCGGAGGAAAAAGATCGGTGCCTGGAAGCGGGCATGGATGATTGCCTATTCAAGCCAATCAGTATGAAGGACCTGACTGCGCGCTTGTCCGGCGTGGAGTCGATATTCGACGAAACAGGGGACGCTGATGCATCGGTACCACTGCTTGACGACATTGACATCAGCAGCCTAGAACAACTGGCCCATGGTGACCGAACACTGGTTAACAGCTTGTTGCAGGATCTGGCCAGTAGCAATGAAGAAGATTTGTTACGGCTGCTCAAACTCTTCAGTGATCACGACTTGACCGGGCTGTCCGACTTGGGGCATCGGGTCAAGGGGGGGGCACGCATCATCAAGGCGCATCGACTGATCCAGTGCTGTGAGCAGTTACAAGCCGATTGCAACGGGCATGATGTGGCGCGTTTGACCCACTCGGTGGATGCTCTGCACGAGGCTATGGAGGCATTGGCGCAGCGTCTGGAGGCGTTCATCGGCTAGGTCGAGGGCTTCAGGAGAGCCTGGTGCGTTTGCACATGGCGGGGAACGCTTAGGGAATGGCCAACGACCCAGTTGTATCAATGGGTCGCTGGCGTTGTAGATCGTGAGTCGCTTATCGAGCAGGGCTGATGCTCACTGATAAACGATGTTCAGCGTGGCGGTTGCCCTTATCTCGCCGCTGGTAAGTTGAGCGGGGTTGTAAGGGAAGTAGTAGGCGCCCATGCCAACCGAGAAATTGCTATTAACCACAGTATCTGTAGCGGCACTGAAAATGGAGGTAGCACTTCCCCGGTTTAAGGTGGAGGTGGAAAAGACAACCGGTGCGTTGGGAGTCTCGCGTTTGGCTACCTTAATACCGACACCTTTCGCCGAGCCCGGCGTGCTGTCCATCAATACGCTGTTGTCGGATGGAAGCAGGTTATTGCTGGATAAAAACATGTCGATTGCACGGTCGGTGCTGCCGTTACTTTGCAAGTTTTCACAACTGAAATTCAGCGTAAAGGGTGTATAGCCCGGCTGAGGGTTTTGTTTGAGTTGAGCGATACCGGTCTTTGGCAAATTAACCATCAAGCCAGCGTTATTAAAACTGCAGGTGGTCATTTTAGGCGCATACGTAATTGTTATTGCCTGGCGAAACATATCACTTTGATCATATGTCCAACCTCGAAAAAATTTACCCGCCCAGACTAAATATTTCCAAGCTGTAGCCCACATACTTAAACCGGTAGCGTCTGATACGATCACGGCCTCTGTATAATTAGCGGTGTTGCCGGGAACTTTATCGGTATTTTTTCCAGCGGTGACTAATGTATATGTAATGGTTGCTGGAGTGTTCAATATGCTAGGTGCGTACTCACCACTCTTAATAGAGTCAGAATATTCTTTTACGCTGATATCGATTTTTATCCAGTGTTTTCCATTTTCGAAGCCAATATCTCCTGTTTTTTTAAAGTAGTATCTAAACTTATTTCCGTATGAGTTGCACGTAAACGTTGGGTTTGCAGGAAAGTTTAAAAAGGTTTGCTGTGTCCATGTTTTGTTTCGCTCATTTAGCTTGTCAGATAGATCTACTGAGATGTTCGGAAGGTCTAATAGGACAGTGTTGGGGCCTGAGCACTTTGCAAGGGCAGAGTTGGCATACAAACCAAAAACAATTGTGATAATAAAAAGTTTATACATGGCAATTGAGGGTCTCATGTTATTTGCAAATATGCGCAGATGTACTTGTGGTTATTTCAGGGCTTCGAATGATGCAGTTGCCGTTACTCATTCGAACCTCAAGTTGCTCTGGTTTTTCTTCGGTTTTTATATACAGGGCACTGGCCTGACCAACAAAGCCGACAGACCTGCCTGTTTTATCCAATACCTCAGCACCAAATGGAAGAGGGGCTCCATCGGTCTTGCGCGCCTGTATGATGTAAGACTGGCGTTGGTCAGTCTCAAATTTTACATGGTTGACCGTGCCGGCAAAGGGCACTGCGTTGGCGATGTTTCCGACAATCTCTGCGCCGGAACTATTGCCCGTATCGGACAACGTCACTGAGTTAAGCCGATAAGGCGTGGCGTACGGGACTAGCGCCAAGCCATCTTCGTTGGTGACGATGCTTTGATCACCATTGACCATCAGCCCTTTGGCCTTGGGGGCCTCGACGACCATCATGGTGCTGCCGACTTCATTGGAGGCCAATATATGCCCAGGAATCATCACGACACTGCCTCGAGCACCGAGGCCGGTTTGCCGATAATCGGACGACTCACCATAAGAGGCACCTACTGTTGAGACATTACTGCGGTAGGAGGTATTGACGCTGGCGGTGTTATTCCCTCCATTTTGATTGCTGGCAGCTACGGTGTAACTCAGGCGGTTCGATTCCAGTACATTGCCACTTACGCTAACGTTACTTTGCTGATAGCGCGAGTCCACCAGTGACGCGCCACTGTTGAGATACGCCCTGTTGCCGGCGATATCAAAGGGCATTGTCATTGAGAGATAGAAGCGCGTCTCTTCGTCACGGTTGGAGTTTCTGACGTGGTTGGCAGAGAGGCTGTAGGTAACCTGCCCCACAGCGTTTGTGTAGCCAAATTGATACTCACGACTTTTTGTGTTATTTGTCCAATAGTCGCGTTGTGTTCCGGAAAAAAACACGGTGCCCCAGTTGTCTTTCAAGCGTTGGTTCAGACTTAAATTGAAGGTGTTGCGTGGGCGTGCGCTGCGTAAGGCGTCCCAGGTATTCAAGTCGAGGACCGGAGCATTATCTTCGTCAAGTGTGTTTCGATAGTCGTTGATTTGTCTTTCGAGTTCACGGTATCCCTGCTGGGAATAAATGGCATCGCTGAAGCTGTAGTAGTCTTCGGTAGAATAACGATACGCTGCCAAGGTAAAGTTGGTGGCCGTTGTATCCAGGAATTTACTGTAGGACACGCGCACGCTTTGCCCGCTTTTGCTTTGGTTCTTTAACTGAGTATTCGACTGGGTCACGTCAACAGAGACTGCACCTATCGGCAGGTTTAAGCCGCTACCGACAAGATAGGCGCGGTAGTCATTACTGAGGGTTGTGCCTGCGTATCCGGTTAACAGATTGTTGAACCCATACTGCAACGTACCCTGCATAAAACCAGGGTTATAGTCGGTATTGGTCTGATTTACTTTACCGGCCACCAGGCTGTACTTACTGATCCCTTCCTTGAGCATATTAGGCACGGCAGAAAACGGCACGTTGAACGACTGCTCGCGACCATCGGCCTCGCGCACCACCACCGTCAGGTCGCCAGCGGACCCGGTGGGCTGGATATTGTCGAAGGTAAAGGCGCCAGGCGGTACGCTCTCCTGATAAACCACGGTGCCGTTCTGTATAACTTTTACCAAGGCATTGGTTTGTGCGACGCCACGTACAATGGGCGAAAACCCTTGCTTGGAGTTGGGCAGCATATTGATGTCGGACGTCAACGACACACCGCGAACTCTGATCGAGTCAAAGAGATCACCTGCTGAGTAGAAATCACCGAGCTTGAAGTTGGACGTGATAGAAGCAATGTTCTTCTGAAGATAGCGTGTGTTGTTTTGATACTGAAAGTTTTTCGAGGAGCTTTTTCTTAACGAACTACTTTCTCGGAACTGCCAGCCAGAAAAGTTAATTCCAAAATCTAGGCCAGAATACAACTCGTCATTGGATGAGCCGCCATTTTTCGATTGTATGCTGTAATGCATGGCGTTGTAGCCAAATAAAAATGCAGGTACACCATGATCCCAGAATTTCGGGTCGACATAACCGGCTTCCGAACGATTCACATAAGACTGGGGCACAGTCAGCTTCAGGCTCAGGGTACTGATATCTAAAAGAAAAGAACCTCCTTGAACCAATTGGCTGATTTGTAGACTGTCCGTGCCTGGCGGCACAGCCAAGCCACTCATGTTAATCCCAAGAAGTGCGCTATCTTCATAGCTGATCTTGATATCGTCTTTTATGTCGCCAAACACTAATGAATAACGACCTTTCCAGGTGTTATTGACATAAATGTCAATATCTTGCTTGCCCATCGGTATCTCGAAGTTTGCATAAAAACGTGAAAGATCGGATTCCCGGGACTTGCCGGCCATCAACGAGGTGTCAAAGGTTTCAGCATAGGCTTTTGCCAGTAGAAACAGCGAGGACACCGTGAGGACTTTAATAAGAATTTTGTGCTGTTTCATTCTGGATCTTCACCTTAGTGCGATGTGACAGTTTTAGTTTTATAAGCACCCAAATCATCGATATACATCATGGTGTAGGCTGTATTTTTATTAGTGGACTCTTTGCTCTCGACGAATTCAGAGGAAAAAGGAGCGACCATGACGGAGTCAACGAGCAGGTGTTTTTTGTCGTGTTGGTCAACGTTGGCAAGCGTGAAGAAGTACGCACTTTTATTGATCACGTTAAAACCTTTCGCGACCGCTTGCAGTTCGATTTTTTCAACGCTGCTACTGGCCTTTTCCTTTAGTCCGACCGGGCGATATAACATTTTTATGCGAGACTTGATCGCCAGCTGCAGTGTGTTTGCCCCCTGTAAGTTTTCTGGGGTTGGAGGGATATCCAGCACGTTTAAAAAGAAAACAGACTCCCGATCCGCAACGAGTGGAGCGCGGGTTTTTGTAATTCTGAGTTGTTGACCACTGTCTCCGGAAATTTTGACAACCGGCGGTGACAGGAGGAACGGTACATTGGCTGTTTCCGGCGTGGAATTGATGTCGCCATCATCTATCCATGCTTGCACCAAGGACGAGTCACTTCCGTTATTAATTAGTTGAACTATCACATCTTTGTTTGCCTCAGGATAAATTACACGAGTGCCATTGATGACAATATTGGCTTGTGCAGACACAGAGCTAAGTAGTAAGCCCGCTAACAGTAGTTGCTTTATCATGACGTCTTCCAGAACCAGGCCCATAGGATGAGCCTGGTACACAGGTTGTATTACAAGTAGGAAATGGTGTAGGTCAGGTTGGAGCTAAGAGCACCAACTTTGGCGGAGGCGGTATTGGTTTTGTAGTAGTACGCATCCAGTACGAGTGTTTCAGGTGTTGCACCCGCCCCGCTGATGCCAGTGTCGAGCGGCACGTTCAATTGGATTGGTGCGGTGGAGCCTGGCTTCGCCAACGAGAAACCGACGTTTTTGGAAACAGCGGCATCACTTTCGTTGACTGTGTTGTTCAGCAAAAACTTACCATCGGTGGAAATGTTGTCAGCGGACGAGAAATACATTTTCAACGGAGTACCAGCGGTTCCTGCGGCCGGGGTGCAACCCGAGAAGCTCAACGAAAACGATTTTTTGTTTTTGGTCAACGGGCCAACAGTGGTGCCGGCGTCAACAACAGAAATAGGCGGTAGAGCAACAGTGAAGTCTGCACTTTTACCGCCATTGATAGTGCAAGTAGTGTCGGTAATCGCGCCACTGAAGGAAATAACACCACCGGCAGCATTATCGGCAGCCATTACGTTTGCAGAGGTCAGTGCGGCGGTCAGTGCTACCAGGGAGAAAGCGTGCTTGATCATAAAAATTCCATTGCTTATTTAAGGTGCGTACTCGTTTTTACCTTGCAAGACAAGTGAGTCTTTGCAGAGTAAAAGCCAACTTCGATGAGCACTAACGTTGCGTAGTGGTTATAAGGTGCAGATCGAATTGGGCATAGTTTGTCTTGGGGGGCGGAAGGATTGTGTAGTCCCGTTCCCACTGCAATGTAGGAAATTTCCGACGACAAAAACATTGGAAGAGCCCGCACAGAGCACTCGGAAATTTCCTACATTGCAGTGGGAAATTTCTAGGGTTTTATACGCAGAAGGATAGCGATAATAAGGCATCCAGCTAGATAGTGATAAAACACTCAGTTGCGCATTTAAATAGGAAGTGAAGATGCTTCTAGCTTTAACCAGTGTGTAATACGTCATATTTAGGGGAAAGGATGTGTCTTATATAGACACTTGTGAGTAAGGAGGATCGAAAATTTAAGTTTACAGTATCCCGGAGAGCCATTCATGCAAGTGCTGCAATTACGCGTTCTGGTCTTGAACGACAATTTTTTTCAACGAACAATCTCCGTCAATATGTTACGGCAATTGGGTTGTGAGTCGGTGTTCAGTGCATCATCTGCCCCGGATGCGCTGCACACCCTGCAAAGGGTAGGGCCAGTAGATGTTGAGTTGTGCGATCTGCGCATTGTTTAAGTCAGTTACGAGAAAAATTGCCATCTTCAGTCGTTGTAATTTTACCCTTCACGGGATGTCTTGCATTGCACATGAAAGTGAATATTTAACGTTTTTATTTAAAACAAATAATTTTTTAACGCGGCATTCAAACTTTAACAGCCATATTGAGTTTGATGATGTATTTGTACACGTGCAATCAGGTGTGAGCGAGGAGCTAAGATTAATACAGCGTTTTATAACATCGCGCTCGCCGCCACGAGTCTTTATCTTGGTGGACAATGCACATGCACCCACTCTGAAATTTCTGTGCGCTATGGGGGTAATTTCTATTGTTTCACTGCATGATTCATTGAGCAATATTGGCAAGCTCCTGCAAAAGTCTTCAGAGACTCATTATATGAGTCCGGACTTACGTGCGGTGATCAAGGCTGTTCAACCAGCACCAGCCAAGGTTTCGAAATGGGACGCGTTCGATGGTGTTCAGTATTTAACACTTACGGAAACGGAAATCATGCTGGATTTACTTCAGGGCATATTACCTTGGCAGGTAGCGAGAAAACGGTTTATCTCAGTCAAAACCGTCAGTACACACAAGCTTAATGCACTGAAAAAAATGGAGCTCCGAGGTCTCAATGAATTTTTTATCCCGCCTCGCCGTTAAATAACGCGAGGTCGCTAACCGCGGATGAGGATGTTCCTCACCGCAGCTGCCGGTCAAGAATGTTCTGCCGGTTTTATCCATAAACCCACATGAAAGGGAAATATCATGATGATATGTAGTCAAGAAAACCGCCTGCGCACTTGCTGTGCTGGCTACCACCGCCGTCATGGCCGAGAGCATTGATGTGAAAGTCATCGGTACCATCACCCCAACGGCCTGCAAACCAACGCTGACCGGGGGCGGAACCATTGATTACGGCACCATTCCTCCTGCCTCTTTATTTCGCTCATCAGCACGGCAGCCTGCTTTAGTATTTCTTTTTCCATCTCAAGACGCTTTATCTGTGCTTTAAGCTGCTGAATTTCGCGTTGTTCAGGTGTGATAGCATTGCCAGCTGGCTCAATTCCCTGAATTTCCTGCTTATACAGCCGTATCCATTTGCGCAGATGATCAGGATTGAGTTCGAGTGCCTGCGCGACTTCCCGTACATCTCGCTGGTATTTAACAACCTGCTCGATAGCTTCGAGCTTGAACTCCGGGGAAAAGGTGCGTTTAGTCCGACGAGTTTTGATCATGCATCACCTCATTTTCACTGTTTTAACATTAACAGGATTTCGAGGTGTCCTGAATGACTGATCCACTACACTCGGGATCGATTATATAGAGGTTCAGCCAGAGGATACCTCGATTGTTCGGGCGGTGCAGAAGCGCTACTCCATCTTAGACATTCATTTGATCTTCGAACGGCTTCAGGCGCTGGCAGAGAATCAAGCCAGATATCAATAGCGACCGCTCCGGCGTTCGAACGCGCCGTGCTGGCGCAGCTACGCAATCTCATCCAGGACGTATAGGAAACCGACGACTACTCTGCCGTCTGTGCGCTAGCTGTCATTGCCTAGTGCCAAGCATCGTGGATCCGGTGCGCTCTTTGCGCACCTGCTCGACCCAGCGGCGCAAAGCCGTAGGGCCGATATCCAAACTGGCGCAAATTTCGGGAACAGGCAGGTTTTGATCAAGCACCATGCTTACGGCATTGAGTTTGAACTCGCTGGAATAGGACTTTCGCATCATCTGCACACCTCAGGTTTGGGCACCATCATAGCGCCCTATTGATGTGTCCAAATTCATTAGGCCAGTTCACCCGTAGGCCTTTAGTAATAGATTTATTCTGGGGAGGATTACTGATTTCTTGATCGCTGAGAACTTTATCGACATGCTCTTTGTGCGCTTGAACTCTGAGAAGCGCTGGATCTCCAGACGCCATCGCCCCCATCTTGAATCGGAAACACCAACCCATAAATTGCCGCACAGTGATCAAGCGCATTTTATATGTCAGAGGAGACACAGCTACTTTCTTGCCCTGTTTTATAGAAATGCCCCCCGCTTGCAAGACCGGGACCTTCACCGCTATGCGTAGGTGCTCACAGAGACTTCCCACTAATTCAGCCTCGGTAAACATGCGGTCACCAGCCATACATGCACCAAAATCAATGCGGAGGGAATCCAGCCAAGCAAATAGAATCGCCAACTCCCTGAGATTTCTCGTGAGAGTGTTAGGGCTTAGACCTCGCCTTTGCAAGACCCACTCATTTGCAAGCGGAATCGGCAGGCCATCATCGTCAAGGAGGATTGGCAGGTTCCACCCGGAAGGATGTCGTACCATTTTCACATCCATAGCACACTCCTCCTTTACGTTTAGTTATGTAGACTTTTATCTCTACACTCCTTTCTTGTGTAGTTAAATTATTGATAGCTTTACATAGGCCAAAAAAAAGCCCTCTTAGCTTTACAGCAAAGAGGGCTTTGGCTTACTCACGCAAGGCAGTGAATTAGGCACTTAAAGCCGCCGGGCCAATCAATCACCTTTACGTTTTAATTTTATGTAGGTTAGAAAGGAATGTCGTCGTCGAAGTCCATTGGCGGTTCGTTGCTGCTGGCTGCTGGCGCATTGTTTTGCGCTGGGCGAGCCTGCTGGCCACCGCTGAACTGGTTGCCGCCTTGCGGCTGTTGAGGCTGACCCCAACCGCCCTGGCCGCCGGAAGCCTGGCCACCGCCTGCAGGTGCGCCGCCGCCTTGACGGCCGCCCAGCATCTGCATGGTGCCGCCCACGTTCACAACAATCTCAGTGGTGTATTTTTCTACGCCAGCCTGATCGGTCCATTTACGGGTTTGCAGAGCGCCCTCGATATACACCTGGGAACCTTTACGCAGATATTCGCCCGCCACTTCAGCCAGCTTGCCGAACAACACAACGCGGTGCCACTCGGTCTTTTCTTTCTGCTCGCCAGTCGCCTTGTCACGCCAGCTTTCGGAGGTCGCCAGGGTAATGTTGGCCACTGCGCCGCCATTCGGCATGTAACGGACTTCTGGGTCTTGGCCCAGATTCCCGACCAGAATTACTTTGTTTACGCCTCTGCTGGCCATGAGAACTCTCCTGAAGATTGATTTTTACACAGTATAAACGAGTAAGTTTAACACGCTCAGCCCGAAACGACACCCGTGTTGATAACTGCGTATTGTATTCCAGAATTGTCGTTTCGATCGACCTTGTTGCATTCGTATACTGGATATTCATTCAGGTTTTTTTGTGTCATAATTATGCGTTTCGTACTGGCTGTGCCGGTTTTTTGCGCGTTCGATCACAAAATCGTCCGTAAATCACCCAGACAGGCGCGGTGTATCATCAAGACGGGAAGTGTAAATGGACAATATCGAAGTTCGTGGTGCTCGAACCCATAATCTCAAAAACATCAACCTGATTATCCCGCGTGACAAGCTGATCGTCGTCACCGGTTTGTCCGGTTCAGGCAAGTCCTCGCTGGCCTTTGATACTCTGTATGCCGAAGGGCAGCGTCGCTACGTCGAATCGCTCTCCGCCTATGCACGCCAGTTCCTATCGCTGATGGAAAAACCGGACGTCGACCACATTGAAGGCCTGTCACCGGCGATCTCCATCGAGCAAAAATCGACCTCACATAACCCGCGATCTACGGTCGGCACCATCACCGAGATCCACGATTACCTGCGCCTGTTGTTTGCCCGCGTCGGCGAACCGCGCTGCCCGGAGCATCATGTCCCGCTGGCGGCGCAAACCGTCAGCCAAATGGTGGACAACGTGCTCAACCAGCCGGAAGGCAAACGCCTGATGCTGCTGGCTCCGGTGGTAAAAGACCGCAAGGGCGAGCACACCAAAACGCTGGAAAACCTAGCCACCCAGGGCTATATCCGTGCGCGTATCGACGGTGAAGTCTGCGATCTTTCCGATCCGCCAAAGTTGGAGCTGCAGAAAAAACACACCATCGAAGTGGTGGTCGATCGCTTCAAGGTGCGTGACGATATGTCGCAGCGTCTGGCGGAATCGTTCGAGACCGCGCTGGAGCTGTCTGGCGGCACGGCCGTCGTCGCCGACATGGACGACGAGAAAGCCGATGAGTTGCTGTTCTCAGCCAACTTCGCCTGCCCAATCTGCGGCTACAGCATGCGCGAACTGGAACCGCGGCTGTTCTCGTTCAATAACCCGGCCGGCGCCTGCCCGACCTGTGACGGCCTGGGCGTACAGCAGTTCTTCGATCCTGAACGTGTGGTACAGAATCCTGAGCTTTCGCTGGCCGGCGGTGCGATCCGCGGCTGGGATCGCCGTAACTTCTATTACTTCCAGATGCTGCGTTCATTGTCGGAGCATTACGCGTTCGACGTCGAAGCGCCGTTCAACAGCCTGGATGCCAACGTGCAGAAAGCGGTGCTCAGCGGTTCCGGCAAAGAGACCATCGAATTCAAATACATCAACGATCGCGGTGATACCACCGTGCGCCGCCATCCGTTCGAAGGCGTGCTGCACAATATGGAACGCCGCTATAAAGAAACCGAATCGAGCGCGGTACGCGAAGAGCTTGCCAAGTTTATCAGCAACCGTCCTTGCGCCTCGTGTCACGGCACCCGCCTGCGTGAAGAAGCGCGCAACGTGTTTGTTGAAGACACCACACTGCCGGAAATATCCGATCTGAGCATCGGCCACGCCATGAGCTTCTTCCAGAACATGAAGCTCAGCGGCCAACGCGCCCAGATTGCCGAGAAAGTGCTGAAAGAAATTGGCGATCGCCTGAAATTCCTGGTGAATGTCGGCCTGAACTACCTGTCGCTGTCGCGCTCGGCGGAAACCCTGTCCGGCGGTGAAGCTCAGCGTATCCGTCTGGCCAGCCAGATTGGCGCCGGTTTGGTGGGCGTAATGTACGTACTGGACGAGCCGTCAATCGGCCTGCATCAGCGCGACAACGAGCGCCTGCTGGAAACGCTGATCCACCTGCGCAACCTCGGTAACACGGTGATCGTGGTTGAGCATGACGAAGACGCCATCCGCGCCGCCGATCACGTGATCGACATCGGCCCCGGTGCCGGGGTGCACGGTGGTCAAGTGGTGGCAGAAGGTACCGTCGAAGACATCATGGCGCAGCCGGAATCACTGACCGGCCAGTTCCTCAGTGGCAAACGTGAGATTGCCATTCCTGAGCAGCGTGTACCAGCCGATCCGACCAAAGTGCTGAAACTGAGCGGCGCACGCGGCAACAACCTGAAAGACGTAACGCTGACTTTGCCGGTGGGACTTTTCACCTGTATTACCGGGGTTTCCGGCTCGGGCAAGTCAACGCTGATCAACGACACGCTATTCCCGATCGCCCAGCGCCAGCTCAACGGCGCCACTCTGGCCGAACCGGCACCGTTCCGAGAAGTGACCGGCCTGGAGCATTTCGACAAGGTGATCGACATCGATCAAAGCCCGATCGGTCGTACTCCACGTTCCAACCCGGCGACTTACACCGGTATCTTCACCCCGGTGCGTGAACTGTTCGCTGGCGTGCCTGAGTCGCGTAGCCGTGGGTACAACCCAGGCCGCTTCAGCTTTAACGTCAAAGGCGGCCGCTGCGAAGCCTGTCAGGGCGACGGCGTGATCAAGGTTGAAATGCACTTCCTGCCGGATATCTACGTACCGTGCGACCAGTGCAAAGGCAAACGCTATAACCGTGAAACGCTGGAAGTGAAGTACAAAGGCAAAAGCATTCACGAAGTGCTGGAAATGACCATCGAAGAGGCGCGCGAGTTCTTCGACGCGGTGCCTGCATTGGCACGCAAGCTGCAAACTTTGATGGAAGTGGGCCTGTCGTACATCCGTCTCGGCCAGTCGGCCACCACGCTGTCCGGCGGCGAGGCGCAACGCGTCAAACTGGCACGTGAACTGTCGAAACGCGGCACCGGCCAAACGCTGTATATCCTGGATGAGCCGACCACCGGTCTGCACTTCGCTGATATCCAGCAGTTGTTGGCGGTACTGCATCAGCTGCGCGATCAGGGCAATACCATCGTGGTGATTGAGCACAACCTGGACGTGATTAAAACCGCGGACTGGATCGTCGACCTAGGGCCGGAAGGCGGCAGCGGCGGCGGTGAGATCCTGGTTGCAGGTACGCCGGAAACCGTAGCCAACTGCAAGGCTTCGCATACCGCGCGCTTCCTTAAGCCATTACTGAAGAAGAAGTAATCCTAGCCCGGCGGGCCCGGTAAAAAGGTCGGCACCGTCGGTCTGGGCGGACTGGGGCATATGGCGAGCAAATTGGCCCGGGCGATGGGCGCACATGTGGTGCTGTTCACGACCTCCGAGTCCAAAGTCGAGGACGCCAAACGCCTCGGTGCCCACTGTAGCGCCCGATTTTTTCTCACAGTTGTTTAATCACCCGTGCCGGGTTGCCGCCTACCACGGTGTTGGCGGGTACGTCTTTAGTGACCACCGCCCCGGATGCCACCACCACGTTATCCCCCAGAGTCACGCCAGGGTTAATCACCACCCGACCGCCAATCCACACGTTATCGCCAATGCGCACCGGCTTGCCGAACTCCGCGCCGCCGACGCGGGTTTCCGCATCCAGCGGATGGGTGGCGGTGTAGATATGCACTCCTGGTGCCAGCATGCAGTTATCACCGATATGCACTTCACACACGTCGAGGATCACGCAGTCAAAATTGGCGTAAAAGTTTTTACCCAGGTAGATGTTATAGCCGTAATCGCAGCGAAACGTCGGCTCGATGGTTCCACCCTGATACTGGCCCAATAGCTCCGCCAGCCACTGTTTCCGCAGCTCAGCCTCATCCGGGGAAGAATGGTTGTAATGGTGTACCAACTGACGTGCATGCTTACGCTCGCTGCGCAGTAGCTCGTCACCGGCATCATACAACTCACCGGCAATCATCTTGCGTTTCTGTTCACTCATGGCCATCTCGCGGCATCCTTTGGTCTGGCTGTTTATGGCTCAAAAGCCTAGTCGTTCCCGTGGAACAATGAATCGGGAACGTTCCCAAAATCAAATAGCGATCACAATATGACAGGGAAATGGGGAGATGGATGCTCAAAAAGGCAGGCGGTGTGCCTGCCCTCAACGCTTAAGCGCGCAATTCCTGACGCACGTGTTCAGGCAACCCTTCCAACACCAACTGATAAGAACTGTCGATCAGGGTATAAAACTGCGAATTCGGCAGGTTGCCGTCAAGAAACACCGTATTCCAGTGCGCTTTGTTCAGCCGCTCACAGGCGACGATCTCCGGATGGTGTTCCCGCAGGCTCTCCGCCAGTTCCGGGCTGGATTTTACCGCCAGCGCCGGCCGCCCCTGCACCTCGCACACCATGGCGAACATCACGTCGCCAACCTTGATCTGACTGGCCTGCCACTGGTTCTGGTCGCTCTGTTCCGCGCCCGGCTTCGCCATGCAGTACTCCAGCAGTGCTGTGTTATTCATTGGGTTATTCCCCCTGTAAAGTGACCACAACTCGGCGTGAACCGCCGTGGATGCGGTGCTCTCCCAGCCAAATTCCCTGCCATGTGCCCAGCATCAGCCGCCCGTGACCGACAGGCAACGTCAGGGACGTGCCCAACAGAGAGGATTTGATGTGTGCCGGCATGTCGTCCGGCCCTTCGTAGTCATGCTGATAGGGTGCGTTCTCTGGCACCTGACGCAGGAAATGCTGTTCCATATCAGCTCGTACCGTAGGATCGCAATTCTCGTTCAGCGTCAGCGAGGCTGAGGTATGTTGCAACAACAGATGCAACAGGCCAGTTTGCAGGCGGTGTAAGTGGGTTAGCTGGTCGGTAATCTCTTCGGTAACCAGATGAAAACCACGCGCTTTTGCGCTGAGGATTAGCGTTTGCTGATGCCACATGAGTGAGCGCCCCTCAATCAGTATATTCTCTATCCAGTTTGCAGCAACTCCGGCGGCAAACCGACAACAAAAAGGGAGCGATATCGCTATCGCTCCCTTGCGAACCTCAAACCCTAACAACATTATTGCACTGCGGCAAACGCCTCGGCCACCTGATGCACGTTATTGTGGTTCAGACCGGCCATGCAGACACGGCCGCTGTGGATCAGGTACACGCCGAACTCTTCACGCAGGCGATCAACCTGTGCCGCGCTGAAACCGGTGTAGCTGAACATGCCGCGCTGCTGCAGCAGGTAATCGAAGTTACGCTGCGGCAGAGCAACTTTCAGCGCTTCCACCAGCGTTTTGCGCATCTCAAGGATGCGGGTGCGCATGGTTTCGACTTCTGCCAGCCACTGGGCTTTCAGTTCGGTCTCGTTCAGCACCTTCGCCACCACCTGCGCACCGAAGTTCGGCGGGCTGGAATAGTTGCGGCGAACCGTAGCCTTCAACTGACCCAATACGCGCCCGGCCGCCTCTTCGCTTTCGCACACCACCGACAGACCGCCGACGCGTTCGCCGTACAGCGAGAAGATTTTCGAGAACGAATTGCTCACCAGGCATGGCAGACCGGCCGCAGCAATAGTGCGGATGGCATAGGCGTCATCGGCAATCCCACCGCCAAAGCCCTGATAAGCGATATCCAGGAACGGGATCAGTTCACGTTCAGCAATCACTTTGACCACTTCATCCCACTGAGCATGGGTCAGGTCAGAGCCGGTCGGGTTATGACAGCACGGGTGCAACAGCGCGATGCTGTGCTTCGGCAGCTGTTTCAATGCGTTCAGCATAGCGTCAAACTTCACGCCCAAGCTTTCGCTGTCGAAGTAGGGGTAGGTATTAACCTTGAAACCGGCACCGCCAAAGATGGCGATGTGGTTTTCCCAGGTCGGGTCGCTGACCCACACCTGCGAATCCGGGAAATAGCTTTTCAGGAAGTCGGCACCGACCTTCAGCGCGCCGGAACCGCCCACGGTTTGAATGGTGGCGATACGCCCCTGTTGCAACATCCTGTGCTCGGTGCCAAACAGCAGGTGCTGAATCGCAGTACGGTAAGGCAGCAGACCTTCCATCGGCAGATACACTGACGCGCCGTGATCCACGCTGCTCAGTTGCGCTTCTGCGGCGGCAACCGCCTTCATCTGCGGGATAATGCCCTGCTCGTCATAGTAAAGGCCGATACTCAGGTTAACCTTGTGCGAACGGGGATCTTTTTTGAATTTTTCCATCAGCGACAGGATCGGGTCACCTGCATAGGCATCAACGTTCTGAAACACGGGTTGTTCTCCTGTATTATTAGGGTTCGGGGGCACAGCACCAGGCTCTAATATAGACGGAAACGGCGTTCGGTTTTAGCTTTATCGCGCAACCGGCAACAAACCGTTTTCCTTGATTCGGTTGAGCACCACCGCCGTTTTGATATGTGCCACGCTTTTATGCCGCGATAGCGTCTGACTGATAAAGTCGTCCAGCGCCGGCAGATCCGCCACCGCCACCTTCAGCAGATAATCAGCATCGCCGGTGGTTTTATAGGCGTCAAGAATGGCGTCAACTTCTTCCAGCATCTGGTGGAAACTGTCGATCTGCTCCTGAGCATGGTGTGTCAGGCTCACTTCTATCAGCCCCACCAGCCCCAGCCCGACGGCCTCCGGTGCCAGCCGTGCATGGTAGCCGCGGATCAGCTGTGCCTGCTCCAGACTGATGCGCCGCCGGGAACACTGGGAAGCCGACAACCCCACCAGATCGCTCAGTTCCTGATTGGTCAGACGGCCATTGGCCTGTAACAGCGTCAGGATTTTCATATCAAAATCATCAATGTTGTACATAGCCACCTGTAAACTGTGTTAATAAATGTTGACGTTACAGCCTATCAGTTTTTTGACTGTGGATACCTTTCCCCCACCGAGGTTGTGAAGCGCGCAGCAGCAATGCCGAACGTTTCTACCTGCTAATGGCATAAAAAGTGGGTAACTCGCGCAAGTCAGCAACAATTAACGGCTAAAGAGCGCATAAAACCACGAATGTATAAAAAGGACGCCGATGAAAAAATTATTACCTCTCGCACTGCTGGTCGCCGCCGGGAGCGCCAGCGCTCAATCGCACCTGGATAAGGTGATCCAGCAGGGCACGCTGGAAGTGTGTACCACCGGCGATTACAAGCCTTACACCTTCCTGAAGGAAGACGGCAGCTATGAAGGCATTGATATCGACATGGCGGAATCGCTGGCCAAAAGCCTGGGCGCCAAAGTGAAATGGGTAAAAACCAGTTGGAAAACCCTGACGCCGGACTTCGTCGCCGGTAAATGCGACATCGCCATGGGCGGGATCTCGGTCACGCTGCAGCGGCAAAGGCAGGTCTTCTTCGCCGACATGCTGGATACCGACGGCAAGATCCCATTGGTACGCTGCACAGACGTGAAGAAATACCGTACCATCGACCAGATCAACAAACCCTCGGTGCGTCTGCTGGAGCCGGCGGGAGGCACCAACGAAGCCTTCGTGCATACCTATCTGCCCAAGGCAAAACTGACGCTGACCCATGATAACGTGGGAATTTTCCAGCAGCTGGTCGACAAGAAAGCCGATGTCATGATCACCGACGCCTCCGAGGCGCTGTATCAGCAAAAACGTTTTCCGAAACTGTGCGCAGTGAATCCCAAAAAACCGATGCAGTACGGCGAGAAAGCCTACATGCTGCCGCGTGATGATTTAAGCTGGAAATTGTATGTGGATCAGTGGCTGCACCTGTCCAAAGCGACCGGTGAGTATCAGAGCATTATTGATCGGTGGCTGGCGGTAAAGAAATAACGCGTTAATGATTGGGGCCGGCAGGTGCTGGCCCCTCACAGGCTATTCGCCGATGTATTCCATCGACACGCGCTGCGTCAGTTTGGTAATCAGTTCATAAGCGCTGATGCCGGTACAGTCGGCAATTCGTTCGACCGGTAAAGCCTGGCCCCACAGCACCACTTCATCGCCAACCCTATCGGTAGCCTCCGGCCCCAGATCGACCGACATCATGTCCATCGACACCCGACCTACTATCGGCACTTCACGGCCGTTAAGCCACACCGGTGTCCCGGTAGGTGCACTGCGCGGATAGCCATCGCCATAACCCATTGCCACCACGCCCAAACGGGTATCCCCTGCGCTAATCCAGGTGCCACCGTAGCCCACCGACTCACCGGCTTTGTGTTCACGCACCGCGATCAGGTTGGATTTAAGCGTCATGGCCGGTTGCAGGTCATACTGACAGCCCTGAGAGCCTTCCATCGGTGAAACACCGTACAGGATAATGCCTGGGCGAACCCACTCGTTGTGCGCATCCGGCCACAGCAGAGTGCCCCCGGAGGCGGCGATCGAACGCTGCCCTGGTTTACCGGCGGCAAAGCTTTCAAAACATTGAATTTGCTTGAGCGTGGTGTCCGACTCAGGCTCATCGGCGCGGCTGAAATGGCTCATGATATTGACCGGCTGTACCACGTTACGGCAAGCTCTCAGGCGCTGATAGAACGCCTCTGCCTGCTCCGGACGCACGCCCAGACGATGCATGCCGGTATCGAGTTTCATCCACACCGGTACCGGTCGCGCCAACGTGGCCTGCTCCAGCGCTTCAAGCTGCTCGATGCTATGTACGGCGGTTTCGATGTTATTGGCCACCAACACCGGCAGGTCTTCGGCACAGAAGAAACCTTCCAGCATCAGGATCGGTTTGACGATACCGCCGGAACGCAGCATCAGCGCCTCGCCAATGCGCGCCACGCCGTAACAGTCGGCATCTTGAAGAGTGTGCGCTGTTTCCAGCAGGCCATGTCCATAAGCGTTTGCTTTCACAACGGCAATCAGGCGACTTTGCGGCGCCTGACGGCGCACCTGTTGCAGATTATGTCGCAGAGCGCGGCGGTCGATTACAGCGGTTGCCGCTTTCATTTCAGTTCCTTAGCTGATTATTCGTCATCATATTGTGGTCCCGCGTAGTTATCAAAACGCGACCACTGGCCGTTAAAGGTCAGACGCACAGAACCGATTGGGCCGTTACGTTGCTTACCTAAAATAATTTCGGCAATCCCTTTCAGATCGCTGTTCTCGTGATAAACCTCATCACGGTAGATGAACATAATCAGGTCGGCATCCTGCTCGATAGAACCGGACTCACGCAGGTCGGAGTTGACCGGGCGCTTGTCGGCACGCTGCTCCAGGCTTCGGTTCAACTGCGACAGCGCCACCACCGGCACCTGAAGTTCTTTCGCCAACGCCTTGAGCGAACGGGAAATTTCAGCAATCTCCAGCGTACGGTTGTCGGACAAGGACGGCACGCGCATCAGTTGCAGGTAGTCGATCATGATCAGGCTCAGGCCGTCATGTTCACGGAAAATACGGCGCGCACGGGAGCGAACCTCGGTTGGCGTCAGGCCGGAGGAGTCATCAATGTACATATTGCGCTTCTCCAGCAGGATACCCATGGTGCTGGAAATCCGCGCCCAGTCCTCGTCATCGAGCTGACCGGTACGAATGCGCGTTTGGTCTACACGCGAAAGCGACGCCAGCATACGCATCATGATCTGGTTGCCTGGCATCTCAAGGCTGAAGATCAGCACCGGTTTTTCCTGCGTCATTGCGGCGTGTTCGCACAGGTTCATGGCGAAGGTGGTTTTACCCATCGAAGGACGAGCGGCAACGATGATCAGATCCGATTTCTGCAAACCGGCGGTTTTCTTATTGAGATCCTGATAGCCGGTATCTACCCCGGTAACACCATCGTGCGGCTGTTGATAGAGCTGTTCTATGCGCGCAACGGTATCTTCCAGGATACGCTCAATACCTTTCGGGCCTTCATCTTTGCTGGCCCGGTTTTCCGCGATTTGGAACACCCGGGATTCGGCCAGATCGAGCAAGTCTTCACTGCTGCGACCCTGTGGATCGTAACCGGCGTCGGCGATTTCATTGGCTACCGAGATCATCTCGCGCACTACCGCACGTTCACGCACGATATCCGCATAAGCACCGATGTTGGCAGCACTGGGGGTGTTTTTCGATAACTCGGCTAGGTAGGCGAACCCCCCGACGGAATCGAGCTCACCGCGCTGTTCCAGTGATTCGGACAGGGTGATCAGGTCGATCGGTCGGCTCATTTCCAGCAGGCGCTGCATCTCGGTAAAGATCAGGCGATGCGGGCGGCTGAAGAAATCGTTGGAGACTACGCGTTCGGACACGTTGTCCCAACGTTCGTTATCCAACATCAAACCGCCCAACACGGACTGCTCCGCCTCCAGCGAATGTGGCGGCATCTTCAGCCCTTCCATCTGGCGGTCTCTTGGGCGCTCTTTGGCTTCGTCTGCGTTTGTTCTGTTGGTTGGTTTTTTTCCTGCCATGAAACGTATTCTTTATCCGGTGGCGAATGGAGGATCCTGACGCGAGAGTATACGTGATTTTTAGCTGTGATTCCTGCGCATAACAGATGCAAAAAGTATCAATCCGTCCCAGGGCAAACTGGATCGCCGATGCTAAAACGCGTAGGGTGAAATCAGACCCCCACTCGAGGTAATGAAATGGCAAAGCGCATTCAATTCTCCGCCACCGGCGGCCCGGAAGTCTTGCAATACGTTGATTTTACCCCCGTAGACCCGGCAGCCGGTGAGGTGCAGATCGAGAACAAGGCGATCGGCATCAACTATATCGACACCTACGTACGTAGCGGTCTGTACCCGCCCGCTAGGCTGCCGAGCGGGTTGGGCACCGAGGCTGCCGGGGTGGTCACCAAGGTCGGTGCCGGTGTCAGCGTGCTAAAACCAGGTGACCGGGTGGTGTATGCCCAGTCGACACTGGGAGCCTACAGCGAAGTGCACAATGTTTCGCAGGAAAAGGTAGCATTGCTGCCGCATAACCTGAGCTTTGAGCAAGGCGCGGCCTCTTTCCTGAAAGGGTTGACGGTGCATTATTTACTGCGCCAAACCCATGAGGTGCAACCGGGTGAAGTGTTCCTGTTCCATGCCGCCGCGGGCGGTGTCGGGCTGATTGCCTGCCAGTGGGCTAAAGCGCTTGGGGCAAAACTTATCGGTAGCGTTGGCTCCGACGAAAAAGCCGAGCTGGCGAAGCACGCCGGCGCATGGGCAACCATCAATTACCATAAGGAAGATATCGCCCAGCGCGTGTCTGAACTGACCCAGGGCGAGAAAGTCGGCGTCGTTTACGACTCGGTAGGCCAAAGTACCTGGCAAGCCTCGCTTAACAGCCTGAAACGCCGTGGGCTAATGGTGAGTTTCGGCAATGCCTCCGGCCCGGTCACCGGGGTTGATCTGGCGTTGTTGAACCAAAAAGGCTCGCTGTACGTCACCCGCCCTTCGCTTAACGGCTACATTACCAACCGTGCTGAACTGCAGTATGCCAGCAATGAGCTGTTTTCATTGATCGGCAGCGGGGCAATCAAAGTCGATGTGAAGGAAGAGCAAAAGTTTGCGTTGGCCGATGCTCAGCGCGCGCATCAGGTGCTGGAAAGCCGTAACACCAGCGGTTCAAGCTTGCTGATCCCCTGATCACCGGCAAAAGCAAAGGGCCCCATAAGGAGCCCTTTCTATTACTGCGTTTGTAGGGGTAGAGCAGAGTCCGCCCGAGACAGCGGGTTGCTTGAGCAACACTCGTATTAGGTCAATGTCTCTTGCGGTGATGAAATCGGTCGCATCGCTGTATCGGCAAATATCCTAACAGCCCAGAAACGTAAAAAACATGGCTAATGCGCCGTATTAGCATTTAAAGCACCAAGCTGTGATCGCTGCCGCATTCAGCACAAGTCTGTTGCGTAGATTTCAGTGTGACCGACTGATTATTCAACAAAAAATCAGTAGCGGCGTATTTGTGGTTTCTGCATCGAACGGTAAATCCAGACAGCTACCACAGCCAGAATCAACCACGGCAACAGCTTAATCACCATCGCAAACAGCCCACCGAGTAACATAAACGCCGCCGCCACCACTATCGCGGCGAATACGCCCAGCAGCGAAATCCCGGTCACCATCAGCATCACAACAAAACCGACCAGAAAGAAAAGTTCCAACATGATTTTGCTCCTTCGCAAAACAAAGTATCTGCTGAGCTATTACAAGAAGCGTGCCAGACCGGCGTTGAAACTAACTGATTGAAATTAAAAAAAAGGCACATCACATAATGCGACATGCCTGGTCAAAAACGCTAACTTTTAGTCAGATATTTATGTCGATTACGCCATTTCGGTACGCGGTAAGCGCACTAAATCCAGTGCTTGTTCAACCACGCGCGTATCGGCCCCTGGCTTATGGGCATTTTCGCTCAGGTGACGGCGCCACTGACGCGCCCCCGGCACGCCCTGGAACAGGCCCAGAATATGGCGGGTAATATGGCCCAAATAGGTACCGTTCGACAGTTCGCGTTCGATGTAAGGATACAGCGCCTCAATAATCGCCACGCTGTCCATCACCTCAGTCTGGCGACCAAACAGTTCACTGTCGACCCGCGCCAGAATTCCCGGGTTCTGATAGGCTTCACGCCCCATCATTACGCCGTCCAGATGCTGCAGATGCTGCTTCGCCTCTTCCAAAGTTTTCACCCCGCCATTAATGGCAAGAGTCAGTTCTGGGAAATCACGTTTTAGCTGATAGACACGCGGATAATCCAGCGGTGGCACTTCGCGGTTCTCTTTCGGGCTCAGGCCCGACAGCCAGGCTTTGCGCGCATGAATAGTAAACATATCGCACTCGCCGCGGCCAGCAACGGTGGCGATAAAATCACACAGAAACTCATAGCTGTCCTGGTCGTCAATGCCGATACGGGTTTTCACCGTCACCGGGATCGACACCACGTCACGCATCGCCTTGATGCAGTCGGCAACCAGCGTTGCCTGCCCCATCAGACAGGCACCGAACATGCCGTTCTGCACCCGATCTGACGGACAACCGACGTTAAGATTAATCTCGTCGTAGCCGCGCTGCTCAGCCAATTTGGCACAGTGCGCCAACGCAGCTGGATCGCTGCCGCCCAATTGCAGCGCCACCGGATGTTCTTCTTCGCTGTAGGCCAGATAGTCGCCCTTGCCGTGGATAATCGCGCCGGTAGTCACCATTTCGGTGTACAGCAGCGTGTCTTTGGTCAGCAGGCGGTGGAAGTAACGGCAATGACGATCGGTCCAGTCGAGCATCGGCGCGATGGAGAAACGATTGGCGGCGTATTTTGAAGCGTTGTTGTCTGTCGTCATGCTGGGTTACTGGCTACCTGATTCTGTCTGGTTTCAACGAACGGCGTACTGCCGCAAACGCCTATTATAACGACAATCGACAGCGTTGGGAAAACCACTGTACCGCCCGGTTAAAAAAGTCCTCGAAAAAACGAATAAAAAAGCGTGGTCAGGTGTTCTCTCAACACGGGTGCAGTTGTGCACCTTTATCAATGAGGAAACAACCATGAACAGTTTCGTTAAACGCCTGCTGCCAGTCATTGCCGGTTCTCTGCTGTTCTCCGGTGCGGCCCTGGCGATGGGCGGTGACAGTCGGCGTAGCCTGATCGCCGCCGCCGTTGGTTTTCTGGCACTCGGCATCGCAGGCGATCGCGCCTATTAAGCGAGCGTCGCCAGGGGATGAACGTGGTCTACTGGGCCGATGGCCGTCATGGTTTTATGCTGATTGGGCATAATCCTGCGCCGGAAATGGCCGCGTTGGCAGAGCGCTTTCAACGCTCACTTGCCGGCTGAGGATCCACTGCCTCCGGCTCCCGAAGTGTGAACATCGTCACGCTAGTGACGGACGGCAGACGGCAAACCAGTCGATTAGTGCGCCATATCAGAGGAAAAGGGGCCGACTCTCGGCGATTTGACTGAAGCATGGTAAAATCGGCTTTTTTACGTACCGGGAAATTTGCCATGAACTCAAGCACCCAGGAAAAGCTGCTGGCGCAGGCTGAACAACTCTGTCAGCAACGCAATGTGCGTCTGACACCGCAGCGGCTGGAAGTGTTACGCCTGATGGCACAGCAGCCCGGTGCCATCAGCGCTTACGATCTGCTGGATCTGCTGCGCGTCGCCGAACCTCAGGCCAAACCACCGACGGTGTACCGAGCACTGGATTTCCTGCTGGAACAAGGCTTTATTCACCGGGTGGAGTCAGCCAACAGCTACGTGCTGTGCCATCACTTCGAACAGCCGACGCATACTTCCGCGTTGTTTATCTGCGATCGCTGTGGTCAGGTGACCGAACGCACTACCGAAGGGGTCGAAGAGACACTGCAGAAACTGGCGAAGGAGTCTGGTTTTGTTCTGCGCCATAACGTGGTGGAGGCGCATGGCCTGTGTGCGGGGTGCGTTGAGGTAGAAGCCTGTGACAGCAAGCATGACTGCGGCGAACACGATCACAGCATCGCCATCAAGAAGAAATAGGTTGGGTTTTCAGGTACTTCCTTGTACCTGCAGGTTTAGCGTCAAGGGGATAAAAACGCCGGACCTTTAAAAGGTAGCTTGTGGCCGCAATCCGCTGCGGCCCAGCGCGCTACCAACGATACTTGTTGTGGTCTTCCCAGGATTTAACTTCTTTCTCGGCCGCCTCTTTCTGGTAGCCGTAACGTTCCTGAATTTTACCGACAAGCTGTTCACGTTTCCCTTCAATGACCGTCAGATCGTCATCGGTCAGCTTGCCCCACTTTTCCTTCACTTTCCCTTTAAACTGCTTCCAGTTACCGTCGGCTTGATCTTTGTTCATAACCTCTCCGTTACCTGTGATTAGTCAGTTTTAAACGCCTGTGGCCGGACTTAACTGAGTAATTATTTCGGTCAATTGACCTGAATAAAAGGATTGTCAGTTCCAATTCATTCCGCCAGCCACATGATTAACTATAGCTACAGATAGCGAAAAAAATAAAAACTCAGGATAAAAATTCACAAAAACAATAAAACACAGTAAAAACACCAAAATAACAGCAAGTAAGCGGAAACAATTTCGCTCAAGAAAATGTAACTTAATATGAATTAAAATATAAATAAAACTAATGATTAATCATTTTTGATTGCGCCACATCCGCTGCAAACCAGGTCCCTCGCACCCTGTGGCAATGCCAAATCCACCCGAGAGCAAGACCACGTAACGCAAGAAATACCGCCAACGCCAGCCACAATCCATGGTTGCCTAATACAGGCAAGGTAAACAGCGTCAGCCCATAACCGGCGGCGGCTACTGCCATGCTGTTACGCATTTCTGCGCCGCGGGTGGCCCCAATAAACATGCCGTCCAACAAATAGCACCATACTCCCACCAATGGCAGCACTACCTGCCACGGCAGATAATGGCTCGCCAGCGCGCGCAGTTCTGGTAAAGAGGTCAACGCCGCTATAATTTGCGGCCCGGCAACGGCATAGAGCAGCCCAAAGCCCAACGCCACCAGACAGGCTTGCCGACAAGCCGCACGCCATACTTTGCGCAGTTGGCTATCGTCACGGGCTCCATAGGCATGCCCCGAATGCGCCTCTACCGCGTAGGCAAAACCGTCCAGCGCATAAGCGGTGAAGGTCAGCAAATTCATCAGCACCGCATTGACCGCGACCACCTCGCCACCAAGCCGGGCACCGAAGATGGTCAGCGAGGCAAAACACAGTTGCAGCAGCAATGAACGCAGCATAATGTCGCGATTCAACGCCAGCAGACGCCGCAAATTACCGCGCCAGGCTTGGCGCAGCATCGGCACAGAAATGCCGCGTATGCGCATCACGCGCCAGGCCAGCCATAATCCCAACAGCAGCGTGGCATATTCAGAAATGGCAGTCGCCGTAGCGGCCCCCTGCACGTTCCAGCCCAGTCCCATCACCAGCCAGATATCCAATACGATATTCAACAGGTTGCCGACAATCAGCAGGATCACCGGTGCGCGCACATATTGCACCCCGAGCAACCAACCCAGGATAACCATATTGGCCAGTGCCGCCGGGGCACTCAGCCAACGGATCTCGAGGAATAAGCGAGCCTGTTCCAGCACCGTCCCATCGCCACCGACGATTCTTAGTGCCAACTCAATCAGCGGATAGCGCAGTAACACAATCGCCGCCCCAGCCAACACTGCCAGCAGCAACGGCTGCATAAAGGCTCGTGCCAGCCCCTGCGGATTTTGCGCCCCCAACGCCTGTGCGGTCAGCCCGGTGGTACTCATACGCAGAAACAGCAACAGCATAAACAGGAAGCTGGTCGCCATGGAGCCAACCGCTACGCCCCCCAGATAGGTAGGGCTGTCGAGGTGGCCGATCACTGCGGTATCCACCAGCCCAAGCAGCGGCACGGTGATATTGGAGAAAATCATGGGCAGCGCAAGGCGCCACAGGGCTTTATCGGTATCGCTGGTGAAGGCAGAAAACAGGCGCATAGTGAAATGTTCCCGTGTATACCCGTCATCTTTCAAGTTGCAGTGTTGTTATCTGCACTCAGTTATGTGGCCCGTCCATGGGCCACACCCCTTTGGGGCCGCTGCGAGCAGCATTCAAATCTGCTCCCGGCAGATTTGTCACCCCAGTTACTTACCTGAGTAAGCGCCTGGGGATGAGCGAGTTGGCCGCTTAGCTGCAACTTGAAAGCTATAGGGTATATAGTGAATCAGATATGACATCGCCCCAGAGCTGGGGCGACTTGAATCAGAGGACGATGTTTAGGCGCGAGGATTAAACCCAGTCGCCATTGCGGATCACACCGACCGCCAGACCTTCAATGGTGAAATTCTGCTGACGCAGATCGACCACAATCGGCTGGAATTCACTGTTTTCCGGCAACAGCTCAACCACGTTACCGTGCTTTTTCAGGCGTTTGACCGTGACTTCATCTTCAATGCGTGCCACAACCACCTGGCCATTACGCACGTCCTGAGTTTTATGCACTGCCAGCAGATCGCCGTCGAGAATACCGATGTCACGCATTGACATGCCGTTGACCCGCAGCAGAAAATCTGCGCTCGGTTTGAACAGGGAAGGATCGACCTTGTAGTGCCCTTCGATATGCTGTTGCGCCAGCAGCGGCTCACCGGCGGCGACACGGCCAATCAGCGGTAAACCCTCTTCATCTTCCATCAGCAGGCGAATGCCGCGCGAAGCGCCGGAGATAATCTCGATAACGCCTTTACGCGCCAGCGCTTTCAGATGTTCTTCTGCGGCATTTGGCGAACGGAACCCCAGACGCATGGCGATCTCGGCGCGCGTTGGCGGCATGCCAGTGGACGAAATATGATCGCGAATCAGATCATAGACCTCTTGCTGTCTGGTAGTTAGTGCTTTCATTCCGCCCCCCTGTTTGTTTATACAGTCTTGCTGTGAGTATATACAGGTAACTGCAGCTTGGGAACCGAAGAGTGAATAAAAATCAGGGATTAGCGACACGGGTCGCAATGCAATGCCGCCACTCAGGCAAAGTGCTGCCACAGCACCGAACCCCAGACGAACAGCGCCAAAATAATCGCCAGTGAGACCGCCGCCGAGCCCATATCCTTTGCCCGACCGGAAAGCTCGTGATGCTCGGTCCCCACTCGATCGACAATCGCCTCAATCGCGCTGTTGAGTATTTCGACGATCATCACCAACAGCACAGATCCGATCAGTAAAATGCGCGCTATCGCACCTACGTCCAGCCAAATCGCCAGTATGATAGCCAGCACGGTCGCCACCAATTCCTGGCGGAATGCCGCTTCGTGCTGCCAGGCAGCGGAAAAGCCTTTATAAGAGTAGCCGGCGGCTTTAATAATACGGGTCAGGCCGGTTGCTTGGTTTGCCATGTTTTTGAGTGCCTTTAGCAGAGATAAGTCATAATTAAACAGTCTAGGCCAGGAAACTCTCCCGGCTCACGGTTTTCCAACACCACAGATCTGCTACCCGGTTTCTGGTATGCTTGCGGCGCATTGCTAACAAGAGGCTTCACGTTGTTATGTCAGGTTGGCGTAAAATTTATTATAAACTATTGAATTTACCACTTAAACTGTTGGTAAGAAGTAAGGTTATCCCTTCAGATCCGGTCACGGAGTTAGGGTTGGATCCCTCACGGCCGATTTTGTATGTTTTACCTTATAATTCCAAGGCGGATTTGCTGACGCTGCGCACCCAGTGCCTGGCGCAAGATCTGCCCGATCCCCTCGATCCGCTGGAGATAGACGGCACCGTGCTGCCAAGCCACGTGTTTATTCACGACGGGCCGCGCGTATTCCGCTACTACACGCCGAAAGAAGAGTCGGTAAAGCTGTTCCACGACTATCTGGATCTGCACCGCAGTAATCCGGATCTCGACATTCAGATGCTGCCGGTTTCGGTGATGTTCGGCCGCTCTCCAGGGCGCGAAGGTCATGGTACCCCACATCTGCGTCTGCTGAACGGCGTGCAGAAATTCTTCGCCGTGCTGTGGCTCGGCCGCGACAGCTTTGTCCGTTTTTCCAATACCGTTTCGCTACGCCGCATGGCCACCGAGCACGGTACGGACAAAATCATTGCGCAGAAACTGGCTCGCGTAGCACGCATGCACTTCTCGCGTCAGCGTCTGGCTGCCGTCGGCCCAAGCCTACCTGCCCGTCAGGACCTGTTCAACAAGTTGTTGGCGTCCAAGGCGATCGAAAAAGCGGTCGAAGACGAAGCGCGCAGCAAGAAAATCTCCCACGAAAAAGCCCAGCAGAACGCCATTGCGCTGATGGAAGAGATCGCTGCCGACTTCTCTTACGAGACGGTGCGCCTTTCCGATCGCGTGCTGAGCTGGACCTGGAACCGATTGTATCAAGGCATCAACGTCACTAACGCCGAACGCGTGCGTCAGTTGGCGCAGGACGGGCACGAGATTGTTTATGTGCCCTGCCACCGCAGCCACATGGACTACCTGCTGCTGTCCTACGTGCTGTATCACCAGGGGCTGGTCCCGCCGCACATTGCTGCCGGTATCAATCTCAACTTCTGGCCGGCTGGGCCGATTTTCCGTCGCCTGGGTGCTTTCTTTATTCGCCGTACTTTCAAAGGCAACAAGCTGTACTCGACGGTATTCCGTGAATACCTCGGCGAGCTGTTTACCCGCGGTTACTCGGTGGAATACTTTGTTGAAGGCGGCCGTTCCCGCACCGGACGTTTGCTGGAGCCGAAGACCGGCACCCTGTCGATGACCATTCAGGCGATGCTGCGCGGCGGTAGCCGTCCTATCACCCTGGTGCCGATTTACATCGGTTACGAACACGTAATGGAAGTGGGCACCTACGCCAAAGAGTTGCGTGGCGCGACCAAGGAAAAAGAGAGCCTGCTGCAGATGCTGCGCGGCCTGCGTAAGCTGCGCAATCTCGGCCAGGGTTACGTCAACTTCGGTGATCCACTGCCGTTGACCGCTTATCTGAACCAGAATGTGCCACAGTGGCGCGAATCCATTGACCCGATCGAAGCCCAGCGCCCAAGCTGGTTAACGCCGACGGTCAACGATTTGGCGGCCAAGATTATGGTGCGTATCAACAATGCCGCCGCCGCCAACGCCATGAACCTGTGTTCCACGGCGCTGCTGGCCTCACGTCAGCGTTCGCTGACCCGTGAGCAGTTGCTTGAGCAGTTGGAGTGCTACCTGCAACTGATGCGCAATGTGCCTTATGCCGGTGACGTTACCGTACCCACCCAGACGCCGGATGAGCTGCTGGACCACGCGCTGAACATGAACAAGTTCGAAGTGGAGAAGGATAACATCGGCGATATCATCATCCTGCCGCGTGAGCAGGCGGTGTTGATGACCTATTACCGTAACAATATCCATCATCTGCTGGTTCTGCCGTCGCTGATCGCCACTATTGTGATGCATCACCGCCGGGTATCGCGCGCCGAACTTCTACGGCAGATTGGCCTGATTTACCCGATGCTGAAGGCCGAGTTGTTCCTGCACAACGACAAAGAACAACTGCCGGAAGTGCTGCGGCCACTGATCGACGAGATGATCCGTCAGCAGCTGATCTGCGACAAGGGTGACAGTCTGGTACTGAATCCAGTCCGCATCCGTCCACTACAGTTGTTAGCCGCCGGTGTCCGTGAAACGCTGCAGCGCTATGCCATCACCATGTCGATCCTCAGTGCCAACCCAAGCATCAACCGTGGGGCATTGGAGAAAGAGAGCCGCATTATGGCCCAGCGTCTGTCGGTGCTGCATGGCATCAACGCGCCAGAGTTCTTCGACAAGGCAGTGTTTTCCACTCTGGTGGCGACGCTGCGTGAGGAAGGTTACATCAATGACATCGGCGATGCGGTCCGTGAGCACACCATGGAGGTCTACAACATGCTGAGCGATTTGATTACCCCGGAAATCAAGCTGACCATCGAGAGCGTCAGTATGCCGGCGGAAACCAACGCGTTGCCGGAAACGGTCGCAGCGGAAGAGAAAGAAGACTAACCCATTGCTACAAAAACAAAAAGGCACCCTCGGGTGCCTTCAGACTGATGACAAACCTCATTCCTGCCCAGAGCGAGTAGAGGCCGATAAACAAAAATCAGGAAAATCAATTTATTGATTTTCGGCTGCTCACCACAAAGCAGG